>NZ_CATKQE010000011.1:0-694396 GCF_949767845.1 Pseudomonas sp. IT-232MI5
TGTTTTCACGCAAGATAGTGGGCTGGTCGATGGCTCCGAACATGCCGGCAGAGCTGGTGTGCACTGCGATGCAACTGGCTATCGCGCAACGTCAACCGCCACCAGGCTTGATTGCCCACTCAGATCGGGGTAGCCAATATGCGAGTGCAGCTTACAGAGAATTACTGGCAAGAAACGACATGCAGCAGAGCATGAGCCGTAAAGGTAATTGCTGGGACAATGCAGTGATGGAGCGCTTCTTTTTGAGTTTGAAAATGGAGCGGGTATGGCGACGTGACTACGCGAACCACGCTGAAGCGATCCGCGACATTACCGAATACATCGTTGGGTTTTACAACAACGAACGGCTGCACTCGAAACTGGGATATCTGCCACCGACCGTTTATGAACGAGCGATGGCGTCAAAACCACCTATCGAGGTGTCCGGAATTAGTTGACCACTGCATCATTTGCATGAACACCTCGGTAAGTCCCCTCTCCCCCAAGGGCGAGGGGGAAAGGGAGCCGATTTGTGCGCTTTTCAAATCTTGCGTTCAACTCGGTATTTCAAGTCGGCGTCATTTGCATGAACACCTCGGTAAGTCCCCTCTCCCCCAAGGGCGAGGGGGAAAGGGAGTCGATTTGTGCGCTTTTCAAATCTTGCGTTCAACTCGGTATTTCAAGTCGGCGTTACTTGCACAAACACCTCGGTCAGTCCCCTCTCCCTCTGGGAGAGGGCTAGGGTGAGGGCTTCTTCGCCAGGTTGAGTTTCACGGCCACACATTCCTGCTCCCAATCGGCCGTCGGTGTGGCCAGCGTCAAGGCGTTGCCCAGCGCTGCGCCGCTGGCGGTGTTGTCGAATATGCACCAGGTCGCAGCACCTGCTGCGGCCGCTGATTGCAGAGCTTGTGCGAGGTCTAGCAGATAAGTTGAATCGTAGGCGCTGTGGTAAATGCGCGGTGAGCCGTGCAGGCGCCAATACCGGGTTCCGGCCCAGCCACTGGGCGCAGCATCATTGCTGATGCGCGAGGGATCGACGGTTGTTTGGGCGATCTGCCAAGTCATCAACATCGGCTCAGCGATGACCCACGATTCATGCCGTGGCTCGAGCACCACAGGGCCGCAGAAGCGCTGACGCAGTATCTTAAAAAAGGCTTCGGCGATGGTGGCGTCGAACGCCAGTGATGGCGGCAATTGCACAAGCAAGCAACCGAGACGCTCGCCTAACGCGCCGCACTCAGCCAGAAACTTGTCCAGCGCTGCCTCACATCCCGCCAGGCGTAATTCATGGGTGATGTGTTTGGGCATTTTCACCGAAAAGCGAAAGTCCTCCGGTACGCCATCGGCCCAGCGCTCGTAGGTTTGCCGACGATGCGGGCGGTAGAACGAACTGTTGATTTCCACGCAATTGAGGCGTGCGGCGTAGCGCTGCAAATGCGTGCCTTCCACCGGAAATGCCGGCCAATGCTCGCGCCCCAGACTCCAGCCTGCACAGCCCACGAAAATCATCAACTTACCTCTTGTCGTGCCCACTCGATCGGTGCTCGTTCCCACGCTCCGCGTGGGAATGTTGCCCGTGACGCTCCGCGTCACTGGACGCAGAGCGTCCCTAGAGGCGTTCCCACGCAGAGCGTGGGAACGATCAACAGTTGCCTGTCGATTAACCGGTTATTTTTTGCCGGGCAACACCGAGCCGAGCACCTGCTTGGCGGTTTGCAGGATCACCCCGGCCTCATCCGGATCGCCCTTGAGCAGCGTCGTGGCGAATTTCTTCGCCTGCTCAAGTTTGATGTGCGGTGGCAGCGGCGGCACATTCGGATCAGTCTTGAACTCGATCAACACCGGCACCTCCGAGGCCAGTGCCTGCTCCCAGGCAGCGGCGACGTCTTCTTCGCGATCAACGAAAATGCCTTTCAGGCCAATGGAAATGGCGAACAAGTGGTAAGGCACATCGGGGATGCTTTGCGAAGCTTCGAATTTCGGATCGCCCTCCATCACCCGCTGTTCCCACGTGACCTGATTAAGGTCCTCGTTGTTGAACACCGCGCAGATCCATTTCGGGCTCGCCCACTGTCGCCAGTATTTGGCGACGGTAATCAGCTCGGCCATGTTGTTCATCTGCATCGCGCCATCGCCCACCAGCGCGATGACTGCACGTTCGGGATAGGCGAACTTGGCGGCAATCGCGTAAGGCACAGCGGCGCCCATGGACGCCAGCCCACCGGACAATGAACACTGCATGCCACGGCGAATCTTCAGATCACGGGCAAACCAGTTGGCGCACGAGCCGGAGTCGCTGGTGATGATTGCCTGATCGGGCAGGCGCGGTGACAATTCATACACCACCCTTTGCGGGTTGACCGGGTCAGCCTTGGCCATCGCGCGTTTTTCCAGGGTTTTCTCCCAGCTGCCGCGCCAGCCTTCGACTTTCTTGCGCCACTTGCCAGAGGTTTTCTGCTCAAGCAGCGGCAACAACGCCGCGAGTGTTTCCGCCGAGTCGCCAACCAGATTGACCTCCATCGGGTAGCGCAGGCTGAGCATGTCGGGCTGCAAATCGATTTGCACGCCCCGCGCCAGACCTTCCTTGGGCAGAAACTCCGCGTAGGGAAAACCCGAACCGATCATCAGCAAAGTGTCGCATTCGCTCATCAGCTTGTAGCTTGGCTCGGTGCCGAGCAGGCCGATGCTGCCGGTGACCCAAGGCAGATCGTCGGGTAACGCGGCCTTGCCTAAAAGAGCCTTGGCGACGCCCGCGCCGAGTTTTTCGGCCACCGCGATGACCTGATCGGTCGCCTGCAAAGCCCCCGCGCCAACCAGAATCGCGACCTTCTCGCCCGCGTTCAAAACGTCAGCGGCACGCTGCAGATCCACGTCATACGGCAACACTTTGGGCTTCGTGTAACCCACCCCGGAATGCGCGGTGCCATGGGCGCGTGCCGGTGCTTGGTATTTCAGCTCCTGCAAATCGTTAGGCAGAATCAGCGCGGTTACCCGGCGTTCGCCCACGGCCGTGCGCACGGCCCGGTCGAGCAGATGCCGCACCTGTGAAGGCGCCGACGCCTGCTGCACAAATGCCCCGGCGACATCCTTGAACATCGACACCAGATCCAGCTCTTGCTGGTAGTGACTGCCCAGCGCCGTGCGTGCCTGCTGGCCGACAATGGCCAACACTGGCATGTGGTCCATGCGCGCATCGTAAAGGCCGGTGATCAGGTGCGAGGCGCCTGGGCCGGAAGTGGCAATGCACACGCCCAGCTCACCGGTGAACTTGGCGTGTGCCGAGGCCATGAACGCAGCCATCTCTTCATGGCGCGCCTGGACGAATTCGATTTTTCCCTTGGCCCGACTGAGCGCGCCGAACACGCCGTTGATGCCGTCACCCGGGTAACCAAAAATCCGCGTAACGCCCCATTGGCTGAGCCGCTCGACCAGAAAATCTCCCACTGTCATCGTCATCTCGATCCTCGTCTTTCTCCGCTGCATGGAGCTGTCCCGGCAGCACATCCGCCGGGAGGTGTAAGGGTCTGGACACTCGGGGCGTTGGCGAAGTTTCGATGGATTTCTGCGCGCCGATCCTTGTTTGCGAACAAAACCGCCAGAGCGGCACAATGCGCACATCGATAATGACAAGGACAAAAGACATGGATTTCCCAGCAGCATGGCGCAGCCAATTTGCCGGTGCGGCCATTGAACAGCAGACCATTGGCGAATCGCGCGCTGATGTATGGCGGATCACGCCTGCCGGGGCTGCGCCGCAATTCGTCAAAACCGAACAGGTGATGACCTGGGGCGAGTTGCCCGGTGAAGTGCAGCGGTTACGCTGGATGGCGACTCAGGATTTGCCGGCGCCGCGAGTGCTCGACACCACCACGCAAGCGCAACACAACTGGCTGTTGATGACCGCCGTGGCCGGTCGCGATCTGGCCAGCAGCGAGCACCTCTCGCCGCAGCAGATCGTCACGCTCGCAGCCCAGGCGTTGCGCGCACTGCATGCGGTCGCGATCGACAGTTGCCCGTTCGATCATTGCCTGGAGCAGAAGATCACACGGGCCCGCGAACACCTGCTCGCCGGGCTGATCGATGAAGAAGACTTCGACGACTCGCGCCTCGGACAATCCGCCGAGGAAGTGTTCGAGCAGTTGCTCGCCACACGCCCGGCGCACGAGGATCTGGTGGTGACTCATGGCGATGCGTGCCTGCCCAACCTGCTCGCTGCCAATGGTCGTTTCAGCGGGTTTGTCGACTGCGGACGCCTGGGCGTTGCCGATCGTTATCAGGATTTGGCGTTGGCTGCGCACAGCATCACGGACAACCTCGGCGAGCAGTGGCTGCCCTTGTTTTTCGAGGTTTATGGCGTGGAGCCGGATCAGCAGCGGATCGCCTTTTATCAAATGCTCGATGAATTTTTCTGAGACCCCACAAGACCTCCAGGTTGGCGGTGAGGCCATTCGCGAGCAGGCTCGCTCCCACCGGGAATTGAGTTCCAATGTGGGGCGAGCCTGCTCGCGAAGACGTCAGAACAATCACTGCTGACGTGGCGGTTTTCAACAATGCGGATGCACTGTCCACGCGACCAGTTTGATCACGATCGGCCGCACGATGAGGATGCACAGGAACGCCGCAGGCATCGCCAGCTTGTAGGCGTGCAAGGCATTACTCAGGTAGTCGTTATCAATGCCGGAGTTGGCGGCAGTGATCACCAGCGACATCAAAAACGCCATGATCGTCGCCATGTACAACGCAAACACATAAGGCGTGGCGCGCGGCGACAGCTTTCGACGGCCAACGATCATGGCTTCGGAGTTTGTTGGTTGATTCATAAGGCGTTTCCATCCATTGACAGGGAGACCGCACGTTAGCAAAGCCCTCCGACTGCAACTAGACGCTCAACCGCAGGTACTTTATAAAGCAGAACTTACGAATCAACCCTCAACGGGGCATGGATGAATCTGTTAGCGGCGATTGCCAGCTTTATCAAAGTGGTTGAAGCCGGCTCGATTGTCGGCGCCGCCAAGACCTTGGGCGTGAGCGCGGCGGCGGTGAGCCAGACGATCAATCGGCTGGAGGCGCATCTCGGCGTGCGCCTGTTGCAGCGCACCACGCGCAGCATGGCGTTGACCGAAAACGGTGCGGTTTACTACGAGAAAGTTCGCCGTATTGCGGCGGACCTGGAAGCCGCGCAAAGCTCGATCAGCAGCGATGAAACCGAGTTGCAGGGCCGCTTGAGTATCGCGTCGACGTCTGCGTTCGGCCGCCATGTGCTGGCCTCGCTGATCGCCGGTTTCGCTGCTCGGCATCCGCGTCTGCTCATCGAACTCTCGACCACCAATGGCAAGATCAACCACATCCAGGACGGCATCGATCTGAGCCTGCGGATCAAACCGCAACTGGAGGACGGCATCGTCGCGCGCAAGATCGTTTCGCTGCCTTTCGTCATGTGCGCCGCGCCGGCCTATCTACAACGCGCCGGTCGCCCGCAATCACCAGACGACCTGCAAAACCACGCTTGCCTGGCCTTTCGTTATCCCTTGGACGGGCGTTTTCTGCGCTGGAGTTTTACTCGCGACGGCCGGCGTTTCGATGCCCCGATCAATGCCACCGCCGTCAGTGATGACATCGATGCGTTGGCGCAAATGGCGGTCCACGGCGCCGGGGTCACCCGGCTGGCGGAGTTTGTCGCGGCACCTTATCTGGCGAGCGGGCAATTGGTGCCGCTGTTTGAACACAGCGACGCCACCCACTCCGTTGTCGAGCCGATGGACATCTACGCCTGCGTACAGGAACGCGCGGCGATGACGCCGAAGGTCAAAGCCTTTCTGGACTATCTGACAGCGCATCTGGCCACGCGCTGGCCGATGGAAAATGTTTAAGACGCAGGGATCAAAGAGGCTCGCTGACGCGCGCGAAATCGGGCAAAGTTCACCTCGCCCATTCGGCCCATCACGGAAGATAACAACAATGAAAAAGTCTCTCGGCGCCTTGCTACTGATCTGCTTTAGCAGCCACGTATTCGCTGATACCCGACCCGTCGGTTTCCAGTACGCCACGCTGGCCGATCCGCGCAACGAGCGCCCGCTGGAAATGGTCGTCTGGTACCCGAGTGCGACCACGGATGCGACGCCCCAATTGTTCGGTGACAACCCGGTCTTCGTCGGCGCCCCAGCCGTGCTCGACGCCCCAGCCGCCAAGGGTGAGCATCCATTGGTGGTGATTTCCCACGGCAACGGCGGCAGTTGGATCAACCAGACATGGCTGGCCAGTGCGCTGGCCCATCAGGGTTACATCGTCGCCGCGGTCAACCATCCCGGCACTACCAGCCGCGATCGCAGCCCGCAAGCAGCAGCGCAACTGTGGCAACGCCCCGTTGACCTCAGCCGTGCCATTGATGCGGTAACGGCGCAACCGGGTAAATTCGGTACGGTGGCCAAGGATCGAATTGCCGTTATCGGCCATTCTCTCGGTGGCTGGACGGTGCTGGAAAGCGGCGGCGCGCGCTTCGACCCCAAGCGCTTTGCCGACGACTGCAAAGTCCAAACGCAATTGATCAGTTGCACGGCGTATCAACAGATGAACACTGAAAGCACGGCGCAATCGAAAGCTCAGCTCGCCGCCGATTGGCGTGACAAGCGCATCACTGCCGTGGTGTCACTGGACCTGGGGCTGTCGCGCGGAATGACCGACGCCAGCCTGGCGACCTACCCCGTACCGATCCTGGTGATCGCCGCCGGCGTACCGTCGAAAGAACTGCCCGCGCAACTGGAATCCGTCGACCTCGCCAAACGCCTGCCGAAAACCTCATCGCGCTTCGTCGAGATCAGCGACGCCAGCCATTTCACCTTTATGGCGATCTGCAAACCTGGCGCCGTGGCCATACTCGACAAAGACGTACCGGGCGACAGCATCATCTGCACCGATGGCGAGGGTGGCCGTCCACGCGCGGTGATTCAGCAGCAAGTGATTTCCCTGATTACCGGGTTTCTGGCGCAGTCACCCGACAGCCTGAAACACGCCATCACTTATAAGGACTCCCAATAATAATGCTCACGCCCTCCCCTCAAACCTTCCGGGGCAGTTGCCTGTGCGGTACGGTGAAATACCAGATCCGCTCACGGCCCAAAGCACTTTCGCACTGCCACTGCAGCCAGTGCCGCAAAAGCCATGGTGCGGCATTTGCCAGCTATGGCAGCGTGCTGCGCCAGAATCTGGAATTGCTGGCGGGGGCCGATCAAGTCAAGTCTTACCGTTCTTCTGAAGCGGTACAGCGCCAGTTCTGCTCGCACTGCGGCTCGTCACTGTTCTGGGCGCGTGATGAGGGTGAGCACAGGGAATGGATTTCGGTCGCGCTGGGCACGCTGGACACAACGTTCACCAGCGAAAAACAGCAACACGTCGAAGTGACGTCGAAGGCGCCGTGGTTTGAAATCAAGGATCAATGGCCGCAGCGCTGAGTTGAGCTGATTGTGCGCCAGGCGTTAACAGGTTCGTTGCAGCAGCTCTGTTCAGGAGGTCAGCGATGAGAACGGCACACACTCATCGCTTCAGTCAGCCACACTCGGAAGGCGGTGCTGTTGGCGCAGTTTTCGAACGGCCGTGGCGATAGCAGGCAGTAAGTCGATCCGTCCTGCGTAAAACCGAACGGTGCGATCAATTGGCCGGACTCCAGCTCACTTTGCACCATCAGAAAAGACGCCATGCCGATGCCCTGGCCGGCCAATGCTGCCTGGATGCACAGATAGAAATGTTCGTAGTCGACGCGACTGCCGTCCGGTACGCCTTGGCCGGCAAGCCGCAGCCAGTTGTCCCATGCCAGCGGACGCGTTTTGCTGCGTAACAGGCAGGCGCCGCGCAAATCAGCGGACTCGGGCTTTTTCGAGGGCAGGCAAACCGGGCCTATCCACTCCTGGCAAATCGTCACGGCATGAACCGATTCGTCCCAGTGAAAATCGTCTCGGCGGATCGCCAGGTCAGCACCTGAACGGGCGAAGTCGATCGGCCCTCCGGCAGTCAGCAGTTGCACCTGAATGTGCGGGTGGCTGCGGTGAAAGTCGGGCAGACGCGGGATCAGCCATTTCATGGCGATGGTCGGCTCGCAAGACACCACCAGCACATCGTCATGCCGCTCTTGCTGCAAACGATAAACCACCCCTTCCAACTGCTCGAACATCGGTCGAGTGACCTCGAACAACAGGCGACCGGCCTGATTGAGAAAGATTGCCCGATTGCGTCGTTCGAACAACTCGACCCCGATCGCCTCCTCCAGCAAGCGCACCTGACGGCTCACCGCGCCATGAGTGACGTGCAGCTGTTGCGCGGCTTTGACGAAACTCTGGGTCTGCGCGGCGGTGTTGAAAAAACGAAAGGCAGCCAATGGGGGCAAGTTCATATAGACGACGATTTCTCACAGATTTACGCGACTATAAATCGTTTTTTCTGCAGACGAAAATTCTTCATCATTCGCGCCAAACGCTGTACTGATCACGATCCGGGTCGCGTCATGCAGCGCGACATCTGTGAGTTAACGTAGCGCAAATAATGACTGGAGAATGTTGATGAATGAGTTGTTTCTGATGATCGCCATCACGATGTTGGCGGTGATCAGCCCTGGCCCGGACTTTGCCATGGTCACCCGCAACAGTTACGCGTTCGGGCGACGCAGTGGCTTGATGGCGGCGCTGGGCATCGCCTGTGGCGTGCAGGTTCATGTGCTCTACACGGTGTTTGGCGTGGCCGTGATCATCACGCAGTCGCCCTTGTTGTTTATGGCGATGAAACTGCTGGGCGGCGGATACCTGGTTTATCTGGGCATCAAATCTTTTACCAATACCTCGGTGATGACGTTTGCGGACGCTGGCGGCTCGGCCCCCTCAGCCTGGGCGGTATTTCGCAGCGGTTTTCTGACCAATGCACTGAATCCGAAAACCATGTTGTTTGTCGTCGCGGCATACAGCCAGTTTGTTCAGGCCGGTAGCTCGCTCGCCATTAACTTCGCTTACGGATTGTTTATGTCGCTGGCCCACTGGCTGTGGTTCAGTCTGGTCGCGTTGTTCTTCTCCACAGAGGGATTGCGCCGCCGCATGCTGGAAAAACAGCGAGTCATTGACCGGGTGATTGGCACCGCCCTGATTGGCCTTGCCGCGTGTTTATTGATTCCGGGGATTAGCCAGTCTTGAATGCAGGGGACATTTGGCCTGGCGACCTCTGGATTACACAGCGAGTTCTGTGGTGTCCTGTCTCTTATCAGCGAGGTATTTTTTCCACTTGCCAACGAAGAGGCCCCTTAGATGAGCAAAGCGCCGTATGTTCCGCCCCAGGTCTGGAAAAACGAAGCCCCGTCAGGAGGACAGTTCGCCAGTATCAATCGACCGATTGCCGGCCCCACCCATGACAAGACGCTGCCAGTCGGCAAACATCCGCTGCAGCTCTACTCGCTGGCCACGCCCAACGGCGTCAAAGTCACGATTCTGCTGGAAGAGCTGCTAGCGCTGGGACACAGCGCTGCCGAATACGATGCCTGGCTGATTCGCATTGGCGAAGGTGATCAGTTCTCCAGCGGTTTTGTCGAGATCAACCCCAACTCGAAAATCCCGGCGCTGCTGGACCGGAGCGTTGAGCCGCCGATTCGTGTGTTCGAATCCGGTTCGATCCTGCTGTATCTGGCCGAAAAGTTCGGCGCCTTCCTGCCGAAAGACCCGGCCGGCCGCACCGAAACCTTGAATTGGCTGTTCTGGCAAATGGGCGCCGCGCCGTACCTGGGCGGTGGTTTCGGGCATTTCTATGCCTATGCGCCGGAAAAGATGGAGTATCCGATCAACCGCTTCACCATGGAAGCCAAGCGCCAACTGGATGTGCTCGATCGGCGCCTGGCCGAAAGCGCCTACCTGGCCGGCGACAGCTACACCATCGCCGACATCGCGGTCTGGCCGTGGTACGGGCAACTGGTGCGCAACAACGTTTATTCCGCCGCCGAGTTTCTCGCGGCGCACGAATACACGCATGTGCAACGCTGGGCCGAAGACATCGCCAAACGGCCGGCAGTCATTCGTGGGCAACGCGTCAATCGCACGTGGGGCGATGAAGCGACTCAAGTGCCCGAGCGGCACGACGCCAGCGATCTGAACTGACAGCCCTGTTCGTCATATTCACCCACTGAGCACGCCCCTCAGCAGCGCCGGTCACCGACCTTTGTGACCGGTCTGCTACATCTCATTTGCCCCCCAAAAAACCACGACTCTGCGCCAACCCGCGCCACAGAGCGGTCAGCCAATTGTGAAAAATTCGTTAACTAACTAAGCCGTACGGCTTTCTTCACCCGGAATGATCTGACACACTAATGCGAATAATTCCTACACGCACTCGCACTGGATTCGTTTTCGTATCATTTGGGGAAGCAGATTGATGTCGTTTCGCACCATTCACCGCCGTTCAAACCGTTCACCTAACCTGTTGGCGCTCGCCATCTGCATGGCCAGCATCGCACCGGCACTGGCCGACGAGACAACGCCCGCCACGCCTGAAAAAACCGCGCCGACCACGCTGGAACTGGATGCGACGGAAATCGGCGCCACGCAGATGAGCAGCACCACCGAGGACACCCAGTCTTACACCACTGGCCCGATGCGGACGGCGACCAAGCTGTCGCTGACCATGCGCGAAACGCCTCAGGCGGTGACGGTGATCACCCGTCAGCGCATGGACGACCAGAACATGACCAGCATCAACGATGTGGTGCAAGGCACGCCGGGACTGTTCCTCAGTCAGGCCAGCGGTCCAGGGCGGCAGACGTACAGTTCACGCGGTTTCGACATCGACACCATCATGTACGACGGCTTGCCGAGTTCCTACTCGCCGTTCTCGATGGCGGTGCAACCGAACCTGGCGATGTTCGATCGCGTCGAAATCGTCCGCGGTGCGACTGGCCTGGTCACCGGCGCCGGCAACCCTTCGGCGGCGATCAACCTGGTGCGCAAACGTCCGACCGCCGATCAACGCGTCACCCTCACTGGCGCCGCCGGCAGTTGGGATGACTACCGTGGCGAGATCGACGCCTCCAGCCCGTTGAACGAAAGCGGCACCCTGCGTGGCCGCGTGGTCAGTTCCTACCAGGGCGCCGACAGCTTCCGCGACAAGGAAGAAAACGATCATGGTTTGTTCTACGCCATCGGTGAAGCCGACCTGAGCGACAGCACCACCGCGACCCTCGGCTTCTCGCGGCAGAATGAGCAAACCAACTATTTCTGGGGCGGCCTGCCGATTGGCACCAACGGCCATCACCTCGATCTGCCCCGCTCCACCTACCCGGGTACCGACTGGGAAAACCGCAAGCTGCAAATCGACACCGTGTTCGGTGAAGTCGAGCATCGCTTCGACAATGACTGGAAACTGCACGTCGCCGGCTCGTCCTCGACCCTCGACGGCGAGTTCTCCGGGACTTACCTGTCGCGTTACGCGGGCCCGCTGGAAACCACCGCTTATCAATCCCATCACACCGACAAGCAACACTCGCTCGACGTGTTTGCCAGCGGCCCGTTCGAAGCGTTCGGCCGCAGCCACGAACTGGTGGTCGGCGCCAGCAACCGCGTATATGACGCGACCACCAAGGAATACGATCCGTACACCACGGCCTGGCCGATTGGCGCGCCCAAGCCTGATTTCGTGCGTGACGGCAAAACCCGCAACGTCACCACCCAGGACGCGGTGTACCTGACCACCCGCCTGAGCCTGGCCGATCCGCTGACGCTGATCCTCGGCGGCCGTCTCGACTGGTACGACTACGATGATCGCTCCGGCGATGGCGATTACAAGGTCACTCGTAACGTCACTCGCTATGCCGGTCTGATCTACAAACTCGACGACCATCACTCGGTGTACGCCAGCTATACCGACATCTTCACCCCGCAAACCCAGAAGGACCTCGGCGGCAAGGTGCTCGAGCCGATCGTCGGCGAAAACTACGAGGTGGGCATCAAGGGCGAATACTTCAACGGCGCTCTCAACGCCAGTCTGGCGGTGTTCCAGATGGACCAGACCGGCCGCGCCACCCTGGCCGACAATCAGTTCGGTTGCCCGGTCCTGACCTGCTACGGGTCATCGGGCAAGGTACGTAGCCAAGGCGTGGACATGGAACTGCAAGGCGCGCTGACCGAAAACTGGCAGGTCGGCGCTGGTTACACCTATACCCGCGCGCACTACATCAAAGACGAGAACCCGACGAACAACAATCAGCGTTTCGATACCGACACGCCTGAGCATCTGTTCAAGGTCTCCACCGTGTACCGCTTCCAGGGTCCGCTGCAACACCTGCGCGTGGGTGGCAACGTTTACTGGCAGAGCCGCATGTACAACGATGTCGCCCTGGCCAATAACGGCAGCTACCGCCTCGAACAGGGTGGCTACGCCGTCACTGATCTGATGGCCGGGTACGAGGTCAACAAACACCTGGATCTTCAGGTTAACGCGAACAATATCTTTGACCGCGTCTACTACTCCGCCATCGGCTCCAATGTCACGTGGGGTTCCAACGACAACTACGGCAACCCGCGCAGCTACATGCTGACCGCCAAATACAAGTTCTGAGTCACTGACGTTCTGATCAGCAGCAATAAACAAGGGCGCCGGGGACATCCACGGCGCCCTTGTACTTTCTGGCCGCTGGATTAGTCATGAGCAGTAATAACCGTTAGTCTCTGAGCGAACTCTTCACGAAGCATCGCGCTATGACCAATCCGGCCTTTACCCCCGACATCGACGCGATCCGCAGCATTGAAGCTGTTCCGGTCATCCTGAGCATGGTCAAGCACCTCACGGGCATGCGTTTCGCTGCGGTAGCGCGGGTCACCGAAAGCAACTGGGTGGCGTGCGCCGTCGATGACTCTATTGATTTCGGGCTCAAACCCGGTGGCGAGCTGGTACTTGAATCGACTATCTGCCACGAGATCCGCCAGCATCAACAACCGGTGATTTTCGGGCACGCCAGTGCGCACCCGGTCTTTTCGCTGCACCACACGCCGAAAACCTATGGCCTGGAAAGCTACATCTCCATTCCCATCGTCAAAGCCAATGGCGACTTCTTCGGCACTCTGTGCGCTATTGACTCGGTCCCGGCCAATATCGACGAACCGGCCATTACCAAAACACTGACCTTGTTCGCTCAATTGATCGCCATGAACCTGGACACGCAACGCCATCTGGAAGCGACCCAAATCGAGCTGGACAACGCCAATGAACTCGGGCGCCTGCGCGAGCAATTCATCGCCGTACTCGGCCACGACTTGCGCACACCACTGAGCGCCGTGCGCATGAGCGCCGACCTGCTGCAAAGCAAAACCGAAGACAAGCGCTCGCTCAACCTGATTGCGGCGATCCGCAATAGCTCGGTGCGCATGGGCGTGCTGATCGAAAACATCCTTGACTTTGCCCGAGGACGCCTGGGCGGCGGGATTCCGGTGCAGCGCAAGCTGGTGGACGACTTACAGCACACCCTGCAATTGACCCTTGCCGAGGTTCAGGCGTCCCATCCGCAGGCGAAATTCATTCATGAACTGGATGTGCCGGCAGGCGTCTATTGCGATGCGCTACGGATCAGCCAATTGCTTTCCAATCTGCTGGGCAATGCGGTTACCCACGGCTCGAACAGCACACCGATCGTCCTCAATGCTTGTGCAGAAAACGACGAGATCGTGATTTCCCTGACCAATCAGGGCACGCCGATTTCAGCGCAGCTGATGCCACTGCTGTTCGAACCGTTTTCCCGCGCCGAAGCCGGGCAGCGTTGCGAGGGTTTGGGGTTGGGACTTTATATCGCGTCGCAGATAGCGACGGCGCACAACGGCACCTTGAGCGTGACCTCAAGCGCCGAGTTGGGAACCTGCTTCGTGGCGAGATTCCCGGCCCGGTTCAAATGGGTTTAAGCCGCCTGCCGACGCATCGTCAGAATCGCTGCGCCAAAACCGATAAACGTTGAACCGACCACACGACTGACCCAACGGGACAACGCCGGCCGGGTCAGCACGCCCTTGGCGCGGGAAGCCAACGCGGCGTACACGCTCAGTGACGACACCGACAACGCCATGAAGATCGAAGTCAGGATCAGAAACTGCGGCAACAGCGCGGCGCCCTGATCAATGAACTGCGGAAACAATGCGGTAAAAAACATCGTCGCCTTGGGATTGGTCACCGCCGTCAGGAACGCCGACTTGTACAACTTGCCGCGAGTCGGCCGCACCATGCTCGCCTCCCCCTCGACACCCTCCGGCAGCATCGGGCCCTTCTTGAACAGCTGCTTGACCCCGAGGTAGAACAGATACCCGGCCCCGATGATTTTTACCGCATTGAACAGAATTTCCGAACTGGCCAACAACGCACCCAGCCCCAACATCGCCGCAGCCGACAGACAGAACAAACCACTGGCATTGCCCAGCGAAGACCAGATCGTGCTGCGCTGCCCATGCGCGAGACTGTTATTGATCGCCATCAAAGTCGCCGGCCCGGGGCTGGCGATGGCAATTGCGGCGACCAGAGTGAAGGTCAATATCGAGTGAGAATCCATTTCCGCTGCTCGCATAAGTGAAGTCGCCGCATGTTACAGCAACCTGCTGCATAGCCCAGATCAAAAGCCCCTCACCCTAGCCCTCTCCCAAAGGGAGAGGGGACTGACGATGGTGTTTGGGAGAGTTACGCCGACGTGCGATACCGCGTTGAACTCAGATTTTGAAAAGCCCACAAATCGGCTCCCTCTCCCTCGGGAGAGGGCTGGGCGGGCGGCGTTCCGATGAAGGGCAGCAACAACGCAAATCAAAAGCCGAACACCCGCGCCCTTCACCACTCAATAGGCCGAGTATCAGCTCGCCTGCTCTTGATCTTGATCCACGGGCGACGTCGGAAGGCTGAGTGGAGGGATTGATCCGGGCGTGGGAGCGCAGCGACCGTTTGGCGCAGCCAAACACAGCGGGAGTAGGTGCAGCGAAGCAAACCGGAGACGCTGCGCCCGGATCGATCCCGCAGCGAAGGAACCCCGAGCCCCAGCGAGCGGGCCGCACGCAGGAGCAAGCGTTTTTTGCTTACTTTTTTTGGCGTTTGAAAAAAAGTGAGTCGCCGTAAGGGCGAAACCGTAATAAGCCATCACCGCAGCAACGGATATTCACAAAGAACACCCCGAGCATGGTCGGCCCAAAGGCCGCCAAGCCCAAACAAAAAAAAGCCCCGCAGCCACATAAAGGCGCGGGGCAAAAAATTGGTTGGTTGCGGCCAACCAAAGGAGCTCAGTCAAATCCGTACAAAAGCGAAAATCAGATGCAATCCTGCGCAGCCCGCTCAAAACTCGAAGGCAAAAGATTCGAAGCCAACAAATGCCGCTCGTAAATAAACACCTTGCCGCCATTACCCGCCTTGTACGCCTCAAGCACGTTGTCAGCAGAAATCTTGCTCGGCACCACAATCCGGTAACTACGCTGAGTCTGCGAAACCGTCGGGTTCAACGCACTGCCCTGCAACTTCGGCACAACACAATCGGCGTACTGCGCAGGCGTCTTGCTGGTCTGCAAAGTAAGGCTCGGGTTATTCGGCGCCGAAGCACAACCGGCGAGCAACAAAGAAGCAAAGGCCAAAGCAGGCACAAATAAAAGACGCATCGGTGTCATCCTGAAAATAAAGGTTCGGTTCAACCGGCAACGGTTCAGCCTCACGGAGCCGCCGTCGCCATTTATGTTTTAAGTGATCAGCTCGACGCCACCAGCGCCTTGAGCGACACATCGAATTGCTTCAAGGCGTTGAGTTGCAAGTCACGCTGCCTGTCGATTTGTGCAGCAATGGCCGGTGCCGCTTGGTTATGCACCCACACCGAGGGCAGCTGTTTCTCAACGGCGCCTTCAGCCTTGCCGATGTATTGCAGGTCGGCGTCGTAGAAACGTGCGGTGAAACGCGCTTCGACCAGGCTGTTTTGCTGCGTCAGCAAACGATTGAAGGTGTCGAGTTTCACCACGATGTCCGGATGCGCCTGTACCAACGCATCAAGGTTGTCGTAAACGGTCACGGACAAGAACTGCTGTTGCAGCGAACTTACCAGCCAGTCGATGGCCAATTCCGGATCGGAACTGCTGACAAAGGCTGCTCGAATCCGCGAATCCAGCGCACCTTTCGCACCGTTGACCGCCATGTCGTGGTAACGCCCAAGGTATTGCAGGTTGTCCAGCGTGTTCTCACTGAGCAACACGCCCACGGTCTGCGAATGCTGCAACGTCGCGCTGCTGCCGGTGATGGTCTGGAAGTGACACGACCCGGTGTCGGCTGCGTAAGTCGGTGCTGTGAACAGTGCGCCGCCTGCCAGCAGGGCGACCAAAGCCAGTCGGGTCATAGTCTTCATCGCGCAGATTCCTTGAGCGGCGTGTTCGATGGAGGCGATTTTCCGCCGATTGCCGCCAAAGCAGAACTTGCGTTTCTTGATGGTCACTATTACTTCTAGCAATAGTTGCGCGACGTGCAGACTGATACACACTCAATCACAACGAGAAAAACATGAAATGAGGAGTTCGCCTTGAGAACGTTTGACCTGATCCGTGACGCCGTTCTGCCCGATTTCCGCGAGCGCGTGGCCGAGTATCTGGTTCAGTACGAAAGCGTATTGCTGAACAAAGACGCGACCGACCGGCAGCTCATCAAAGACACCGCTAACCAGTTGCGCGGCTACCTGCGCGGGCTCAACACCACGCGGGTGCTGGGTATGGCGTATTGGGAAGAACTGGATCGTCGAGTCGTCGACACTTGGCTCACGCCCGAGCAATGACCGATCGGCACGGTGATCAGGGCGGCGGTCAGCAACCGCGCCCTCCCCGCTGCCAATGGTCTGCGCGGCAACACGACCGCTGCGAAAAAGCCGCCCGAACGCTTACAATCGCCGGTCTCACCGCCAATCAGACAGGCTCATCCAGAAATGCCGCTCGACCCACCTACGATGCTGACCATTTCCATCGCCCTCGCAGCCGCCGCCGCGCTGTATCTGGCGATCGAGTGGCGCAGCATTCGTGAGCCTTCGCTACTGTTCTGGAGCGCCGGTTTCGCCACCATCACCGTCGGTTCCACCCTGGCTCTGCTGCGCAGCAGCGGCTTTTTGCTGATCGGCATCTGGTTCGCCAACGGCTTGCTGGTGACCGCGCACTTCCTGTTCCTGCTCGGCGTGGCGCGCTTCACCCAGATCCGACTGTCGCCGGCCTGGTATCTGATCTTCGCCACTTGGCTGGTCATGCTGTTGTTGCCGGACGGGCCGCTGTGGTCGAAGGTCATGCTGGCGGCCAATTCGCTGCTGGTGGCGCTGTCGACCCTCAAGGCCAGTTCACTGCTGCGCCCCCACGGCAAGTCGCTGAGCGTCGGTGCGGTGCAGTTGCGTTACGTCCTGCTCGGTCACGGGATCTTCTACGTGGCCAAAGCCCTGACCGTGGTGATCCCCGGCACGTTGATCGATCTGGCGGCGTTTCGGGGCGAGATCATTCAGATTTCTCTGGTCGAGGGTGCGATGGCAATCATGTTGATCGCCCTGTCGATGACCGGCACCGAACGTTACCGTCGGGAAAAACAGATCGCCCGCCTCGCCGAGCGCGACCCGCTGACGGCCCTGTACAACCGCCGCGCCCTGGAAAAACGCGCACCGCGCTTGCTCGAACACGTATCGCCGGAGCATCCCGGCGCCCTGCTGCTGATCGACATCGACAATTTCAAACTGGTCAACGACCAGTACGGCCATACCGCCGGGGATCGTTTGCTGATCGCAATGAGCGAGATGATCCGCTCGGTGCTGCCGCGCAATGCGCTGACAGCGCGCCTGGGCGGTGACGAGTTTGTCATCCTGCTCAACAGCGCATCGAGTGAGCGCGTCATGCAACTGGGCAACACACTGCGCGAGCAGTTTCTGAGCACCACTTCACAGACATTCCCCACTACTGCCGCCGTGACACTGAGCATCGGCGCCAGCCTGTTCGACAAACCGCCAGCCAACCTCACCGCGCTGATCGAGCAAGGCGACGCCGCCCTCTACGAATCGAAACGCGGCGGGCGCAATCGCTTGCGCCTGACCGGACTCACCACGCCAGGATAATAAAAACCATGTCCAGCCTCGATACTCCTCTGCAAGACCTCGCCGCGCCCGAAGGCGTCTGCTACGGCTGCGGCGGCCGCAACCCGCACGGCCTCCACGTCAAAAGCCATTGGCATGAAGACGGCGTGCACGTCATTGCCGAACACCTGCCGGAGGCCAAATACTGCGGCTGGCCGGATCTGGTCTACGGCGGGCTGATCGCGATGCTGGTCGACTGCCATTCCAACTGGACGGCGATGGCGTATCACTACCGCGCGGAAAACCGCGAGCCTGGCAGCCTGCCGCGTATCGACTGCGTCACCGGCAACCTTGGGATCAAATTCATCAAACCGACACCGATGGGCGTGCCGCTGACTCTGCGCGCGAAAGTCGAGGGTGACGTCGGGCGCAAGACCCGGGTGATCTGTGAGGTGTTTGCCGGGGACGTGTTGACGGCGGTGGGTGACTCGGTGTTTGTGCGAGTGGATACCGAGCTGCTGGCGAATGCGGCGCATGGTCGTTAAGCGTTAGAAGACCGTTTGAGCACCGCAGTCGAGACCCGTGGCACGATCATCCTTTCGATCAGCGCCACCACCTCTTTAGCGCCATAGCAGCGGAATTTGACGCTACCAGCGTCGGTGTCCAGACGGATGATCTTGGTGAAGAATCCACCTTCGTTGGCGACAGCGCGGATCATACCGATCGGAATCTCGATGTCTAACGTACCGTCCTGAACCATGCGATTCAGGGCGTTGGCATTGAGGTGAACCGCCGTTTTGGTCAGCACCATCTTCCCACCGACCCACAGACCGCCATAAGCTTGCTTGAACGACTCCATGACCCCGGCCACCACGTCGACATTGCCGGCGCCAACAGCATCGTAAAACTCACCCACCTCCTCGTAATTCACCTCGACATCAGCTACCAGAAAGTTGACCAGTTTGGACTTTACAATCTTTTCCGACATTTACACTTCTCCCTGATTTTAAATCATCGTCCGTGACTTCAGACGCTCGTGGCAAATTCTAGCACTTGGCCACTACTCACCTATAAGACATTCACACGATTCAAGACTTGCAGGTAAAAAAAGCACCCGAGGGTGCTTTTGTTCTAGCGCAGATATCAGCGCGACAAAGCCGTCACATTCGCCCGCGCCGTATGCAACTTCTTATAGCTCTCGATCAAACGCAAATGCCGATCCAGCCCTTCCAGCTTCATGCTGGTCGGCGTCAGGCCATAGAAGCGCACGCTGCCATTGACCGAGCCAATCGCCGCGTCCATGCGCTCGTCACCGAACATCCGGCGGAAGTTGGCTTCGTAGTCTTCCAGTTGCAGATCCTCGTCCAGCTCCATCTCCAGCACCACGTTGACCGCTTGATAGAACAAGCCGCGCTCAACGGTGTTGTCGTTGTACTGCAGGAACGCTTCGACCAGATCCTTGGCCTGTTCGTACTTCTGCAGGGCGAGGCAGATCAGCAGGCGCAGTTCCAGAATGGTCAGCTTGCCCCACGGCGTGTTGTCGTCGAACTCGACGCCGATCAGCGTGGTGATCTCGGTGTAATCGTCCTGCTCGCTGTTTTCCAGGCCTTGGGCGAGGTTGCGCAGGCCGACCTTGCTGAGGTTGTGCAGGTTGAGGATGTCGGCGCGAAATTGCAGGGCTTTGTTGGTGTTGTCCCAGATCAGGTCTTCGACCGGGTAGATCTCCGAGTAGTCCGGCACGAGGATGCGGCAAGCCTTGGCGCCGATGTGCTCATAGACCGCCATGTAGACTTCTTTGCCCATGTCTTCGAGGATGCCGAACAGCGTTGCGGCTTCTTCGGCGTTGGAGTTTTCACCCTGGCCTGAGAAGTCCCACTCGACGAATTCGAAATCTGGTTTGGCACTGAAGAAGCGCCACGAAACCACACCGCTGGAATCGATAAAGTGCTCGACGAAGTTGTTCGGTTCGGTGACGGCCTGACCGGAGAACGTCGGCTGCGGCAGATCGTTGAGGCCTTCGAAACTGCGGCCCTGCAGCAGCTCGGTGAGGCTGCGTTCCAGCGCCACTTCCAGGCTCGGGTGGGCGCCGAACGAGGCAAATACGCCGCCGGTGCGCGGGTTCATCAGGGTCACGCACATCACCGGGAATTCACCGCCCAGCGACGCGTCCTTGACCAGCACCGGGAAGCCCTGCTCTTCCAGGCCTTTGATGCCGGCGAGGATGCTCGGGTATTTCTCCAGTACTTCTTGCGGCACGTCCGGCAGGGCCATTTCGCCTTCGAGGATTTCGCGTTTGACCGCGCGCTCGAAGATCTCCGACAGGCACTGCACCTGCGCTTCGGCGAGGGTGTTGCCGGCGCTCATGCCGTTGCTGAGGTAGAGGTTTTCGATCAGGTTGGACGGGAAGTACACCACTTCATTGTCCGACTGGCGCACAAACGGCAGCGAGCAGATGCCGCGCTGGGTGTTGCCGGAGTTGGTGTCGAACAGGTTCGAGCCGCGCAGCTCGCCGTCACGGTTGTAAATCTTCAGGGTGTAGTCGTCGAGGATCTCGCTCGGCAACTCGTCTTTCGGGCCCGGTTTGAACCACCGCTCGTCGGGGTAGTGGACGAATTCGGCGTTGGCGATTTCTTCGCCCCAGAACTGATCGTTGTAGAAGAAGTTGCAGTTCAGACGTTCGATGAACTCGCCCAATGCCGAGGCCAGTGCGCCCTCTTTGGTCGCGCCCTTGCCGTTGGTGAAGCACATTGGCGAATGCGCATCGCGGATGTGCAGCGACCAGACGTTGGGCACGATATTGCGCCACGAAGCAATTTCGATCTTCATCCCGAGGTCGGCGAGGATACCCGACATGTTGGCGATGGTCTGCTCCAGCGGCAGGTCCTTACCGGCGATGAAGGTGCCTGCGTCGGAACCGGCCACCGGCATCAACAGCGCCTGAGCATCGGCGTCGAGGTTTTCGACTTCTTCGATGATGAATTCCGGGCCGGTCTGCACGACCTTCTTCACCGTGCAGCGATCGATGGAACGCAGGATGCCCAGGCGATCTTTCTCGGAGATGTCCGCCGGCAATTCCACCTGAATCTTGAAGATCTGGTTGTAGCGGTTTTCCGGGTCGACGATGTTGTTCTGCGACAGACGAATGTTTTCCGTGGGGATGTTGCGCGTGTCGCAGTACAACTTCACAAAGTACGCCGCACACAACGCCGACGACGCCAGAAAGTAATCGAACGGCCCCGGTGCCGAACCATCGCCCTTGTAGCGAATGGGCTGATCGGCAATCACCGTGAAGTCGTCGAACTTGGCTTCAAGTCGAAGGTTGTCGAGAAAGTTGACCTTGATTTCCATGCGGGATTACCAGAATACGGCTAAACGAATGGGCGCCATTATCCGGTTTTTGCGCGGGAAGTCTTGCCCTTTCGGGAATCGCCGCTGATCGGCGCGCTGCACTCGGGGAGGCAAATCACGCGGGCTTCACTACGCTTTCAATGCAGTCGCCGAGAAGAATCTGAACATTGCGCCCGCGCCGTGGTTCTAGATTCAGAAGACAGCGGATCAAGGACGAGCACATGGACCTTTCCAGCTATGCAGCCCCGCTTCCACCGCGCCAGAGCGCCGTCACCCGCCGCCTGGCCTTCGCGGTCGGTGCGCTGTTTGTCAGCGGCGTGATTGCGGCGGCGGTCGCTTTGCTGGGTATCGCCGAGCGCCTGGACAGCGAAGAGGTCAACAAAACCCGCTTTTACTCGGCTCGCGCGCTGGAAAACCGCATCACTGCCTCGAAAAACTACATCACCAGCTACGCCTACTGGACCACCGCCTACGAGCATTTGAGCGGTCAGGTCGACACCGACTGGGCCTACACCGAGCAGAACCTCGGCAAGACCCTGTTCACCAGTGACGGCTATGACGGCGTGTTCGTCCTCAACCGCGAAGGCACCCGTTACGCGGTGGTGCGCGGGCAAATGGTCGATGCCGAGTTGTCCGCGTTCGTTCAGGTGAGCGCCACGGAATTACTGGATCAAGTGTTGGGCCAAGGTGACCTGACCAAGCCAGTCAGTCGCTATTCACTGTTCGAGGGCTGGCCGGCGCTGGTGTCGACGGCGGCGATCATCCCGAACGATGAGCGACCACTCGGCGATCCGCAGACTTCTTCGGTGCTGGTGTTCGTCGACAAACTCACGCCGACCAAATTGCGCCTGATCGGCAGCGGTTACGGCTTGAATAACCTGACCCTGGCACTGGACGATACGCTCGACCCGAACCGCCCTCGCGTGCCGCTGGACAGCACCGGTTACAGCCTGATCGCTGATCTGGAACGGCCCGGACAACATTTACTGTGGTCATTGCTACCGCCACTCGGCGCGACGATTGTGGTGCTGATGCTGCTGACCGCGTACTTCTTCCGCCATGCCTTGCGCTCATCGCAGTACGTCGACCAGAGTTTTGCCGTCATGCAAACCTCCAATCAGGCGCTGGAACACGCCAATCGCGAGCTGGAAGCCAGCGAAGAACGCTTTCGCGCCGTGGCCGAAGCCGCGTCCGACTGGATCTGGGAAGTCGACCGCAACCTGGCGCTGACGTACCTGTCGGCGCGCTTCAGCGAAGTGACCGGCTACCCGCAAACCCTGTGGCTGGGGCAGGACATCGGCCACCTGTTGAGTTGCGACACCACGCCGCTGGAACTGTGGCTGAGAAAACTGACCGAGGAGAACAGCGCGAGTGACTTGCGTTGCACCTACCGTGACCACTCCGGCCAGACGCGCCACTGTCGGTTGTCCGCCCGGCCAATCTTCGACAAACACGCGGTCATCGGCTATCGCGGCACTGCCAGCGACATCACCGACGAGGTCGCCGCTCATGCGCAAATCCAGCATCTGTCGATGCACGACGCCCTGACCGGCCTGCCCAACCGCAACAAACTCGCACGTTATCTGGATGAGGCGCTGCTGCTCAAGGAGCACGCGCCGCCGCTGTCGCTGCTGATGATCGACCTCGACAACTTCAAACCGATCAACGATTCACTTGGCCACCCGGCCGGTGACGCCGTGCTGCAGGAAGTCGCCGTGCGCCTGCGTGAATGCACCCGCGAACACGACATCGTCGCGCGACTGGGCGGCGACGAATTCATCGTCGTGCTCAACGGCATGGACAGTCAGCATGAGATCGACAAATTCTGCACCCGCCTGATCGGCAGCCTGCATCAACCGATAGTCTTCGAACATCACCCGCTGCACATCGGCGCCAGCATCGGCATTTCGCTCAGTCGCCGCCACGGCTATGTGCCCAGCGACCTGATCCGTTATGCCGACATCGCTCTCTATCAAGCCAAATCCGAGGGCAAAAACACCTGGTGTTATTTCGAAGCGCACATGAGCGATCAGATCCAGACGCGCCGGCAACTGGAGGATGACCTGCGCCACGCGCTCAAGCACAACGAATTCATCCTGCACTATCAGCCGCGCTACAAGGTCGATGGCAAACACATCGTTTCGGTCGAAGCGCTGGTGCGCTGGCAACACCCCAGCAAAGGCCTGCTCGGTCCGGACCTGTTCATCCCGCTGGCGGAACAGACCGATCTGATTGTCCCGCTCGGTCGCTGGGTGCTGCGCGAAGCTTGCGAAACCGCATTGGGTTGGCCGGAAGACATTATGCTGTCGGTCAATCTGTCACCCGCGCAGTTTGCCGTCAGCGATGTGGTCGAGGATGTTCGGGAGGTACTGGTGCAAACCCGTTTTCCAGCGAGTCGCCTGGAACTGGAAATCACCGAGAACGTGATGCTCAACGACACCGACGGCGCGTTGACCACCATGAATGCCCTGAAGGAATTGGGTGTACGCCTGAACATGGACGACTTCGGCACCGGTTACTCATCGCTCGGTTACCTGCGTGCCTATCCGTTTGACGGGATCAAGATCGACAAGCGCTTCATCGCCTCGATCAGCAGCGGCACCAACGATCGCGCGGTGGTGCAGGCGATCATCGGGCTGGGTAAAGCCATGGGCCTGACCGTGACCGCCGAAGGGGTCGAAACCGAAGAGCAGCTGGATATTCTCGGGGTCGACCAATGCAATGAAGTGCAGGGTTACTTCATGAGTCGGCCGATCGACAAAATCGCGTTTGCGCGGCTACTGCACGATTCCAGGGGCGCACAGCTGAAGGCAAAGAAAGGTCGCGTGACCTGAAGGACTTAACCGTTTGTTCGCCCCAAATCAGCGGTAAACACATTACCTGCATCGCGAACTAACTGCCGCCACTCGGCGCTGGTGATCAACCCCTGCTCCTCCATCTCATCGGCTGCCTTGAGCAGTTCGTCGTACTGTTCTTCCGGATCCAGTCGCATCTGCGATTGCGTCGCCAATTTTCGCCATGCCGCCAGTTTTTCTTGTTTGCGCTGATTGAACATCGGGGAATGATCTCGTGAAGGGCTTCCTTGATAGAAAGAAACGGGATCAAAGGGGTTCAGCGCAGTCGACGGATGGACTGTTTGCTTCTAAAGGGCTTTGCCGATCAACAATGATGGATACACCACCGAATACTGTGGGATTGAGCCTGCTCGCGAAAGCGGTGTGTCAGGCAACACATCCGCCACAGACAATCCGCTATCGCGAGCAGGCTCACTCCTACAGGGATTTGTGCTGGTCAGTTCCCCTGTGTCTGACGCAATTCGTCAGAACTTTTCCGCTACGCGTTTATACGGATAATCCGGATCCCGGTACTTGCCCGGCTTCTGCCGCTTGGGCAACTCGACCTTCTCGCGCTTCACATCCTCATACGGAATGCGGCTGAGCACATCGGTGATGATGTTCAGCCGGGCACGGCGCTTGTCGTTGGAGTCGGCCACCAGCCATGGCGCGTGTTCGGTGTCGGAGTGCTTGAACATTTCGTCCCGCGCCCGTGAGTAGTCGTACCAGCGGCTGTAGGATTTCAGGTCCATCGGTGTCAGTTTCCAGGTCTTGCGCCCGTCGTTGATCCGCGCCTCAAGCCGACGGGTCTGCTCTTCGGGGCTGACTTCCAGCCAGTACTTGAGCAGGATCACCCCGGACTGGACGATGGCGTGCTCGACCCAGGGAATCGATTTGAGGAACTTGTCGGCCTGCTCATCGGTGCAAAAGCCCATCACCCGCTCGACGCCGGCGCGGTTGTACCAACTGCGATCGAAAATCACCACTTCGCCTGCCGCCGGTAGATACGGCAGATAACGCTGCACATGCATCTGGCTTTTCTCGCGATCGGTCGGCGCCGGCAGCGCCACCACGCGAAAGACTCGCGGGCTGACACGTTCGGTCAATGCCTTGATGGTCCCGCCCTTGCCAGCGCCATCGCGGCCTTCGAAGACGATGCAGACCTTGACGCCCTTGGCGATCACCCATTCCTGCAACTTGACCAGTTCGACGTGCAGTTTGCGCAACTGCTCAAGGTAATCCTTGTTCTTCAGCTTCGGACTTTCAGGCGCCGTGGCGGCCTTCTTTTTGCCTTTTGCCATGACCTTGGCCTCTCTCCAATAAATGCAGAAACAGAGTGTTGATTGACGGGACAAACCAGACACGTGAGGTTAGTTCATGCCGTGCTGATTGCCATTGCCGGGCAAAAAGCCAAATTGCCATGTGTTTCCTTCGTTCTTTATTGCGTCGCACTGTTCATTGCCCTGCCCTTGTCTGCCTGGAGTTTCTCGATGCCCGCGTCCAAATCCCTGCCCACCGCCCTGCTCGGCCTGGCCCTCGCCTGCCCGGCAATGGCCGAGACTCAAGGTCTGGAACTGGGGCAAGTGCTGATTTCGGCCGACGAGCAAAGCGCTTCAGACGCGAGCGTCGAAGAAGCCAAAACCCGTCTGGAACAAGTCCCCGGCGGCACCAACGTGGTCGACATGCGCCAGCCATTGCAGGGTCGCGTGGCGAGCAATCAGGATGTGCTGGCTTATCAGCCCGGGGTTTATGCGCAGTCGGCGGGCAACGAAGGCGTGAAGATCTCGGTGCGTGGCTCGGGCATCAACCGCGCGCCGGGCGCGCATGCGTCGGGGCTGTACACCCTGCTCGACGGCCTGCCTCTGACTGGCCCGGGCGGCACGCCGTATGAATTGCTCGAACCGCTGTGGGTCGATCACGTTGAAGTGTTGCGCGGCGCCAACGGTTTTGATCGCGGTTCGCTGGCACTGGGCGGCGCCATCGATTACGTCAGCCACACCGGCTACAACGCGCCGAAACTGCAAGTGCGCTATGCCACCGGCAGCCACGGCTATCAGCAGCGTCAGGTCAGTTCCGGGCAAGTGCTCGGCGATTTCGATTACTACGTGTCGCTGACCGATTCCAACGCCGACGGCTATCAGGACCACACCGCCAGCGAGAGCAAAGGTGTGATCGCCAACTTCGGCTATCGCTTCAACCCGAACCTGGAAACCCGCTTCTATATCCGCTACCGCGAGACCGACAACGACCTCGCCGGCCGCGTGACCAAGCACTCCATCGAACACTCGCCTCGCGCGGCCAATCCGTCCTACGTGGCGCGCGACGATAGCCGCAAACAGCCGGGCAGCACCTTCATCGGCAACAAGACTACTTATTACATCGACGACGATTCCAGCATCCAGACCGGCCTCGTCTACCACGACTACCCGATGGACCTGCGTGAAGGCCCGAACCGCTTGAAGGTCGCCTACACCGACGTCAGCGGCACGTTTGACTACAAACGCCGTGACACGATTTTCGGCATGGAAAGTCGCAGCAACGTCGGCCTGCGCGTGACCAAACACCTGCCCAACGACGGCGCCAGCGAGTTCGTGCGCATCCCTTCCGGCAACACCGCCAGCTACGTGCCAGGCACGCGCATGCGCAATTTCACCTATCAGGGTTCGGACACCGTTCTGCACTTTGGCAACGATCTGGAAATCGCCGACGACCTTTGGCTGACCACCGGCCTCGCAGCCATCTACACCCGCCGCGAAAGCGCCGTGACCTACCCGCAAAGCGGTGGCAAAACCAGCATGAACGACTGGGACTACGCGCCGCGCCTGGGCCTGCGCTACCAGATCACCCCGGATCTGCAGGTGTTCGGCAACCTCAGCCGCTCGGTTGAAGCGCCGCACCCGTGGTCGCTGATCTACAGCTCCAACGTGCGCTTCCCCGCTGGCAATGGCGCGGCGACCGGCACGCAGAAAGACCCGATCAAACTGCAGAACCAGACCGCGACCACACTGGAACTGGGCGGCCGTGGTGACAGCGCCGTCGGCGAATGGAGTCTGGCGTGGTACTACGCGCAAGTGCGGCATGAGTTGTTGTCGGTGTTGCCAGATGCCAACGCCGTCACGCCTTACGAACTCAACGCCAGCCCGACCGTGCACCAAGGCGTCGAAGCGAGCCTCAACAGTCAACTCTGGTCGGCCGCCGATGGTCGCCAGTTGAGCCTGCGTCAGGCGTATACCTTCAGCGATTTCCACTATCGCGACGATGATCGTTTTGGCGATAATCGCCTGCCCGGCTTGCCGATGCATTACTACCAGGGCGAGTTGCGCTACGACTGGCCTCAGGGCTTCTTCGCCGCGGTCAACACGCAACTAGTGTCGAAAGTTGCCGTGGATTACGCCAACAGCTACTACGCCGACCCTTACGCGCTGTTCGGCGCGACACTCGGCTACAACGCGCCGAAAGGTGACTGGCAGACGTGGCTGGACATGCGCAATCTGAGTAACAAGCACTACGCCGCCACGGTGACACCGGGGTATGACGACAAAGGTCTGGACGCGGCGCGATCGACACCGGGTGAAGGGATGGGTGTGTATGTCGGGGTGTCGTGGAGTCTGCTCTGACACGAGCCGGTGGCGAAAACCCAAGTCAGCAATTTTCTAGCGAGTCACGGATGGACATCATGGATAACCGGCAAGAAAACCCACTGGAAAAATCGCTCAGGCTGGCCGCCGACGAGCCCGCGCAACGGCCTGAGTTCTTCACGACACTGCTGAACTCGCCGGTTTACATCCTCGGCACGACGGGCACGGCAGACGGCGTGGTCAATCTCGAAGCCGGCAGCAATATCAGCATCGCGCACTGGGAGAAACCGGATGGCACCTCGGTCATTCCGTTTTTTTCGTCGCTGCAAACCCTGCAACAGTCGATCAACGGTGAAGAGACTTATCTGGAGTTGCCGGCCAGGTCGCTGTTCGAGATGACGCTGGGCACGCCTCTTTTTCTCAACCCGAAGTCGCCTTATGGCAAAGAGTTCTTCCCGCAGGAAGTGGCCAATCTGCTCTCCGATGAAGTCGGCCAGACAGCCACCTCGCGCACCGTCGAAAAAGAAACCAAAGTCCTGCTCGGCCAGCCTTCGCAATACCCCACACAAATGATCCATTCGCTGACGCAGTTACTCGCCAAACATCGCAACGTCAAACGCGGTTTTCTCGCGTTGATGCACGACACTTCGGTGGACGAAAAACCGCACTTGATCGTCGGGATCGAGGCGGACGGCGATGTTCAGCGGGTCATGCGTGAAGCCGGCAATGTCGCCGGGGACACGGCGCCGTCGGGCGAACCCGTTGACCTGTACCGCGTCTGCGAAGGTGAGTCGGGGCTGAGCGATTACTTTCTCAAGCAAACGACGCCCTTCTATGAGCGCAGTTGGGGCAGCAAGCTGCGTTCACTGTTTGGCTTGGGCAAGGCTTGAGCGCTGGCGCTCTGTTGGCAAACACCCGCTCGCAATCAGCAAATCAACAACGTCAGACGCCCGTCTGATCGTGAATCAACTTTGAGTAAAAACAGGTTTTATCGATGAAAAAGATTGTCCTTCCCTTGATCATGGCGCTGTTGGGCCTGCAAGGTTGCGCAGAAATGCCGGCGTACTCCAACGTCGGCGTCACCACCGCAGCAGACGAGTCGCGCTACACCGTGGTCGAAACCGACACCTATGCCGGCCGGCCCCAGCGGCACTTTGCCGATCTTCAGCCGAACCTGAACATCATCCGGATCAACGATGAAAAAGTCGGCAATATCCCGTTCTCCACGTACTACTACAAGAACGATTCGCCGCAGCGCGCGGTGCTGAAACCGGGCACCTACACGATTCAACTGGAATACCGACTGCCGCAACATTTCATGTATGCGGATCTGAAGTTCGATGGCAAGCCGGGCCAGAAAATCATGGCACGCTCGCAATACGTTGGCCTCAATCGTCTGCAAGTCTGGCTGGAAGACACCGCCACCGGGGAAGTCGTGAGTACGCGTGTGAATTGAACACCGTTGCCGCTCCACTCGGGCGCCATCCTGCAACAGATGGCCCCGAAAAGAGCGCTTCAGCCCAGTTGCATCGACAGCTCAATGTCAGTGCTTATGTGCTGGCGCTGGATGCGCGACAGCACTCTCAGCCCAGGTCTCTGTAGGACGTCTTGTCTTGTTCGGGAAAGTCGGTCTGGTACTCGCCCCACTGCATGTGCGCATAGTACTTGGTCATCGCTTCGAAATGACTGGCAGCCTCGACCTCCCAAACAAGCTTCGCGTCCGAATCCATAAGTGCCCGCGCACTATCACCTTGAGCACCGGCCAGACAAAAGGTCTGACAGCCATCAGGGTCCAGCCAAAGTTCATGATTCATATTCGAGGTTCTGGTGGTTAAGGACGTTTTGGACTCACGCGCGCTTCGGCAGTTTCCAGTTCGGCCGAATGAAATGGCAGGTGTAGCCATTCGGAATGCGCTCGAGGTAATCCTGATGCTCCGGCTCCGCTTCCCAGAACGGCCCCGCCGGTTCGATTTCGGTCACCACGCGGCCCGGCCACAGTTTTGAGGCGTCGACATCGGCAGCCGTATCCTCAGCGATACCGCGCTGCGCTTCGTTGAGGTAATAAATCGCCGAACGGTAGCTGCGACCGAGGTCATTGCCCTGCCGGTTGGACGTGCTCGGGTCGTGGATCTGGAAAAAGAATTCAAGGATCTGTCGATAGCTGATCACCGCCGGGTCGAAGGTGATCTCGATGGCTTCAGCGTGGTCGCCATGGTTGCGATAGGTGGCGTTCGGCACGTCGCCGCCGCTGTAACCGACGCGGGTTTGCAACACGCCGGGATAGCGTCGCAGCAGATCCTGCATGCCCCAGAAGCAGCCGCCGGCAAGGATGGCGGTTTCGGTTTGACTGGTCATGGCTTGTCGTTCCTCTCGGGGGTGTTGGGTGTAGCAATTGTTATGAGGGCGGGTTGGCGGATTCCAAGGGGCTGAGCCAATAGAACTACTGACGCGCTGAAACCTAATTGGCTTCATCGAGCAACACACCCGTAATCCTTCGGCCGCTGTAATCACTGACAAAGTATTGATTCGTGGTCGCCCTCGAGGCCCACGCAGTGCGCGCGTCCGGGCATCAGTGCCCGGCAACCGCAGCCGCTCCAGCAACACGCGGCCCCGACCTGAACCCGTGCACCCGTGCGCCAAAGGCAATGACAAATCCCACGCTCACCAGCACCACCATGGCCCATGGAAACGAGGCGACACCCCAGCGGTCGAGCAACACCCCGCCGACCACCCCGCTACCGGCAATCGCGCTGTTCCACGCCACCACATTCAACGACAGCGCCACATCCGCGCCATCACCGGCAGCATCCGCCAGTGCCGTCTGCAACAAAGTCGCCGCGCCGCCAAAACTCAATCCCCACACCAACACACCGAGGTAAATCACCTGCGGCATTTGTCCCCAAAAGCCAAACACCACGCAAACCAATGCAAACGTCGCCAGGCTCACCAGCACGGTCTTGCGCAACAGCGGCTCAACCAGTTTCGCCGTCAGCCAGATCCCCGCCAACGCTGCGAGACCAAACACCAACAACACCAGATCCACGCGATCCGCCAGCCCCGCCGGCGCCACAAACGGGGCGATGTAGGTGTAGAGAATGTTGTGCGCCAGCATCCAGCTGATCACCACTGCCAGCACCGGTCGGACGCCGGGCGTCGTCAGCACATCGCGCAGCGACAGGCGCTGATGCGCAGGCTGCGGTGGATAGTCGGGGACCTTCACCAGCACCCATACAATCAAAATCAAAGTCAGCCCGGACATGATGCCGAACGTCGTACGCCAACCGACCAGCCCTCCCAGCCATGTGCCGAGCGGCACGCCCAAAGACAGGGCAATCGGCGTACCGACCATGGCCAGCGCCAACGCCTTGCCCTGCTGATCAGGCTCGACCATTCGCCGCGCATAACCGGCCAACAGGCTCCACGCCAACCCTGCCGAGACTCCGGCGAAGAAGCGCGCCACCAGCGTCACACCATAGTGAGACGACAGCGCCGTGATCGAATTGAACAGCAGAAAACCGAGAATCGTCAGCAACAACACATTGCGCCGACGCCAGCCGCGAGTGGCGATGGTCATCGGGATCACCGCCAGCACCGAGCCCAGCGCATACGCGGTGACCATCTGCCCGGCCATGGAAGGTGAAATCGCCAGGCCGTCGCTGATCAGCGGCAACAGCCCGGCGGGCAAGGTTTCGGTGACGATGCAGATGAATCCGGTCATGGCCAGCGCCAGCAAGGCGCCAATGGGCAGGCGTTTGGGCGCAGCCGTTAGAGTCAATGAAGGTGTCACGGGAAACTCCTTGAGTTTGGAAAATCAGACTTGCATACCGATCGATATAGAATACTGGCGGCAGCCAAGGCACGTTGTCAACGACTTATGTATCGACTAGTATCCAAATCACTTTCCGAGGAGTTTCAGCTATGGCCAGAACCGGCCGCCCCCGCGCATTCGATCGTGACGACGCCGTCGACCAGGCCATGCAATTGTTCTGGCAACACGGCTACGACTCGACATCCCTTTCACTGCTGAAGGCTGAACTGGGCGGCGGCATCTCCGCCCCCAGCTTCTACGCCGCGTTCGGCTCCAAAGAAGCCTTGTTCGACGAATGCGTGCAGCGTTACCTGGCGACCTTCGCCCAAGTCACCGAATGCCTGTGGGACGAAAGCCTGCCGCCACGCCAAGCCATCGAAACCGCACTGCGCCGGTCAGCACGCATGCAATGCGACGACGGGCATCCGAAAGGCTGCATGGTCACCCTCGGCGTTATGAGCGCCCCAAGCCCGGAAAACGCCCACGTCGCTCAAGCCCTCACCCACTCCCGCGCACGAACCCGCGCCGGGATTGTGGCGTGTGTCGAGCGTGGGGTGAGTGAAGGACTGTTAGCGGACGATACGAACGCGGCCGCCATGGCCACGGTGTTCGACAGTTTCCTGCAGGGGATTTCCATCCTTGCTCGGGATAACACGCCGATTGAAAACATTGATGCGGCGATTACGCAGGTGATGCGGACGTGGGATGTGATGGCGGTGAGTGAGACATTGGTGGAATTGCAGTAATTGAAGGGCTCGCGTAGCCGAAAACCATTCGGCTACGCGTCAGCTCATCCAACCGAAATCCAACAGCCGTAAATCCCGCTCAACTATTCCCCAACAACCTCAACATAATTCGACTCCCCGCCCCCACTCGCTCCCGACAGCCAGCCCCACACAAAACTCAACGTCGTCCGCCCCGCCTCATCAACCCCGACCGTCCCCCGCGACCAACCGGAAAGCCTCTCGCCCTACAGCGCAGCTCTGATCGCCGCCAACAACTGCTTTCCGGCCTTTGCCGGATCAGCATCTTTGTCATTCATGAAGTGCGTCACCACATCAAACACCGCGCCCTGCACGGCCTGCGATGTCGACATATTAAACGCCATGCTCGGCGCCAGTGAGCCGGTCTTTTCGGCGTTGGCAAAATCCTTCGCCGAGGCCTGAGCGCAGCTGTCGAATCGGCTCATGTCCAGCCCTTTAATCACTGGAATGGAGCCTTTGTTCTGGTTGAAGACATATTGAAACTCCGGCTCCAGCGCGACCTTGGCCAGATCATCACGAGCAGCAATGTTGCCGGGGTTGTCGTTCTTTGTGGCCAATTTGAACATCGCGAGCGAATCAATCGTGTAGCTGTAAACGCCCTGCGAGCCGGGAAACGGTACGCACAGGTAATCGACATCGGCTTGCTTGCCGGCCGCCGTCCATTCGCTTTTCGCCCAGTCACCCATGATCTGCATACCGGCCTTGCCGTTGATGACTTTGGCGGTTTCCAGATTCCAGTCCTGACCATTGCCGTCGGGATCCAGATAACCCTGCAATTTGTGCAATGCAGCAAACACCTCGGTCATTTTTGGCCCGGTGAGAGTGGCCTCATCGACATCAATAAAGGCTTTCTTGAACCCGTCAGCACCCATGACGCTCAGCAGCAGATTCTCAAAAACGGTGGTGTCCTGCCAGGCCTGGCCGCCATGGGCGATGGCGATAAAACCCGCTGCCTTGAGCTTGTCGCCAGCGGCATACAGCTCTTCCAGAGTAGCCGGCGCCTTGCTCACGCCGGCCTTTTTCAGCACCACCGGGTTCAGCCATAACCAGTTGATGCGATGAATGTTCACCGGCACCGCGACGTAATGCCCTTCGTATTTCATGCTGTCGGCGATGGTCCTGGGCAGCAGGTTGTCCCAATGGTTGGCCTTGGCGACGTCATCCACGCTGGTCAACAAATCGAGCCGACCCCACTCCTGAATATCCGGCGCTTTGATCTGTGCGGCCGAGGGCGGATTGCCCGACACCGCGCGAGTTTTCAGCACGGTCATTGCCGCGCCACCTCCGCCGCCGGCGACGGCGCTGTCCTGCCAAGTGAAACCCTCCCTCTGGATGATCTTCTTCAACACGTCCACCGACTTGGCTTCGCCACCGGACGTCCAGTAATGAACGACCTCGACGGTGCCTTTGCTTTCAGCGGCGTGGACGACGAAGGGGAAAAGTGACGCCAAAGAAACCATTGCAGCAAGGCGATTGATGCGGTTCATTTTCGATACCTTTATTGTTGTTATTGAACGGATTCAGCGGTGCAGTTCGATGACTTACTCGAGCCCAAGACCCGCGCGCCCCAGTGCATTCAAGCCTTCGACACTGAAGCGTTCCTGCCAGTTTTTTTCGTAATGCTCAGGCGGAAAATCGTCAGGCGACGCGCCCCGTTCAAATGCCCTGAATACATCTTTGGCGTAACGCCGGTTTTTCGGACACATCGGCGCCGCAGGCACATACATCACGTTGCCCCAACCTTGTTGGTTGTCCACGGGCGCGACGCTGTGGATCACATCGCAATGCCACCAGACCGAGTCCCCCGCCTGCACATCCGGAATCGGGCTCAGCCCGTCGACCAACAGCGGATGCCATTGCCTTGAAACCGGCAGCACTTTGCCGGGCGCCACGCCGCACAACTCATCCTCGGGCACGTCATCGAGCAACGGGCGAAGCAGCATGTACGCCATCGCTTTCGGAATCGGCAAGGTATGCAGCACGCCCTGATCCGCCTTCATGTCAGACAACGCCGTCCACCCCTGAAACGTGCGAAACGCGGAACACTTGACCGTGTCCTTGTAGGCGTATTCATCAACCTCGGTACGAAACGCCGCGTCCCAGGGGTCGTAGGCGTTGAAATCGTTGCTGTAGATTTTGTCGAAGACCTTCAGGTACGCCGGATGCAACCAGCGCTCCAACGCACCCGAATCGGTGTGCGGCCCCAGCCCTTTGGAATACGTGCCCGGTGGGCGCCGCCGCACCCGGTCGGGATACAGCGCATTGACGTCAGGGTCGAACCATTCCTGACCGTGCGACTGAGTTTTCCAAAGACGATTGAGGAACGATTGCGCGGCGCCCATCCGCTCGTCCTGACGCAACTGCATTTGCGACGCAGACCAATAGATCGGGAAAATCTCCGGACGTGAACCCTCAAGGTTGCCGAAAAACTGGTCAACCGGGCCACGGTAAACAGTGTCGAAGTGGTTTTTATCGAGGTATTCCAGCAGGCCCTTGTCCCAATTCAACACCTGCGCTCGTGGAAAGTGGTTTCTGATCACCACGCAACCCCGGCGTTTGATCAACGCCAACTGCTGCGGCTTCACTTTCGCCGCGAGAATGTCAGCGAACTCCAGCTCCGGCCAAGCCGAACCTGTGAGCGCTTCCTGCTCTTTGATTGAGGCGATTTCGCCAGCAACAAACTCACTGACCTGGGCGAACAACGCATCCACATCGCCGATCTGCTCACGCAGCGCGCGCTTCATATTGACGATGCTGGCTCGGTAATCGTCGGGAAGCGTTGCGCTTTCGAATGCCTGGTATTTGCTCATTGAATGACCTGCTGTTCTTGTTATTCAGGCAGGTATGGAAGCACTTCCGAGGGCTATCGCGGCAGCCTCGATTGAAGCGTCAGGTAATACGATTGTGGCGTTTTGCCCGGATGGGCCGGGACGATCGACCTAGTGAAAATGATGCTCGTGCTGGCGGCGAAACTCCGAGGGGGTCAGCCCTTTCTGCGCCTTGAACTGACGATTGAACAGCGCCAACGACGAATAGCCAACCGCCTCAGCGATCAGCGAAACCGTAGTGTGCCCTTGCATCAACAGCGCACAAGCATGTCCGATCCGTAAGCGCACGATGTAGTCCAGCGCCGTGCAGCGCGTGTGACGACGAAACATTCGATGGAACGCCGACACGCTCACGCACGCCATCTCGGCCAAAGCAGGAATACTGACGGGTTGGGCGTAGTGCCCATGCAGGTACTCCAGGACTCGATGGATGCGCGGGTCTTCGACGATGGGGCTCCCGGCCTGCGTGCTCGGCGCTGGGAGAATCCGCGTGGCATCAACGTCTTTCGCCAGTTTGCCGAGCACCGCCAGCAGCGCAATCAATCGCTCCGCCGGCTCCTGATCGACCATCGCCTCAATCACCGGCCGCACCTCGCGAGACGCGTCCTCACTGAAACTCAACGCATGCCCCGCCGCCGCGAGCAACCGCCGAACCGACCCCAACTCAGGGAACAACGTCACCAACGACTCCGCCCACGCCGCCGAAAACCAGATGACCAACGCAACGTGCGGCTGCCGCGGATCAATCAACTCCGCCGAAGACCAGCTATGCGGCACATTAGGCCCCACCAGAATCAGATCCCCGTCATCGTAAGGCGCAACGTCATTGCTGATATAGCGATGGCCTCGGCTGTTCAACGTCAGCGTCAGCTCATACTCGGGATGGTGATGCCACTCGAACGGAATCGCCTCGGGTAAGCGCCGGTTCAGCAGCGTCCAAGAGGCATCGGCCTCGGTGGGAATTTTCTCGAAACTGGGCTTCATGGTGACGGATTCTGCTAGCTGGCGTGGTTGGCACGCCACGATCGTATCACTCACACCCAGCCGTTCAAGGCGTGAAGTCGTCCTCCGCCCGATCATGGCGCTGCCTTGCCCTATCGCGTGAACACGCTAGTTTTAAGGTCAAGGAATGACGCTACCAATCACCGGGCCTGCGCAAAACACCCTTTTAACCCATAACGCGTACCCCGGGAGGCCTGATGAACAACTTCCCAATCGTCGCCACCGTTCTCTCAATGATCCTCGGGCTCTCCGTCACTCGCCTGCTGCTTGGCGTATTAACGGTGTTCCGCATCCGCCGAGTAGCCAAGCCAGATTGGGTGGCGCTGGTCTGGGCGGTGATGCTGTTTACCATGCAGCTGCAATTCTGGTGGGCCGTCAACGCACTGTCGACGGTGAAACAGAGCTTCTCGTTTCTTGAATTTCTACTGTTGGTGATGCTGACACTGTCGCTGTTTGTCACCGCTGCGTTGTTGCTGCCGAGCCGTAGTGAGGATGAGCAGAACGGGTTGCGCGTGTATTTCGAACAGGATGGGCGCTATGCATTGCTGTCGCTGTCCACGTATCTGTGCCTGGGGCTGATCGTCAATGTCACGCTGTTTGAGGCATCGCCTGTAGCGCTTTGGGGTTTGCTCGATGTGGTCATGATTGCGTTGCCGATTGGCGCATTTGTGGCTCGGTCGCGTAAAGCGTATGCGGCGATTACGTTGATTTATGTGCCGATCAATGTGATCGACACGCTGATTTCGCTGGCGAATTAACTCCCCCTCTAGCCACGGGACTTGCTGCGGTGGATCGCGAAACGGCTATCGCTCCTCCAGTCCACAAAGACATCGCAAAAACAGCTCGAACTGCCCTGTTGAAGCAATTCCTGGACTTTGTTTAAAGACACCCCAAGTTACGTCATCCCAACCTACAACGCCTTGCGCCGTTGCCTACGACTACGCCAGAATCCGCCGGCTTGTGCGCCTTGGATGCGGGTTCTATTGTGGTTCGGTCACTGAATAGCAGTGATCGGGTTTGGTAGCCCGTGTATACAAGGTGCGCAATTTCACTATTGGCGAAAGTCTTCGCCTGGCTTTTATGGTGGTCATGCGCAGGGCGCTTTCGAGCGCGCCGGTTTTCCTTGTGTCCCGGTCTACCAACCTGTGCATGGCCGCCACCCATCGTTTGGTAGCGAGAGGGTGATGGCTCCTTTTAAGCGACACAAGGGAGTTACATCATGTTCAAAATCACACCGAATCCGCCAGAAACCGACCCGATCGCGGGCGACGAATCCCCAGACGCCAAGAAATTCAACGAAGCCGTCGACCGCGCCCTCTCCCATTACCTCGGCCCCGCCCCGGAAATCATGCTCACCCCGTACCAAACCAACACGATGTTTATCGCCAACCCGAACACCAAGACTGAGGAATTGCTGGTGAATGCCAGCGAATCACTCGGCTCGGCCTCGGTGATGCTTGGGGATGTGATCGGGCTGGTGCAGGGACCGGCACGCAAGACGCTGCAAGGCATTGCACAGGTGGTGATGCTTGGGGAGTTGGCAGTGAATCGGGCGTTGGATAACGTAGTGCCAACGGAGTAACCGGCCCCCGACTATGGCGGCGATTAGGCCGCCATACGGGAGAAAACAGAGAGAAAAATGAGCATAACGACCAATTTTCGGCCCATTGCGGCTGTTCGGAGTCGACTGATGTAATCGAACAAATATCACCGTGATCACATCTAACTTTCGATGTAACTAGCTAAGCGCATGACGTCGCTCATACTTTTAAGCCTGACAGTAAACTCTCCGTTCGCATTCTCTTTTACGTCGGGAATTCTTCCAAAAATTTCCTCACGCGAAAACTTTTGGAGACGCAGGCACGGCTTTCTGAAGTAGAACAACATCCACTTTTGGTTCGGAATGAATGCAAAATCGCAGTCATCCTCACGCAAGAAACGAAAATCCTTGATGTATCCGTGCGAGCTTGGAAAGCAGTCATAGCCCTTAAGCGTTGATGCCCATCCAATCATGTACAAGAGCGCGTGCTTGGCCTCTGGAGTAACCAGAATCTCGTAGTATTCCCGCAACATCTCACTGTTCTCAGCTCCGCGCAGCATCTCGAGATCTCCCACTCTTTCCGATGGAGGCTGCCTTTAGCGTGAAAAAGCAGCTGCGGTGGTCGCCAGTCTTCAAGGTTCACCAAGCTGAGGCCTTGAAGCATTCTGGATCACAATCTGCTGGCGATTTCCTTCCAAATATAGGCGTAGTTGTATTTCAGCCAGCGCACCAACACCTTATCGAACTGCCGACGAAACCAATTACGTTTTCTCGCAGCCAACCTTTCCTCTATCGACTCTCTGAGTATGTCAGGATCGAAACCAGTCCATACCGGGGGTACTGCGGCCACAAGATTGGTGAAGCACACCGGTGCGACCTCTGAATAGAGAATTTCGTAAAGAATGTCAGGGTCGACGCCTCTTACTTTCCTTGCTAGGTAGTCATATTCAACCGGAAAGTCGTTGAAGGGCTCGGAGAGTGCCGCTCTGACCTTGGTCAGTTCTGGCTCAGTCAGAAGGTGTCCCAATGCGTGAACTCCTCAAGCTCTTCATCCAATGAACTCGCAACAGCTTCGCCCGCAACACCGCCTGCGATTGTTCCAACCAAGACCACTGCGATTGCACAAATGGGGGCACCAGGTCCGCAAAATGCGCTGACGCCCAACCCTGCAAGTACCCCACCAAATGCCCCAGCACCGACAATGATTCCTTGGCGCGCAGCTTCCTTGGGTTTGTTTTCAGCATTCAATATCTGATATGTCGCCAGAGCCGCAGTTACGAGAACACCAAGCTTGCCCATGATCAGCATCTTTTTTGTACCGGCCGAGAACTTGGCATTATCCCGGCCCGAAGATTCCAGAATGGTGTAATGGACTTTGTTCTTCTCTATTTCCGAAAGGCTGTCGTAACCTTTTTGGAATAGGTTTTCAGAGTACATATTTAAAAGTGTTTTGAGCTCCGTCCCACCCTTTTTCTTCCTCTGGGCGATTGCCAGCCCCTGCGCAGAGGTGAACTTGCGATGCTCAACCATGATTTTGTTGCGCATCTCGTGACTGAACTTCACTCCCTCTTGCGCCGTAATCTTTCCAGCTTTCACGTCATCGCGTGTTTGCTGAGACATACGCTGGATATTCTTGATATAGCTCGCTCGAGTTTTTTCATCAGATATCGCATCCAGTGAAAACCGCAGCGCAGAGCCCTCCATTAGCTCTAAAGCCCGATCAAGAGGAGAGTCTTGCAAGGCGTGCTCTCGCTGGACCACATAGCTGCCAGTGACGATGTACGGCTCTGTCATAGGATGGTCCTTATCCCAAAATCGAATTCAATAGACTTTCGGTGAGAGATGCCGCTTCTTCGGATGCTTGCTCTTCAAATTGGAGCATCACGCACGCCTTCCCCGATAGGTTCGAAAATTTAATGGCGTTGTCTTTATCAAATACACCGGGCAACGATGAGCCGTCATCAAAATGCGCGGTGCAGGATAGGCCTTCGTAGCTCTCGTCCGCAGGTATTCTGAAGCCGATCCAACGCGCATACCCCGCTAACGGCGCAGGAGCAACAAACTCACAAGGCGAATGGGTATCACCGATTATCACCGTCCCCGACCCGCCAACTACGACGCCGCCGTGAGTGCCACCCGTGTCAATGGTTGCGGCATTCTTACCGTTGATGAGCACAGTCGAAGATAGGCCAGATGAGAGCGCACTCCCGCATGTGCACGCGTCACCTTGCCGTGCTGCGGCCAGTCCGTCGAAAAACACGTCGGGAGAGCCGACCGCAATAGGGTTGGTGCCGTGTCCTGGCAATGGGCAACTGTATGGATCACTTTTTCGCGCCGCTGGCTTGGCCATAATGACTTCCTGTCAAATCCTTGTGAGCGTCGTAAGCTACCAGAACAGGTCACTTGTTAAAAATCTATGTGTTGGAGGGCATTGTCTATCGCCCTCCAATAGCCGCACGCATTAGCTGATCAGCGTTTGAATCGAGACGTCACAACTCGGATGGGAAAGGCTGCCTCTGATTGCATTCACGGGCAGCAATCGGCCAAAAGCGGACGGTCAAGAGAGTGTCAGATTTTTTGTGTGCGAGCGGTGATGGCCTACCGTGACCCAGGCTTTCATTCGGCAGTCGCCACGTCCCCTTTTCCGGGACTGATGAGCAAACCTCATCAAGCTTTGCCGATTTACCCGTCTAGTCCTCAGTCGTTAGCGCGCTTACTGTTCTTCCCATGCCCAACGGGAGATCAACATGCACAAACGCACACTCGGCAACAGTTCACTCGAAGTATCCGCCCTCGGCCTCGGCTGCATGGGTCTGAGCCATGGTTATGGCCCGGCCACGGACACCGAACAAGCCATCGCACTGATCCGCTCAGCCGTTGAGCGAGGCGTCACGTTCTTTGATACCGCCGAATTCTACGGCCCCTATATCAATGAGCAAGTAGTCGGCGAGGCGCTGGCGCCAGTTCGCGACCAGGTCGTGATCGCCACAAAATTCGGCTTCGCCGTCGGCGCCGACAATACAAAGCAGACTCTGGACAGCCGCCCCGAACGTATTCGAATAGCCGTCGAGGGCTCGTTGCGTCGTTTGAAGACCGACTACATCGACTTGCTCTACCAGCACCGCGTCGATCCGAACGTGCCGATCGAAGACGTCGCCGGCGTAGTGAAGGACTTGATTGGCGAAGGCAAGGTCAAGCACTTCGGCCTGTCGGAGGCCGGTGCGCAGACCATTCGCCGTGCGCATGCGGTGCAGCCGATCACGGCGCTGCAAAGCGAGTACTCACTGTGGTGGCGCGATCCCGAGCAGGAAATCCTGCCGACGCTTTGGGAGCTGGGCATTGGCTTCGTGCCCTTCAGTCCGCTGGGGAAGGGGTTTCTCACTGGCACGGTGACGGCTGAGACCACTTACGGCAGCGACGATTTCCGCAGCATCGTCCCGCGTTTCAGCCAATCGGCGCTCCAGGCCAATCAGGCGCTGGTGGTGTTGGTCCGTCAGATAGCCGCGCAGAAACAAGCGACACCGGCGCAGATCGCGCTGGCCTGGCTGCTCGCGCAGGCACCGTGGATTGTGCCGATTCCGGGCACGACCAAACTGCATCGCCTGGAAGAAAACCTCGGCGGCGCGGAGATCACGCTCGATGCGGCCGAACTCAAAGCGATTGATACCGCGCTGGCGCAAGTCCGCATCGAAGGCGAGCGCTACCCCGAATCCCTCAAGGCGCGTGTCGGCCGATGAGTAACGATCACGATCCGCTGCGGCGCACGGTGATCGCCGCATTGGCCAGCGCGCCACTGCTGTCGCTTGCCGACACGCAGAGTGCCGGTGAAACACCGCGTTCTGGCTCGCGCATTCTGGTCGCGTATTTTTCGCGCTCGGGCAATACCCGTGTGGTTGCCGGGCTGATCCAGCGTGGACTGGGTGCCGATCTGTTCGAGATTTGTCCGGCCCACGCTTACCCCGAGGACTATCTGCAAACCGTGGAGCAGGCCCGCCAGGAGCGTGACAGTGGCTTCGAGCCCGAGCTGCAGAACAAGGTTCATGCCCTCAGCGACTACGACACGATCTATCTCGGTTTTCCGATCTGGGGTGAAACCGCGCCGCCGATCGTGCGCGCATTCCTCAGCGCCCACGACCTGACCGGCAAGACCCTCATCCCCTTCAACACCCACGGCGGTTACGGCTTGGGCAACAGCCGCAGTGTGCTGGTCAAGCACGCGCCGAAGGCCAAAGTGCTGGAAGGATTTGTGATGGAGGGTGAGCAGGAGCGCAAGACCATGGAACGCGTGAACGGCTGGCTGAACGATCACCCTCTCACGCATTAATCGAATTCTGTACGGAGTGACATAATGAAAAACCGCACGTTGGGCAATGGCCTGGAAGTGTCTGCATTGGGCCTTGGCTGCATGAGCATGACGTCGGCCTACGGGCCGGCAGCCGACCAAGCCAGCATGATCAAGCTGATTCGTTCGGCCCACGAGCAAGGCGTCACCTTGTTCGACACCGCCGAAGCGTATGGCCCGTTCGCCAATGAAGAGCTGCTGGGCGAGGCCTTGCAGCCGATCCGCGAGCAGGTCGTCATCGCCACCAAGTTCGGCTTCGATATCGACCCGATCACCGGCGCACGAGGCGGCGGCACCAATAGCCGGCCGGAGCGTATCCGCGCCGTCGCCGAGGCGTCGTTGAAGCGCTTGCGTACCGATCACATCGACCTGTTTTATCAGCACCGCGTTGATCCGCAGGTGCCCATTGAAGACGTCGCCGGCACCATCAAGGAATTGATCGCCGAGGGCAAGGTCAAGCATTTCGGCCTGTCTGAGGCAGGTGTGGAAACCATCCGCCGGGCCCACGCGGTACAACCGGTCACGGCGGTACAGAGCGAATACTCGCTGTTCTGGCGCGGCCCGGAACTGGAGCTGCTGGCGGTGCTGGAAGAACTGGGGATCGGCTTCGTACCGTTCAGCCCGCTGGGCGCCGGTTTTCTCACCGGTCAGATCGATGAGCACACGCAGTTCGACGCCAGCGACTTCCGCAACTTCGTCCCGCGTTTTTCCCCCGAAGCGCGCAAGGCCAACCTGGCGCTGGTCGATGTGGTGAAAGTCGTCGCTGAGCGTAAGCACGCGACACCTGCGCAAGTCGCGCTAGCCTGGTTGCTCGCACAAAAACCGTGGATTGTGCCGATCCCTGGCACGACCAAACCCCATCGACTGCAAGAGAATCTGGGCGCGGTCGAACTGCAATTGACCGGCGACGATCTGCGCGTGATCAACGAGCAGATCGCGCAGATTCAGGTGCACGGTGAACGCCTGCCGGAATCGGCACTGAAAATGACCGGACTCTGAGTCTGCCCAACGCGGCGCCACGGGCGGCGCCGCTTTTCTTGTCTGACCGGAGAACCAATCCGATGAACCGATTGATTGCGCCACTCGTTGCTTTGTCACTGATGGCGGCAGAGTCCCAGGCCGCCGGCGAAATCCGCATCACGCCAAACGGCGCGCAGCCCTCGGTCAAGGGCGCGGCGCAAAACTTTACCGGCACGGTGCGCGTTGATGGCCTGTTCAAAGGTGAACCGCCGGCGCGCATCGGCGGCGGCACAGTGACCTTCGAGCCGGGCGCACGCACGGCGTGGCACACCCATCCGCTGGGGCAAACGCTGATCGTCACTGCCGGCGTCGGCTATGTGCAGCAAGAGGGTGGCGCGCGTCAGGAGATCCGTCCGGGCGACAGTGTCTGGATTCCACCGAACACCCGTCACTGGCATGGCGCCACGGCCAGCAACGGCATGACCCACATCGCCATCGCTGAAGCCGAGGACGGCAAGACCGTCACTTGGGGGGAACAGGTCTCGGATGCGCAATACGCCGGTAAATGAAGTTACGGAATGTGTCGAAGTTGCGCTCCCGGCACGTTGGGGGCAATCGACTAGTCGACGTCTAAGCCCCGAATCTGCGGGGTTGCGTCTGGATTTCTGCGATGACTGCTCCGTCGATTCATGAGTTCTGCTCAGGAACCCATGCGCAATATCAGGGTTAATCGCCATAACCAACCTCCGTACGATTCAGCGACACCGCAGCGCCCCGCAATGGATGGAGCCCTTCACGATGATCACTGACACCCGCAACAGCACTGCACTCCCCACACTCATGGCGCTCTGCCTTGGCGTCGGGGCGATGTTCAGCGTCACCACTCAAGCAGCCGAGGCTTCGCCCACCATGACCAGCACACCCGCCAGCGCAGCCAGCTTGTCGAGCCAGCAACAAGCCATTCCACTGATCGCGGCGTTCATGGCGACCAGCGACATGCCCAACCTCAACACGGCGCTCAACCAAGGGCTTGATGCCGGCCTGACCATTAGCGAAACCCGTGAAGTTCTCGTGCAGCTCTACGCCTACGTCGGCTTCCCCCGCAGCCTCAACGCCTTGAATGAATTGATGACCGTGGTGCAGGCGCGCAAACAACGCGGCCTTGACGATGCGCCGGGACGTGAGCCGAGCCGGGCGACTCCGGTCGGGGATGAGCTATTGGCAGCGGGTACGGCGAATCAAACGAAAATCTCCGGCGCCCCGGTCAAAGGCCCGGTGTTCGAGTTCGCTCCGGTGATCAACCGGTTCCTGCAAACCCATCTGTTCGGCGACATTTTCGAGCGCGACAACCTCGACTGGCAAAGCCGCGAACTGGCGACAGTCGGGGCGCTGGCAGCGTCCCCGGGCGTGGAATCGCAACTGCGTTCGCACATGGCGGCGAGCCTGCGCGTCGGGCTAAGTGCGGCACAGTTGCGCCAGGTCACCGAGCTGCTTGAAAAGCATGGCGATACACAGACTGCCAAGCGGGCAAGCGCAGCGCTGACCCAAGCGCTCGCAACAGCGGGGAAATGACATGAAATCTGCAAAGCATTTACTGAGCGTCACGCTGCTGAGCCTGTTGGCGGCCTGCGCGAACCACTCCGAAGGCCCGCTGCTGATCCAGAAACAAGGCAGCTTCGCCGCCGGCGGAACGATGACCACGGCACCGGGCACCTTCAACCCGCGCCAACCGATGACACCCAACGGCCAGACCTACCACGGTGACCACGTCTACGCCTTCTATCAAATCCCGGCGGACGCGCGAAAACTGCCCATCGTCATGTGGCACGGCGCGGGTCAGTTTTCCAAGACCTGGGAAACCACCGCCGATGGTCGCGAGGGTTTTCAGAACATCTTTCTGCGCCGCCACTACGGCGTCTATCTGATCGATCAGCCCCGGCGTGGTGATGCCGGGCGCAGCATGGTCGAGACCACCATCAAGCCTGTGCCGGACGAACAACTGTGGTTCAACCAGTTCCGCATCGGCCTTTGGCCCCGCTACTTCAACGGCGTGCAAGTGGCACAGGACGCCCAGACCCGCGAGCAGTTTTTCAGGGCAATGACGCCGAACACCGGGCCGTTTGACATGGGCGTGGTCTCCGATGGTGTGTCGGCGCTGTTCGACAAAATCGGCCCCGGCATCCTGTTTACGCATTCTCAGGGTGGCGGGCCGGGCTGGTTGACGGCGATCAAGAACGACAAGGTCAAAGCCATCGTGGCGTTCGAACCGGGCAGCAGTTTCGTGTTTGCTGACGGTGAAGTGCCGGCGCCGATTCCCAGCGCGTTCGACACGGTGCAAGGCGCAGCGGTGCCGATGGAGCAATTCATGGCACTGACGCGCATTCCGATCCTGATCCTGTACGGAGACAACATTCCGGAACAGACAGTCGATCTGCCCGCTCAGGACAGTTGGCGCGCACGCCTGAAAATGGCCCGGCTCTGGCGTGACGCGGTCAATCGCCATGGCGGTGATGTGCGACTGATACACCTGCCGGAGATTGGCATTCACGGCAATACCCATTTCCCCATGTCGGATCTGAACAACGTGCAGATCGCTGATCTGGTCGCGCAGTTCCTCAAAGAAAAACAGCTGGACTGACCCAAATACTTTTGCTACTGCCGCCCTTTTTTTGCTCAGGAGCTTCACGTGAAAAACACTCTCAAAGCCACGCTCATGTCGGCATTGGTCGGTCTCTCGGCGGGCGAAGCGTTAGCCGCTGACTACAAGAAGAACCCGTTCACACTCGCCTATGACGGCGCGATCAGCAAGAACGAGCCGGGCAAGGTCAACATCCACCCGGTCAGCTATAAGCTCAACGGGCTGGACATCGCCGCCAATGTCTACACTCCTGCCAACTACGACGCGAAGAAGAACTACCCGACCGTGGTGGTTGCGCATCCCAATGGCGGCGTAAAAGAGCAAGTCGCCGGTCTCTATGCCCAGCGGCTCGCCGAACAGGGCTACATCACCATCACGGCCGATGCGGCCTATCAGGGCGCCAGCGGTGGCCAGCCGCGCAGCATCGATAAACCGGCGTATCGCATCGAAGACATTCACGGCATGGCCGATTTCATCAGCCAGTTCGCTGGCGTGGATGACAATCGTCTGGGCCTGCTCGGCATTTGTGGCGGCGGTGGTTATTCGTTGGCGGCGGCGCAAACCGACAAACGCTTCAAATCCCTGGCGACGGTGAGCATGTTCAACTCGGGTCGAGTACGCCGCAACGGCTACAACGACTCGCAAATGGACAGCATCCAGCAACGTTTGCAGCAGGCATCAGCTGCCCGCGCGCAAGAAGCAGCGGGGGGCGCGGTGCTGTATTCGGGGGATGCCAACCTCACCGACGAGCAGATTGCCAAACTGCCTTTCGAACTGTATCGCCAAGGCTATGAGTACTACTGGAAAACCCACGCGCACCCGAACTCGACCTTCAAATACACCACCAGCAGCCTTATTGACCTGATGCGTTTCGACGCCACCGACCATATCGAATTGATCAATCAACCGTTGCTGATGATCGCCGGCAGCAAGGCCGACAGCCTGTACATGACCCAGGATGCGTTCCCCAAAGCCACCGGCACCACCGACAAGGAAGTGTTCATCCTCGATGGCGCCACCCACATTGAAACCTACTGGGTGCCGCGTTATGTCGATGCCGCGATTGGCAAACTGACCACGTTCTACGCCCGTACCTTGTAATCAACTCTCTGGGGGTCGCGCATCTGTGTGCGACCTGCTTTCATGGAATAATCACGCGCCCCCTCATGAGAGGTTCTCATCAATGTCCCGCGCCAATCTCAACGACCTGCAAGCCTTCGTGGTCATCACCCGCGAAGGCAGCTTTACCCGTGCTGCCGCACAACTCGGCGTCTCGCAGTCGGCGCTGAGCCACACCATGCGCGCACTGGAAAGCCGCTTGGGTGTGCGCCTGCTGACGCGCACCACACGCAGCGTCTCGCCGACCGAGGCGGGTCAGCGGTTGTATCAATCGATGGCACCGAGGTTCGATGAGATCGAACTGGAACTGGCCGCCGTCAGCGAGTTTCGCGACACCCCCGCCGGCAATGTGCGGATTCAGGCGTCCGAGCATGCGGCGAACAATATTCTCTGGCCGAAGCTGCTGAAGGTGCTGCCCGACTACCCGGACATCAGGGTCGAAATCACCGTCGATTACGCCCTTTCCGACATCGTCGCGCAGCGGTATGACGCGGGGGTGCGCCTGGGCGAACAGGTAGCCAAGGACATGATTGCCGTACCGATTGGGCCATCGTTGCGCATCGCCGTTGTCGGCTCGCCGCAGTATTTCCAGCATCGGCCTTACCCGATGGAACCGGGAGATCTGGCGGCGCACAACTGCATTAACCTGCGCCTACCGACTCACGGCAGCCTGATGCAATGGGATTTCGAAAAGGATGGCCACGAGCTCAAGGCCCGCGTCGAGGGCCAATGGACATTCAACAGCAGCGTGCCAATTCTGCGTGCGGCCGTGGCGGGATGTGGCTTGGCTTTCCTGCCAGAGGACATGGTGGCGAAGGAACTTGCGGACGGTAGCCTTGTGCGGGTGTTGGAAGATTGGTGTCAACCCTTTGCCGGTTACCATCTCTACTACCCCAATCGTCGCGAACACTCATCAGCGTTTGGCGTTGTAGTTGAAGCGTTACTCTACAGGGACTGAGACATCGACCTTCAAGGCGTCTGGATTTTTTCCGCCCCCTCACAACCGTGAATGAGCAGATGATTTTGATCGACTGCGTCGGGCGCGACCGGCTGCAATGGGAGGTTTACTGCTCATTATGAATGGCAGCTATTGGCCGAGAGCAGCCTTTCGTGAATGGCAGCAATTGGCCGAAAGCTGAACCACCACCAGCTGCTACCACCCAGTCCAAAAAACGGCTGCTTCCCTGATTACGCAGCCTCCTCACGCTTTCGTTCTAAACAACTTATTCATGTAGTACCTCAAACTCCACCGATCCTTCGGCCGCGGCTTATAGTGCGTTTTATTCCTCTGCCCCGGCTCCCCGCCCACCCCACTCGCCGTGTAGTAATAAAGCGCAATCGACCGCCGAGTGATGTGTTCCGGCGTAGTCAACGGCTCCGGATGCCCATGGTTACTATCCTTGTCCGTATTAAAAATCACACACCGGTTATAAACCGGTAGCACTTTCTTCAGACATTTCTTCATCCCCACATCCCAAAGCTCCAGGTTGCCGCCGTACGCCTCCTGCCAGTCCTCGGTCAGGTAAATGATCACGTTCAACCGCCGCTCTACGTTGAGCTTTTTGTTCAGCCGAAAATCCGAGTGCACGCCGAGGAAGCCGCCGGTTTTGGTTTCGTGTAAGCCGCCGCCGGCGAAATAAGGGTCGGGGATTAGCCCTTGAATGCCGGTGAGTTTTTCGAGGAATTCCAGCATGGGTGCGGAGTTGAAGGTGTTGAACACGTTCTTCAGATACGGGCTGCAGGCGTTGGGGCTGATCTGGCGTTTGAGTTGGCCTTTGTAGCCGCGCTCGTAGGTCTGTTCGTTGTTGGTTGGTTCGACCGGGAAGTGTTCGCGGATGCTGGAGATGACGTCTGCTTGCAGGAAGTTGTCGATGACGATGTGCGGGAATGGTGTGGCTTGGGTGTATTCGCGGGTCAGCGATTCGCCGAAAGCGCTGGCGGCGTTTTGGTCGAAGTCGAGTTCCGGGGTCAGGGTGATGGGGAGTGTTTGCGTGTTGGCTTGCATTGCCGCTCCGATGATTTTTGGCTTTCAGGGCTGGGCAAACAGGGGCTGGGGGTTTGGCGCGGTGCCTGTGTTTGCTTGCTGAGTACAGTGGCGAGCAGGTTGCCATGTCGGCGATTGGCTGCCGAGTGTCCTTTGCTTAAACGTGGTGCGGCGCTGTAACGACATATTTCCGACTGTCACAAACCGGTCATATTTCCTCTGCTAACCTCCTCGGCGCCCTACCCTTCACCCCTGTCCTAGAGCCCCCAACCGAAGGTGCCGCCAAGGTGTTTCCAACTCCTGTTCGCCAGCAAATTATCCTGCGTTCCGACAACCTCCGTTCGGACGACTTCGGTGCACTGTTTTCCCGATTGTTTGGCAATCGTTATGCCGACAACCCGCCGCTGCCGTCGAACATCATTATTGGCGGGGTCTACGGGCGGCACGATGGCGTGAGTTTTCGGCGGATGCGTTATCACGGTGATTTCACCGTCGCTTTCCCCGATCCACAGGACGAGATCACGTTCGTCATTCCCACTGCCGGCAAGATCGTTTTCAACCATGCCACCGAGTCTATCGGGGTGTCGCACGTTGGGCTGGCGATTGATAAGGCGGATATCCGTTCGATGCGCTTTCTGGATGATCACGCGCATCACGGGATGTCGATCAATCGCCATCAGCTCACCGAGCGGCTATCGGCGCTGTTGGATAAACCGATTCTGCAGAAGATCGTTTTTGAACCGAGCGTGGATCTTGAGACGGCAGCGTTTCAGGGGATCAAGGCGTTGATTGATCTGGCGACGGGGACGGAGTTTGATCTGTTGCTCAACAGCGGGACGTTGATGCCGTCGCGGTTGCGCGAGATGTTGGTTGATGCGGTGCTAGAGGCTTGGCCGCATAACTTTTCCGAGGCGTTGCGGCGGCCGACGGCGATGGTTGCGCCGCGCCATGTGAAGTTGGCGGTGGAGTTTATTCAGGCGCATCCTGAGCAGTTGGTGAGCGGTGTGGATCTGGCGCGGTTGAGCCATGTCAGTCAGCGCGCATTGCAGGAGGGGTTTCGGCGGTTTGTCGGGATGTCGATTGTGGCGTATCAGCGGCAGGTGCGGCTGGAGCGGGCTTATGAGGTTTTGAAGCGGCGGGGTTCGGGGTCGGTGACTGAGGTGGCGTTGCGATTTGGGTTTAGTAATGTGGGGCGGTTTTGTCGGTATTTTCAGGGGGCTTATGGGGTGAGTCCTGCGGATTTGCGCGGGCGGGATTGAGGGTGTGAGTCTGTTGTGGTGATGGTGGCTGGGAAGGCGCTATCGCTAGCAGGCTAGCTCCCACAGGGGTCTGTGTTGTGATTGAGATTGTTGGCAATCCACAAAACCTGTGGCTGGCTTGCCAGCGATTGCAGTGGGTCAGGCAATGGAGATGTTGGCTGGGCTGGCCAAATCGCTGGCAAGCCAGCTCCCACAGGGGTCAGCGGTGTGATTGAGATTGTTGGCATTCCACAATCTTTGGGAGCTGCTTGCCAGCGATGGCGGTGGGTCAGGCAATGAAGAGGTTGGCTGTGCTGGCCAAATCGCTGGCAAGCCAGTTCTCACAAGGATTTTTGGTGTGCCTGAGATTGTTGGCAATCCACAAAACCTGTGGGAGCTGCTTGCCAGCGATGGCGGTGGGTCAGGCAATGAAGAGGTTGGCTGTGCTGGCCAAATCGCTGGCAAGCCAGCTCTCACAAGGGTTTTTGGTGTGCCTGAGATTGTTGGCACTCCACAAAACCTGTGGGAGCTGCTTGCCAGCGATGGCGGTGGGTCAGGCAATGAAGAGGTTGGCTGTGTTAGCCCAATCGCTGGCAAGCCAGCTCTCACAAGGATTTTTGGTGTGCCTGAGATTGTTGGCAATCCACAAAACCTGTGGGAGCTGGCTTGCCAGCGATGGCGGTGGGTCAGTCGATGGAGATGTTGGCTGGGCTGGCCCTATCGCTGGCAAGCCAGCTCCCACAGGGGTTTGTGGTGTGATTTAGATTGATAGCAACCCATAGAACCTGTGGTGTTGGTTGGAGTGGGGTCTTCCTTGACCCCGCTTCTGTTTAGAAGGCGTAGCTGGCTTTGAGGCCGCCGTTGAAGCCGTGGCTGTCGCCGCCGCCGTTGGCGCCGACTTCTGCGCCCAGGCTGAGGGCGCCGAGGCTGGCCATGACGTTGACGCCGCCGCTGAATTGGTCGCGGTTGTCGAAGGCGGCGCGTTGTTCGATGTCGAGGCCGAGCAAGTGGCTTTGGCTGTCGACCTGGTTGTCGCCCAGTGTGCGTTCGTAACCCACTTGTACGCCCGGCACCAGTTGCCATGCGCCCATCGTCACCGGCGCAAAGGCGACGTTGAGATTGGCGACGGCACTGCGGCGGGTGGCGCTGTTGTCGTCGACATCGAGTGAGAGTTCGCTGCCCTTCTCTTTGAAGCCGTTGAGGTCTAGGTGGCTGATGCGCAAACCCAGGCTTGGTTCGAAAGTCATGCCGTTGACCGGGGCGCGGTAACCGAGGGCGACAGTGGCGCCGGTGAGGTTGCCGTGGCTGTTGCCTTTCGCGGTGCCGAGGCCGCCGCCGAGATCGCGTTTGCTGTCGTAGTCGACGTAGCCGACGCTGGCGTTGGCGTCTAGGAACAGGCCTTGTTCGAGGCTGGTGAAACCGTAGCGGGCGCCGACATTGAGGAAGGTGAAGTCGGTGTCAGCTTCGCCACCGGCGCCGCCGACCGTGCCTTTGCTGTAGCCGAAGCCGCCGCGTGCGCTGAGTTGTTCGCTGAAGCGTTGGGTGACGCCGACCATCAGGCCTTGGCTGTGTTCGTTGCTGCTCTCGGCGTGGGACGAGCCGTCGGTGCCGAGGTAGCCGGCGAGCGCGGTGGTCCAGAGGCGGTATTGGCCGACCTTGAGATCAGTGCCGCTGGCGAACGGTGCGGCGACTTGTTCGATCATCCCGTTTTGGCGCAGCAAGTAGCTGGCGGCGTCGGCGTGTACCTGGCCGCCGACCTGGGATTCAACACCGCCGAGGGTGCCAGCGTCGATGGCCGATTGCAGGTAATAGTTGTAGGCGCTGTAGGTGCCGGACAGACTGGTGTTTTGCAACTCGCGGAGCAATTCGGCGCCGGCAGCGGCGTTGCCGATCAGCCCGGCCTGACCCGGCAGGCTGTTGTATTCGACCAGTTCGCCGCGCAGGACGTAAATGGTTTCTTGCGACAGGCCGAGGCCTTGTTTGAGGTAGTTGTCCATGCTGCCGTATTCGGCGGTGACTTCGTCGAGTCCGGCCTGCAAGTAGCTAGCCTGGACGCCGAGCAGTGGCTCGTAGATCGCGGCCATGCTTGGCGGTAGCGCCTTCAGCGTGGCGGCGACGCGGGCGGCGGTGTAGTCGTTGGTCGCCAGGTAGTTGGCCATGATGGTGGCGTCGTCGACGCCGGCAATGCTCTGCAAAACGGCAGCGGTCCAGCCGGTGCGATCCTTGCCGGCGGTGCAGTGAAACAGTTGCGCGGCATCGACACTGGCCAGTTCATTGAACAGCACGCCGAACTGGCCGCGCATGCCGGCATCGCTGACGAAGGCGCGGTTAGTCTGTTCCATCATGGCGATCGCGTCGGCGGCGCTGTTGAAGGAAATGTTGGTGATATTCGAGCCGGAGGTGGTGCTGCCGATGATGTCGATGTTCTGGTAGGTCGCACCACTGATCAGCGTGTCCGGGGTGGCGGCGATTTCGCTGGGGGTGCGCAGGTCGTAGATGGCTTTGATGCCGAGACTGTTGAGGGTCGCCAGATCGCTGGTCGTCGGCGTCAGCGCGTTGGAGCGGTAGAACACGCCGCTGCGCATCGTGCCGTCGTGGGCCGTGGTGTACGCGGTGGTGATGCCGGCGATATCACGGAAGTTGTCGATGCCTTGCAGGCGCGGCGTGTCCAGCGGCACGGACTCGGCAGCATGGGCGGCGGCAATGGACAGGCTCAGTACGGACAGCGAACACAGTAGACGTTGAAACACAGTGCAGCCTCATTGTTTAAGCGTTGGGCTGGTCACTATGGGTAGGCAAGTGATACTGAATATGACAGTTTTGCTTTGAATGGAAATGGCTGCGTGATCGGGCCGTGGGGTGCGCGATTGGTCCGTACCAGGCGCTAATCCAGGGAGCAATTTAGACCTGTCTGCTTGGATGATTGAAGATTTCGGGCGTCACCCAATACCTGTGGGAGCATGGCTTGCCCGCGAAAGCGGTAGGTCTGGCTATGAGGATGTTGGACGTGCCGACGCCATCGCTGGCAAGCCAGCTCCCACAAAGTTTTGCGGTGTATGGAATGCTCGCGCAAGGCGAGCCGGCGGTTGATCTACAGCAATATTTGCCCCACACACCGGCGGTATTCTGAATGGGCTGGGAAACAGCCGTGCTGTGCGCACGTCACAGGCCTTGAGGCCAAGGTGGCGCCATGAACAAAAAACGCATTGTCTGGGGGAGCATTCTCCTGGGCCTTCCGTGTGTCTTGCTTCCGGTCATTTTGATGGGTTACGTCGCCTGGATGTTGAATCTGGCAGCGGCTCAACAACGTCTGGAAGCCCTCGCTTCCGTCGCCTCCAGTCGTGCCCATGGCACCTTCAGTGAAGCGGCCGGCGCGCTGAAATCCATCGCCGGTTCCCGGCTCGCTCCGTGCACGCCGGAAAGCATCGACGAGATGCGTCTGCTGACCATCAACATCCTCTCGGTGAAGTCGATCGGCTATGTCGAAGAAGAGATTTACGCCTGCGGGTCATGGGGCCTGGTCGGGCAGCATGCGGCGCCGTGGCGTGAAGACTTCACCACCGCGGATGGCGTGCGTGTGTCGCTCGGTGTGCAGTCGCGCATCGTTGCGGCCAAGCCGATGATGGCGCTGCAGTACGCGGCGTTCAACGTGCTGGTCGATCCCGAGCAGTTTTTGCAGGTGATGCTTGACGAGGATCTGCACCTGGCGGTCGGCACCGCATCCGGGCAATTGATCAGTGCCTCGCGTCCGGGCGCAGAACACTTTCTTGCTCGCGTGCATTCCGGCCCGCATTCGGGCCTTGCCGACGGCTATCTCTACACCCTCGTGCACAGCGGCGACTGGGTCGTCATCGCCGCGCTGTCGCGCCATGAGCTGATGCAAGGCTTGATCCGCCGGGAGTTACTGCTATTGCCCATCGGTGGTTTGCTCGCTGGGGTGCTGGTGTTGCTGATCGTGCGCCGCACCCGGCAACGTCTGTCGCCGCTGGCGGAACTGCAAATGGCGGTGCGCAATCGTGAGTTCGTTGTTCACTATCAACCGATCATCCGCCTCAGCGACGGAGCCTGCGTCGGTGCGGAGGCACTGGTGCGCTGGCAGCATCCGGATGGCTCGCGGGTGTGCCCCGATGCGTTTATTCCGCTGGCCGAGCACAGCGGTTTGATTCTGCCGATCACCGATCAAGTCATCGACAATGTGATGCGTGACCTCGGCCCGTTGCTGGTCAAGGAGCGCAGCTTGCACGTGGCGATCAATCTGGCGGCGAAGGACGTCAGCAGCGGGCGCTTTCTGGCGAAACTGGAGGCCGCGCTGGACCGGGCCAACGTGCAGCAGCATCAAATCTGGCTGGAGGCCACCGAGCGCGGATTCGTCGAGATCGACGCCGCGCGGGCCACGGTCAACCATGCCCGCGAGCTGGGTTATCTGGCGGCTATCGATGATTTCGGCACCGGGTTTTCCAGCCTGCAGCATTTGCAGCAACTGCCGCTGGACGTGCTGAAGATCGACAAGTCGTTTGTCGACAATATCGATCAGGATGCCGCGACCGGCACCGTGACCGGCCACATCATCGAAATGGCCAAGAGCCTGCGCCTGCAGATAGTCGCCGAAGGCATCGAGACCGAAGCCCAGCGCGATTACCTGCGCGATCACGGCGTGCATTTTGGTCAGGGCTGGCTGTTTGGCAAAGCGATGCCGGCGGATGAGTTTTTGCGGTTCTATCAAGACCGGGCAAACGTGCTTGTCGACCATCCAGCGCTAGAAAGCGTGTAACTATCGACGACCTCCGGACAAGCCACCCGTCAGCTGACCAAGAATCTGCACGAGCTCAGGTCGCGTCCATTTTTCCCACGGTACGACCTCCTTGTTATCACCGGTGTGCCAATGCTCTCCAGAATCAAACGCGAGGTAGATGGAAAAAGCCGGCTCGGGCATTTCGGCATCCATGCCGAGGTTCACGATATCGCCGAACAACAGATTCATCACCTCGTCGCATGCGTGAAAGTCGCGTGCACCGCTAAGGAACTGATCGGCCATGGCAATCGCGACTTGATTCAACAGGTCGCGAGGATTCATCTGCACGGCCTGAGAAATAAGGCTCAAGTCGTGAATCGTGTCTTGCTCGAGGATTTGTAGAACGTAAGCAAGATCAGCGCGGCTCAGGGTCGGCAAGGCGTGTCCTCCGGGCGTACAGTGAAGTGTGCGCGCAGCATGCAATGGATCCCCACCGTTGCCAACGTTTGCCTCACCCTTCAGTTGGTCTGGCTGACGACCTTGATGTCCGTAATCCCTACCCGCTCGGCCTGTTCGAGGATCTGCTCGGGTGTTGAGTCTGCAGTGGGCATCATCAGGCCGTTTTCCGCGTCGCCCAAGTGCAGTTCCAGCAGATGCATCGCGGCTTCGTGCTCGGACAACTGCTGTTCCTTGAGTTCAAGCAGAAAAGTCCGCGGCTCGCCGTTGAATCGATATTCGATGTGATAGGTGTACATGATGTCATCCGCGTCAGTTGGAAAAGGCACTGATTATCCTGACGCAGTGGTCAGTTTTTAGTTCAAATTGAATCGCCTCTCTGGCCAATCCGGATTTCATGGCAAACTTTTTCCTTGCCGAGGCGTCCCTTTCTTAAACCCCCAACCGGCTGATTTCAGCCAAGGACAGGCGATGACCTTCTTCATTTTTCTTCTGGCCTGCGCAGCAGCGGCAACCACCGGCGTGATGTTCAAACCGGGGCCGTGGTACGAAGGACTGAACAAACCCGGTTTCACCCCGCCCAATTGGGCGTTCCCCGTGGCCTGGACGATTATCTATCTGCTGCTGGCCTGGGCCGGTTACCGCTTGAGCCTGATTCCCGGTAGCCAGACCGTGCTGGCGCTATGGGCGGCGCAGATTGCGTTGAACACGCTGTGGACGCCGGTGTTCTTCGGTGCGCATCAGGTGCTGGCGGCGATGGTGATTCTCACCGTGTTGTGGCTGGTGGTCGCGGCGATGGTGGTGCTGGCAATACAACTGGACCTGATCACTGGCTTGATCCTGTTTCCGTATCTGGCGTGGCTGTGTGTGGCGGCGGCGTTGAATTTTTCCATCCTGATCAAGAACCGCTGATGAACAATGCCAATTGGGGTACTGCAACACCGTGGCCGCAGGGCGAACGCGAGTTGGATGAGGTGCGCGCCTTCAACAGGAAGCTGGCCTGGCTGCCACGTTTCAAGATCCGCAATCGCCTGACGCCGCGTGTGATTCAGGCGCTGTTGCGCGTCAGCCAGATCGGCGGTTCCGGCGTGTTGCGCAAGTTTGGTCTGACGGCTGAGCGCAAGCTGATTGATAACGTGCCGGTGCGGATCATTCGCCCCAAAGGCCCGGCGAAAGGCGTGGTGCTGGATTTTCACGGTGGCGGCTGGGTGATCGGCAATGCGCAGATGGACGACAACTTCAACGCGGCCATCGTCGACAGCTGCCAGGTGACCGTGGTTTCGGTGGATTATCGACTGGCCGTGTCCACGCCCATCGAAGGACTGCTAGAGGATTGCCTCAACGCCACTCGTTGGCTGTTACAAGAGGCTGAGTTCGCCGGCCTGCCCGTCGTGGTAGTCGGTGAATCGGCGGGTGGTCATCTGGCGGCGGCAACCTTGCTGGCGCTGAAACAATGGCCCGATCTGCTGCAAAGAATCAGCGGCGCACTGCTGTATTACGGCGTCTACGACCTGACCGGCACGCCCAGCGTACGCACCGCCCCCGCAGACACGCTGGTGCTGGACGGCCCGGGCATGGTCGAGGCGCTACGTCTGCTTACGCCCGAGTTGACTGACGAGCAGCGCCGCCAGTCACCACTGTCTCCGCTGTACGGCGATTTCAGCGGCTTCCCGCCCGCGTTGCTGTTTGCCGGTGAACTCGATCCGCTGCGCGATGACACTCTCGAGATCGCCAAGCGCTGGGCGCAAGCGGCCTCGGTCGAAATGTACATGCTGCCCTCCTCGCCTCACGGGTTTATCCACTTTCCCACAGCCATCGCCGAGGGCGTGCTGGCGTACAGTCGAAAGTGGATTTTGGCGCGCGTTGAGGCTGGCGCGCCGCGAGGTTGAAAACTGGCAGCCCGGCCAGATGCTGAAACGCTGTCCCACACTATTCCGCGTTACCGGAAGATCAAAAGCAAAAGCCCCACGGCTATCGCAATCCAACCCACAACTCTCGCGGCGCCTGCCCACTGATAATACCGGCGCTTGTCTCTCTGCTCCCTTGTAAGCATCTGAGCGGACATCAGCCGAGACCGCTCTGCCTTAACGGACTTTGAATAGCCGAACATATCTGACACATACAAAATCAGCCCCAGGCCTATCACCAACAGTGCGCAAGCGAAACTCACCACATCGATCCCTCTATCGAAACCCGCCAGATTCAAGCGATGTAAAAGAAGTACAGCGCCAAACCAAGCAACTGCATGATCAGCATGATTGAAAGAACATGATTGCAAGCCCTCCACGCCTTGCTCACCGGTTTGCTCTTGGCCACCCGGTAACGAAGGTAACTGTCGAGTGACAGCGACGCCGTGGGAATGAGCACGAACAGAAACGTCAAAAAGAAATTAAACATTTTCTTTGCCCATCGACTCCCAACAGGAAACCCGGTGTATTCGCTGCATCTTGCGTTGCTCAAGGCGTCTGAGCTGTCAGCTTAGCTGACCGGCATGCACCCGGAATCCCGGGCGATACTCGGGAATCCAGCGCCCAATGGGGACAAGCCATTGACGTGCAAACCCTCAAAGCCGCCATTCAATGGCAGAATCCCCCAGACCCTGATCATTTCGGAGACCACAATGCTGCGCGTGTTTGAACAACGGCTCGACCCATTTCCTCCCGACGAAGCACCGCCTCCGCCCGTCGGCCTGATGCGGTTCCTGTGGGCCTGCACGCGCGGCGCACGCGGTTATATCCTCGCGCTGGCGCTGCTCAGTGCTGGCGTGTCGATCTACGAAGCCTGGCTGTTTTCCTTTCTCGGCCAGGTCGTCGATCTGCTCTCGACGTGGCAGGCCGGTGGCGGCGTCAACGCGCAAGAAAGTCGCGTGCTCTGGGGCATCGGCATCGTGTTGTTCATCAGCATTGGGCTGGTGGCGTTGCGCACGATGGTTCAGCACCAGATCCTGGCGATCAACTTACCGTTGCGGCTGCGCTGGGACTTTCATCGGCTGATGCTGCGGCAAAGCCTTTCGTTCTTCTCCGATGAATTTTCCGGGCGGGTCACGACCAAGGTCATGCAGACCGCATTGGCGGTGCGCGAAGTCTTGTTCACCCTGATCGAAATCGCACCGGGCATCGGCGTTTACTTCATTGCGATCATCGCCCTCGCTGGCGGTTTTGCCTTGAAACTGATGCTGCCGTTCATTGCCTGGCTCGCGTTATTCGGGCTGGCCATGGTTTATTTTGTGCCGCGCTTGGGGAAGGTCGGCCAGGAACAGGCCGATGCGCGATCATCGATGACCGGGCGCATTGCCGACGCCTACACCAACATCACCACGGTGAAACTGTTCTCGCACTCCAAACGTGAAGCACACTTCGCCCGCGCGGCGATGGAGGATTTCAAGCTCACCGGTTTTCGCCAGATGCGTCTGGTCAGCCAGTTCGAAATCGTCAATCAGGCGCTGGTGGTCGGGCTGATTCTGGGTGCCGGCGGCTACGCGCTGTGGCTCTGGCATCTGGGTCAGGTCGGCACCGGTGCGGTGGCGGCGATTACCGCCATGGCGCTGCGCATCAACGGCATGTCGCACTGGATCATGTGGCAGATGACGTCGCTGTTCGAAAACATTGGCACCGTGCAGGACGGCATGGCCACCCTCACCCGCGGCCCCAAAGTGCAGGACGCACCGAACGCCAGCGTGCTGGTGCCGGCGGGCGGTGCAGTGACGTTCGACAAGGTCAATTTCAACTACAACGGCGAACGTCAGGTCCTCGACAATTTGAGCCTGAGCATCCGCGCTGGCGAGAAAATCGGCTTGGTCGGCCGCTCCGGTGCGGGAAAATCGACGCTGATCAATCTGCTGCTGCGCTTCTATGATGTCGACAGCGGCGAGATTCGCATCGACGGCCAGAACATCGCGAAGGTGAGCCAAGACAGTCTGCGCAGCGCGATCGGCATGGTCACCCAGGACACGTCGCTGCTGCACCGCTCGATTCGCGACAACATCGCCTACGGCCGCCCCGACGCCAGCGACGAAGATATCCGCCGCGCCGCCGCCAACGCGCAGGCCGACGGTTTCATCAGCCAACTCAGCGACAAGCAAGGCCACAGCGGTTACGACACGCTGGTCGGCGAACGCGGCATCAAGCTTTCGGGCGGCCAGCGCCAACGTATCGCCATCGCCCGGGTGATGCTGAAGAACGCGCCGATCCTGCTGCTCGACGAAGCCACCAGTGCGCTGGACTCGGAAGTCGAAGTCGCCATTCAGGAAAGCCTCGATGAAATGATGCAGGGTAAGACCGTCATAGCTATTGCCCATCGCTTGTCGACGATTGCGGCGATGGATCGACTGATTGTCATGGACGACGGAAGGATTATCGAGCAAGGGACGCACGCTGAATTGCTGAGCAGGAACGGCATTTATGCGCGGCTCTGGCAGCATCAGAGTGGTGGGTTTCTGGGGGAGGATCAGGGCGTGGCGGCGGCGATGGATCAGGCTTGAGGTATTCAAAAGGCTCAGGCCGGCCACCGACGCATCTCACGCTGATCAGTTCCGTGGACGCCGATACCGGAAGCCTGGTGTTTGCCCACACCGAAGTCGGGGAGCACAGAGTGCATTACACATCACGTGTCGAGTTGCTGAGCATGCTCAACAGCCTTTTGCGTCAGCGCGTGCCCATTGCTGTCGGTGGCATGCTCCCGGGACCTGCCGACGAAGTAGACATGTTAATCGCAAACGAAGTGCTTGAAGGGCCGTACATAGAACTGTCTTGGTCCGGCCCCGGGCAATGGGCCCTGCGCGAAATCGACGGCACTGCTGGGCAATGGCAATTAGTCGCTGACACTCGAAGTATGGCCAATGTGTCATTCGATCCGCAGTCGCTGAGATCCTTATGCCGGTAGTGGCTTGAATCGGCTCATCTACATGACTGGCAAGAGGTTTTAGAAACACAGGCGACACCACGGTTTATACTCTTCATCATCGTAGCCGCGCCCTCTGCCCTCTGCCCTCTGCACAGCACATATATCGCGAACTCCAATCAGATGGCGTCATCGCTTTTGATGCGCCAGACACTTATAAATAATAAGCGCAATCACCAAGCCTATAACGATCGCAGCAAAATCGATGATGATCTGAGCCCACTGGAATCGAAGGTGTGTCCAGACACAAGGGCTATTCTCCCCTACCAGTAGCGCCCAGGTGATGCCCTCACTTTGTTGCCATCCACAAGCGCGAATGGTTGGCTCCCAAAAAAACTCACATATCCAAGAGATTGAGAGACAAACTAGCGTCGGAACAATGATCATCTTTGGGTATTTAACGCTGCGCTTGGAACTGTTCATCCAGACTGTCATTAAAACAGATATGACTGCACCTATCAGAGCAAAGATTGCAAAAAAATAGTAGGGAATATTCAGTTCAACAAACTTTGTTAATGCGAGCAAAAACATCAGCAAAACGGGGAGAATAAAAAAATGAACCTTCAGCATCCCCTTGAATGTCATCGAGTAAACATAGGACCATCCGAATAAGACACAACCAATAAATCCAAAAAAGTGGACAGCCTCTCTCCCGCCCACAAACCAGTTTCGTCCCTCGATTCCAAATAGCTGAAAAAAATATTGATCCTTGAACGGCGGATATCCGGTGAGCACCTGCATTAAAACAATTATGCCGAACGCAATTATTGCAACACCCAGCAGCACGATAGATGTTTTGGTTGTAGCTGGAGCTAAATCCATGGAAATCCCCTAACAAATTAGCCAACAACAAATGACTTGAAATTTTATTTAACCAACGACTTCTCGCTTTACCCCGCTAAAGACAGGGTCAAACCCTCAACTCTTCCAGAATAGTCCGCTGGTAAACATCATACATAGGCGAGCTTTTCATCGGCTGCACCGCCCAATGAAAACGCATGCCTTGACCAATCATGATCGCGCTGCGGATTTCATTCATTGGCTCAAACACGTGGTTTGATTTCTGAAATTCCATTTGCCTGTTGCGCAGCGGAGCCGCGCCGTAAATGTCTCGAAATTCGTGGATCAGCATCGCCTCGAAATCGGAATAAACTTTCGAGGCGTTCCGCGCGCGAGGGAAACAATAGCCGATGAGAAACTCATACTCGCCTTGCAAATCCGCGAGTTCCATCAGCCAGTTTTTGTGCTGAGTGATACGTTGTTCAAAGTTTCCTTCGCCGATATAGACCGTGGGAGAAACGCCTAGCGGGTACTGGATGGCGAACAGACCGTTGAGCCTGATCACATAGACGCATCGTTCAAGGTCTTGCTGTTTTACCCCTCTGCGTTGCAATTCCGGCCAGACATCAGTTCCCCACGTCTGACCACAATTCCAATGCAGCCAATCCCATTCAATTTTTACATTTGCCACTTCTGACTCCTTGTCAGGGCTGCCTGGATAATCGTGCCATCGCATCGGCCAGTGTTGCGTCGGCACTTGCGGACTCACTTGCGATGCCTGCAAGAGCGGCTTGCGCGACACGCAATTCGTCGCGGCTTTGCTGAGCCTTCATGACCCGTCCAACACAATGCAGCGTGTCCTGATAACCTTGCTCGATCCAGGTGGGGATCTTGTCGACATCAAAACCGAGCAAGTCCTGAGCGCCACTCATGAGGCCCGTAGCTCGGTTAAGGCTTTGTTGGGGACGAATTTCCAAAATGGTTGCATCCGGAAATCGTTGACGGCTCCATGGCGATCCATCACTCAAGTGAGTGACGATTACCAGATTGCATCCAGCTTCCAGCAATGGGGTGATTGGCGTATTACCCTGCATCGTCTGCCAGCCACCTTGGCCGCCGTCCGAGTAACGTTTTTCACCGTGTTTGCGGGAGGCAAACAATAGCGGGATCGCAGCAGAAGCCAGCAACACCTGTTTGCGCCGGTCTTCCTCGAGCGACTGTATATGCACGAATTCCGAATCCGGTGTATTGCTCAGCCCCAGCTCAGCCATGAATGCTGACGCCAAGTCCTGCAGACCGCCGTTGCTGCGATACAACGAGACATAGAGTGGGATCCCTGTCGCTAGCTGCTTGCTGTCGAGAAACTCATCCATCAGTTGCTTCAACGGTTGGTCGTCCAGCAAGCCTTCGTCGAGCCCATCAAGCCAGCTCGGCAACTCGAACTCAAAGGCGCCCGCTATTTTCTTCACGGCGTGAACAAGCCCGAGCACAGCCCCTGCCCCCTGAATCCGCAGGCCCGCCGCAGCCAACAGCGCCAGATATCCAGGCGCCTTCATGCTCAACGGGGAGTCATTGGCCAATCTTTCCCAGACAGCCTCAAGGCGCTCGATAGCAACATCCAGCGATGGAGAAGAAGCCAGAACGCCGCCGTTGAGAGCGCCAATGCTGGCGCCTGAAACTGCATCAATGCGGGTGCCGAGTTCGCGCAAGGCTCTGAGCACACCGACCTGATAGGCCCCTTTGGCCCCACCACCGGAAAGTACCAACCCGACTTTCAAGGGAGCAGTCATCATAAAGCCTCCAGAAACAGCTCACTGATCATGGCTTCTGTCACCCTTGGCGCTGCAATGATCCTTGGCAAATGCACAGGCAACTCTTCCGGGGTCTGCGAGGCCGCAAATGCGAAAGGTGTGAAATATGGGTCCGTCCAGTCCCCCAGATAGCGAATAGCATCTTCGCCGTCAGCAGAAACAACACTTCCAACAGGACGAGCCAGCCACCGGTCGCGAGTCGCTATACGCTCGCCCTGACTAATTCCTGCATCCTTGTTCATCTGAATGATTGCCTGATTGGCCAGACGCTCAAGCTGTTTCTGTCGTTCGTGCCCGGACACTGTCTGGCAATAGTCGCCAAACGCCCCCCACCGCAGTTCTTCAAGTGCTGCATAGCAGCGCCCGGACAGCGTGAACATATTGAACCGCCCTGCTCCCCACTTGCCGAAGACATCGTCCAGATGCAGGTGTGCCTGCTGTAACCGGTCAATCCTTGCGACATTGCGATCCAGCTCATCACAACGCTCGTCCAGACGTTGCGAAAGCGAATTAATAGCCTGGCGGCTCTCTATGGAAAAATCGACGAGGGTGGCGACATCATGTTTGAGGGCGTTGACCCGGGTGTTGACTTGAACAATCGCATGATTGCTTTTGGCCAACGACTCGCTCAAATCCTTCAACCAGTTCAACGCACCTTCCACGCCATCAGTAAGGCTTGCGTTGATCTCAGCCTGATTGCGATCACCCTGACCGGTAAAGCCGTCGAAAAGGCGAGTGAAAAACCCATCCCGCTTGGCCATGTAACGTTGGCGTTCCCGCGCGACATCAATGCCGTTGGCAAAATCCACCACGAATTTTTCGGGCAGACACGTCAGTGTCTGGCAGATATCCGAGCCGGGTGAAATCGGGGTCTGCTCACTCATGCCGCCACCTCAACGCCCGCGGAAGGGATGTCACGTTTGAGCGCATCACTGTCCTTTTGAATACCAGGCACATGGCGTTTGAAGCCTGCCAGCAGTTCACCCAGTCTTTGCTGCTGCCCTTGATCGGACTGTTTGTCGCGAATACTTTGATTCAGGTCGCTGCGGATGGACTCGACGGTGAGCCTGAGTTCATCAAAGAAGTTGTCAACACTGGCCTCCAGTGGCTTGGCGATGGTCTCGACCGTGGCACTCGCCAAACCAGCGAACACATCGGCGACAGACTTTTCGATAGAGGCCTTCACCTTATTCACGTCGATTTCAAAATATTCCTCTCTCGACGAATAGGTTTCCCAACCCCAGTCATCTGTCTCGAAGAAGCTGCAAATGCCCCCCCACAACCCACCGGCTCGACGCCGCCGACGCACACTGCGCTGCTTGTTTTCGATGACCTCACCCAACACTTCTCCACTGGAAGGTCGCATTGAAAGCGCTGGCATGGGTGGTAGTTTGATTGCAATGGAAAAGCCGCTGCGGTTCAAACGCTGGTTGAGTTGGCTGATAATCTCACTGGCCTGAGTTGAAATGCCTTGCTCGAACAAAACATGAAAATCTCGCAAAATGAGCTCAGTCTCTGCGACTAAACGCCTTTCATTGAGCGTGATTATCTCCCGGACTCCATTCTCGATACCCTGCGTAATCTCTTGAGCTTTTTCCCGATTGCTGAGTTTGATGACAGGCGTGTCTTCATTAAACTCATAGCCGTAAGTCGTACGTCGTCTCTCCAGCCTCCGTTGGCTACCCGCACCCGTCAGCATCGAGAGCAGTCCGGTCAGAGACTCTCTTTTGCGCTCCTGAGGTTGTTGCTCTTCGGTTTCCTTGCCCGCTTTGAATCCCTCTTGAATCTGAGCGCTGATGGCGGCACGAATTTCAGAAAAGACCTTATTCATTTTTCCATCAATAGCTTGCAAGGCGCGTTCGGCATCCTTTCGCGTCTTGGCTTCCAGACCGGTGATACGGTCGATGTCATTGCGCAAAGAATTGATCTGCTCGCTCAATTCTTCTACGCCCTTTCCCAGCGCAGCATCTCGAACAGAGAGAAAGTTGTTCAATCTGGCCGCGATGTCAGCGAGCTTGGCGGCAGCAGAAGCCACGGCAAGTGTCGCAGCGCCGGCGTGGGCTTTACGAATGATCTGATCCAGAGGAGCCGCGAACAACGAGGCATTCCAGAGTGCGTTGGCCGCTGTTTTCACGGCCTCCGGATTTGTCACCATGCTCGTCCAAAGCATGCCGAACGCTGCTTTACCGAAGTCCTCCACCCAGGCGTTCTGCTCGCCGACAATCGTCGGCAAGCAGCCATTGAGTGCCAACTCGCGTCGTGCACGGTTGGCAAGATCGCCGAATTTTGACGATACGGGGAATACCTGAGAATGCTGTAGTCGACCCTCCATCAATGAATCAGCAACAAGGCGTTTGGTCTGCGCCTCATCATCACTGTTGCGATCTTTCTCATCGAACTTGTTGACGAGCGCAAACATCCGCCCTTGAGCTACATCTGCGATTCGCTCCAGTTCCTGGCGCACATGCTGGTCAGCATCTGACTTGAGTTGAGTGAAGTCCAGAACGGCTAAAACAGCCGAGGCGTTTTTCAGTTGCTCGCCCAGCATTTTGCGAAGATGCTGCTGGCCGGCTTCATTCGGGCCGGGCGTGTCGAGCAAGGTCAAACGGCCCAAACCTTCTGGCATTGCGGCCAAATGGGAAAACTCGACTTCAATAGCGGGGATTTCGTGAATTTCGTCATAGCTATCAAATGGGAAGTCCACGCCCAACTCGAGCGCTACGCGCACTAGATCATTCAAGCTTCTGAGAAACCAAAAAATGGCCTCAGGACCCTGATAGCAGTTGTCAAACCGCTGATTTTCGTCAATTAGCCGCAGCAGGGACTGCATATCCTTGTCGTCAATCAGTTCGTAGGGCAATTGCTGCCCGGCGGGGTCACGCAGCAACTCATGCAACTCAGCTACGACACTGTTGATCGGGCCGATGTTTTCCAGACGCAAAACAGGTTCGATCTGGCCGGGGGTATGACGAATGAGCGTCGGTAGAGCGGTCATCGGACGATTTCGATTTGGCAGCACCTCAGTGCCGACAATGGCGTTAATCGTCGTCGATTTACCTGCCTTCATCGTGCCGACAACGGCCAGCACCATTTCCAGGCGCTGAAGCTTGTCTGCTTCGCCCCGGAGCATTTGCAGATCTTTCTGGATGCTGGCCTGGGTAAACGTCTGGTGCTCATGACTGTGCTCATCGACCACTACGCCGTCTGCATCCTTCATTCGTTGCAACAGATCGATTTCCACTTCAAGCAAACGCAGGGATTCTTCGCGCAGCAGTTCGATATTTTGCTCGTACATCTGATCTCCTTGAAAATTAGCGGCCCGGATTGCGGTCCTTGAATCTGCCAATGCTTTACTCACAACAGCTGTCACTGCATCAAATAACGAAGGGATCATGACCAACGCCTCAGAAACTTGAAAACTCACGGCGTGCTATCAGCGAACGTCATACCCCAACATAAACAACGAACGCTCCAACATGCTTAATGTCACCGTGTAACTCTGCGCGTCGAGAACTTTGCCCGTAGTCCACAGCAAGCGGCTGCTCATCCGCACAAGCTCAGCCCACTCCCTGTTGCGTGCAGGAATGTCGCTGGAGGTGGTATAGAGGTTTGTGAAAATGAAGAGGTCTTGCGAAGGATTTCTCGTTTCATCCTTCTGGTTCGCGGTCTTGGTATTCGGGCCCCAGCGAAATGCCAAATCCGTAGGAACCGTGCGCTCAGCATTTGCCAAAAGCCAAGTGCGCGCCAACAACCCCAATGCCGCACCCACACGACCGTCATAAATAATCAAGCTGTCCGGCGCCGCTGCGGCATAGATCTTGGTCATCGCTGAATTCATCAACAGTGTTTTTCCGTTGAAATCGTCCAGCGGGTCTGCACATGCGCGGTCAAGCAACTTAACGGCCCTGCGGATTGAACGGCACAAGGTCTTGGCTGCCGCCTGCAACTCGACCCACTGCAAAGAAGCATCGTCAGCCTTTCGAGCAACGCCACCCCAGGCAAAGATCGCCTTGCACGCGACCAACGCCGCGGCTTCATCATTGTTCTCCAGACTCTTGCGCAGCTCAGCTGCAATACTCGCAAAATCATGCGGGGCAGCCTTTTCACGCCAGCAATAGTGCTGGTTCGCTTGGCTTAAGCTCTGGCACCACCAATCGCTGGCGCCATGCCGAGCTCTCCAGTCTTTCCAGGAATGGTGCCTACTGACCTTGTAGCGATGCGAAAACGAACCTGCTGCACCTGTCCATAAACCGCTCAGATACTGAGCAAAATCAAATTGCCTGGCAGTGAGCAAACCCTTCCCGACTCGTCGTACCGGGTTCGAAAATGAAAGATCATTGGCTGCGAGAGGCGTCACGAGCCAGACAGCATTAGGCGTCGATGTGCGAATATCGACCACGCCGAGTGCTTGCAGAATTGGCAGTACGTAATTGATGTTTCGCGGGCCGTACGCCCCGCTCAACGTGACTCTACTGGCACGACAGAGCGGGCCGGATAGCGCCGGGTCATTGTTTGACTTGATCAGGCACGGACTTTCAATCCCATGGCTGTGTTGGTGAAGGTAATTCAGCGCCGCTTCGAACGCCGATCTGAGCAGGACGTGGCGCTTGGAGGCGACCAATACGATCACCCGGTCATCGGCGAAACCTTCAACGATGTATTCACTGCGTTGGGACGGAGTCCGAAGTCGACACAGCTCTCCCATGCGCGACCAGGCACGAGAAATCGTTTGCACCACCCTCTGCGTCATGCTGATTCCTTTCGATCTCAAAGCTGCTCGCGACTGACTGAAACTGGCTGGCCGATCCATCTCCAAGATCGCCAATATGATGTCGAAAAGGCGCACGAAGGTGCTCCCTTTCCCATGATTCCACTTCAGTCTGCTTTGGCAGCGGCGTCCGATTATGCACAGGAAGACATCGAAATGCCATCACGCCAGACACCGACCAAAGTTCTATCGACGCGGCCGAAACCCAATCAGAAACGGCCCTGATTGGCTTACCGTACGAGTTTCAACGGGTGCGCCAAAAGATGCAGTGGCGCAAGGGTTAATGGCACAGTAACCAACGCTTTGACGAATACTCACTTTCAACTCACCGGCACCGCAAACACCGCACTGGCCCGCGCAACCGTTCGCTCCCCAACATGCAAACTAACGGCAGCAAACGCCAGTTGACGTCCCTTTTTCGAATGCTCCAAACGCACTTCCAGCCACTCATTCATTTTTACCGCGCCGAGATAATCCAGAGTCATGCTCGCGGTGATCAATGGCTGCGGAGGGTCGCTGGAAAACGCCATGGCATAACCCATCCCGACATCGGCCAATGTCGCCAATACACCACCATGCAAGGTGCCACGGCCATTGGCATGGCGTGAGTCAGTCAACAATCCCAGTTCCAATTGCAGCCCACTGCCTCGCGCGTAGATCGGGCCCAGCAAATCAAGCAACGGACTGCTGCGGGTAAACGGGGTGAAACCTTCAGGAATTGGCGTGGCGTTCATGATCCCTCCTGGTGCCGGTGACTCACCGGCTTCATTGACCTTGACAGGAGGGTTTATTGGCAACCGCGCAATGGAGCAAGAACTATACGTATGCGGAATCTGCAGTGATCAACTGTCAAAGCAGACCGACCGATCATCCCGTGGACGCCAGATCTGCACGCTCCATCATTCGGACACTGGCAAACGTCGATTCGTTGCGCGCTTGGTCGAGCGTCGTCAGCGGTTTGGTCACTGACCGTGGCGATGCCGATTTACGGCTCATTTCAGAACCTGATCGCTCGTCGCTCGGCGGTACGCCAAAGTGCTCGCGATAGCATTTGGAGAAATGCGGGGTGGAGACGAAACCGCAAACATACGCCAGCTCAACGATCGACAAGGAGGTTTGCTTGAGCAGTTGCCGCGCGCGAATAAGCCGCAACCTCAAGTAGTAGCGCGACGGCGTGCATTGCAGGTACTTCTGAAACAACCGCTCCAGCTGTCGACGTGACAGATCCACGTATTCGGCCAGGTTGTCCAGGTCGATCGGCTCTTCAAGATTGGCTTCCATCAACGCAACGACTTCTTGCAGCTTGGGCTGGTGCGTGCCGACCACATGCTTGAGCGGCACGCGCTGATGATCCTGCTCGTTGCGGATGCGCTCGTAGACGAACATCTCGGAGATGGCGGTGGCCAGTTCACGACCATGATCGCGGGCAATCAGGTGCAGCATCATGTCCAGCGGCGCAGTGCCGCCGGAGCTGGTGAAGCGGTTGCGGTCGAGGGTGAACAGACCGGTGCTGACGTTGACGCGCGGAAAAGCTTCCTGCATGGCCGCCAGAAATTCCCAGTGCACGCTGCACTCGTAACCGTCGAGCAACCCGGCCTTGGCCAGCGCCCAACTGCCGGTGCACACCCCGCCCAAGCGTTTCGATTGCCGCGCCAGGGCTTGCAGCCACGTCGTGTGCTCGCGGGTAATTGCGCTCTGGATGCCGACACCACCGCAGACGATGACCGTGTCCGCCACGGAGGGATTACTCCACGAGCCATCCGGGGTGATCGGCACGCCGTCACTGGCCCAGACCGCCGCGCCATTGGCGCTGAAGGTGTGCCAGCGATACAGCGTTCGCCCGGTCAGTTGATTGGCCATGCGCAATGGCTCGACGGCGGACGCCAGCGACATGAGGGTGAATTTGTCTAACAGCAGAAACCCGACGGACTGCGTCGCACCGTCGGCCACGGAGGAGATCGATGACATCATGTCCTCATAAGAATCGGTCTGAGACGCAGGCGTCTGTCATTCCCTTCGGCTTTCGCGAAGGGAGTATCAGGTTCGGCGCAACCGCCTACCCCACCGACGTAACCCTCGCCGCCGGCGCAGGATGCCGCGACGTCAACAGGCCAATAAAGGAAATCGCCAGCGCCAGGCCAATAGTTGTGGTGACTTCGGTGCGATGTTCAGGAGTGATCATCATCACCGCCAGCGCTGCGCAGATGAACACAATCACCAGCCACGTCAGCCACGGAAACAGCCACATGCGAAAAGTCAGCTCGACGTTGCGCTGTTGCAATATCCGCCGCATGCGCAACTGCGACACCGCGATCGCGAGGTATACCAGCAAGGCAATCGCCCCGGAGCTGGCCAGCAGGAATTGAAACAGCCCGGCAGGCATGAAATAGCTCCACACGGTGATTGACGCACCGATCACGGTGCTGGCGATGACCGCTGCGCGCGGTACACCTTCCGAGGATGTCGCCTTGAGCATCTTCGGCGCATCGCCACGCCGGCCCAGCGAGTACAACATGCGCGAGGCAATGTAGATCGAGGAGTTCATGCAACTGGCCACGGCAATCAGCACGACGACGTCGACCATGAACTTGGCGTGGGGGATATTCATGATTTCCAGGGCGCGCTGATAAGACCCGACCGAGGCCAGCAACGGATCGTTCCACGGCACCACAGAGATGACGACGAAGATCGACAGCAGGTAAAACACGCCAATACGCCAGATCACCGAGCGCGTGGCCTTGGCAATGTTGCGCGACGGATCATTCGATTCGGCGGCGGCGATGGTCACCGCTTCGGTTCCGATGAAGCTGAACATGATGGTGATGAAAGCACCGACCACCGCTGACAAGCCATTGGGCGCAAACCCGCCGTGCTCGGCCATCAATCCGCTCAAGCCGCTGACTTCCCTGTCGGGAATCCAGCCCATCAACACGGCGAAACCAACGCCGATAAAACCGATGATCGCCACGACCTTGGCCATGGCGAACCAGAATTCGAATTCACCGTACTTGGACACGCTGAACAGGTTGGTCACCACCAGCGCAATGATCGAGCCCAACGCGAACAGCCAGGCATCAACCTGCGGAAACCATTGGTTAAGCACATGCCCGGCCGCCAGCGCTTCGATAGGAATGACCAGAACCCAGAACCACCAGTACAACCAGCCAATGGTGAAGCCCGCCCAGCGCCCGATGGCCTGGTCGGCATAGGTCGAGAACGACCCGGTGTCGGGATTGGCCACCGCCATCTCGCCGAGCATGCGCATGACCAGCACGACGAGCAAACCGGAGAACAGATAAGCCAACAGAACCGCCGGCCCCGCCGCCGCAATGGCATGTCCTGAACCTACGAACAATCCGGCGCCGATAATCCCGGCGATGGATAGCATGGTGACGTGACGAGGCTTGAAGCCCTGCGCCAATTGGCTACTCGAATCCGTTGAGTTCGGGCTGATCATTGGTTTTTTGTTCTCTGCTGATCGACATTTAAGCGAGTTGACTCCGGCAAACGAGCACGATCGTTGCCTGCTGAACTTCCCGAAAGAAGCCCGTTCAACCGCCGCAGTTCTTATTAACCCCATGATCTGGATGGGGTTATTTTGACGTGAAGACGCGTCACCTTACCGGGATTGTCCGACAATCCAGTAGCCTGAGTGCGCCATGGTTGTGTCTGATATCGACATGCGGAGACCGGATGGTCGATATAGATATCCATCCGTCAGCGAGCAGTCTCTGAATAGCTTTCGGGTTCGTTGAGCCTGCTGGTCTGATAGCATCCTTGCTAGCCGAACCCACTCTGCGAGTCAGTTACTACGACAATGGCCATTCTCTACCCTCCTCGATCCTTGCTTGCCAAAGAGCGGCTCGACTATTGGAGCGAGGTAGTGTGCGCCACCTACGGCCTGACCACCCAGCGCACGCTGTCCGACACGCCATTCGATGGTCGCCTCAGCGCTAACACGCTAGGCGATATTCTGCTGACGCACATCTCATCGGCGCCCATCGAATACGAAAGCAGACAGACAGATTCAGGCGTTGAGCAGTTTTTTCTTTGCCTCACCCTCAGCACAGAAGCCGAACTGGAACAACGCGGGCGACGATCGGTACAGGCTCGCGGCGATATCGTGCTGTTCAACAGTGCCGAACCCTACCGGTGCCGTTTCCCCAAGGGAGACGATCAGATCGTCATTGCGATCCCCCGCGAACGATTGATCCAGCACTTGCCCAGACCCGAAGCCCTGGTCAGTCGCACGCTCGACAGCCATTCGGCACTGGCAAGACTGGCCGGCAACATGATGATTGAAGTGCTCGATACCGGCCCTCAGCAAACCCGTGCCGGCGAACGCTTGAGTGGCGCGTTGCTGGAAGTGCTGGCCACAGCTTTCGAAGGCGCGTTCGACCTCGCGGATCTTGGCCACTCGAGCCGTCATGACGCGCAACTGATGAAAGCCAAAGACTTCTGCTGGCCAACCTTGAGGACACCGGGCTGGACCTCGCGGCCATCGCACAAGCCATTCATGTCTCCCCGCGCGCACTCAGCCGCCTGTTCGCCATGGAGGGCACAACGGCCACTCGCTGGCTGTGGCAGCAACGCCTTCAGGCTTGCCGGACGGCGCTGATGAAAGGCCCGTCTCGCAGCGTCAGCGAAGTCGCACCCTGCTTTGGTTTCACCAACATGGCGCACTTCAGCCGCGCCTTCAAAAGCGCTTTTGGCGTTTCACCCAGCGTCTTTTCGAAACAGCAATGACCGCTTGGCCAGTCAGGCGAAGTGTCTGGCCAGTTCAGCAAAGCGCACGATAGCGGTCATCGTCACCATGACACGGCTTAAGCGCGTCTCGAATCGCGCCAGGCCACCGGCACCGTACTTTTTCGCCTCTGAGCCGTCTGCTCGCCCCCATCAGGAATCTCGGCATGACCCCTTCGAACGATAAAACCCTGCGCCTGCTTTTCCCCCAATGGCAGGGTGGCAACAACCCGCCTTATCATTTCGGCGCGCAACTGTTGGCCTGGCTGGCACCCGATCCGCACGGGCCGGTGGCTGAGGTGCCGGTCGCAATGCCAAGTGACGAGCCATTACCGATGGAGAGCGGGATCCGCGGGCGTAGCGCGTTGTTGCAACAACTGCACAGTGCGCGGGCGATTATCGATGAGCATGCACCGGATCGGATGGTCATTCTCGGCGGTGATTGTCTGGTGGATCTCGCACCGTTCGCCTACCTCAACGAGCGCTATGCCGGCGACCTTGCCGTGCTCTGGGTCGATGCACACCCCGACGTGTTAACGCCTGCGGACTTCGCCAATGCCCACGCCATGGTGCTGGGCAATCTGCTGGGCGAAGGTGATGCGGACTTTGCTGCTGCAGTCAAATGTCCGCTGAAACCGGCAAACGTGATGTATGCCGGTTTGATGGAAACAATGCCTGTGGAAACCGCTCTGATTGAACGCCTGGGACTGCAACATGCCAGCCCCGCGCAATTGGCCCACAGCAGCGAACCGGTGCTGAAATGGTTCCGTTCTACCGGTGCGAAACACCTGGCCATTCACTTGGATCTGGATGTACTGGATCCGAACGGTTTCCGCTCGCTGCTGTTCGCCAATCCAGAAGCACCACCGGGAACGTTTGACGGCGTCGCCCAAGGCAGGATGTCTATCGCCCATGTGGTGCGGCTGCTGGCAGACATTGCCAGCATTGCTGACGTTGTAGGCATCGGCATCGCCGAACACCTGCCGTGGGATGCACTGGCGTTGAAAAACATGTTGGCGCGTCTTCCGCTGCTCGCTACTGTCTGAGCCACACACCGGTGATAGCGTTTGGTGCCGCCCCTCAAACGCCACCTCGGGCCTGACGGACATAGAAAAGCCCTGGCACCCGATGAACCTGTAGCGCTGCTACTTCGTCCGGTCTTCATCGGGGCAAGTTGTTTTCACCGTTTACCGGTTCATTTCGGGACAACGGCTACCTTTCCTCCTTTACATGGAACGACGGTCGCTCCGTGTTCTCTACCGCTGAACCTACAGCGGAGGGATTGACCATGATTGCCCCTGAAACCGGTATGAAAGCGGGTGAGCGTTACAGCATTGAAAGCGTCGAGCGCGCGCCGCAGTTTTCTGGCTTTTTCCTCGACGGCAAGTATTACCTGGGCCCCGAGTTGCAGACGGCCGTGGGCTGGCTCGAAGGGCAGAACTTCTTCTATGACCAACTCGACCCCAATGGCGAACCGGTTTATCCAGACAGAATCGTTGGCACGATCACCGCGCGGACACTGGAACTGTCAGATGGCCTGCGTTTGAGCATCGAGGAAATGCCGTTTCAGGCAGAAGCCGTTTCACCATTGCGTACGTTTGACGAAGCGACCGTTGAAACCCGACCACTGGCGATATGGCAGCGGCATACAGCATCAGGCTTGCGCCAGCCGATGCAACCTTCGGCACTGCTGGTTGCAGGCGCCGCACTGCTGGTCGGGCTGTGCCTGTTGGCGATCAATCGTTCTGGCCGTCGAGTCAAATAGGCTCTGCACGATCTGGGCGGTGACCGCTTTTCGTCACGGCCCACGATCAAAGGCTGATCACAGCGCTTGCCTCGCGCATGAAGATTTCCACGGTTTTCGGACCGATGCCGTCGAACTCCGCCAGCCGTTTCTCAAACGCCTGGCGATTAGCGCTGGCCTCGACCATATGGCTGACCTTGCCCGCGTATTCGTCGTTTAACCGGCGTGCCAAGGCGTGCAGCCGTACGGCGGTGGTCTCGTCGTAACGCACGTAGTGCGCCTCACCGAGCATCGCGACCAGTTCACGATGGCTACACGCGGCCAGTTTGCGCGGTGTATCGCGCCCGTGTTTATCAGCGATCACCCGATAGGCTTCGGCGGCGATTTCGGCCTGTATCCGCTTGCCCATCAGGAAACTGGCGAGCAGCCATTTGAACAGTGCAGCGTCATCGTTGTGTTTGAGCTGAATGTTCAAATCCTCGGCACTGATCGTCTTGTTCACCGGGTACCTCCGGGGTTGAAATCGAGGGGATTTTTCCTGTTCTGTCTGCTTGGCAAAGGCTTGATCTTTAGGCCTCCGCCGGTTCCAACCGTTCAAAGCAAAACAATTGTCAGCAGCCTGAAACAAACCCCGAAAATCCTTTGAATTTTTTTCGACGGCAAAACTCATTTGCGTATGAGCGTAAGGAGGAACGCATGAGCAACGTCGACATCTTCGTCATCGAATACAAACTTCACGGCCAGCCAAAATCATTCGTCATCCGCGCAAAAACCATGCGCAATGTTGACGCATGGCATTGGGCGAGTTGCGATGCCGGCATCGCGCCGATTCCCAAACCCGGCAAGCCACCGTTGAAAGTCATCTCTAAACCCCAGGCCGAGCGGTATGGCATCACCGAGGTCAAATGGCGCGAAACGGCAACGGTGGACTGGATGGAGGCTTAGTCATGCTCAAACAGATCGGCAATACGTTGATCCGCCGTGACCATCGAGCCAGCTGCCATTGCGGCGCCGTCATTCTCGAAATCCACCTGCCCGACGGCCTGCCGGCGCCGCATCGCTGCGACTGCTCCTTCTGCAAACGCCGTGGCGCAGTCGTTGCGGCAGTGCCGGCGGCGGACCTGAAAGTGATCCGTGGCCAGTCTGCGCTGTTGAAGTACAGCTTTGGCCAGCAAGTGGCCGAGCACTTTTTCTGCGGTAACTGCGGCATCTACACCCATCATCGACGCAGTACCAATCCGCATGAATTCGGCTTCAATGTCGGCTGCCTTGAGGGGATCAATCCTTATGATCTGGGTGAAGTGCCGGTGGCGGATGGCGGGGCTTGGCAATCGCCGTGAGGGCGAATGAGCACTGGCGAGCGCATCAAGGCTCGCCAGCGGCTCAATGAGCAAGATCAGCTTTTCCGAAAGAAACCTGCCTTACGGCACTTTCAGATCAAGCAACTCACCGCCCTCCTTGCTCAGACGCTCCAGATACGCACCGGCCTCGAGCAACTGATAAGGGAAGTAAAGACCTGCCGCAGTGGGCGCTCGACCATCGAGCCCGAGCAGTCGCTCCAGCAGCATCGCGATACTCAACCCCGTGAGCGCGGCGGCGCCCGCCGGATGCACGAGGGCATGCCGAGTGTGCAACGGTCGCCCCTGGCGATCCTCGCCAACCATTTCGATAAGGATCTCAGTCGACATCGGCCGCCCCGCGCGTCGCGAAGAACTGACCCCGCTGGCGAGATTGAACTGCACATTCGGCGCATCGGTGGCGGCCGCCAGCCCAGTGACGTCGATGGACGAGAAACCGCTGGCTTGCATCGGCGTACCGTCCAGCGCGCGGAAGCTGACGTTCTTGTCCTCCCCTTCGCGCCAGATGTACTCCCCGTCGCGCCGAGTCAGGGCGGCCGGCAGCATCTTGTTCAGGTGTTGGAAATCCTTGGCCACGGTCGGCCCGCCACCGTCCTCTTCGTCGACCAGCGCATCAACACGGATATCGCGCACTCGGGCAAACGCTTCGGCAAGGTGCAATGTCGCCACGGTCGTCGCGCCCACCATCCATTCGTAACCCAGCACGATAGGCGCCGCGTCAGGGCGATGGATGAAACTGGCGATTTGCGGCGCAATCTCGAACACGCCAGAAGAAATGCTCAGGTGCGGAATCTTGCGCTTTTGCGCGAAACGCAGCCCGGCAAGGGAATGATCCATGTAGAAAACCGCCACGGCGCTAACCGGGCGATCGCCCAACCCCAAGTCTTCGGCAGCAGGATCAATGACCACGCCCTGCGCCCCGCCCATTTCCTCTGCCGCTTGTTGAGCCTTGGCCAGGTCACGGCCGCCGATCAGTAAAGGGACCTCGGGGTGGGCGGCGCGTAAGGCTTTGGCAGAATGGTGGCCGATGGCGCCGGAACCGCCCAGAAACAAAATCGGATGAACTGACATGGGTATCCTTCCTCGTCTTTTTGGGTTGCAACCTAGTGTTGATGCGCTCCCCGACGTGAGGGTTCCAAGCCTTTGCGTGAACTGCAGGGTGGACCGACGAATGTCATTTTGAACGGCGTGTTGATGATGCGTGTTTAGGAGTTTTTCGTGGCTGTTTAAAAGACACGTCGCGTTACCTGCTTAAGGCTACAACGTCTTGCGCCGTTGCCTACGACTACGCCAGAATCCGCCGGCTTGTGCGTCTGGGGCGCGGGTTTTATCGTTCCTGGGTCACTGAAAAACAGTGATGGGGTTTGGTAGCCCGCTTCCATATGACGCATAACGTCACCGTGCGCAGATGCTTTTTGAGCATTTGTCTTATGGTGGCCATGCGCAGGGCGTCTTCGGGCGCGCCGGATTTTCCATATGGGCCGGTCTACCAACCTTCGTATGGCCACCACCTTTCGTTTGGTAGCGATGGTGATGGCTCCTTAAGTCCCATATGGAGCTTCATCTATGTTCAAACCAACGCCGAATCCACCAGAAACCGATCCAGTCTCACCCTACAAATTCCCGGATTCCCGAACACTCAACGACGCAGCAGAACGAGCACTCGATTACTACCTCACGCCAACCCAACGCATCATGGGCAGCGACCAGAAACACGCACCCATGTTTCTGGCCAATTCCGACTACGACAGCGAGTCCTTGCTGGTTAACGCCAGCGAATCCCTCGGCTCAGCCACCGAAATGCTCTGCAACTTCGCCGCCCTACTTGACCCAGGCCACCGCAAAACTGCGCTGGGGATTGCGCAAGTGGTGATGCTGGGGGAATTGGCGGTGAATCGAGCGCTGGATAATGTTGTGCCGGTGGATTGATAGGTAATCCCTTTGTGGCTGTGGTGTGGCTGCTGTCACAAAGGGATCAAGATTGCATCGGGTGTCTGCTTTCGGCCAGAAGCGCCCGGTCTGCCTGATAAATAAATCTGTACCCATTCCACACGGCAATGAGTTCCGCTTCCTTGAACCATGAAGGCAATGTGATAGCATGGGTTCGCCCCCCGGAGAGGGGGAATTTTTCTACATCCCGCAAGGAATATGCCCCTGTGAAAGACTTCGTCATCAGCGTCAACAACACCGTCCTCTATCTGTCCCTGGCGTTCATCTGGCTGGTCGCTATCGTCGCGATTTTCACCAGCGGGTTCCTCCCGGCGCTGGGTATCTTCGTGGCCGGCACCCTGTGCTGGTGCATCATTTCCGGCTTCTGGTTCGTCCAGTCGGCGACCTACGAAGAACTGCGCAAGCTGAACGCAAACAAAGGCTGAAACGTCAGGGTGGAGCAGTAAGTGCCCCGCCCTACCCTGAGCGCTTGGTTCCGTGCCGAGCGCTCTCGCCCACTGCGAATGACTCGCATAAATCCCGCATTCTCCGAAATCCTGAAATTCCCCGCCATTCCCTAGCCCCGAGCGCAGAGAAAAACCTGTAATCCACCCACAAACCATCGTAATTTACCCGCCATAACTACAAGGTCGTTTGGGGATACACGTGGGAGCCTAACGTCTGCTATTGGCCGTGATGGTCGCCGTTTCGCATCTGGGCAAGATGTTCATGGGGTTCAACCCGGGTGTGGTTGCTGTAATTTCCTTCCTGCTCATCAGCGGTTTCGTGATGACTTCACTGATCGAGCGCAACTACAAGGCGCCCGGGAAAGTTGGCCTGTTCTACCTGGACCGGGCCTTGCGCCTTTATCCGCAGTTCCTGTTCTACTTCGTCGTTTCTTGTGCGGTGATCTACTTCCTGCTGCCCGGTACGCCGCAAGCGGCCGAATTAACCGTCAAAAACATCGCCGCGAGCCTGGCCATCGTGCCCCTCGGGTTCTATATGTTTGGTGCATCCGGAATCTGGATTTTGCCACCGGCGTGGTCGCTCGGCCTTGAGATGTGCTTCTACCTGGTGATCCCGTTCCTGCTCATCTACCGAGCACGCGGTGTGGCTTTCGCCTTGTCCGTTGCGGTCTTCATCCCCGCGTGTCTTGGACTCATCAACACCGACTTTTACGGCTACCGTTTGTTGCCGGGTGTCCTGTTCATCTTCCTGTGCGGCAGCTATCTCTACAAACCACAGGCGAAGGGTTTAGCGATTGCTGGTGGTACCGCTGTGGCGGCGGCGTTAATCTTTGTAGCGATCATGGCGGGATGGATCGAACGCCGACCGTTCAACGCTGAAGTGGCCGCAGGCATTGCCGTGGGCATCCCCGCAGTGTTCTTGCTGACGAAGCTCAAGTTTCACCGGATTGACGAGTTCCTGGGCAACATCAGCTACGGCGTATTCCTCAATCACTTCGTGGTGTTCTACTTCCTGCACGGTCTCTCGCCGATTACTTCATTCGACTGGCACAAGATTGCAACGGTGTTGGTGCTGTCGTTCTTGCTGAGTGGTGTTTCGTATTACTGCGTCGAACGGCCGGCGTTGAAGCTTCGGCATGCGCTGCGGGCCGGATCGAAAGATCGAGTGAGGGACGTTCGGGGCGGTGAAACAGCAGTGTGAGGGCAACTGGAAGCGGATCACGCTCTCTAACCATTGCCCACTCCTTAGATAGCTTTTGGACTCGCGATGCATGTACGACATCAAAAACTTAGTTACGCTGGAACGTGAACTGCAGGAAACTGTGCGAAGCCATTTCGTAGACTTCTTTTCGGCTCATGACTACAAAAAGACCACAAATCAGTTACTTCAAAATCTGTTAGTTCCAGCATCGATGTTGAGGCAACGTACTACGGAACAGGACTGTATGTGATCATGTCTGATTATCAGTCCGAGCAAAACAGATGCAACTTAACCATCGATGGTCTAAAGGCAATTTATAGAGGCCACTCTTACACTGTCAAAAATCGCCTTAAAAGTCATCTATTCAACCGTAACTATCGAGAAAATCTTCCTGAGAGAGGCGTTCGATACGACGTCTGCATGAAGCTCGATGAAAATAATGGAATCAATATCGATGAGTTACCATATAGTAAATTTCGCTGGAAAGTTTTGATTCTCAAGATGAAAGGCAGTTCAAAGATGATACGCGAACAAGCGGAACTAGCCTTTGATGAAGTTTTTGGCCGCCCCCTTGGCTCGAAAGAACGAGAGTAAGTAAAAATGTCTAATTAATAAAAAATATACCCTAGCCGGTTTGAATTCTGTTCTGCACCTTGACAAAGCCCGAAAAAATCGGTACTTGACGCACATAAGTCGTCAGCCCCCAAGGGAAGCTAAATTGAATGAACATTGATGAAATCAAGAAAGACCTGAACTACGAACTGGGTGCAAAACTACGCAGCTTTTTTATATCTACAGAAGGCACGACCACACCAGTCGAAGAAGCAAGACTTGATGATAAAACATTAAAGTATTTTATTGATATCCTGTCATCCGACAGCATTACCATTGAGATTAAATTTTACCTGAACGCAGACCAGATACTTTTGGACATCCCTTTAACGGAACGTTTCATCACAACTTTCGCAAAAAAGCTGACTGCAACAAACCGACGCCACGAAACACACCTAGGAGTAAAGGTCCACCATATCGTTCGGGACCTAATATACAGCGAAGCACCCATTCCGCACTTTTTGACACTGCATGCATACGTTCATAGCCTGAGCGATGAGGAACTTGGGGTTCTAGAAAACCTTCCTAGCCACGCAATTGACCTTGGAAGCTTTGAAAAAAAGGGCCAAGTTATTGGAGCTGCACTGTATCTGGAAGCTATGGCAACCAAAGCCAGCACAGAAAGTTTAAAAGAGTACAAACCGAAAAAATCTTGGGAAAAAAGGCTAAGTAGAAAACCAATAACAAAAAATGCACCTGAGATTAATTTTTTCGACCACATACAGCATCTGCAGGAAAACAAAATTCTTTCCAAAGATATCTGCCACGCGCTTCACAAGCTACGCCAGGCAAGGAACGCTGCTGCTCATAACTTCGATATTCATACAAAAGAAAACAGTGAAGCCTCCTACGATTACATTGAAGTAACGCAGGCAGACCAACATTTCATAAACGCAGTTTCAGACTTTGTAGCGACTTGCAAAAGCTTATACGGACCTGTACCTAAAACCTTCAGGGATATATTCAAAAGATACACAGAGTTATTAGCTGGCGACATAAACAAATTCGCTAAAACCTCGCCAGTATTCACCTTGGAACCACACTACTCCAAGGAACTGTCAGATATTTTTGGCTAATTACATTTCCACCCTAATTTCGCCCATTCTTGAGAGCCTCGCAATCTGATCTGCACTCGAGACTCTTCAGCGCCGGCCTTTAGAGTTCGTGTTGCCTGTGGCGTGCAGATACCCGCAAGAATTAACCTCTTGGGGGTAACAAATATGTTTATTAACGAAGTACCTCGCGCACAGATCGCTGATCCGGTTTATACAACCCCCGAATGCTCCCATCGACCGAGCAGCAGCGAACTGCATAGCCAAGTTTCAAGACCTTATAAATCATTGTCTCTTCATCAACCTCCTCCCCTGCCTCCAATGTATTTCCGGCAGTTCCCCCTTTTGATATGCGAAAGGCAACGACGCCGGTATCCCTGCGCTTCATTTTCACCGGGAACAATTCAATACCGCTGTTGAGTACAAAACTGAAAGCGCGAGAAAAACGATCCTGATCCACTGACATAGACGAACTTCCTTAAAGACTGGTTAGGGAAACTGTAGTTGATCTACGTTTTCTCGCAGAGAGCCAGCGCGTCCAGGTTAACGCGCAAGTCCGGCGATCACCGAATATGGCCATTCGCGCCAAGCACCTTCTGAGGCTATGATCGCAGCATTCCAGCATCTCCCGAACCCACACCATGTCCACCCCAAAAACCCGCCCAACCCCAGCCCCGCTCCTCAACCCCGGCGAATCCGTGGTCCTGTTTGACGGCGTCTGCAAACTCTGCAACGGCTGGGCGCGCTTTTTGATTCGTCACGATCATCAGCGTCGCGTACGTTTGGCAGCGGTTCAATCGCCGGAGGGCCAGGCGTTGCTGGCGTGGGCCGGTCTGCCCATAGATCAGTTCGACACCATGGCCGTAATCCGCGACCGCCACTACTGGGAACGCTCCGACGCTTTTCTCGAAGTCATCAGCCAATTACCCGCCCGCTGGCAGCCATTGCGACTGCTGCGCGTCTGCCCGCGAGGCTTGCGCGACTGGGCCTACGACCGCATTGCGCTGAACCGCTATCGCCTGTTCGGCAAGTACGACGCTTGCCTGTTGCCAACTCCAGATCATGAACAGCGCTTTCTCAAAGCAACTGTACCTACGCCAGAAAACTGAACAACTGCAGCGGTGTCATCTTCGTCACCATCATCAGCACGATGACAAACATCCCGGCAAAACCGAGTACGCCCATCCATAACCATTGGCGGTACACGCCTTGGTATTGCTCATCCAGGTCGGCCCCCGTCTCGCTCGCACTCGACGCCATTACGTACAAGCGCTTCTGCAGAAGCAACACCGGCAGCCACAGCGAGCCGACGCAGAAGAAGATAATCAGCGAGGTCAGCACCCAGTCGGTACTCATCGACAAACCCGAAAGTCGCATCAACAGATACCCCGTGATGATCTGCACGAAACCGGCCGGTGTGGTGATCCACGTGTCGAAACGCACGACCATGCGCGCGACATGCGCTATGACCTGCGGGTTGGCGGTGCGGCTGGCGGCGATCAGGTAGAGGTAAGAACCCATGCCGAAGCCGAACAGGAAAATCGCGGCGATGATGTGCAAGTACTTCAGGCACAGATAGAGCATGTCAGCGCTGCCCGTCGGAGAAATGCACGGCCAGGCTCAGGTTGGCCGGGTCGTTGATCGCGGCCATGTACTCGGCGACGCTGATTTCGCCCACGCAAGGCCGGGCACCGGAGGGCGGCACGTAGCCTCGCGCCATTTTCGTGGCCAGTGCCACGGCAGCGCAGCTGGGAATCTCGGGGCCTTTGTCATTCAGGGCGGTGAGTTGCGCGGTCATCGACAACGGTTTGCCGTCAATGCCGAGGCCCTGCACGTCGATGTACATTGCACTTTTGCCATCGCCGAAACGCTCGAACCGCGTGCCCAGGCGATGCAATCTTGCAGCCCACAAAGCATGGTCGCGCACCAGCCCGATTTTCAGCGCCTGAGCCAGCAGACCGTTGGCGATGCCGCCGAGTTTGAGACCGGCGCCCGCCTTGAAGCTCAAGGTCTGCGCACCATAACGATTGGCAAAAATATCCATGTCGGGGACATCAACGTTGGCCAGCAATCGGGTGCCCATCTGCGGCATTTTGCGCAAGCTCAGGTCCAGCCAGCCGGAGACTTCGTGGACCTTGCCGTTTTTCAGTTGTTTGATCGGTTTGCCGGCGTAAGCGAGCACGCCTTCGATGGTCGACAGCCCCGGCATTTTCGCCGAGGAGGAAATGCCATGCTCGATCAAGTCAATGCGCGAAAAGCGCAGGCGCTGCTCATCGATAATGGCTGACGACAACGTCGGCACTGAGCTGCAACCACTGAGGATCGCCACACCCGCCTGCTTCGCCCGCGCATCAAGCACGTCGATGCCGTTGACGAACGTGCGGCAGTCCGCCAGGTCGCAATAGTTCACGCCGGCATCGATGCAACTCTGCGCAACGGCATAGGATTGCCCTTGAAACGGCCCGCCGGTGTGTACGACCAACTGAATGTTCAGCGCACGCAAAGCGGCTTCGAACTCCGCACCCATGGCATCACCGCACCAGCCTTCGCAGACGATACCCGATTGACTGTTCAGCTCATCGAGCTTGCGCTGCAACTTGCGCGGATCACGGCCGGAGAGTACCAAGCCGATCTCCGGCATCAGCGCCAGGTGCCGGCAGACGATACTGCCGAAATTTCCGTAACCACCGACCACCATCACCCTGAACGGCATGCAATTCTTCCCTAAGTCATTCCATCAAACAGGCGTGAAGGATAAAGGGCCGAGCGTCAGCAAGCCATCCAATGTAGGGTTTGCGGCGTGTACAAAAGCCCTAAAAATTGATCTTGAACCCCAGCATCGCGTCATACCCATGGCTGTCACCATCGAACCCCTGACGATAGCCGGCCGATGCGGTAAACGTGGTGCGTTGATTGGCCTGGTAATCCACCCCGACATTCACTTCACCCCACGTGCCCTGAATGTCGGATTCGAACGGAATGTACCCCGACTCGGAGGAAAACTCGGTTTTCGGTTGCCCTTTGAACTCATGCCAGATGCTCGGACGGATCCAGCCATTGGTGCGCCGTGCGCTGTTGTCGACGCCCTCGGTGTCCCAGTCCTTGGCGATACGCACGCCGGCGCGGCCAATCAGTGAGTCGACGTCCTTGAAGCGAATCTTCGCGCCGACGTCATCGCTGCTGTCCAGATCGACGTAACTGTAGATCGCTTGCAATTGCGGCTCGATGTACCAGTCTTTGTCGACTTCGAACGGGTAGCCGTTTTCCAGCGAGGCGGTGTAGCCCCAACCGCGGGTTTTCAGTTTGGCCATGTCGTTGGGTTTGGCTTCGATGTCAAAGCGGTTGACCTGCAACACCCCGTCCAGATACCAGCCGGAGGGGCCGAAGTGCGTCCAGTACGCGCCGACGCCGTACGCACGCAAGGTGTCTTCGCCGGCGGCGCGCCGGGTGTAGTGGCTGACGCCAGCGTCGATGGTGCCGGCGGACAATGACAGCCCGGCCTGCTCGTGACTGCCGTCGGGCCGGTCCTTGCGGTAAAGGTCGGTGCCGACCTGAAATGCCGTCAGGTCATAGTTGTACTCGGGTGTGTTGCCCAAGGCGTTTTTGCGGTCACCATCCTGTTTGCCGCTGCGGTAGATCACCCGGCCCCAGCCCATCGATGGCGCCAACGTCGATTCGTCTTCCTTGGGCAATGGATCACCGCGATTCAGGCGTTCCTCGCCGACCCGCTCGTGAAGGGTGTCGACCATTGTCCGGCCGTAAACCAAGGCCAGCGCGGGCACGGCACCGTACAGCGACACTTCCGGACGGTAATTGGGTACCGGGGAAGGATCGGGCGTCGGATCAGGACCCGGATCGGGATCGGGCGTCGGATCCGGGCCTGGAGGACCGTCCGGCGGTACCGCGTCCGAGCGCAGATACCAAGTGTCCTTGCCGCTACCGTCCTGGGCACCTTGCTGCAGGCGATATTCGTACGGACCGGCGACAACACGCCGGGCCAGTTGAAAGGCATTGGCGTCGCTCGCGGCTTCGGTCTTGTTGAGCAGTTCGACCACCGCAATACCATTGCCCTGAGTCAGATCGCCCTGGCCGCCGACATTGCTCACGATCACGCCGGTGGCGCCGCCGCTGGCGGTGGTTGTCGAATCCACAACCAGCATGTCCGAGAGGCTGTTCGCGCCACCACCATTCAACGTGGTGTTAAGCAGCAGCCGGCCGCCATTGGACACGAACACCCCGCCGCCATCGGTGCCGACGGTGTTGGCCCCGCTGATCAGCAACACATTGCCGACCGTGTTGCTGCCGGCGGCAAGGTCGAGCGTGCCGCTATGGGTGAATCGGTTTACACCGAGCAACTGGCCCTGTACAGCACCGCCCAGCGTCGGCGTATTGGCCGTTTGCCCCAAGGGCAGATAGGCGCCGCTGGCGTTGAAGCTGACGATGCCCGTCGCCGGTTGCGCCGCCAGACGAATCACACCGCTGTTGTCGATGCTGTTGGCGCCCGATGAGCCGAGATCACTGACGGCAACGCCCCAGGTATCGCGACTGCCGCTGGCACTACTGGCGGTGAAATTGCGCAGTGTCCAGGTGCCGCTGTTGGCCACCGTGCTGGCCGCGCTGACGGCATTCACAACGCCGGTTATCTGCCCGGTATTGTTGAGCGCAAACGTCGTGCCCGGTGTGGTCGCATCGGCGCGTACGGCGACATCGCTAAGCGCAGTGATCGCACCTGAGTTGGTCAACGTCTGGCTCGCACCGCCAAGGGCAATGCCGCTGCTATCGGCCCACCCACCCTGAAGCGTGGCGCTGTTACTGACATTGACACTGCCGCCCTCGGTCAAGGCGTCTATGGCCGACGAGCCAACGCCTCGAGTAGTGATCGCGCCGCTGTTGTTGACGGTCAAATTCGCGGCGCCCGAGGCCTGGGCGAGAATGCCCTGACTGTCGCTGGCACCGAAGGTCTGGATCGCGCCGCTGTTGACCACACTTTGCGCGCCAGTGACCGACAACGTTCGGATACCGCGTTGTTGATTGCCCCGCGCGATCAACTCCCCGCTGTTACTGACACTCAATGTGCCCAGCCCACTGCCTGAGTTGAAGGCATTGCCGGCCAGAATCGCCGCGCCCTGACCGTTGACGTCGATCAGCGGGCCGTTGAACACGACACCCACGTCGCCGCCCAGCGTCAGCGCCTGGATACCAAAAGCACCAATGCCCGTGCCGTCGCCCGAGCCAGCGTTCGAGTGGGTGATGATCGTGCCGCCGGAATTGACGTTGACCGTGCCCGTCGGCGACTGCGTCGAGGCATAGATGCCGTTGGCGTTGCTGTGCAGGGTTTCGATGCGATCGCCACGGTAGTTGACCTGAACATTGCCGCCGGTCGAATCGACCCGTATACCGCCCGCGCCAAACCCGCTGGCGAACAGATCGCCCGAGTAATCAATCAGCACATCGTTGTTTTCGGCGCTGACAATGATCGCGTAGGCCCGGGTGGTGTTGATGTCGCCGAGGACTTTGATATTGCCGCTACCCGTGATCGCGACATCACCGGTACCGCGCTTGATCACGTAGATCGCCCGCGAACCGGCGGTATTGGCCGTGCTGCCGACGTTGATGGCAGCATTGTTCTCGATGCTGATCGAACCGCTGCCGCCGACATTGTCATTGGCATAGATACCGTGGGCGCCGCCACCCGTGGTGGTGATGGCGCCGTCGTTGACGATGGCGATGCTGCCAACGCTGGAAAACGAACGAATGCCGAAACCGTTGAGGCCGCTGGTACTCAGGTTGCCGCTGTTGGTCAGGCGGGTATTGCCTGTGCCGCCCTCGGTGAACAAGCCAAAGGCGTTCATGCCGATGCTTTGCACATTCGCCGCGTTGATCAGTGTGGTGTTGCCATTGACTGCGCGGGTATGCACGCCGGCGTGATTACCAATGCCGGCAGTCGGCAAAGTGTCGTCAATGATCGGAAGACCGGCCGAGAGTGCATCATCGTTGTTGACCAGAATACTCACGCCACTGCCGACGTTGACGTTGGTCTCGCCACTGCCCGTGGCTTTGGTCCAGACGCCGTTGCCGCCGAGCAACGTGATCTGGCCATTGCCCTGATGATTCAGGTTGATCGCCCCGCCGCCGCTGGCGTTGATGTCGATGCCATCGTGTTCATTGCCGACCACGGTATTGAGGATGTTCAGCGTGGTGCCGGCACTCACCGAAAACGTCGACGAGCCAGCGCTGGCATTGGTGATCGCCAGCGCGTCCAGGCCACTGCCGCCGACATTCACCGTGTTGGTCCCGCCATTGACGCTGAGGCTGGCGTTGCCGGTGGTGCCGATGACATTGGCAAACACTGCGTTGGCGGCGGTTGGAGGGGTGCTGTTTACCGTAGTGCCAGTGAGTGTCAGCGTGGTGTTGGCATTGTTGCCACGACTGTTCAACGAGGAACCCGCCGTAGTGGTAATGGTAGTGCCCGACTGCGTGCTGATCGACGCATCAACGCCGGCCGCCGGCAAACAGGTTTGCGAGACGTTGTAGGCACCCGCCGCCAAAGGCCCGCACGCAGCTTGAGCGTCTGCGAGCATCAGGGTGTTGGCCATGGCGACCAGTAAAGCGCTGCGAATGAAATGCGGGGCGTGCCCACCGTGAGGATGGCCGCTGGCACCGTGCATGAGAACCTCCCTGTTCAGCGTACGTGGCGAATCCCTCACGCCTGTCGACGCCGCGCGATATTGCGTTGTGATTACCGCTATAGACCTTAGTAGTTATTTCCAAAGTTGGTAATTCGCGGGTCGAGTACCTGTATCGGCAAGTTGACGAACGGTCATTCGAATGTTCAGATGCCGCCCAGTTTCAGGTGTCCCATGCCGCCGTGCATGGGGTGAAACGGGAAACCGGTACGTTCTTTTCGAACAAGTCCGGTGCTGCCCCCGCAACGGTATGCGCGTGATGCTTTCGATACACCACTGTGGTTAGACGGCCATGGGAAGGTGAAAGCCTCGATACGCGCGAGCCCGGAGACCGGCCTGAATTGCTGTTTGGCAAAATCCTGCGGTGGGCGGGCATGGGCCGGTATTGGCTGTGCGCGATGCCTTCTCTTGCATGCTCTTCTGCGAAGATCCTTTTCGAGAAGACAATGATTCGACCTTTCTACACCTCGGCTCCAACCCTCTTGTTCGGCTGCCTTTGCAGTCCTCTGTTGCTGGCGGATGACGCGCCACTGCAACTCAATCAGCAAATCGTTTCCGCACCGTCGGTGGAGTCGACCACGGTCGCCGACATGGCGAAGTTCGGCAGCAAGGTCGAGATCGTCAGCCGCGAACAGATCGAGCGCGCCGGCCCCAGTGCCGATGTCAGTCGCGTCATGCAGATGTTCATTCCCGGCCTGTACGTGGCGCCGAAAAACGGTCCCTTCGACTACGGCACTTATTCGCTGCTCGGTGGGCGCAACGACGATACGCTGATCCTGCTCGACGGCGTGCGCCTGAACAATCGCCTGTACGGCGGCCTCTATCTCGATACCCTGCCGGCCAACGCGATCGAGCGCATCGAAGTGCTCAAGGGCGGGCAAAGCCTGTTGTTCGGCACCCAAGCCGTATCCGGCGTGATCAACATCGTCACCCGCAGCCCGCAGTCGCGCAAAGCCGCCGGCGAAGTGAATCTGGGCGTGGACAGCTTTGGCGGTACCACCGAGGATGCGCGGGTCGAGAATATCTTCACTAACGGATTCGGCGACCTGGGTTTGCTGGCGTACGTCAGTCACAACGTCTCCGACGGCTATCAGCCGTATCGCAACCGCGACATGAAAAACGATTCTGGGAAGAACCGTGCCTACGAAGTCACCACCTTCGGCGGCAAGGCGATTCAGTCATTTGGCGATGATTCGCGGCTGGAACTGTTCTACCAATACGCCGACGCCAATCTCGACTTCGCCCGCCCGGTGGACAACCACAAAACCACCAACGACCGCGTGCAGCAAATCGCTACGGCGACCTTCGAGCAAACCCTCAACGAACGCCTGAGCTACTTCGTCAAAGGCCATATCAACGATTGGGACACGCGCTACACCCGGGTCAACAACGTCAATGGCGGCGGCACCAAGGTCATTAATCACAACGACTATTGGGGCTTCACCGACTGGGGTGTGCAGGCCGAAGGCAAGGCTGAATTGCCCGGCGGCCATGTGCTGGTGTTCGGCAGCGACAACCAGTGGTTCAAGGGCCAGGACGACGTGCTGATCATCGACAACGACAAGGCCGAAGCCCATGCGTTCTACACGCAACTGCGCCCGCAGATCGACGCCCTGCCCGACTGGCATCCGAGCATCGGCGTGCGTCACGAGGCCATGAGCGGTGGCGACAGCGCCACGGTCGGCATGCTCACTTCGCTGTATGACCTCAACGACAACTGGTCGGTGCGCGGTCAATACGGCAGCGACTACAAACTGCCGAACGCCGAGCAACTGTTCGTCAACGAGCCGGGTGACGAGATCGGCAACCGCAACCTGAAACCGGAAAAAAGCCGCAATACGGAGCTGGGTGTCGACTACAAGGGCCTGCTGCTGGATCGCGAATTCAGCGCCAGCGTGACCCTGTTCAAACGCAAGATCGACGATCTGATCACCCTCGATGACATTCAGTGGGTCAACGGTGAAGGCACGATCCAGATGCGCGGTTTCGAGGCGGACGCGAAACTGGCGCTCAACGATCAGTGGAGTTTGCAAGCGGACATGACCCGCAACCTCACCGAGTCGCGCACCGGTGTAACCATCAACGACATCCCGAGCTTCTTCGCCCGTTCGCGGGTGGGTTATGAATCGGAAAATCGCCTGTGGGGCGTTGGCGGTGCGATCCGTTACATCCGCGATATCAAAAGCTCGAAGCAAGTCGAATACGGCAATTATTCGGTGGTCGACGCCGACGCTTATCGCTACCTCGACAACGCCCACCAACACCGGGTGAGTCTGCTGGTGGAAAACCTCTTCGACCGCGACTACGTCACCAGCCGTTCGAGCAACGTCGACAACCTCGGCCGGCCGTTGACCTCCGAAGTACGCTACACGTACCGCTTCTGATGAGTGAAATCAAAACCGTCGACGGCGTCGATACGCACCCGGACTGGTCGCATGTGCCCGAGCATGCGCGCCATGTGTTCCTCTGCACCGGCCCGCGCTGCACCCAGCGCGGCGCCTTGCAGTTATGGAAAACCCTGCGCCGGCATTTGCTGGCGCACGATCGCATCGAGACGCCGGGCGGCGTCCTCCTGACGCGCACGCACTGCCAGTTTCCGTGCAATCTGGGGCCGATTGTGACGGTGTACCCGGAACGTTGCTGGTATGGCGTGCACAGCCATGAAGAGGTGCAGCGGCTGGTCGAGGGGCATTTGGTGGGCGGTGAAGTGGTCGCGGATTTGCTGGTCAAGGCGCAGGGATGAAATCGATCCTGTTAGCGCTTGGCGCCCTGCTCTGTTCAATGCCGGCACTCGCCGACAGCTTCAGTAATTGCGGCGAGGACTGGAACGCCGCTGCGCCTTCGCGCGTCGTCGCGCTCAATCAGCATGCGGCGGATCTCGTTCTGGCGCTGGGTGCCGGGCCAGCGCTGGTTGGCGTGGCGTATCTGGATGACACCGATGCCGGTCAGCGGCCAGCCGCGTATTTCGGTGTGCCGGTGATCGCGCGGCAATACCCGGCCAGCGAAGTGCTTTACGCACAGAAACCTGATCTGGTGATTGGCGGGTTCGCCACGGCATTCGGCGACGGTGTGACTTCACGCTCGGGTCTGGCGCGCAATGGCGTCGGTTCTTATCTTTTGGAGTCGGCCTGCAACGGGCATTCGCTGGATTACTTCGCGCATGTGCGCAATGACTTGCTGACCTTGGGCAGGCTGCTGCACAAACAGCCACAGGCGCGGCAATTGAGTGAGGCCATGGACGCCGACCTCGCCAGTGCCCGAGCCCTGGCCGGTGCGGGTAAATCGCTGTCGGTGTTCTATCTCGACAACGAAGTCAAAGGCCTCGACAGCGAAGGTCGGCGGGGGTTTGTCACCCCGTTATTGGCCGCTGCCGGGGCACGCAATGTCTTTGCCGACATCAACCTCTATCGAGTCACCGTCAACAGCGAAACCCTGCTGGCCAGCGACCCGGACGTGATCCTGCTGGCCGACGCCGAATGGTCACCCGCTCGCCGCAAACGCTATCTGTTGACCCACGACCCGGTGTTGTCGCAACTGCGCGCGGTGCGCGAAAACCGGATCATCGAAATCCCTTTCACCCACCTGCTGCCGACTTTCAACAGCGGCCGCGTAGCCTTGCAACTGGCGCGGCAGCTCAACGCACTGAAGAAAAATAAATGAACCCGCCGCCCCCCACGCCACCTAACGAACAGACTATCAGGAGGTAGCCAATGCAAATCGAAACCGTGTGGATCGTACTGGCGGCAGTTCTTCTGCTGATTGAACTCTGGGCCATCAATCGGGTGCGCAAGAGCGAGGGGAAAGCGAGCAATAAAGGTGTGTGGATCGTGCTGATCGTGTTTGTGCCGTTGTTCGGGTTGATTGCCTGGGCGTTAGCGGGGCCAAAACACGTCAGTCAGCATTCGGCGTCGTAATCTGACCCTTGATCCATAGCGACTGAGCATCCGTCACGGACTGACATTCCAAATGCCCGCCGGAGATATGCCTGCTTAAGCCGTTGCCAGCGGACGAGCCCGGCTTTGGCCGGGCTTTTTTCTGGTTGCTCGCCGCGTCTCCCTGCTGCAGGATCAGCCGATCGACAACAGGGAATGTTGAAATGGATCATAAAGCACGTGGGCGAATTGTGGTGGTCGGTGCGGGCATCGTCGGCGCCTCCCTCGCGTATCACCTGTCTGGCAAAGGAGCGCACGTCACGCTGATCGAGGCTGACGAGATCGCGAGCGGCGTCACGGCAAACTCTTTCGCCTGGATCAATGCCTCGCACGCCGGCGCTGATCCGATTGCGCAGTTGCGCGGTATGGCCATAGAAGCATACCGACGACTCGAAACCGAGCTGCCGGATTTGCAGATTCGCTGGACCGGGGCTTTGTCGTACAACGAATCAGCAGAGTATCCGGCGTCGGCGACATTGTTATCGTCGGCCGAGGTGCTTGCCCGCGAGCCCAACCTGAAAAATCCCCCACCCTGCGCGTTGTATCGCGCGGAAGAAGGCGCACTCGACGCCGTGCAAACCACCCACGCCCTGATTGCCGGCGCCCGGGCGCTGGGCGTGCAATTGCTCACGCAAACCCGAGTGACCGGTTTCACAACCTGCAACGCCGATGTCACCGGCGTTGAAACCACAGCGGGCACGATCGATGCCGACCTTGTCGTGCTTGCTGCGGGGACCGGCACCCAACAGTTAACGCAGATGCTCAACGTCTCCCTGCCCATCGACGCCTCCCCCGCCATTTTCATCCGCTACAAGACCCAACCGGGCCTCGTCAAAGGCATCATCTCCAGCCCCGAAATGGAAATTCGACAAAGTGCCGACGGCACGTTGCTGGCCGCTGAAGATTATCTGGGCGAGGCGCCGGGCAACTCGCCGACAAACCTTGCCTGGCGAACCGCCGAAACCATACAAAATGAACTTCACAGAGTGGTTTCCATCGAGCCGCAAACCGTCGTCGTCGGGTTCCGGCCCATGCCCGCTGACGGCATCCCCGTTGTCGGTTACCTGCCCGGTGTCGGCGGAGTTTACGTTTGCGCGATGCATCCCGGTGTGACGCTGGCGGCAATCGTCGGGCGCCTCGCCAGTGAAGAGCTGCTGGATCGCCAGTCATCTGCGGCCCTTGCACCGTGCCGCCCAGAGCGTTTTTTTCAGAACTCCGGCAAAGTGACAAAAAACGCTGCGCTTACCCGCTGAAAACCCGCCGCACGATCAACAACAATTCGAGAGGCACAGACGCACATGGACGTCATCAACACGTTACAACCCGCCGACTGTGCGGACATGCAAGATATTCGAAGTGAAATCGACCGACTCGATCAAGCGGTGATCAAACTGCTGGGCAAGCGCTTTCAGTACGTACTCGCTGCCTCGAAGTTCAAGACCTCGGCGGCCTCAGTGCGGGCACAGGAGCGTTTTCAGGCGATGTTGGCAACCCGTCGCGACTGGGCCGAAAACGAAGGTTTGAATGCAGATGCCATTGAGAAAATGTACAGCGACCTGGTCAATCACTTCATTGCTGAAGAGATGAAGCACTGGGCGGCAGCGCAGACGGACAGTTGACTGCTTTAGCGCAGTCTTCCGTTTGCTCCCTAAGCTGACAATCAAGGAGAACAGCATTGACGCCCCCCAAGGACACCGCGTTCGCCTATCAGGAGGTCTACCACTACCTCGTCGGATTGATCGAGGCCGCCAGTGGCATGGGTGAGCAAAAATTGCCGTCACTGCGACAACTGGCATTGCGCCTCGGCGTTTCAGTATCGACGACCAAATACGCCTACGCACTGCTCGAGGACGAAGGCAGAATCCACGCCAAAGCCAGGTTCGGCTATTTCACCCGGTCAATATCGTCGGCACCTGTGACGGCCAACTCTGGCAATCTTCTGGATCACGTCTTCGCCAGCGCCCGTCAGCCCGGCATGCTGGCCCTGAGCAGCGATGCGCCGGCGATGCTGCTGTCGCTGCAAGGCCCATTGTTGACGATGGAGCGCGAACTGACCCGCCAATACCCGCGCTCGCACGCGCCGCTCTATCAGCCCCTCGGCGAGCCGGAATTGCGCGCGGCCCTGGCTGAACGCTACACCCGTTCCACTCACAACCACTGGCAGGCCGAGCAGGTGTATATCGGCGCGGACCTGCGCAGCGTACTGGAATTATCGCTCGGCGCCTTGAACCTCGGCGGCAGCGTGGCGCTGGTGGAATCGCCCTGCTCGTGGGCGATTCTGCGCCAGTTGCAGGCGGCCAATATCCGCGTTGTCGAAATGCCCTTCGGCGATGACGGCCGCTTCAACCTGCCTGCATTGAAGGCGTTACTCACGCGCGAACCGATACGCTTGGCGGTGCTCTCCTCCACGGTGAATATTCCTCAAGGCCAGTTGATGCCCGCGCAGGATAAACAGCAGATCTGTCGCTGGCTGGCCGAGCGGGCGATCTGGCTGTTCGAAAACGACACGTGGGGCGAGTTGAGTTTCTCCCAGTCAGCTACGCGTTATCGGGACTTTGCCGATCCGGACAAGCTGCTGGTGTTCTCGACATTCGACAAGATTATTGGCGGCGAAGCGCCGTACGGCTACGTGCTGTGTCGCCAGCAGGCCGCGCAGTTTCATCGACTGTTTATGCAGCGCGGATTTCGCCTCTCGCCGATGCGGCAGAAAGCGATTGCCAGACTCTACAACTCCAGGCGTATTGACCAGCACCTGACTATGCTGCGCGCACTGTTGGTCAAGCGCATGCAACAGCTGCAGACCTTGCTGGAAGTGCACGGTAGCGACCACTGGCAGGTGCTCGCCCCGCAAGGCGGTGCGAGTTTCTGGCTCAAGGCTGTGCGGCCGATCAACATGCAACGGGTGTTCGAGCGCCTGCTGGCCGAGCGGATCGTCATCGCCCCCGGCGAAATCTTCAGCCAGCAAGGCACCTGGAACCAGCACCTGCGCCTGAGCTACAGCCTCGATTGGGACAAGAACATTGCCCACGCGGTGCAACGACTGGCGCAGTCGATCACTGAAGAAAACCGCGTCTACAGTCCATAGCAATGCCGCGCTTCAGGAAACCGGCCGTGGCGCACATCGTCAGCAAACTGCGCACAAGCCTCGCTGATCACCGCACCGACATCGGCGTAACGTTTGACGAAGCGCGGCAGATGTTCACCGCCCAGGCCGAGTACATCTTCGGTGACCAGCACCTGCCCGTCGCAGGCCGGTGAAGCGCCGATGCCGATGGTGGGCATTTTCGACTCCAGCGTAATCTGCCGCGCCACGCCCTCCGCCACACCTTCGAGCAACAGGCTGAAGGTGCCCGCGTCGAGATTGGCGCGGGCGTCTTCGGCAATCACCGCAGCGGTTTCGGCCGTCAGGCCCTGGGCCTTGAAACCGCCCATGACATTGACGAACTGCGGCATCAACCCGACATGGGCCATGACCGGAATCCCGCGCGCCACCAGAAACTCGACCGTCGGCGCCAAGGCCTTGTTGGCTTCCAGCTTCACCGCATCACAACCGGTGCGCGCCAACACCTGAGCGCAATTGCGAAAGGCCTGTTCATGGGATTCCTGATAACTGCCGAACGGCATGTCGGCCACCACACAGGCCAGGCGCGTGCTATCGACCACCGCACGCGTGTGACCGATGATTTCTTCGAGCTGCATGCTCAGTGTCGAGGGGCGGCCGTAACCGACCATGGCCGTGGAGTCACCGACCAGAATGAAGTCGACGATGGGGTCGATCAGTTTGGCAATCGCGCTGGAATAGGCCGTGAGCGAGACGATTTTCTGTTGGCCTTTCATGGCCACCAATTGCGGTACAGTCAGGCGTTTGGTGCGGGTATGCAGGCTCATGGGCGACGCTCCGAGGCTGCCGTCCATGAACGATAAATGTCGCCAGATTGAATGCGTAACGCTTCCATACAGTGCCCAACTCCAAAAGATTCGAGCACTCGATTATTCGTTTAACGCCGAAACATTCAATGCACAGATTGGCCTGAAAAAGCGACCCAGGTGCACCCTGCTTCGTTGAAATGCAGCAGGATCCCGGATGCTTTATTTCGCCGTTTACCGCAGGATGCGAACTTATAAACACACCCAAGGAGCAATTTTTATCATGGAAGAAATCATCACCTACCGCACAGCCACTGCCGCCGATGCGCTGGCAATGAGCGAGCTGGGCCAATTGCTCAACTCGGTACACCACGCCGCCCGCCCCGATATCTACGCCGCCGCGACCGAAGATTTTGCCCGCGACTTGCCGCACTGGGCCGGGGTATTCGAAAAGCCTGGCCAGATCGTCTATATCGCCAGCGCCGCTGAGCGCCCCGTGGCGTTCATTACGGCCACCCTGTCCGCCAGTTCCGGCCCGCTGATGCAGCCGCAGAACGTGGTTCGCATCGGGTCAGTCTGTGTGGCCGAGCCGTTTTGGGGCAAAGGCATTGGCCGCACGCTGATTCAACGGGTGAAAGACTGGGCTATCGAGCAAAATGCTCAAGACTTGCGCCTGACGGTCTGGCCGTTCAACGAGCGTGCGGTGCGCATGTATGCCGAGTTTGGCTTCGAGACCCGCGCCCTGGAGATGGGCGTGCGTTTGTGAGGAGCGAACACGTCCGATCATGAATAACCGTGAACAGCTTCATCAGCAGGGTTTTGCCCTGCTCCGTCGCGCCATACCCGCCGAGTGGCTGGACGACCTGCGCCAGGCGTTTGATGCGGGTGTACTGCCGTCGGATCGCTGGCCCGTGCCCCGGGGTCAGGACTGGCGCCATTCGCTGCCGTGTCCGGAGCACCGCCCGCTGACGTCCATGATGAGACGCGATCCGTCCAGCTCACGGGCCGTGCGGGCGACATTCTGGTGTTCGATGTCGACCTGCTGCATGCCGGCAGCCGGAATCTTTCGGGCGCGCGCCGACGCTCGATGCTGATCAATTATTGGGCCGAGCCGCTGTACGTATCTCACCGGCAAACCGTGGCCCTGCGAAATATCCACATGGACCCTATCGAATGGTTCGATCCTGCCGACAACATCCTGGTGGACACCGAGAGGTTTTAATGGCGCGAGTCCATCACGTATAAAGCCACTTTCAATGACGATTCAAGAGGCTGCACCCATGAGCAACGCCTGGAACGAAGGTTATTTCACGGACGAAGGCTACACCTACAGCTATAGCCGGGAAATCAATCCGGTATTCCAGCGTTACTGCCTGTTGTTGCGCGGCTTTGCCGGTCTGGACAACCCCGACGGTTATCACTGCGAACTCGGTTTTGGTCAGGGTGTGTCAATCAATATTCACGCCACGGCCAACCCGGCCGGCTTCGTCGGTACGGACTTCCACCCCGGTCAGGCGGCCCATGCGATTGAACTCGCGGCGCTTGGCAATAACGGTGCGCGGCTGTACGACGACAGCTTCGAGCAACTGCTGGCGCGCCATGATTTGCCGCAATTCGACAGCATCAGCCTGCATGGCATCTGGACCTGGGTCAGCCGTGACAACCAGAAGCTGATTGTCGAATTCGCCCGACGCCACCTCAAACCGGGTGGTCATCTCTACGTCAGCTACAACGCATTCCCGGGCTGGTCGCCTGCTGCGCCGTTGCGCCAATTGTTCAGCCTGCACGACCGCTTTGCCAGTCACTCGACGCGAGCGGATCAGCGCATCGATGCCGCGTTGCAGTTTTCCGAAGCGCTGCTGGCGGCCAACCCCAAATACGCCATTGCCGCGCCGCACTTGGGGGCCAGGCTGCAAACCATCAAAGGCCAGGACCGTCAGTACGTCGCCCATGAATATTTCAATCGCGACTGGAACTGCATGTATTTCGCCGACATGGTTGATGCACTGGCCCCGGCCAAGCTCGATTACGTCACGACGGCGGTGCCGATGGATTCGGTTGACGCACTCAACCTGAGCGCCGAAGGCTTGGCCTTTCTCGACGGTATCGAACACCCGGTGATGCGCGAGCAGGCGCGTGACTACTTCGTCAACCAGGCTTTCCGTCGCGACCTGTACGTGCGCGGTGCCAACCGACTCAGCGCGACCGAGCGCCGCTCGCGCATGCTCAATACGCGATTTGTGCTGATGCAGCCGACAGAAAACGTAGCCTCCAGCGTCACCGGCCCCGCTGGCGCAGCGACGCTGCAAGCGGAAATTTACCGCCCGCTCCTCAATGCCCTCGCGGACCAGATGTATGAAGCCAAAACGATGCAGCAGCTGCTCGATGCGGTGTCGCCAATGGCCTACGACGATCTGGAACAGGCCATCGCCATCCTGGTCAGCATGGGCGCGGTAGCCCCGTGCCAGAGCGAAGCCGCCGAGGCGCGGGTGTACGAACGCTGCGCTGCGTTCAACCTGCAACTGTGCAAGCGCGCGCTGTTCAACGCCGACATTCAAGTGCTGAGCAGCCCGGTCACCGGGGGTGGCGTCACGGTCAGCCGCTTCCAGCAACTGTTCCTGATTGCAATCCGCCAGGGCAAACAGCACCCGGCAGAGTGGGCACAACTGGCGTGGAGCGTCATTGCCGAACAAAACGAAGTGCTGGTCAAGGACGGCAAAACGCTGACCACCGCCGAAGCCAACATCGCCGCACTGACAGAACAGGCCCAGGCTTTTGCCGAGCAATCGCTGATCGTGCTGAGTGCTTTGAAAATCGTTTGATCGAGGTGGATGGCGCGCGGTGTTGCAGGCAAATCTGCTGTCACTCGCGCCATCCGCAGACCACTGCCAGCGATCAAAAAGCCCACGGTGGCGCGGGCGCGAACATCGCTTCGAGCCATTGCTTGAACGCGACGACCACCGCCGTCGGAAACCGCGCCGAGGGTCTGACCAGATACACACCTCCCGCGCTATCCAGTTGCCAGTCAGGCAGGACATGAATCAGCTTTCCGGCGGCGATATCGCGACTCATCAACCAGTCGCCCGCGCCCAAGACGCCGGCATCCGCCCGGGCAGCGGCCAGCAGCGACTCGCTGTCGCTGGCCGTCAGGTTGCCTTTGACGCTAACGGTTTGCAGCTCATGGCCACGATGAAGGCGCCACAGCGGAAAAGACGCCAACCCGCTGAAACGCAGACAGTTGTGTTGAAGCAAATCCTCAGGTGTTGCAGGCACGCCATGCATCTGGAGATAGGCTGGCGAGGCGCACAGAATCCGCCGGTGGTTGCTGAGCTTCGTCGCGATCAGCCGATTATCCTCCAGCTCGCCGATACGAATGGCGGCGTCAAACCCCTGCTCGATGATGTCGACCAACCCCTCGCTGTAGTCGGCAATAATCGAAACTTGCGGATGAGCTTTGAGAAACTCCGGCAACATCGGCCCCAGCCAGAGTCGGCCCATGGCGGCCGGCAATGCGAGACGCAACGTGCCGCGAAGTTCGCCGGCCCCCTGCGCCGCTTGCTGCTGGGCGTCGTTCATCAGTTCGACGGCCGAACGCAGACGCTGCTCCAATTGGGCGCCGGCCTCGGTAATGCGGACCTGACGGGTCGAGCGCTCGACAAGGCGAACGCCCAGACGCTTCTCCATCGCGGCAAGGCGCTTGGAGATAATCGTCGGATGGCGTTGCAGCAGCCGACCCGCCGCGACAAAGGAACCTTGCGAGGCGACGGCCAGGAATGCAGCGATCTCATCGCCGTGTTGATTGCTCAAGACATCAAGATTCATGGTTTCAGAATGATCGCCCCAGAAGATCGGCCCGTTTCCAGGTCGGCATGCGCCAGTGCGGCATCGGCCAATGGATAGCTCGCCCAGATATGTGGCTGGATGATACCGGCTGCGACAGCGGCCAGAACATCCTGCGCACGCGCCTGATACTCAGCAGCCGTCGCAGTGTGCGCAGCCAGTGAGGGACGGGTCAAAAACAGCGAACCCTTGCTGTTGAGTGTCGCCAGTTCCACGGCTGCCGGCGCACCGGATGAGGCGCCGAACGACACCATCAAACCACGCGGGCGCAAGCTGTCCAGTGACGCCTGAAAAGACACCCGCCCGATCGGGTCATACACCACATCGACCTTCTGCCCATCGGTGAGTCGTGCGACGTCCGCTGCCAGGGTCTCGGCGTCGAACACCAGCACCTCGTTACAACCCGACGCCCGGGCCTTTTCGACACTGGCCTGCTTCGACACGACACCGATCACCGTCGCGCCCAGATGCCTTGCCCATGACGCCATGATCGCCCCCAAACCGCCCGCCACCCCGTAAAGCAACAGGGTGATGCCCGGCCCTACGGGATAGGTGGATTTCAATAAATACTGCGCGGTGATGCCCTTGAACATCACCGCCGCCGCCTCATCGCAAGACAAGGCATCAGGAATTCTGACCAGGCGCTCTGCCGGGAAAAGCCGCGCCGAGGCATAAGCCCCCAATGGCCCGGTGGCGTAAGCCACGCGATCACCCACAACGATGCTACTGACACCTGTGCCCACTGCGGCCACCCGCCCCGCGCCTTCCAGTCCCAAGCCGGAAGGCAACGCAACCGCGACCGCGCCTTTGCGTTGGGTCACATCAAGAAAGTTGACCCCTACCGCTTCTTGCTCAAGCCAAACCTCACCGTGCCCCGGCGCTTGCTTGTCGGTTGTCTGCATTTGCAGTACGTCGTGATTGCCAAACTGCTCAAACCGGATCACAGAAACCATCGTCATCTCTCCTTATCTGGAAGCTGCTTCAACGTCAGTTGATTCCAGTCTGATAACCGATGAGCGGACGAACAAGACCCTCCATTTGCAGATCATTGCTGCGTGCCTTGCAGCAATGCAGCCACACTTCAACCTTGGCCAGCGGCGACATCTGCGGCGCGATAACGCTTAATCAAATGCCCCGTTGAGCACCTCATAAATCAGGCCGGTTGCCAGCGCGACGAGGATCAGGTCCGTGCCCGCCTGCTGCCATTCGTAGCCATCGTAATGCGGCAAATGACCGAGCAGACGTCCATCGAGCTTTTTCGCGATACCGGGCGGCAATGGCTTGCCGCGTGCAAGATTCTTTTGAATGCCCGGTGGCAGCGAGGGGCCCGGGCTCCAGTAGTCGCGATAGCCTCCGACAATTCCGAGCACATTGCCGCGATTGATGCTTGGTCCATCATTCCAGTCACCGCCAGCGTTGTTGCCCTTGTTGCTGTTACCTTTCTGGTTGCCGTGGCCCTGCACATTCTGCGAATTACCCTTGCCATTGCCCTGGCCCTGGCCCTGGCCCTTTCCATTACCGGGATCAGCCAATGCCATCGCCGAACTGAAGACCAGGGCCAAGGAAGAAATCGTTGCAATCAACTTACGTGACTTGATCATGCGGCGCGCCTTCATGGGGGGATGCTCCTGTGTCATCTTGACGTTACACATCAGCTTAGTTTATTCCAGCTGGCCGGTCGTCGATTACACCCAGCCCATCAACACGGCCTGACAGGAGCTATTTCATGGACTTGAAGTTCAGCCACATCGACGTACTGGTCAAAGACCTTGAACAAGCTTGTGCCTACTACGCGCAGATACTGCAGGCGCGGATCTCCACAACGCAGATCTGGAATCGCGGGGGCCTGCACGTGCGCTATGCCGTCGCATTGATCGGTCAGGAACGCTTCATGCTGGTCCAGCCGCTGGCGGGGAATCTCAAGGAGCTGTTGGATACAGTGGGCGAAGGCATGATTTACCGCCATTGCTACACGACCCCGAATATCGAGTTGGCTTACGACGAACTGCTCGCCAGCGGTGTTCAGCCGGAAGACGAAAACGGCCAACCACTGACTCGCGAAAACCTGCAATCGCCGTCCGGAACGCGCATCATCTGGCTGCCGAAACGCTTCGGACATTTCTCTATCGAGATTCTTGAAGAGCAGGCGCTGGGGGCGTTTATCGAGGCGGCGTTCGCTTCTGGATGAAACTCCGCCGGCCCTGATCGATACGTCTACGCTGTCTCCATCGCCCCCACGCCTGGAGACTTCGCCATAACCGCCCGCTACTGGCCGCCCTCGCCCTTTTGACCCTGAGTGTCCAGGCTTTTGCCGAGGTCGTCCCCTTCCCGCCGACCTTCCACACTCAGGACATCAAGGTCGAAGGTGCCACCATGCACGTGCGTGGAACGAGTTCGCCGGCAACCCGGCCAAAGTCGATGAAGGCACCCGCCAGCATTACGCCAGGCTTTATGCCCGCCCTGGCGCCATGCACGCGGCGTTCGCGCAGTTCCGCAGCATTCGTCAGGACGCCCTCGACAACGCTCCGGTCCTGCAGAAACACTTGAGCATGCCGGTGCTGGCCGTGGGCGGTTAAAAGTCCTTCGGCAACAACGAAGCGATCGTCATGCGCAATGCTGCGGACAATGTCACCGAGGTGGTGATTCCGGCGGCAGGACATTGGTTGATGGAAGAAGCCCCCGCGCCGACCATCAAGGCTGTGCGTGACTTTATCGCCATGTGAGGAATTGGCATTGCCTTGGCCCGAGGCTTACGTCAGGATTCGCCCCTTTTCGAGGGCAACGTGCATATCTTGTGGCTCGTCCATTGATGCGTACGTTTACGCCCTTCGCTAACCGATATTCAAACTTGCAGACCGGGTAGAACACATGAATCGCCAAAAGAAACTCAAGCAGTTGTTCAAGGAAAAGGCCAAAAAGGCCAGCGCCAAACTGGCGCCGAAAAAGCCTAAATACATCAGCAAGGCTGATCGGGCGAAATTGGAAGCTGAAGCCGCAGAGCCGGTCGAAACCAGCGAAAGCTGAAACCAGTTCTCAGCATCAAGGAGCACACTCGTGCGGCGAAGTCTTTGTATCTCGCACGTGCGACAACCGGTCCAAGATGCGCAGCTACAACGGCAACAGCCGATCCTGCACCACCCGTTTCATGAACAGCGTCGATTACAAGTCGTGCTTCTGGGGGCATCATGATCATCATTGCGCTGGTGCCGCTGGTCGAGCAGTGGCGTACCTGATCGGGCTTGTCTACAGGGGAACAGATCACCTGCCATTGGCAGATTGATGGCCAATCCTCGCAAAGAAGCGGGCATTGACTCCAGGCTCAGCCCGTTTTTTGATCCGTCCATTCAGACCATTCAACGGGGACGATCGTAGCGTTGTTGACATTGCCCTCGGCGGCGGTGAATTTGTAAAAAAACTTATGCTTGGGGGCGACCCCGTTACCTCCTACCCAGCCTAGCGGTTTCGTCGACGCATTTTCCAAAAGCATTTTTCGCCCGCTTACTTTGAGCTTTTCAAGCGCCGTCAACTTGCCGTTATCGACTAACTGTTTACTCAGGTCCGCTGCCGTTAACGCTTGATCATAGCCGGCAACGATGATGTTCTTATTGAAATAGCGTCCGTAAATATTGAGGAACCTGAATACAGGATTAAAAAAGTTTTGGCGCAATTCGATTTCTTGTAGATGGGCACTTAAGGTCAACTCACCGGTTTCATCTACGCCATTTTGTTTAAAGCGCGCAACGTTTATCTCTTGCGCTTTTTTGCCATTGCCTATTTTTTTCTTATCGCTCGTCCAGAAATTGGTGTTTTGCTTCACTTCCGCTGCTTTCTCAAATATTTTTGCGGCATTGCATGCATTAAAAACAATCTTGTCAAACACGGGGAAAATCCCATTTACCTCATTCCCTGGTTTTTTTGTACAAACAATAAGATTCTGGGCGAACAATTCTGGCTCGATGTTACACAACGCCATAGAGGACGCATGACACGCGATGATTGCGCCATTTTGGTGAGACAGCCTGTACTGCTTCGCGGAGGCTGCCTGGTTTTCATTCACGCCGGTTAGATTTTCTTTTGCGAACGTGGTGAACGGGTTGATGTACTCATCACTCTCGGCTTCTTCATCGTTGCTCTCTGGCGCAGGACTCGATATCAATACCCAGCCGCCTCCGTCTTCTTTTTTAGCCGAAGTTTGAAGCGTGGCGATGGCTGTCTCAGCGTTGAATTCGTAAACGAATATATTCTCCGCATTGTTGTTGAGCATGTACTTGTACAGAAACCCTCGAGCACTGCCTTTTATTTGTGCATCCGCTTCGACACTTATAATAAAGAGGTTATTAACTTTCACTGAACGCCTCCTGGCCATCAACCCAAGTCCGAATTTTGTGTGAAAAAGCAGTCCCCCTTAGCAAGGTCACTTGAGCGTAGCAGGCTGCCATCCCTGCTGCCGGCTGACGTTCCGAACCCTCTATGTTTACAGGATCATTGCAGGGCCGACATTGGCCGACATCATCCATTCAGCCATGAACGCTATCGACCCACAGGCCAACGCTAAATGCGCGCACATCCTTCAAAACAGCAGCTCCACAACCAACTTCGACACCACTTCAGGGGATGCACCCACTTACCCTGCGAAATCCGCAGACCGTTGGCTCCTTGAATACCCATCGAATTGGATCTTTCCATCACCTGTTCCCGCCCTAAACTAGCCGCACTTCCCAATTCGGCCAGGAACGCAAACCATGCCTGCAGGCGACTTCGACTGCCAACCCGCTCTTTATGGAAGCACGCTGAAGCTCAGGGCGTTGATCGCCAGTGATTTTGAAACACTGTTTCTGGCGGCCAGTGACCCGCTCATCTGGACCGGCCACCCCGCCAGCGATCGCTACGAACGGCAAGTGTTTGAAGCGTACTTCGCCGCGCGGTTGGCCACCCGCAAAGCACTCGCCGTCATTGATATCGAAACTGCGCAGATCGTCGGAATGTCCAGCTACTACATCCCGCCTGATCAACCTGAGAGTATCGCCATCGGCTACACCTTTCTGGTGCGGGAGAAATGGGGTGGCGATGCCAATCGTGAGTTGAAGCGATTGATGCTGGAACATGCCTTCAAGGTCTACGACACCGTCTATTTCCACATCGGCCCCGCCAACCTTCGTTCGCAAAAAGCGCTGTTGAAAATCGGCGCCGGGCACTTATATGACGCCGAATTGAACCTTTCCGGGGCACCTGCCCTGTGCAAGTGCTACGGGTTATCCAGGGCACAGTGGCTGGCGAACCCGAAGGCGCAGCAACATTGCGTGCACGTGCCCTGATCCCAAAGGGATTGCCAGTAACACCAGCGAGATCGAAAGCCAGTCAAAGAGGCTGGGATACTGACCGAAGATCGCCATCGAGCTGAAGATTCCGAATACGGGGATCAACAGCGACAACGGTGCCACTCGCGACATCGGGTATTCGCGCAACAGCAGGTTCCATCCCCAGTAACTGAAGTGCGTCGCGGCATAGACCTGAAACGCGAGCGAAAACAGCGTCATCGCATTGAGCTGCGACGCCAGTGCAGTGAACGGTGCGGTGCCATGCAGCAGCCATGTCAGCAGCATGAGCGGGATGGGGGGAAACAAACTCGCCCATACCACAAATGCGAAAATCTCACGCACCTTCGAGACCTTGATCACGACGTTGCCAATGCTCCACGCCAGGGCGCTGCCAATGACCAGTGCCAAACCTGCCGTCGATGCGTCGCCGGGGCGACTCAGTACGATGCCCATCAGGCCGGCAGCGGCCAACAACGTGCCAAGGCATTGCAACCGCCCCAGACGTTCGCCGAAAAAAACCACGCCCCAGCCCAAGGTGAAAAATGCACTGAACTGGATCAGCAACGATGCCGTTCCGGGAGGCACGCCCCAGGCGATACCGAGGTTGATCAACGCCCACATCGCCACGCCGAAGATCAAGCCGTAGGCGGCCAGCCAGCGGAACGCCACGCGTGGACGCTCGACGAAAAACACCCAGGGCAATGCGGCCAGCGTGAAACGCAGCGCGGTCAGCAATAACGGATCGATAGCGGCAAGGCCGAGTTTGGTCACGGGGAAGTTCAATCCCCAAACCGCCGTCACCAGAACGGCGAGTAGCAGATGTTTCTTTTGCATGGTCAATCTTTCCCGGTGCCGAGCGGAAGTACTCGGGCGCGGAGAAATATGCCGGCAATAGGCCTGGCCTGCTTTCAGTCACAGGCCAACTTTCATTAGAATCGGGCCATGCGAGAAATGAGCCGCCATCCTTACCAGAACACCCCACGCGATGCCGTCGTCACCGCCGTTGATTACGCGGACGGGACGCTGTTCCCGCTGCACGATCATCAGCGCGGCCAGTTCGCCTATGCCGCCAGCGGCGTCATCACCGTGTTCACCGACGACGGCAACTGGGTCGTACCGCCGCAGCGCGGCATCTGGGTTCCCGCACGACTGCGCCACGCCATGCAAATGCGTGGGCCTGTCACACTGCACAACACCTATATCCGCCAGCAAGCGGCGCAGCGCCTCGGACTATCGGAACAATGCCAGGTGCTGGACGTGTCGCCGTTGCTGCGTCATCTGCTGATGAAAGCCATCGATGTGCCCGCGCGCTATTCCACCCAAGGCCATGACGGCCATTTGATGGGCTTGCTGCTGCATGAAATCGCCAGCATGCCCGCGCTCTCGCTCAATGCGCCGTTGCCGGCGGAGCCACGGCTGGCGACGGTGTGTCGCGCGTTTCTGGAGCAGCCTTCGCTGGAAATCGGAATCGACGAAATGGCGCAACGTGCGGGCATGAGCCGACGCACCTTTACCCGCCATTTTCGCCTGCACACCGGGGTCAGCTATATCGAATGGCGGCAACAAGCCTGTCTGCTGGCAGCGATTGTCATGCTGGGCAAAGGTCAGTCGGTCACACAAGTCGCGATGGACTTGGGATACAGCAGCTCCAGTGCGTTTGCGACGGTGTTCAAGCAAGTGTTGGGGGAAGTGCCGAGTCGCTACTTTTAGAGGCGTCCGTTTTACACGTCAGCCACGCGCCCCAGAACAAACTGCTGAAGAACCGCGTCGCTTCGCCAAATCCGGCGTCATGCAACAGCGCCTGAACCGCCGCCTCGGAATGCGGCGGATCGGCGCCTTGCAAAATCTTGCCCAGCTTGGCCTTCACCTCCTCCGCGCTCGCACCCTGCTGGCGCCAGCGCTGCCCCCACGCTTCCAGCAATAACGGCTGACTGGCATAGGCGTAATGGTTGCCCGCGACAATCAGCGGCGCACCCGGTTTGAGACGCGCCTGAATCGATTGCAGGATCTGGCGTTTGAGGTCATCACCGTTCAGATGATGGAGCACGCCGATCAACGTCGCCGCGTCGAATTGCGCATCGGCCAGCAAGTCCTCGACATGCCCGAGATGAACCTGCGTCCGATGCAGCAAGTCGTTGGCCTCCAAATGCTGCACGGCGGCTTCAAGCATCGGCGCGGAAGGATCGACCGCGATGAAACGCCACTGCGGTTCCAGCGCCGCCATCGCAATGATTTCCTGTGCCGTACCGCCCGCGCCGACCACCAGTATGTTGGCCGGGCGCGAACCGAGACTGGCGGCCAACATGCAGGCCGCCAGATCGTGACAGGCGTCGTAGCCGGCCAGGGCGATGCGGCTTTGTCGGGCATATTCGCTGGCGCGGGAGGTGTCGAATTTTTCTGCTGATGTTGGGTGCACGACGAGACTCCTTTCTGTTTCAGAAGAAACTACGCCGAGAAATCAGATAAGAAAAATTCATTAATTTTATGCCCAGCATTCCTCTCTGGAATGCGACATCAACGCTGATCATTAACCGCATCAATAACAGCCATTAATTCAATGAAGTTCTCTTATCAGGTTCGCGGCGTAAGATCGGCTCCAGACCTCACCACTACCCCACGGAGCACACACTCATGAAACGCCAAACCGTTCTCAGCATCGCTTTCTCGCTCTTTGCCCTGAATGCTTTTGCCGCTGAACCTGCCACCCAGACTGATCCACTGTTCAGCGACGCAGTGGCCGCCGCTACTCAGACTGACCCGCTGTTCAGCGACGCGGTAGCCGCCACCACCGAAATCGACCCGCTGTTCAGCGACGCAGTAGCCGAAGGCGGTTCAGACCGTTTGCTCGAACGCCGCGCCGTCTGAATGCAGCGTTTCAGCGCAGTCACCGAAGAAAGGCCCGACCTCACCCGTCGGGCTTTTTTCGTCTGGAAGCGCTGCGCACCTGCCCTGCTCTGCCCGAAACTTTTCCTCCCCGATCGGCTTGATCACCTAACCTCATAGACTGTGTGATCAATTCGAGCCGCCGCACCCATGCGCAACACATTGAAGTCGTTGTTTTTTGTCGTATTCATGCTGCTGGTTGGCGGTAGTCCGACGCTATGGGCAGCCGACTTGCCGGCGCCGGTAACCACCGCGGCTGCGCCATTGCCGGTGATTTCGCAAAGCGATCTGCAGGCCTTGCAACAACGCCTCGATGGCCTCAAACAACAGATTTCCGCAGCGAACAACTACAACCAGCTCGAAGGCCCGCAGGATCGGGTGCAGGCGTTTATTCTGGATGTCGATCGGTTGTCGGCGGCGTTGTTGCCGCAGCAGGCGCAACTGGCGGTGCAGTTGGGGGTGCTGGGGGCGGCGCCGGATGCCGATCTGGCAGCTGAGCAAGCAGACATCGTCGCGCAACGAGCGTCGCTGGCCGAGCAGAAGAGCAAGGTCGACGGCACATTGAAGAGCCTGGCGGCGCTGAAACAGAGCGCGGCGGATCTGATTACGCAGATCGCCGGCATCCGTCGCACACTGCTTGAAAGTGAGCTGACGCTGGGCACTGACAGCGTGCTGAGCCCGAGTTTCTGGTCGCCGCTGGTGAGCCCGAGTGACGACGACCGTCAGCGTTTACGCTTTTTCGTCGCGCAGGTGCGCGACACCTGGGCCACCGTGTGGGCACCAGGGGAACGTTTCTACACCAGTGTGTTGATGGCGTTGGCGCTGATCATCTGGACGTTCGGCCGCAGACTGGCCGAACGCGGTCTGACCTGGGTGTGCATTTACCGCATGCCCGAGGGTCGCCTGCGTCGCAGTGCGCTGGCGTTCGCCTCGGCGCTGGCAACCATCGCCACCACCGCGATTGCTTTGCAATTGCTGTTCTATGCCTGCACCCGCCACCAACCTTTGCCGCCGGTGCTGGAAACCTTCTCCGAAGAGTTCGAAAAAGTCGTCTATGCCTGCGTGCTGCTCACCGGATTGAGCCGTGCGTTGCTGTCGACCGAGCATCCCTCGTGGCGCCTGCCAGCGATTGCCGATCAAGTGGCATTGGCGCTCAAACCCTACCCGCGCATTCTGTCCTGCACGTTACTGGTGCTGGTGACGCTGGTGCAGGTTAGCAATGCCACGGGCATGAGCAGCCAGATCGTGATCGCCGGGCGCGGGGTCATTTCGATCGTCGTGCTGGCGATCGTGACGGTCCTGCTGTTGCGCGTCGGCAAAGTGCGCAAGGCACTGGTCGCGGCCAATGATGCCTCGGCGGCCAACAGCACATTTGCCGGGGTGATTTACACCATCGCGAGCATCTCGATGTTCGTCTCGGCGATCGCTCTGCTCACCGGCTATGTGTCGCTGGCGCGGTTCATCAGTTATGAGCTGGTGTGGGCGTACATTGTCTTGTCGGGTTTCTACCTGCTGATTCAACTGGTCAAGGACGTCTGTGAGCATGTTTTTTCGCCACGGCACGCCAGCGGCAAGGCGCTCAAACAGCTGCTCGGCATTGGCGATCGACGGCTTGATCAGATCGAGATTCTGCTGTCGGGTTTCAGTCGGGCAGCGCTGCTTTTGCTGGCGGTCATCGCCCTGTTTGTCGGCGGCATCGGCACCACGCTGGGGCAACTGGCGAGCAACATCATGGCGATCCTCGGCGGCGCCGGGCTGCGCAAGCTGAACATCGTTCCCGGCCACCTGCTCAATGCCGTGCTGGCGCTGATGATCGGTATCTGGCTGATACGCGCCCTGCGCCGCTGGCTCGACAATGAGTTTCTGCCCAAGACCGACATGGATCCGGGCATGTGCGCGTCGCTGAGCACGCTGTTTTCCAACATCGGTTACGCGTTCGTGATTCTGCTGACGCTGTCGTCACTGGGCGTGCAGTGGACCAATCTGGCGTGGATCGTCAGTGCGCTGTCGGTGGGTATCGGCTTTGGTCTGCAGGAGATCGTCAAGAACTTCGTCTCGGGCCTGATTCTGTTGACTGAACGACCGGTGAAAGTCGGCGACTTGATCAGCATCAGTGGTGTGGAAGGCGACATCCGCCGCATCAACGTGCGCGCCACGGAAATCCAGCTCAGCGACCGCTCGATCGTCATCGTGCCGAACTCGCAATTGATCTCGCAGAACCTGCGCAACGTGACCCTGGGCGGCAGCGCGCAAGGCGTGGCGTCACTGGAATTGGTGTTCCCGCTGGACATCGATCCCGAAGAGGTCAAGGACCTGTTGGTCAACACCTATCGGGAGAACGAAACCATCCTCGATAAACCGGCGCCGTTTGTGCGCTTCAGCAAATTGTCGCCGGACGGGATTACTTTGACGGTCACAGGATATGTGGGCAGCCCGAGGATTGTCGGGGTGACCAAAAGTGATTTGCTGTTCGAGATTCTCAAGCGTTTGGGGGCGGCGGAAATTGCCTTGGCGAAACCGCCGGCGACGACGTAAGCGGGTTATTCCCGAAGCGCCTATCAGCCTGCTTTTTAGGTCTTTATTGGCCGGTAAACCGCAACCTTATACTCGAGCGGTTCACCTAACGATCAATAAGGATGTTCCATGCCTCAACGTCTTTTACTGGCGGCCTTGTTCCTGGCCGTCGCCGGTTGTGCCAGCCCTCCTCCTGCGTCCGTTCACACCCATGATCCCGCCAGCTCGACCCTGCAAGGCGATGCCTCGCGGCCGGCACAGGCGCAGTGGATTCGCACCGAGTTGTACTTTTCGGTGGGTTCAATTGATGGCAAGGAAGGTGCGGTGAGCACGGCGCGCTGGCGTGAGTTTCTTGATCAGGAAGTCACGTCGCGGTTTCCTGATGGTTTCAGTGTGTTCGATGCTTATGGGCAGTGGCGGGATAAGGGCGCGAAAGAACCTGAGCGCTTGAGCACCAAGGTGATTGTGATTTTGCATGAGAACAGCCCGAAGAATGGGGCCAGCATCGAAGCGATTCGTCTGGCTTACAAGCGTATTACGGGGGACTTGTCGGTGCTGCGGTTGTCGCAGCCGGCGGAGGTGTCCTTCTAGAAGCCCCTCACCCTAGCCCTCCCGAAACGTCGGACCGCCCAAAGGGAGAGGGAACCGATCCGGGGATATTGAAGAAGTACGCCGACCTGAACGTGCTTCACTGAATCCATAATCGACTCAGTCTGTCAGGTCGATGTATCACGCAAGACACCTCGGTCGGCCCCCTCTCCCTCCGGGAGAGGGCTGGGCGGGCGGCGTTTCCGATGAGGGTTCGCTTTTAAACGGCTCAACCCGGCCAATAGCACGGCACCAACCAGCAACACTCCAATCCCAAAAAACGCCCCAACCCCCACCACCGTCACGCTGGAATACAGCATATACAGGCACAACCCGAAAAACAGCAACGGCAACAGCGGATACAACGGCACCTTCACCGGCCGCGGCACCTCGGGAAAACGCCCCCGCAGAATAATCAGCGCCACGCTGCTCAAACTCAAAAACAACCAATACACCGGAGTCAGGTACTCAACCATGGTGTTGAAACCGCTCTGGGTAAAACTGCCAAACAGCACCAGCAGCAACGCCACCGCACCTTCCGCCAGCAACGCTTTGCGCGGCACACCATGCCGATCGTCCCAAGCACCGAAACTGCGCAGTTGCGGCACGTCGCGCGCGGCAGCGTAGGTGGTACGCGCCCCGACCAGCAAGGTCGAGTTGATGGTCGCTATCGCGGCGATGCCGACCATCAGCAAAATCAGCATGACACCCGGCGCACCGAATGCGCGGTTCAATAACTCTACGGCCGGAGCATTGCTGGCAGCCAACCCTGCGAATCCCAGGCCCTCGACAAACGCCCAGTTCAACCCGAGATAGATCGCCATCAACACGCTCAGCGCACCGAGCATGGCAATGAAAATCCCCCGCCGGCCATCACGCACTTCTGCCGACAACGTCGCCGCGTCGCTCCAGCCGCCGAACGCCAGAAAGACAAAAATCATCGCCGCCGAGAAGCCGGCCATGCCAGTGTCTTGCGCAATGGGCGGGACACTCGGCGCAGGTGGTTCGATGCCTTGCCAGGCCAAAAAAACACCGGCACTGGCGATGCTCAAAAAGCCCAGCGCCAACAGCCCCACCAACAAGGTCTGGGTAATAAAACCAACGTGCTTGCCAGTGAGATTAAGCAGCACCAACGCGGCAATCACCGCCCCGGCAAACAGCCCCGAACCGTACTGTCCCAACGGCACCACCGCATCGACGTAATCGGCAAACATGAACGCCGACAACGCTATCCACCCGGTGTGCATCACCGAAAACCGCGACCAGGCGAACAAGAATCCCATACGCTCGCCATACGCCGTGCGCAGAAAATGATAGTCACCACCCGGGTGCGGAAACGCTGTGGCCATCTCGGCAAAACACAGCGCGCCGATCATTGATGCGACGCCACCCAGCACCCACACCAGATAGAAATATTGCGGTCCGACATTGAGCGCCACGGTCGGCGCGGTTTTCAGGATGTCGGTGGTGATCACCATGCCCAGCGTGATCAGCAACGCCTGAAAAACCGGCAGATGCCGCCCCGGCCCCGCGTCAGAAACCATAGGTAGCGCGGGCGTAGTAGTAGGCGCCGTTGGTGCCGATTGGCGAGAGCACGTCGTACGGCAGGTTGCCGCCGTAGTTGATCGCCGAACCGGAACGTTCCGGGTAGTTGTCGGTGAGGTTATTGCCGCCTACGGCAATGTTGAATTTCGGCGTAAATTTGTAAGCCACTTCGGCGTCCAGTTGCCACACCGCGCCATAGGTTTGCTCGGGCTGCGAGTCGCCGAAATCGAACACCCGGGTGGTCTCGCCCTGGCGCGTCAAGCGACCGAGCAAGCCCCAGTGTTCACTGGCCCAGTTGGCGGAAAAGATGAAGCGATCCTTCGGCGCAGCATCAGTCAGGGTGTTGGTTTCTTCAACGCCAACGAGGGCGTCGTTGCCGATGCCCAACGCCGTCAATTGCGACGGCGTGCCTTTGGTGCTGGTGACTTTGGTGTGGTTGTAGGTGTACGCGGTGGTCAGGCCCAATTGCCCTTCGTAGAACGGCTGATGGTAGTTGAGCACCAGTTCGGCGCCGTGGGTGCTGGTGTCGGCGGCGTTGGTGAAGAAGTTGACGTCGTGCACGCCAGCAACGCCGAAGTTGTCGTTGATGTAGTTTTCCAGGGCATCGCTGCCAATGCGTTGCGACAGGGTGATGCGGTCTTTGACGTCGATGCGGAACACGTCCAGGGATGCATCGAAGCGTTCATTCAACTGAAAGGTCAGGCCGAGGCTGAAGTTCTTCGAGGTTTCCGGATCGAGCTTCTCGGCGCCGAGTGCGCGGGCGATCGGGTCGTTGACCGAGAGCACGCGGATGTCGGTCAGCGTGCCGCCATCGCCGAAGTTGCTGGTGGTGTTCTGGAAGCCGCTTTGGGCCAGCGACGGCGCGCGGAAGTTGTTCGACACCGCACCGCGCAGGGCCCATTGCTCGGTGAGTTTGTAGCGACCACTGAGCTTGCCGGTCAGTTTGCTGCCGGCATCGTCGTAATGCTCCCAGCGGGTGGCGGCGTCGACGAAGAAGCGCTCGGTGAGATCGCCGGACAACTCGACGTAAGTACCGAACACGTTGCGATCCAGATCCGACTCTTCGCTCGGGCGCAGGCCATTGGCGCCGTCCGCTCCGGAGCCGATATACGAGGCCTCGTCACCGGCGTAGGTCAGGTAATTTTCGTAGCGGTATTCACCGCCCACCGCCAATACAAAGGAGCGCTCGCCGAGGCGCAGTTCGCGGCTGAAGTCGAGGTTGGTGGTGGTCTGGCGCAGCTCGTAATCGCCGGTGTCGAACTTCGTCGGCGAGTCTTCGCCGAGACTGACGTTAAGCGTGCGCCGGGTCGAGCCATCGAAGCGGTTGCGGCCGTGGGTAACGCTGCTGTCGAAGTCCCACTCGTCACCGAGCAGGCCTTTGAACCCGGCGGTGGCGGAGACGTCTTTGTTGTCACCGAGCGATTGCGGCAAGTAGCCGTTGGGGTAGAACTGCGGCTGTTCATACGGATAACGATAGAACTCAGCGCCGGTGGTATGGCGCTGGTTATAGGTGCCGAAGCTGTAGGCTTTGCCGCCGGCCAGCGGCAGTTCACTGTTGAACCAGAGGTTGACGTCACGCGCAACGCCGTCGCCCATCACATAGTTGCGCTGACCGGGGCTGTCGGCAAAACCGTCGAAACCGGAGCGGTTGGTCGGATTGCGATCTTTGTATTCGGTGCCGCCGCGGATAAACCCGCCCTCTTCGCCCAGGCGCGTGCCGATCTTCGCCGTGGTCACGCTGTTCTGGCCGTCGGTGGTGGTCTTGTCGATGGCGTCCTGATGGGTGTGATAGGCGCCATAACTGGTAGACACCTCGCCGCCTTCCGGCGCGTCATCCAGGATGATATTGATTACCCCGGCAATCGCGTCGGAGCCGTACTGCGCACCGGCGCCGTCGCGCAGCACTTCGATGCGTTTGATCGCGCTGAGCGGGATCGAGTTGAAATCCACGGGTGCGGTACCGCGCCCGATCTTCGACGAGTCGTTGACCACCGCTGACGTATGGCGACGCTTGCCGTTGACCAGTACCAGCACCTGATCCGGGCTCATGCCACGCAGTTGCGCCGCGCGCACGTGGTCGGCGCCACCGGAGTTGGATTGGCGCGGCAGGCTGAAGGATGGCAATAACGTCTGCAACGCCGCGCCCAGTTCACCATCAGCGGCGCCGGCGGATTTCAGGTCTTCGGCGGTGAGCACGTCGACCGGCACCGGAGAGTCGAGCACGGTGCGCGAAGTACCCCGGGTGCCGGTGACCAACACGGTGCCGAGTCGCGATTCGCTGTCGGCGCTGGCGGAAGTTTCTTCTGCGTCGGCCGGAAGTTGCCAGATGGCGGACACGACAGCAGCCGCCAATAATGAACGGGAACGGTGATGCATATAACAGCTCCTTGAATCGCAGTTAATACCCGGCCGTTACCGACAATAAAGTTCGGCAAGCAATGCGCGGCAATGTCTGCTGTAGTTTTGGATTTCTGGAAGGCAGTGAAGGCTTGTTTACGGTGAGTTGCAGTTTCCCCAGCGTGAGACGTTTCCCCTTGAAAGCCGATGCTAGACGAGCTGCCGCAACTCGTAAAAGAACCAATAACGCTTAGGTTAGATCGCTCTAAAGGATTGTTCTTAGTTCAGCAGAAGTGTTGCTGAGCCAACACTTCAACCAACTAAAAACAATTTTTAGACTGAAATACGGTTCCCTGTAGGAGTGAGCCTGCTCGCGATAGCGGTATATCAATAAGAAAGTTGTCAACTGACACACCGCTATCGCGAGCAGGCTCACTCCTACAGTTTTGATCTGCATCAGACGCTACTTAGTCGAAGGCTTTCTCCAGCCAGGCATCCTCTGCAATATCCAGTTCATCACCACTGAATCGCTGTTCGGCAAACGGATCGGCGTGCAGGTGAAAGCCGTTCTGCTCCCAGAACCCCGGCTGTTCCTGTTCAACAAATTCCAGCCCGCGCAGCCACTTTGCGCTCTTCCAGAAATACCGCCCCGCCACCACCAACCGTAGCGGCCAGCCATGTTGCGCGGTCAGCGGCTGGCCAGCGTAATGGGTGGCCAGCAGACTGTCGGAGTGCAACAGATCATCCAGTCGCAAGTTGGTCTGGTAATCGTGATCGGCATGGGCCATGACGAACGCCGATGTCGGCTGGAGATCGAACGCCTGCAACAAATCCTGCAGATGCACCCCACTCCACTCAGTGTCGAACTTCGACCAGCGTGTCACGCAATGGATGTCGCAGCGAAGTTGTCGTTGCGGCAGTGCCTGCAGGTCGGCGTAACGTAATTCGATCGGTTGTGCGAGCGTGCCGAACACCCGCAGCGACCAGTTGGCAAGGTCATATTCCGGTACTTCGCCTTCGTGGAGAATTGGGAATCGCTCCGTCAGCACTTGGCCTGGGGGTAGTCGATTGCCGTACGCCGGATCCGTCGTCGGTGAACGGCTTTTGCGTATGCGTGCAGCTTTGTTGTGCATAGTCGCTCCAATTTCAAGGGTGCCCCCAATCTCCTGTAGGCCTTCGCCTGCTCGCGATAGCGGTGGATCAGCCGGCAACAATGTTGGATTCAAATCCGCTATCGCGAGCAGGCTCACTCCTACACGGGATCGTTGTCAGTAGGAAGATCTAGTTAGCCACTGGAATCCACGGCGCCCGCGCGACATTGGCGGTATCACCGAAGGCCGGGAGTTTCTGCGCCAGATCTCGAACGTTTTTCACATCCAGATCCAGCAACTGCTGACGGGTAATCAGCGTCGGCGGCACCAGCACCTGATGCCCCGGATTTTCCCCGGCAATCAACATCGCCAGACTGCGCACACTTATTGCCCCGGCCACTTGCGGATTGACCGCTGCCGTCGCCGCCCAGGCGCTGTCCGGCTCTTTCATGATTTGAATATCGGCAGTGGAAATATCGGCGCTGTAGATCTTCACCTTGCTCGTCAGCCCAGCCTCGTCGACAGCGATTTTCGCGCCTTTGGCAAACTCATCGAACGGCGCAAAAATCACGCTGATGCCCGGGTTGGCGCGAAGCACGGCGCTGGCCTGATCCGCCACCGAGTTGGCAATCGGCGGATTCAACGTGCCAAAGCGGGCCTTCTCGACGATCCCCGGATTGGCCTTCTTCACCTGACTCCAGATTTCGTCGCGGCGCTCCATTGGCGTAAAACCGCTGATGTACACGTAGCCAGCATTGAACTTCGTGCCGTTGTCCTTCAGGGCTTGATCGAGGGCCAGACGTGCCAGCGCATGGTGATCCTGCTCGACCTGAGTAACTTGCGGCGTGTTCAGATCGACATCGAAAGCGACGACTTTAATGCCTTTGGCAATGGCCCGATCAATCGGCGCTTTGAGCGTTTCGGCCAAGCCGAGCTGGACGATAATGCCGTCCACACCCAAATCGATCGCCTGATCGATCATTTCGCCCTGACTCGCCGCCTGCTGCCGGGCATCGAATACGCGCAGGTTGGCACCCAACGCTTCGGTCTGCTTTTCGACGCCACGCAAATACGCCTCGGGGAAATCCCCGGAGAACAAATACCCCACCAGCGCGATCTGCACCTGACCTTTGTCGAACGGTGCCGGCGCACCGGGCAAGGCTTTGGCCTGAGCGCTCAGCGCCATTGCCGAAAGCAACGCGCCGGCGAGGCAATGACGGGCAAATTGTTTGATTGAACCGTGCATACAACTTCCTTGAATGAAGCGGCTCAACGCGCTCGATGCGCGAGGCCGAAGGTGAACATCAGGGCCAGCACCAACACCAGTCCCTTGACGAAATCCTGCGCGTAGTAAGGCGCGTTAAGCATGGTCAGACCATTGAGCAGCGCCGCCACCAGCAGCGCCCCGACCAGGGTGCCAAAGGCATTGGGCTTCTTCGCGCCAAGTACGGCAAAACCGATCAGCGCCGCGCCGAGGGCATCCAGCACCAGGCCATTGCCCGAGCTGACGTCACCGCGACCCAAACGCGCCGCCAGCAACAAGCCGCCGAGCGATGCCAGCAATGCCGAAAGCACGTAAGCCAACAACTTGAAGCGCTGCACTGGCGCACCGGCCAGTCGCGCCGCTTGCTCGTTGCCGCCAATGGCATAGAACAAACGACCAATGCGCGTGCGTTCGAGAAATAACCACACCGCGATCGCCACCACGCTCGTGATCAACACCGGAATCGGCACCACCTCCCACAACCGCCCGCGCCCCAGCGCAAGAAACGCGGCACTGAACGTACCTTCGGTTTCCTCGCCACTGGGCAAGGTCATGCCGACTGCAATCGAGCGTCCACCGGTGGGAATCAATTGCACGCCGATCACCAGAAACATGCTGCCCAGCGTCGCGAGAATGTCCGGCACGCGCAGTTTGACGATCAGCCAGCCGTTGAGCAGGCCGACCAGCGCCCCACCCGCCAGACTGATCAACACCGCCGGCACCGCACCCCAGCCGAGCACGACCATCACGTAACTGGCGATCATCAGGCTCATCGCCGCCACCGCGCCAATCGAAAGATCGAGGCCGCCGACGGCCATGGTCAGCGTCACGCCCAGCGCCAGCAGCGCGACAATCGACACCGATTGCAGGATGCTGAACAGGTTGCCGACGCGCAGGAATGCCGGCTCGGCAACGCTGAAAAACACCACAATCAGCGCCAGCAGCCACAGCAGGCCGTAGCGGATCAACCCGTGCAGCAGACGTTCGGCGCGGGCCGGCTCGGTCGATATCAGTGAACTTGAATCAGGCACTCGCTCTGCTCCTTGGCGTGGCTTGAGGGGAATGTTCGGTGACGTCGCTGCCGGCCAGTGCAGCGACCAGATCAGCGCGATTGAGGCCGGCGCGCGGGTACTCGGCGACCACGGCGTGATCGCGCACTAGCAGAATGCGGTCGGCAATTTCCAGGGCTTCATCGACGTCGGCGCAAATCACCAGCGTCGCGCGGCCCTTGGCGCTATCGCGCAGCAGTTGGCCGATGTCGCGGCGGGCGCGCACGTCGACGCCTTGAAAGGGTTCATCGAGGATCAACACTCGCCCTTCGCCGAGGAGCCAGCGGCCGAGCACGACTTTCTGTTGATTACCGCCCGACAGTGCGCTCATCGGCACATCGATACCGGCGGTCTTGATCCCCAGCGCCGCTACTTGTGCCTCGACCGCTGCCGCTTCGGCGCGGTTGCGGATGAAACCGCCGCGGGTGAAGCGCTCGAGAAACGGCAAGGTCAGGGTGCGACGCAAAGAGAAATCAGGTACCAGCGACTGACTGCCGCGATCTTCGGCGGCGAAGAAAACCCCGCTTTGAATGGCCTGGCGCGGTGAGTCTGCACGCCAGTCAGCGCCATCCAGTTGCACCCTGCCCGAGGCCGCTTTACGCAGGCCGAACAACACCTCGGCGATTTCACTTTTACCGGCGCCCAACAGGCCGGTGAGCACCACGACTTCGTTCTCGCGCAGGGTCAGATCGAACGCGGCGGATCGCGGCAGGATTTGCAAGGCGTTGAGCTGCAACACCTCGCGCCCGGCCACGCGCGGCTGGTAAAAATGCTCGGCCAGCGCCTGTCCGAGCATGGCGTTGACCGCTTCGGGCAGTTGCCGAGCGGTGAACTCGCCCGCGAACTTGCCATCCCGCAGAACGATGGCGCGATCCGCCACCCGTTGCAGGTCGGAGAGTCGATGGGAGATGTACAGAATCGCCACGCCGCGACTGCGCAAAGTATCGATCAATCCAAACAAGCGTTGCGCTTCGGCATCGGAGAGCGCCGCCGTCGGTTCATCGAGAATCAGCAGACGCGGCTGCAACGCCAACGCGCGAGCGAGCACCACCAGTTGCCGTTCGGCCTGACCGAGATGCTCGATCGGCTGCTCCAGCGGCAAGGTCAAACCCAGTCCGGCGGCGATGCTCGCAGCGCGCTCCAGCAGGCGTTGGCGATTGAGCCAGAAGTCCGCGTCCGGCTTGCACAGTTCATCGAGCAGGAGGTTTTCCGCGACGCTCAAACCCGGTGCGATGCCCTCGTTGATTTGCTGATGCACCGCGACAATGCCAAAGCGCCGCGCCGACAGCGGCGAACTGAAATGCCGTGGCGCGCCCTCCAGCCAGATCTCGCCAGCGTCGGCGGTCTGGCTGCCGGCCAGGATCTTCACCAGAGTTGACTTGCCCGCGCCATTCGCACCGAGCAGCGCCACCACTTCGCCGGGATAGATGTCCAGGCTGACCGCGTCCAGCGCCCGGCTCGCACCAAATATTTTGCTCAACTCACGTACACGAATCAGCGGTTCGCGGACTACAGCGACCGGCACACTCATACAATTCCTTAGCGGCGATGCGCCAGCGAACGAACCAACCGATCGCCCAGGCTTTGCACGCCTTGGACGAGGATCACCAACACCACCACCGTGGCAACCATCACTTCATTGTTGAACCGCTGATAGCCGTAACGGATCGCCAGATCACCGAGTCCACCGCCGCCGATCACCCCGGCCATCGAGGAAAAACCGATCAGCATCACCAGCGTCAAGGTGATCCCGGCCAGCAAAGCCGGCAGCGCTTCGGGCAACAACACCTTGAAGATCACATGACCGATGTCGCCGCCCATGGCGAGGATCGCTTCGATGCGGCCCTTGTCGACTTCGTCGAGGGCGTTTTCGACAATGCGCGCGAAAAATGGAAACGCGCCGATGGTGATCGGCACCACAGCGGCGGTGCTGCCCAGCGTTGTGCCGACCACCAGCCGCGTCAGCGGGATCAGGGCGATCAGCATCACCACGAATGGCAGTGAACGGCCGAGGTTGACCACGCCGCCCAGCACGGCATTCAAGCGTGGCATCGGCAGCAGTCCGTCGCGGCGACTGATGAACAGCAACACGCCCAGCGGCAAGCCGATCAGCAGCGTGAACAACCCCGCAAGCAAGACCATGTACAGGGTTTCACCGGTGGCGTTGAACACCAGCTGCAGGATTTCATCCCAGTTGACCGTGCGGTTCATGAGTGCGCCGCTCGTACGCCGTATTGCTTGAGAAAACTCAGGCCCGGTGCATCGTGGCCCAGCGGCAAGCCGCAAGTCGGTCGCAACGAAGCACCCAGTTGCGATTGCGCATCGGCCAGCAGCCGTGGCACCGGCCCGGCCTCGACTAAACGTCCGTTGGCCATGAACGCGGCGTGGTCGCAGATCGACTTGACCACCTCCAGTTCGTGGGTGATCAGCACGATGGTCACGCCCAGTTGCCGATTGATGTCGCGCAGCAGTTCAAGGATCGACGCGGTGGTTTCCGGGTCGAGCGCACTGGTGGCCTCGTCCGATAGCAGGTACGCCGGCTCTGCGGCGAGGGCGCGGGCAATGCCGACGCGCTGTTTCTGGCCGCCGGACAATTGCGAGGGAAAGGCCTGCGCCTTGTCACTCAAACCGACCAGCTCGAGCAGCTCGCGAACCCGCACATGGCGCCACGGCTTGCCGACCTTGGCGATCTCCAGCGGCACCGCGATGTTGTCGAAAACGGTGCGCGAATGCAGCAAATTGAAGCCCTGGAAAATCATGCCGATGCGCTGGCGCTGCTGGCGCAGTTCGCTGACCGGCAGCGTCGTCAGGTCGACGCCATCCAGCAGAATGCGTCCGCTGTCCGGTCGTTCGAGCAGATTGAGGCAGCGCAGCAGCGTCGACTTGCCCGCCCCGCTGCGTCCGAGAATCCCGTAGACCGCGCCGTCGGGAATGCTCAGCGAGACCTGATCGAGTGCCGGTTGCGCGGCCGAAGGATAAGTCTTGCTCAACTGCTCGACGGTGATCATGGCTTGCCGCCCGCCACGGGAATCACCGAGCCGGCGAAGTTGTCGCTGATGTATTTGGCGACCTCGGGCGACGTCAGGTCCTTGGCCAGTTGCGCGATACGCGGATCGTGTTCGAGCTTGGGCGTGGTTACCAGAATGTTGGCGTAAGGATTGTGCTCGGCTTTCTCCAGGCCCAAGGCATCCTTGGCCGGCACCAGCCCGGCGTCGAGCGCGTAGTTGCCGTTGATTACGGCCAGATCGACGTCGTCCAGCGAGCGCGGAATCTGTGGCGATTCGATCTCGAGAATCTTCAGTTGTTTCGGGTTTTCGGCGATGTCCTTGGGCGTTGCCTGATCCGCCGCCGGGTCGTTGAAGCCGGCTTTGAGTTTGATCAGGCCGTTGTCCTGCAACAGGTACAGCGCGCGGCTCAGGTTGGTGACGTTGTTGGGCACGGCGACCGTGCCTTTTACCGGCACGTCGGCGAAGCTTTTGTGCCGGTGAGAGTAAATGCCCAAGGGTTCGATGTGCACCGTGGCGGCCACCGCGAGCTTTTCGCCGAGGGCCTTTTCCTGGGATTTCAGGTACGGCAGATGCTGAAAGTAATTGGCGTCGACATCGCCGTGTACCAACAGCTCGTTGGAGTTCACACCGTTGGGGATCTCGATGACTTTGAGATTGAGTTGCGGATCGATTTTCTGGATGTACGCCAGAATCTGCGCGTGAGGCACCGGGTCGGCAGCCACGCGCAGCGGCTCCAGCGCCTGCGCACCGAACGACGTCACCAGCGCGCCGAGCACGGCCAGGGTCAAACCTGCTTTCTTGATCATGTGCGGAGTCCTTGAGCGAGTGATGAGTCAGGCGGTTTTACGAACGGGCGGTGGCGGCAGTAGCGCATCGGCGTAGAAGCGCTGCGCGACGTCGGGATGCGAGCGCAAACGACCTTTGAGGTAGTTCCAGCCGACATCGCGAAACAGTGGGTTGAGCGGATCACTTGCTGGCCCGCGTGCCTCGCGCAACAGTGCGGTGGGCAGCGGATACAGCGGCACCACGGCATCCAGTTGCGCACCGAGGAAGAACGCAACAGACAGACGCTCAGTGCCCTCGGGCGGCGACACGACCCGATGCACCGTGGCCCGCAGATAACCGTTGCTGGCCAGCTCGAGCAGTTCGCCGATGTTCACCACCAGGGTGTTCTCACGCGGCAACGCATCGATCCAGCGCCCCTCTTCGATCTCGACCTGCAGACCGGCCTGCTGGTCTTGCAGGAGGAAGCTGAGGAAACCGGAATCCTTGTGTGCGCCGACGCCCTGGTGACTCGACTCGCTGGATTGGCCGGGATAGCGCATCAGTTTGATGTGTTCGTTGGGTTTGTCGCCGTAGAGCTGATCAAACGCATCGGCGCGCAGCGACAACGCCTGAGCGAACGCACGCAGCAGGCGCAACGACATCCGCGTCATCGCCTCTTGCCATTCGAGTAACAGAGGTTTTAGCTCCGGCAGTGACGCCGGCCATTGGTTGGGGCCTTGCAGCCGCGCCCAGAACGGGCTGTCCGCGTCTAATGGCAACACCTCGCGCTCGGCGCCCAGATCGAACTGTTCACGCAGATCGGGCTGGCCACGGGTGATCTCCGAGGCGGCCCGGTTGTAACCGCGAAAGTGCGGTGAATTGATCATGCCGACGGCGTTTTTCTCGCTGTCGGGCAAAGCGAAAAACTGGCGGGCGTGGGCCTGTACCTGCTTGAGCAAAGCGCTGTCGATGCCGTGACCGGTCAGGTAGAAGAACCCGACGTCGCGAGCGGCGTGGCGCAGGTCTTCAAGAAATTCGTAACGCTGTTGCGCCGTGCCTTCGAACAGCGACAGGTCCAGCGTCGGTAATGCGGTGATATCGAGGGTATGCGGCATGATTCACTCCCGTGTGAATCAAACCTGAAAAACCTGTGATCGATTCAGCGTGTGCCGTCATGGCAATCGGGGTCTATCGGTTTGATGCGTTTTGATTCGTCGTTGCGACAAAACTAAACGATCTTAAAAATGCAGAGCCAATATCTTTTTCGCATTACCTTAGGCCTGATTTCCCCTCACTCCAGCCCTCCCCCGTGGGAGAGGGAGCCGACCGGGTTGTCTTGCGTTATACATCGACCTGAAAAACCGGGTTGGATTCGGTAAAAAACGTTCAGGTCGGCGTAGCGCTCAAGATCACATCGGTCAGTCCCCTCTCCCTCCGGGAGAGGGTTAGGGTGAGGGGCACAGACGACTCGGTATCAAGCCTCCTGCAACGCACGCGGCCGCTGACTGCGTTGTTCAGCACTGGCATCCGGCGCCGGTTGCAGCTGGAAGTCGAACTTCAGCTCGGCATAACACCCCGACACCGCGTCCTCGCGGAACACCACCTCCCCGACCAAGCCTTCACGGGTCGCATAGGCGAAGTCATCCCACAGGTATTGATCACCCGACAGATTGATTTGCGTCGTCAGGTGCCGATGCCCCGGTGCGCTGATAAAGAAATGCACATGGGCCGGACGCTGGCCATGGCGGCCGAGCTGGTTCAGGCACTCCTGGGTCGGCCCTTGTGGGTCGCAGCCATAACCGGAGGGCATGATACTGCGAGCGCGGTAACGGCCTTCGGCGTCGGTAATGATGCGGCGGCGCAAGTTGTATTCGGACTGGCTCGGGTCGAAAAACGAGTAGGTGCCCTTGGTGTTGGCGTGCCACAGGTCAACGGTGGCACCGGCCAAGGGCTGGCCGTGCAGATCGAACACCCGGCCTTCGAGGTGCATAACGGTGGCGACGCCCTCTTCGCTGCCGTCATCCATGCGGCACTCGCCTTCACACAACGGCGCGCCGGCCACGTACAGCGGGCCTTCGATGGTGCGCGGTGTGCCGCCGGTCAAGCCAATCTGTGCGTCCTTGGCGTCCTGCAACAGGTCGAGGAAATGCTCGATGCCAAGGCCTGCGACCAGTAATCCCGCCTCCGAACGAGCCCCCAATCGGTTGAGATAGTCGACCGCTTTCCAGAACTCACCATCAGTGATTTCCAGGTCTTCGATGATCTTGGCGCTGTCCTGCAAGATGCGCAGGACGATGGTTTTCAGCCGGGTTTTACCGTCGTCGTTGGCAAAACCGGAGGCTTCCTTGAAGAATTTCTGCAGCTCGGCGGTGTGTGCAATTTTCACGGTCATAGTGGTTACCTCATCTTGTTGTTTTGTGGTTTACGCGAATCTTCAGGACAGACCACCTTCTCCTGTGGGAGCTGGCTTGCCAGCGATTGCGGTGTGTCATCCAGCATTGATGGCGGCTGGTGTATTGCTATCGCTGGCAAGCCAGCTCCCACAGTGTTCAGGGATGGATTCGAAACCCTGGATCAGCGATCGTCCGTATGGATCGACGACGGATGCCGGCAGAGGCCATCGACCTCAATGTCCATGTAGGGAAACAGCGGCAAGCGCATCAGCGTGTCGTGCAGGGCCTCGACGCTCGGCACATCAAACACGCTGTAATTGGCGTAATGCCCGGCGATGCGCCACAGGTGTCGCCATACGCCGTCGCGTTGCAGCCGTTGCGCCAGTTCCTTTTCGTCCGCCTTGAGCCGGGTGGCCAATGACGGGTCCATATCGGCGGGCAATTTCACGGTCATTTTTACGTGGAACAACATGCTGATTCTCCTGATTCAGTGGCGACGAAAACGCGCCAGACGCTCTTCATCCAGCGTCAAGCCAAGGCCCGGGGTTCGCGGGATATGCAAGTGGAAATCGCGGTACTGCGGCGCTTCGCTGACGATGTCTTCGGTCAGCAGCAACGGGCCGAACAGTTCGGTGTCCCAGGTCAGCTGCTTGAGCGTGAGGAAGGCGTGCGCCGAGGCCAGCGTGCCGATGGAGCCTTCGAGCATGGTGCCGCCGTACAGCGCGATGCCGGCGGCCTCGGCGATCTGCGCGGTTCTGAGCACGGCTCGCGGGCCACCGTTCTTGGCGATTTTCAGGGCGAACACACTGGCGGCACCGTCAGCGGCGAGGCTGAAGGCATCCTCAACGCTTTCGATCGATTCGTCGGCCATGATCGGTGCCGGGCTGCGCTGATTCAGGCGAATCTGCCCGGAACGGTTGACCCGCGAGATCGGTTGTTCAATCAGGTCGATGCCGTTGTCACCCAGTACCTGACAGCCGCGAATCGCCTGGGATTCATCCCAGTACTGGTTAACGTCGACCCGCACACTGGCGCGTTCGCCCAAGGCTTTTTTGATCGCCACCACGTGTTTGAGATCCTGCTCCAGCGGGTTGGCACCGATCTTCAATTTGAAGATGCGATGGCGACGCGCTTCGAGCATCTGCTCGGCTTCGGCGATGTCGCGGGCAGTGTCGCCGCTGGCCAGGGTCCAGGCCACTTCGAGGCTGTCACGCACGCGGCCGCCGAGCAGTTCACTGACCGGCAGACCGAGGCGCTTGCCTTGCGCATCGAGCAGTGCACTTTCGATGCCGGACTTGGCGAAGGTGTTGCCCTTGGCGATCTTGTCGAGACGCTGCATCGCCGCGTTGATGTTATTGGCTTCCATACCGACCAAGGCCGGAGCCAAATGCGCGTCTATATTGGCTTTGATGCTTTCCGGGCTTTCATAACCGTAGGCGAGGCCGCCGATGGTGGTGGCTTCACCGATGCCTTCGATAACGTCGCTGCAGCGCAGACGCAGAATCACCAGGGTCTGCTTCTGCATCGTGTGCATCGCCAGTTTGTGCGGGCGGATGGTCGGCAGGTCGACGATGATCGTCGTCAGGCTTTCAATCAGAATTTGCTGCATGTCTGTGTCCCTTGAATAGTGCTCAACCGAGATCGCCGCCACCGACCGGCAAGGTCACGCCGGTGATGTACGAGGCGTCGTCAGAGGCGAGAAAGAGGATCGCGCCGACCTGTTCGTCGAGGCTGCCGTAGCGTTTCATCAGGCTGCTGTCGAGGGTTTGCGCGACGATTTCCTGGTACCAGGCCTGCTCCTGCGCCGACGGTTCGGCTGCATTGCGCGGGATCCGCCGGGACGGTGCTTCGGTGCCGCCCGGGGCGGTGGCGTTGACGCGAATCCCGCGCTCGGCGTTTTCGAATGCCAGGCAAGCCGTGAGTGCGTTGATACCGCCCTTGGCAGCGCCGTACGGCACGCGGTTGACGCTGCGGGTGGCTATTGAGGAAACGTTGACGATGGCGCCGCGACCTTGCTTGAGCATGTACGGCAGCGCGGCGTGGCAACACCACAGCGTCGGGAACAGCGAGCGGCGCACTTCGGCTTCAATCTGCTCGACTTCGTAGTGCTCGAACGGTTTGGCCCAGATCGTGCCGCCGACGTTGTTGATCAGGATGTCGAGGCGGCCGAAGGTGTTGATGGCTTCGGCCATGACCCGCGCGCAATCGGCGTATTGCTCAAGGTCGGCAGTCAGCGCGAGAACGCCCTCGCCTTGCAGTTCGTGCACCAGTTCGGAACGGTCGACGGCGATCACTTGCGCGCCTTCGTCCAGCAGGCGCTCGCAGACACGGCGGCCGATACCCTGAGCCGCGCCGGTGACCAGCGCGACCTTGTTGGAGAATCTGTTGTTCATGACAACCTCGAAAATAGGGGTCAGGCAGCCGCTGCGGCGAATTTTTCGTAGTAGAAATTCGCGGGGGTGATGCCCTGTTCACGAATGTATTGGCTGACCGCTTCAACCATCGGCGGCGGGCCGCACAGGTACACATCGACGTCACCTTCATTGAGATGGCGCGGCTCGATGTGCTGGGTGACGTAGCCCTTGAGCGGATGCGCACTCTGCGGATTGGCCACGCAGGCGCCGAAACTGAAGTTCGGGATGCGGGCGGCGAAGGCTTCGAGACGATCGAGTTCCACCAGATCGAAGTCATTGGTCACGCCATAGATCAAATGCACGGGATGATCGCTGCCCTGCTCGGCGAGCTTTTCCAGCATCGCGGTGAACGGTGCCAGGCCGGTGCCGCCCGCCAACAACAGCAGCGGCCGTTTGATCTCGCGCAGATAAAAGCTGCCCAACGGCCCGGCCAGGCTCATGCTGTCGCCGGCCTTGGCCAACCCGGTGAGAAAGCTGCTCATCAAACCGCCAGGCACGTTACGGATCAGGAAGCTGACTTCGCCGTCCTTCTGCAACGAGCTGAAGGAATAGGCGCGGGTCTGCTCGCTGCCGGGCACTTGCAGATTGACGTACTGGCCCGGCAGAAACGCCAGTTTGCTCAGCGCTTCGCCCTTGATCGACAGCGCGATGGTGCTCTCGGACAACTGCCGGACAGCGCTGATCGACGCCTGGAAGTTCGCCTGTTCGGTCTTGCACACCTGCGAGCCGGCCGGCACGCGAACGACGCAATCGCTGGCGGCGCGCATCTGGCAGGTCAGCACATAACCTTGCGCAAGCTCGTCGTCGCTCAAGGCGTCTTCAATGAAGTTGTCGCCCATGTCGTACCGCCCGGCCTCGGCGAAACATTTGCAGGTGCCGCAGGCGCCGTCACGGCAATCCAGCGGGATGTTGATGCCTTGGCGATACGCCGCATCGGCGACAGTTTCATGGCCACCCGCCTCGATGAAACGAGTGACGCCGTCTTCAAAATTTAGCGCAATCTGGAAATTCATGGTGCACCTCGCCGTGTCGACTAGATGTGATAAATGTCGATGACCTGACGGACGTAATCGTTTTTCAGCACGACTTTCTTGGCCTTGATCAGCGGTTGTTCACCACGCAGATCGAGGGTGTAGAAACTGCTGCCGAAGTAGCTGTCGGTGACCTGATAGCGAAAGCTCAGGGTGTGCCAGTTGAAACGCACCTGGCACAGCCCTTCGCTCTGCCCGACGATTTCGATGTTGCTCAGGTTGTGCGAGGTGCGGGTGTCGGGGAGGGTCGCGCTGGAGCGCTCGGTCTTGATCCGGAAGATGCGGTCTTCGAGGCCGCCACGGTTGCCGTACCAGATCAGCGAGATTTCGCTTTGCGGGTCCTCGGTGAGGGTGTCGTTGTCGTCCCAGGCCGGCATCCAGAAGGTCGCATCGGCGGCGTACAGTTCCAGCCATTGATCCCACTGGCCGTCATCGAGATAGCGCGCTTCGCGGAAGAGAAAATCGCGCACGGTTTCGTAGAGGTTGCTCATCACACGGCCTCCACAGGAATCAGTTGAGGTTCGGCGGCAGCGGCCTTGAGCATGGTTTCTTGCCAGTACTTGTGTTGCAGCACAAACAGACCTTCGTCTTCGGTACGCATGCCAGAAAGCAATGGTTTAAGGTCGATTTCTTCGGCGGCGGCGTCGGCGCCTTCGACCCAATGGGTGGCGCCACGGGACATGTCGTTCCAGCCGCGACCCGCGCCATAACCGGCCTGGCACGAGCGGAACTCTTCCAGGTCATCCGGCGTGGCCATGCCGCTGACGTTGAAGAAGTCTTCGTACTGACGAATGCGCTTGGCCCGCGCTTCAGCGCTCTCGCCTTTGGGGGCGATGCAGTAAATGGTGATTTCAGTCTTGTCGACCGAGATCGGCCGGGCGATGCGGATCTGTGAGCTGAACTGATCCATCAAGTACACGTTGGGGTACAGGCACAGGTTGCGCGAGTTTTCGATCATCCAGTCGGCGCGGGCCTGGCCGAAATCACGGGCCAACTCGTCACGGCGCTCGTAGGCCGGGCGGTCTTCAGGGTTGGCCCAGCGGGTCCAGAGCAGCAGATGACCGTGATCGAACGAATAAAAGCCGCCGCCCTTCTTCGCCCAACTGCCGGCGCTCATGGTTTTGATCGCTTCACCCGCTTCGCGCTGTTGACGCTGGTTCTGGGTGGCGGCGTAGTTCCAGTGCACCGAGCTGACGTGGTAGCCATCGGCGCCATTTTCAGCGGTGAGTTTCCAGTTGCCTTCGTAGATATAGGAACTTGAACCGCGCAGCACTTCCAGGCCTTCAGGCGACTGATCGACGATCATATCGATGATTTTTGCCGATTCGCCCAGATGCTCAGCGAGGGGTTTCACATCGGCATTGAGGCTGCCGAACAGAAAGCCGCGATAGGACTCGAAACGCGCAACCTTTGTCAGGTCATGGGAGCCTTCGCAGTTGAAGCCTTGCGGGTAACCGGCCTCGCTCGGGTCTTTGACCTTGAGCAATTTGCCGCTGTTGTTGAACGTCCAGCCGTGAAACGGGCAGGTGTAGCTGGAGCGGTTGCCGGACTTGTGCCGGCACAACATGGCGCCGCGATGGCTGCAGGCATTGAGGAACGCATTGAGTACACCGTCCTTGTTGCGCGCGATAAAGATCGGCTGGCGCCCCATGGTGGTGGTGAGAAAATCGTTGTTGTTGGGGATCTGGCTTTCATGGGCGAGGTAAATCCAGTTACCTTCGAAGATGTGCGCCATCTCCAGTTCAAACAGACGCGGATCGGTGAACATCTCCCGCTTGCAGCGGTAGGCGCCCTTCTCCTTGTCTTCTTCAAGCATGGCATTGAGGTAATCGATTCCCAGGGACATGGCCGGGGCCTCCATTGTTATTGTTCAGGCCAGGTCAGATTAGGGAGGCGATGCACGGGGCAATAGCCGAATCCTGCAGATCGCTATCCGTTTTGTGCAGGATGGCGCGGCAGATGATTCAGCATGTTTCGCGAGGGTTTAGTGCGGAGTGTCAGTGGCGGCGTTTGAAGGTCTGCGACGGCAGTTCGCCGAATTGCTGGCGATAGCTTTCGGAGAAGCGGCCCAGGTGCAGAAAGCCATAATCCAGCGCCAGTTCAGTGAGATTGCGCACCGGGCAGCTTGGGTCGCTGAGGCAGGCGTGAATGCGTACCAGCTTGCGCTGGCGGATGTATTGCATCGGTGTGACGCCGAGTTGGCGTTCGAACAAAGCATACAGCGAGCGCGGGCTCATGCTCGCCTGCGCGGCCAGATGTTCGGCGGGCAGGTCCTGTTTCAGATTGCGCTCGATGTAATCGATGATGCGCTCGAAGCTGACGTTCGGCGTGCTCAGGCACTCACGGCTGACATTGGTGTTCATCAGCGAAATCAGTTTGCTGCCGATGATCTGCGCGTAATGCTCCTGCACCCGCAGTAACGGATCGCTGGCCTCGGCTTCCTGACAGATCATCGCCAGCAGGTTGGTGAAGCCTTCCAACTCCTCCAGCCGATAGTGATTGCGCAGGAAACGGATACCGCTGGAGGGGTGCTGCCAACGCTGCTCGTCGCACACCGATTCGAGCACGCTGACCGGCACCTTGAGGATGAATTTTTCGCAATCATCCGAGTACGTCAGATCGACCGGATCATCCGGATTGATCAACAGCAACTCGCCCGGCACCAGATGCTGTTCGCGCTTATGCCCGCGCCACAGGCAATTGCCTTGCAGCAGGACTTGCAGGTGGTACACGGTCTCCAGCGCCACGGAGGTCACGCGAACACTGCCGCCATAGCTGATACGCGCCAGATCGAGGTCGGCCAGTTTTCGGTGGTTGAGGCTGGCTTGTGGGTGGGTGGTTCTGGACAGGCCGATGAAGTGCTGGCCGACGTGCTGGTTGACGTAGTCGGAGACGGCATAAGGGTCAGCGTGACGAAACACGCTGCTGCGATCGCTCAGCAGATGGCTGTCCATGGGGCATTGCTCGTTGTTGTCGTTATTTTGGGATCACGGGGTTTCAGGCATCACGACTCACAGTACGCCCGGAGTATGAGGGTGGGCAATTGGACAAAGGTTTGGGTGCTCGATAATCGAACGTTTTTTTGCGGATTACGGGGTGGTTTGAACTAGGCCTACACTTGCCAAAGAAATGCCCTACACGCAAAAAAATCCGACACAGAAAAATCCTACTTATGACAGTTTTAAAAAAACAAAAAAAGCCCGTTCCAGTCGAAACTGAAACGGGCTTCTCCCACCTCAACGGCCCTTACTTCAGGTCGTCAAAGTGGTCTCGCAGGAACTCGTAAAAGCGAAAGGCTTTAAACAATCTCCATACAAGGCTCAGCGTACGCAGCAAAAGCTTCATACGTTTTGGCCTCCAGGGCTGGGGGCCAAACCTCCAGTAAACTTACCGGATCATACTTGCCTTCAGCCTGCACGTTAAAGCAGCTAGTGAGGCGGCCGGTTGAAATCCCTCCGAAACATCATTCCGGCACGGGTGCAAAACCGTGTCAAAGGGCATGAAACCGTTTGGTCACCAGCCTGGCCTCACCGCTGCTTGAACAAGTGAGCGCCCGCATCATAACCTTCATTCAGAGGCTTTCAGGAAAAGTAATTTTCTGTTTTGTTAACCATTATTTCTGCCAGCCTTTTATGAAAATGAAATAGCGTAAACAACCAGTTTCTTACGAACTTTAACCTTGCAAGGGGGCACAAAGACTCCTACCATGAGCGAACGTTAAAGCAGCTAGTGAAGCAAAAAACCTCGGTCGCAAACCAAGGTTTACAAAAGAACCGCCCCGCAAAGGCGGTTTTTTTTCGTCTGCCTTTTCACTGCACCCGCCGATGAAAATCAGATCACAGCGCCCGCGCCCACGTCTGACTCACCAGATCCTTGCCAAAGCTGTGAACCGCCTCCTCCTCCACCAGTTCAAACCCGGCCTGCTGATAGATCTTGCGCGCAGCCGTCAGGTTACTGGTCGTCCACAGGGTCATTTTCTGGTAGCCAATCTGCCGGGCAAAGCGCAGGCACTCCTCGACCAGACGGCTGCCAATGCCCAAGCCCCGCGCGCTGGCGTCGACGTAGAGCATGCGCAGTTTGGCGGTCGTTTCATCCTGGCGGACGATAAACACAGAGCCAATAACCTTGCCGTCCTTTTCCGCAATCCAGCAGCGCTCGCTTGTCGGGTCGTAATCACGCAGGTACTTGGCGACCACCTCGGCCACCAGTGTTTCGAACTCCGAATTCCAGCCGTATTCGCGGCTATACAGCGCGGCTTGCTGTTGCATCACCGTGCCCATGTCACCGGGCTGCGGATCGCGTAACACGTAGTTCGAATCCTTGTTGCCTTGCAGCAGTGTCTGGATCAGCGTCATGGCGCCGATCAGACGTTTTTGCTGCGGTTCAGGTAATCGCTTGAGCATGGTGACGATCTGTTCACGGGAAGCCTTTTCCAACGGGATCAGAATTTCACGGCCCAGCTCGGTAAGGTGCAATTGCGCGGCGCGGGCGTCGGTCGGCGACGGGACTTTCTGGATCAGGCCACGCTTCTCGAAACCACTGATGATGCGACTCATGTAGCCGGCGTCCAGCCCAAGCATCTGGCGTAGATCGGCGCTGGTCAGGTCGCCACGCGAGGCCAGCTCATACAAAATGCGCAGCTCAGTCAGCGAGTAGTCGCTTTGCAGCAAATGCTCCTGCAATACGCCGATCTGATGGGTGTAAAAACGATTGAAGCCGCGCACAACATCGGCTTGCTCGAGGAGATGGCTGCTGGACATGGCAAATACTCAGATAATTGCTTAAAGCAACTATATATTTGCCAAAAGCAACCATGTCAACAGAAAGCTATCGACATTTGGCCAACACCACCTGACAGGTGTCCGGCGTGCCCCCGGAGCGCCCGGCATAACGGATGCAGTTGTTCAACGATTTCTGCCGGGCCATGTTCAGGCTGGAGCCCCAGGCCAGACCGCCCTCGCCGACCGTCGGCAAGGCTTTGGCGTAGCAGGCATCGCCAACCCCCGAGGGTGGATAGTGTTTTCGGCTGGAGCAGCCTGCGCCAAGCGTCAGGCTAAGCCCGATCAGGGTGAGCATGCCCCAGAGCGAGCATCGGTTAATCATCGCATTCCACCTGCCGGCAAAGGGGTCGTGACCTGCAGAGTCTAGTCCCCTCACCTGCACAAATCTTCTAAACGTCGATGATCATTGCGCGGTATTTTATGGGGCCGCACCTTTCAATGGCGAACTCTGGAGCCTCCGTGGATAAACGCAACTGGATCGAGCTGTCCCAGGATGTCGACACCGGGATTGAATCGATTCGCGCTCACTTTGAGGGCCATGCCTACGATCCGCACTGGCATGACAGTTTCCTCGTCGGCGTCACCGAGCAAGGTGTGCAGCAGTTCAATTGCCGCCGCATGCGCCATCGCAGTACGCCGGGCAACGTGTTCTTGCTGGAGCCGGGGGAAATCCACGATGGGCAAGCGCCTACCGAGGAGGGTTTTACCTATTCGATGCTCTACCTCGATCCGCATTGGCTTGAGCGTGAAATGCACGCGCTGTTCGAAGATGCACCGTCCGACAGCCAGCCCGGTTTTGCCGATACGCTGAGTCAGGACCCGCGTCTGGCCACAGCGATCAGTCACGCTTTTCATGCGTTGCATGACGGCGATCTGCGCATTGTCCGCCAGACCGCCATCGATGGCTTGCTCGGCTCGCTCACGCGCCATCTCGCGTGGCGCAAACGCCAGGATTTCGATCCTCGCCTGCCGTTGGTGGCGCAACTGGCGCGGGATTATCTGCACGCGCACACCTATGAAGATATCGGTCTCGATGATCTCGCGCGGGTCTGCGGGGTCGACCGTTTTCGTCTTAGCCGCGCCTTCAAGTCGGCTTTTGGCATGGCGCCGCACGCGTACCTGATCCAGCTGCGTCTGGCCAAGGCGCGTCAGTTGCTGGCTCGGGGGGAAACGCCGGCGCAGGTCGCCAGCGTGCTCGGTTTTGCCGACCAGAGTCATCTCGGTCGCTGGTTCCGTCGCGCCTACCAACTCACCCCCGCCGACTACCGCAAGCGCTGCTCAAACCTTCCAGACTGACGTACACCGACTGGCGATCATGGCTTCCTGTGTTTACTTCCAAGGAATCCGCCCATGGCGTCATTATTGCCCTTCCTGCTATTCGCTTTCGTTGCCTCGATTACGCCGGGGCCGACCAATATTCTGGTGTTGAGCCACAGTTCGCGCCAAGGCCTGCTCGCCACGTTGCCGATCATTTTTGGCGCCTGCGCGGCGGCGGCACTGATTGTATTGGTGGTCGGCCTCGGTGCCGGTGAAACCTTGCTGCGCTACCCGCGCGTGCAGCAAGCCATGGCCTGGGGCGGTGTGCTCTGGTTGAGCTGGCTGGCGTGGCAGATCTTTCGCAGCGCGCCGCCGTCGCTGGACCCGGCTGAGACGCAAGAGGAAGGTTTCAGCGTGCTGGGCGCGGCCATGCTGCAACTGGTCAATCCCAAGGTGTGGATGATGGCCGTGGCGGTGGTCAGCGTATTTGTCGGCGGTGGTGACAAGACGCTGCGATTGTTGGTGTTGTCGCTGGCGTTTTTGCTGGTGTCATTGCCGTGCATGACGTTGTGGGCGTTGCTGGGTGTGGGCAGTGCTCGCTTGACGGGATCGCCAAAGGCATTCAAGCGGATGAACGTAGTACTCGCGTTATTGTTACTGCTCTCGGCCTGGCTGACAGTACTGGCATGACGCCCTTGTAGGAGCTGCCGAAGGCTGCGATCTTTTGATCTTGATCTTATAAAACAAAATCAAAAGATCGCAGCCTTCGGCAGCTCCTACAGTGCTCTTCAATAGCCATTTCATCAGGGTGAGGTGGCCTGCCGATACTCGCGCGGAGTAAACCCGGTCGAGGCCTTGAACTGGCGGGTGAAAGCGCTGTGATCGGTGTAGCCGCATTGCAGCGCCACGTCGGTAATTGGCAGGTCGGTATGCAACAACCGGTGCGCGTGTTCGAGCCGCACTTTCTGGATCATCTGCCGTGGTGTCAGGTGAAATACCCGTTTGCAATAACGCTCCAGTTGCGCCACAGAGATACCGGCGATGCGGGTCAGTTCACCGAGGGTGACGCGGCGATTGAAATTCGCGCGAATATGCTCATCGACAGCCGCCAGCCGTTCGAATGCCGGGTGCGTTTCACTGGCCGATTGCAGGTCAACCGAGATTCCCGCCAGACCAATAATGACCCCGTCACGGTTGTACAGCGGCTGCTTGTGCGTCAGGCACCAGCCCGGTTCGCGACTGCCGTACAGATGCAGTTCCAGCTGATCCTCCAGCACAAAACCCTCCTCCAGCACTTTGCGATCCTGCTCGGTGTAACCCGGTCCGAGTTGTGCCGGGAACACCTGCGCACTGGTTTTGCCGAGCAACGGGCGCAAATCCTTCAAGCCACAGCGTTGCACCAGCGTGCGGTTGGCGAGCACGTAACGGGCCTGCACATCCTTGATGAAAATCGCCGCATTGGGGATCACATCAAGCATCGGCAACAACAGCGCGGCGCCGGCCAAGAGTTCCTCCAGTGTCTGCGGACGCTGGCCATTCATGCCTTGGGCCAGGATCGAAAACGCCTGCTGCATCAGAGATTCCCCTCGTAACGTGGATCGACCAAGTCCCCGCCATGCGGCGTTCGCGTGCAGATTGCAGCATCGTTCAAGGCGTGTCGAGGGCCGTGTTTCATCGGTGCCATTGTGCTGATTTCGTCATCGAACCCGCGGCAAAACATCAATCGCCACACCGTTGATGAGTTCAAAGTCTGGCCGTCCGAGTGACACAACTGCCTATCCAATAACTCACAAGAAGGCGATGCCATGTCAGGCCAAGGCAAGTTCAAAAAACAGCTTTCACTGATCGACCTCACATTTATCGGGCTGGGGGCAATCTTCGGTTCCGGCTGGTTGTTCGCGGCCAGTCATGTGTCCGCGATTGCCGGGCCGGCGGGGATTTTTTCCTGGCTGCTGGGCGGCTTCGCCGTGTTGTTGCTGGGCATCGTCTACTGTGAACTCGGCGCTGCACTGCCGCGTGCCGGTGGCGTGGTGCGTTACCCGGTGTACTCCCACGGGCCGTTGCTCGGCTACTTGATGGGTTTTATCACCCTGATTGCGTTTTCCAGTCTGGTGGCGATCGAAGTGGTTGCTTCGCGCCAATACGCGGCGGCATGGTTTCCCGAGCTGACCAAGGCTGGCAGCGGCGATCCGACGATCCTCGGGTGGATGGTGCAGTTTGGTCTGCTCTGCATTTTCTTCCTGCTCAACTACCGCAGCGTGAAGACCTTCGCCAAGGCCAATAATCTTGTCAGCGTATTCAAATTCATCGTGCCGTTGCTGGTGATCGGTGTGCTGTTCACCTTCTTCAAACCGGCCAACTTCCACGTGCAGGGTTTCGCCCCGTTCGGCTTGTCCGGTATCGAAATGGCGGTGTCGGCGGGTGGCGTGATTTTCGCTTACCTGGGGCTGACGCCAATCATCTCCGTGGCCAGTGAAGTGAAGAATCCGCAGCGCACTATTCCCATCGCGCTGATCCTCTCGGTGCTGCTGTCGACGTTGATTTATGTGCTGCTGCAAATGGCCTTTCTTGGCAGCATCCCGACCGAAATGCTCGCCAATGGCTGGGCCGGGATCAGCAAAGAGTTTTCCCTGCCATACCGCGACATTGCACTGGCACTGGGTGTGGGTTGGCTGGCTTATCTGGTGGTCGCCGATGCGGTGATCTCGCCAAGCGGCTGCGGCAACATCTACATGAACGCCACCCCGCGCGTGATCTACGGTTGGGCGCAGACCGGCACGTTCTTCAAGGTCTTCACCCACATCGACGAAAAATCCGGCATCCCACGTCCGGCGCTGTGGCTGACCTTCGCCCTGTCGGTGTTCTGGACCCTGCCGTTTCCGTCGTGGGAGGCGCTGATCAACGTGGTCTCCGCTGCGCTGGTGTTGAGCTACGCCGTGGCCCCCGTGTCCGTGGCCGCGCTGCGCCGCAATGCGCCAGACATGCCACGGCCGTTCCGGGTCAAGTGCATGGGCGTGCTCGGGCCGGTGTCGTTCATCATCGCCGCGCTGATTGTCTACTGGTCGGGCTGGAACACCGTGTCGTGGCTGCTTGGCCTGCAGATTCTGATGTTCGTCGTCTATCTCTTGTGCGGCCGTTTCGTGCCGACCGCCCACCTCAATCTGGCCCGCCAGGTGCGTAGTTCAGCGTGGCTGATCGCCTTCTACGCGGTGACCATCGTGCTGTCGAAACTCGGCACCTTTGGTGGCCTCGGCATCCTCGCTCATCCGTTCGACACGATCGTCGTCGCCGCATGCGCCACCGGCATTTATTACTGGGGCGCCGCGACCGGTGTGCCGGCGCATCTGCTGCGTCTGGAAGACGATGATGAGGAAAGCGAAATCGCCGCCCCCGACTCGACCGTGGCTGCGCGCCCTGCCGGCGCCTACTGAAATCACCTAAAGGAATCTATTCATGAAACGAGTACACGTCATTGATTCCCACACCGGCGGTGAGCCCACGCGTCTGGTGATGACAGGCTTCCCCGACCTGCCCGGCAACAGCATGGTGGAAAAACGCGATGCGCTGCGCACTCAGCATGACCAATGGCGCCGCGCCTGCCTGCTGGAGCCTCGTGGCAACGATGTGCTGGTCGGCGCGCTGTATTGCGAGCCGGTCTCGCCGGACGCCACGTGCGGGGTGATTTTCTTCAACAACGCCGGTTATCTGGGCATGTGCGGCCACGGCACCATCGGCCTGATCAATTCGTTGCAGTACTTGGGAAAAATCCAATCGGGCATCCACAAAATCGACACGCCAGTCGGCCCGGTCAGCGCCACGTTGCATGAGGACGGCTCGGTGACATTGGGCAACGTGCCCGCCTACCGCCATCGCAAACAGGTGCCGGTGGACGTGCCGGGATTCGGTCAGGTATTGGGCGACATCGCCTATGGCGGCAATTGGTTTTTCCTCGTCTCCGAGCACGGCCAGACATTGACGATGGACAACGTCGAACACCTCACGGCGTACACCTGGGCAATGCTCAAGGCCCTCGAAGATCAGGGCATTTACGGCGAGGACGGCGCCGTCATTGATCATATCGAACTGTTTGCAGACGACGCCGTTGCCGACAGCCGCAACTTCGTCATGTGCCCTGGCAAAGCCTACGACCGCTCACCGTGCGGCACCGGCACCAGCGCCAAACTCGCCTGCCTCGCGGCCGACGACAAGCTGCAACCCGGTGCGACCTGGGTGCAGGCGAGCATCACCGGCAGCCAGTTCGAAGGCCGCTTCGAATGGGACGGCGAGCGAGTGCGCCCGTTCATCACCGGCCGCGCTTACATGACCGCCGACAGCACCTTGCTGATCGACGAAGCAGACCCGTTCGCGTGGGGCATCTGAGCCACCGCGCAGACTTTTCACCTCAATTTGAACGATGTGCCAAGGAGTTAAAACAATGAGCGACAACATCTTCACCGGTTGCATGCCGGCCCTGATGACCCCGTGCACCGCCCAGCGCAAACCGGACTTCGACGCCTTGGTGGCCAAGGGTCGCGAACTGATCGATATCGGCATGAGCGCCGTGGTCTATTGCGGTTCCATGGGCGACTGGCCGCTGCTGACCGAGGCCGAGCGTCAAGAAGGCGTGGCGCGTCTGGTCGCGGCGGGCATCCCGACGATCGTGGGCACCGGCGCGGTGAATTCCCGTGAAGCGGTCTCCCATGCGGCGCACGCGGCGAAAGTCGGCGCGCAGGGTTTGATGGTGATTCCGCGTGTGCTGTCCCGTGGTGCTTCGGTCACGGCGCAAAAAGCCCATTTCGCCGCCATCCTGCAAGCCGCGCCGAATCTGCCGGCGGTGATCTACAACAGCCCTTACTACGGCTTCGCCACCCGCGCCGACCTGTTCTTCGAACTGCGCCGCGAGTACCTGAACCTGATCGGTTTCAAAGAATTCGGCGGTGGCGCCGACCTGCGTTACGCCGCTGAAAACATCACATCCAAGGACGATGACGTGACCTTGATGGTCGGCGTCGACACGCAAGTGGTGCACGGTTTTGTCAACTGCAACGCCACCGGCGCCATTACCGGCATCGGCAACGCCCTGCCCCGCGAAGTACTGCAACTGGTAGCGCTGAGCAAGCAAGCGGCCAAGGGTGATGCCAAGGCCCGGCGCCAGGCGCGGGAACTGGAATCGGCGCTGGCGGTACTGTCGTCGTTCGATGAAGGCTGCGACCTGGTGCTGTATTACAAACACCTGATGGTGCTCAACGGCGACAAGGAATACACCCTGCACTTCAACGAAACCGATGCGTTGAGCGATTCGCAGCGGCAGTATGCCGAGAAGCAGTATTCGCTGTTCCGTCACTGGTACGAGAACTGGTCGGCGGAACAGAACTTCGCCTGACACCTCAGCCTCACCTGCCGCGATGCGTTTTGCTACGCGGCAGGCATTTCCCTTTTATCAGGAAGACACCATGACTTTGACGGGCCACATGCTGATCGGGCAGCACACGATTGCCGGCAATCGCAGCGCCATTTGCGGGATCAATCCGGCCACCGATGAAGCGCTGCAACCAGCGTATGCCGGTGGCTCGGCCGGGCATGTCGAACAGGCCTGCGCGTTGGCTTGGGCCGCATTCGATGTTTATCGCGAGACAACCCTGAATGTCCGCGCCGAATTCCTTGAAGGCATTGCCGGGGAAATCGAAGCCCTGGGCGATGAGCTGATCGACCGTGCCCACGCGGAAACCGGCCTGCCGCACGCGCGACTGCTGGGCGAACGCGGGCGTACTTGCCAGCAATTAAGAATGTTCGCCCGCACGGTGCGAGCCGGTGAATGGCTGGATGTGCGTGTCGATAGCGCGCTGCCGCAACGTCAACCGCTGCCGCGCGCCGATCTGCGTCAACGGCAGATTGCGCTGGGACCGGTCGCGGTGTTTGGCGCAAGCAACTTTCCGCTGGCGTTCTCAGTGGCGGGCGGTGATACCGCATCGGCACTGGCCGCCGGTTGTCCGGTGATCGTCAAGGCGCACAGTGCGCATCCCGGCACCAGCGAACTGGTCGGCCGCGCGGTGGCCCGGGCGGTAAAAGCCTGTGGCTTGCCGGACGGCGTGTTTTCCTTGTTGTACGGCTCCGGCCGCGAAGTGGGCATTGCGCTGGTCACAGATCCACGGATCAAAGCGGTGGGTTTCACTGGTTCGCGCAGCGGCGGCCTGGCGTTGATTCAAGCAGCGCAGGCCAGGCCAGAACCGATTCCGGTGTACGCGGAAATGAGTTCGATCAATCCGGTGCTGTTGTTTCCAGCGGCGCTGGACAATCGCACGCAAGCTTTGGCTGAAGGATTCGTGGCTTCGCTGACATTGGGCGCGGGCCAGTTCTGCACCAATCCGGGATTAGTGATCGCGTTGAAAGGACCGGCGCTGGACAAATTTATCGCCGCCACCGCCGAGACCATTCAGCGCAGCCCGGCGCAGACGATGCTGACACCAGGCATCTTCAGCGCCTACGAGGCTGCCGTGAATGCGCTTGCCGAAAGTGCCGATACGCGCATCGCCGGCGTTGGCCAGCCCGGCAGCGGCCCAAACCAGTGTCAGGCCCATGTATTCGTGACCGAGGCCGCCGACTTTCTCGCCGATCACCGCCTGCAAGCCGAAGCGTTCGGTGCGGCGACGCTGATCGTGCAATGCGAAAGTGAAGCTGAAATCCGTCAGGTCACCGAGCTTCTGGAAGGCCAGTTGACCGCCACGTTGCACCTGGATGACCAAGACCTGGAACAGGCGCGTGCATTGCTGCCGACGCTGGAGCGCAAGGCCGGTCGCTTGCTGGTCAACGGCTGGCCCACCGGGGTCGAGGTGTGTGACGCTATGGTTCACGGCGGGCCGTTCCCGGCCACATCCGACTCGCGCACGACATCCGTCGGTACCGCGGCGATCCTGCGTTTCCTGCGCCCGGTCTGCTATCAGGACTTCCCGGACAGCTTGTTGCCTGACGCATTGAAACAAGGCAATCCATTGCAATTACGGCGGCTGCTCGATGGCCACAGGGAAGTGCAGCGCCATGGTGAATAATGTCTCCCACGACATCGCCGTGGTCGGCGCTGGCATCATCGGCGTCGCCTGCGCGCTGCGTCTGGCTCGCCAGGGTTTGCGCGTGGTGGTCATCGATCAGCAGCAACCCGGCCACGGCGCCTCATTCGGCAACGCCGGGCATCTGGCGACCGAGCAGGTGTTTCCGATTGCCGACGCGTCCATCCTCAAGCGCCTGCCAGCCATGCTGATGGACCCGATGGGGCCGTTGCGGCTGGACTGGAAATACCTGCCACGCGCCCTGCCATGGTTCACCCGGTTGCTGCTGAATCTGCGGCCGGCGCCTTTTCAGAACACCGTAGCAGGCTTGCGCGCGCTCAATGAAAGCAGTCTGGAGGCCTGGCAGCGCCTGCTCGCCGACATTCAGCGGCCCGACTTGCTGAAGATCGATGGCTCGTTGCTGGTGTTCGAACGGCCCGAATCGCGTCAGGCGATCCAGGCATTGCAGAGCCGATTGCACCAGCAGCAAGTGCCGGTCGACTATTGGCAGGCCGGCGCCATACGCGAAACCGCGCCGCAACTCAGCGAACATATTCAGGGCGGTTTGTTCTTCCCGCGCACCGGGCATTTCATCGACCCCTACCGCGTGGTGTGCGAACTGGTCCAGGCGGCCAAGGCCAGTGGTGTGAATTTTGTCCAGCAACAGGTTCAGGGCGGCTACGTGCAGGAACACGGCGTTTCGCTGATCACCGGCAATGGCGCTCTGACTGCAAGCCGCGTGCTGATTGCCTGCGGCGCACATTCGGCGAAACTCACCGCCGCCCTCACCGGCAAAAAAGTACCGCTGGACACCGAGCGCGGTTATCACCTGATGCTGCCGCAGGAACATGATCGACTGCCCTTCCCCGTCACCTCGCTGGAACGCAAGTTCATCATGACGCCGATGTCCGAAGGCTTGCGCCTGGCCGGCACCGTCGAGTTCGCCGGTCTGGAGAAGCCACCAAGCATGGAACGCGCATGGCAATTGCATCGGTTGAGTCAGGGCTTGTTTCGCCAGGATCTGAGTGCTGAAGCAGCGACGCCGTGGATGGGCTTTCGACCCTCGTTGCCGGATTCGTTGCCGGTGATTGATCAGGTCTGTGGGGGCAAGGTGTTGCTTGCTTTTGGGCATCAGCATCTGGGGCTGACGCAGGCGGCGGTGACGGCGGAGATGGTGGTGAGGATGACGCGTGCAGATGCAATCCCGGCAACGGCTTTGCCAAGTGGCACGCCCTATCGACTGGCACGTTTCTGACGGCCACAGACAGCAAGATCGACGGTGAGCGTGCTTAGCCGGCAGCCACCGTTTTTTCTGAACATCACGAGCGCCTGATAGGAATAGGCAAGGCTCCAAGACAAACCGGCATAGGTGAGCGCTTGGGTGATGGCTACCATGACGTCACACCCGAGTCATTGGAGACCGTCATGAAACCAAGCAAAACCCTGTTCATCACCGGCGTCAGCAGCGGTTTCGGCCATGCACTGGCCAAGGAAGCCATTGCCAACGGCCACCGCGTGATCGGTACTGTGCGCAATGAATCCGACCTGAAAAACTTCCAGGCGCTGTCCCCGGACAACGCTTACGGGGTGCTGCTGGACGTCACTGATTTTGAGCGGATCGACAGCGTCGTTGCGCAAGTGGAAGCCACTCACGGTCCCGTCGACGTGCTGATCAACAACGCCGGTTACGGTCACGAAGGTATTTTTGAAGAATCGCCGCTGGAGGACATGCGCCGTCAGTTCGACGTCAATGTGTTCGGCGCGGTCGCCATGACCAAGGCCTTCCTGCCCTACTTCCGCCAGCGTCGCGCCGGCCGCATCCTCAACATCACCTCCATGGGCGGCACCATCACGATGCCCGGCATCGCCTATTACTGCGGCAGCAAATTTGCGCTTGAAGGGATCTCCGATACCCTGAGCAAAGAGCTGCGGCCCTTCAATGTCTTCGTCACGGCGGTGGCACCTGGCTCGTTTCGCACTGACTGGGCCGGCCGTTCGATGCAACGCACCGCGCGCAGCATTGCCGACTACGACGCCAGTTTCGACCCGATCCGCCAAGCCCGGGAAGCAAAAAGCGGCAAGCAACTCGGCGACCCGCAAAAGGCTGCGCAAGCGATGCTGCAGATCATCGATTGCCCCGAGCCTCCCGCCCATTTGTTACTCGGCAGTGATGCGTTGGGGCTGGTGCGTGACCGCCTGCAACAGGCGCTCGACGAGATTGATCAATGGCAAGCGCTGAGTTGCTCCACCGATCACTGAGAGAGAAAACAATGACGCCGGCCGATGGCAGCACCGCGCGCATGGTGCAACTGATGGAAGTCCTCGCACCGGTCGAGGGCTACAACCTCAGCGTGCTCGATGATGTACGCTTCCTGCGCTCGAATCGCCCACTGACCCGCACTCCGGTGTTGTACGACCCCGGCATTGTCATCCTCTGCCAGGGTCGCAAGCGCGGTTATCTGGGTGAGGACACCTACGTCTATGACGCGCAGCATTATCTGGTGGTGTCCGTGCCCATCCCCTTCACCATGGAGACCGACGCCACGGCAGCCGAGCCGATGCTCGCGATTTACATGCAACTGGACTTTCAGTTGGCCAGCGAGTTGATGTTGCAAGTCGATGAGGTGCATGGCGTCAGCGATGCTGAGCCGAAGGGCATGTATGCCTCGCCGATGGACGACGCGCTGCGCACCACGACCTTGCGTTTTCTCGAGGCGATGAGCGTCGCCGGTGAAGCGCAAATTCTCGGGCCGGCGCTGGTACGTGAGATCTATTACCGCATTCTCACGGGCGAGCAAGGTGGTTCAATGCGTGCGGCGCTGCATCGTCGCGGGCATTTCGGCAAGGTGAGCCGGGCGATCCGCAAGATTCACAGCAGCTATCAGCAGCGCCTCGACGTCGAGCAATTGGCCCGCGAAGCGAGCATGAGCGTACCGAGTTTTCACTTGCACTTTCGCAGCGTGACCGATACCTCGCCGATGCAATACCTGAAGTCGACACGCCTGCATCAGGCGCGGCTGCTGATGCTGCGCCAAGCCATGAGCGCATCGGCAGCAGCGTTTGACGTGGGTTATGAAAGCGCCTCGCAATTCAGTCGCGAGTTCAAACGGTTTTTCGGCCGGACACCCCAAGCGGAGGTTGAATGGATGAAGGCGACGTACTCATTGCCGCCGCCGACAACGCCTTCCGAGTTTGTTTCGTCGCACTAGACCGGTCACTTCGCGGGATGAAGCGCCGCGCCGTGGTGCATCGCCAGATGCCCGGTCTTGTCACTTTTGACTTCGTACTGCGGCTCGTCCTTTGAAGCAGGCCGATGGCGGCCCATGAACTCGACATCCCGGGTGTGCACCTTGACAACCTTGCCGCGAATCTCCCCGGCCTCGCTGTTCCAGTGAACCGCGTCGCCGACCTTGAATGGCGTGCTCATGGTCTGTCCCCACACTGATTCAATCCGGTCATTGCGACCCAGGATGCTCGCTCGACACCGAGTTGTTGGCCGCCACATCCGTCATGTCTTCATCGACCGGCGACTCTTCATCGGCGGGCAACGGAACCTCGGCCGGGTTGCGTTTCGGATCATGCCCCGTCTCATTGTCCGTCGTGCGTGTCACGTCTTGCTGTGACCGGTTGCCCGGTGCATTTTCATCGATGTCCATGCTTGTTTCTCCGTTCTTGTACGCGGGATATCCGCGCTTAAACGTGAGAGGCAACGGCACAGCGCAAGTGCCGGGCACTGGACGAACGGTGCTCTAACGAAAAAGCCTGCCGTTCAGGGCAGGCTTTCGCTTGGCGATTAAAATAACCGTGCCGAGCCAGCCGGACGCTAATCGTAAAACGCCTCAACCAACACCCGACTGCCGACAAAGAAACTGTCCGCCACCAACCGCAACGGCTGCACATCCAGGTCACTGGCCTTGTCGCCAATCAACTGCTGAAAATGCCGATACACCGCCGCGTACTCGCCCTCCTCCGACACAGCCTGGCCCACACCGTCAATGCTCAACAACGCGCCGCCGTTATCCAGGCGCAACACACCTTCGGCGCAGCGAACCTCAATACTCCACAGCTCATCGTGCCCATGGTCAAAATCAAACTCCGCACGCACATCGAGGCGGCGGGCGTCAGACATTTGGATCGACGCGGCAATCGGCGACTGGCAGTTGTTCGGTACACGCAGTTCAGCGGATTCGACAAACAGCGGCAGCTTCAGCAGATGGGTGACGATCGATAAGGCATTGATGCCCGGGTCGAACACGCCGAGGCCGCCGGGTTGCCAGATCCAGGCCTGACCGGGGTGCCATTTGCGCACGTCTTCTTTCCAGTCGATCTGCACGCTTTGCAGGGTGCGCGAAGCGAGCCAGTCGCGGGCGGCTTCGATGCCGGGTGCGTAGCGTGAATGCCAGGCAAACAAGGCACTGACGCCCTGCTCGGCAGCCTGATCGACCAAGGCCAGCGCTTCGCCCAAGGTGGCACACGGCGGCTTTTCCACCAGTACGTGTTTGCCGGCGGCCAGTGCTTGCTGCACCAGCGCAAAGCGCCCTTGCGGTGGTGTGCAGAAAGCGATCGCGTCCACCGGCGGACCGTTTTCCAGCAACTCACTCAACGATTGGAAGTTTTCAACGCCCGCGCAGGGCTTGCCTTGGGTAGCGACGGAGACCAGCTGGAAAGCGGGATTGGCGAGGATCGCCGGGACGTGTTGATCCTGGGCAATCTTGCCGTAGCCCACCAGACCGAGACGGATTGGTTGCATCAATGACTCCTGTTTTGATTTTGTTGTCGTCAGTGAACCGGGAGATTACCTGCAAACGCCACGAGCGTCTGTCCGCGCAATGTCACAACAACGCACAGGATCAGGCAAGGATTGCACAGGAATGCGCTAGTGCCCGCAGCGCGGGAACAGAAACAATGCCTTACGACAAACCGATCGAGGATGTTCCCATGCTTGTACAAGCCTACGGTGCCCACGCGGGCGACAAACCCCTTGAGCCAATGCAGATCAACCGCCGCGCGCCGGCCGCCCATGATGTGCAGATCGATATCGCCTTTTGTGGCATCTGCCATTCGGATCTGCACCAGGTGCGCGCGGAATGGGCCGGCACGCAATTCCCTTGCGTACCGGGGCACGAAATCGTCGGTCGCGTTTCGGCCGTCGGCGCGCATGTCGCGGACTACAAGGTCGGTGATCTGGTCGGCGTCGGTTGCATCGTCGACAGCTGCAAACATTGCGATGACTGCGAAACCGGGCTGGAAAACTATTGCGACGGCATGATCGGCACCTACAACTTCCCGACCCCGGACGCACCGGGCTGGACGCTGGGCGGTTATTCGCAAAACATCGTCGTGCATGAACGCTACGTCCTGCGTATTCGCCATCCCGAAGCGCAACTGGCTGCCGTCGCGCCGCTGCTGTGTGCCGGCATCACCACTTACTCGCCGCTGCGCCACTGGAACGCCGGTCCCGGCAAAAAAGTCGGTGTAGTTGGCATTGGTGGCCTCGGCCACATGGGCATCAAACTGGCCCACGCCTTGGGCGCCCACGTGGTGGCGTTCACCACCTCTGAATCCAAACGCGAAGCGGCGAAAGCGCTGGGCGCCGATGAAGTGGTGGTGTCGCGCAATGCCGAAGAAATGGCCGCCCACGCCAAGAGTTTCGACCTGATCCTCAACACCGTCGCCGCGCCGCACGATCTCGATGCATTCCTCGTGCTGCTCAAGCGTGATGGTGCGTTGACGCTGGTCGGTGCGCCAGCCACTTCGCACCCGTCGCCGAACGTGTTCAACCTGATCATGAAACGCCGCACGATTGCCGGCTCGATGATCGGCGGCATCCCTGAAACCCAGGAAATGCTGGATTTCTGCGCCGAGCACGGCATCGTCTCCGACATCGAACTGATCCGCGCCGACCAGATCAACGACGCCTACGAGCGCATGCTCAAGGGTGACGTGAAGTATCGTTTCGTGATCGACAACGCAACGTTGGCCGGCTAAGCCTCAGCGCCCATTGGCCGTTCAGCGCAGCCAATGGGCCATTGAATTCCGTCGCCGGGATTTGACAGGCCCGGCGTTGCTCGCCAGAGTCGCACCCCTTTGCCGGCCATCAAGGGGTTGCCGTTGAACGAACAGACATTGTCCATACGCCTTGAGCGCGTGGCTGCCCACGTACCTGCCGGTGCCCGGCTGGCGGATATCGGCTCGGATCACGGCTATCTGCCGGTGGCGCTGATGCGCCGAGGCCTGATCACTGCGGCGGTGGCTGGCGAGGTTGCGTCAACGCCGTTCCACGCAGCTGAACGCACCGTGCGCGAGAATGATCTGCAACAGCACATCAGCGTGCGCCTGGCCAATGGCCTGGCGGCGATTAAACCTGCCGACGGGATCACCGCCATCACGATCTGCGGCATGGGCGGTGAGACCATCCGCGACATTCTCGACAGCGGCAAGGCCCGTTTGAACGACAAGGAACGCCTGATCCTGCAGCCCAATGGTGGCGAACAACCGCTGCGCCAGTGGCTGATGGAAAACGGCTACCGCATCCTCAGCGAAGAGCTTCTGCGGGAAAACCGCTTCGACTACGAAATCATCGTGGCCGAACGCGCTGAACCGGCGACCTATACCGACCAGGAACTTTACTTCGGCCCCTTGCAGATGCAGGCCCGTAGCCCCGAGTTTTTGCGCAAATGGCAGCACAAACTTCACCATAAGCAGAAGACGCTCAGCCAGCTCGCCCATGCGCAACAAAGCCTGCCAGAACAAAAGCTGCAAGACCTCAAACAACAGACACGCTGGATTACCGAGCTGCTGGCCTGAGCGCCAGCGTTTCGCACTGAGACAGCGCGTGCACAGGATGACTGCTCGCGCGCCCTAATTTGATACACCACATCACAAATGATGTACCTCAAACCCCATTTATCAACTCCCGCCCTCCTCTTAAAGTCCTCTCCAACAGCCGCCCATCACTCCGACGGGCCAGCGACTGGAGATACCCCAAATGCCTTTCATCAGCGTACGCATCACCCGTGACGGCGTGACCCGGGAACAGAAAGCCCAGGTCATCAAGGAGATCACCGAAACGATGCAGCGGGTGCTGCACAAGGACCCGAAACTCACCCACATCGTGATCGAAGAAGTCGACACCGATAACTGGGGTTATGCCGGCATCACCACCACCGATTATCGCCAGCAGTTAGCGGATTCGCAGTCGTGAACCGCACCGTGAAAATCGAATTTGTGTCGGATGTCGTTTGCCCCTGGTGTGCTTTGGGCGTCACCGCTCTGGAGCAAGCGATCAAAAATCTGGCGGGCGAAGTCGATGTGGAACTGACCTACAAACCGTTCGAACTGAACCCCGACATGCCCGCCGAAGGTGAACACGCCATCGAGCACATGATGCGCAAATACGGGCGAAGCGCTGAGCAAGTGGCGGATCGCAACGCGATGATCATCGAACGCGGCGAGCAGATCGGTTTTCACTTCGACCTGGAAAAACGCAGCCATTTCCACAACACCTTCGATGCCCATCGACTGCTGTTCTGGGCCGCCACACAAGGACGTCAGCGTGAGTTGAAGCAGGCCTTGCTCAAGGCCTACTTCACCGACGGCATGAACCCGAATGACCACGCCACGCTAGTGAAACTGGCAGAAGCAGTCGGACTCGACAGCCAGCGTGCGCAAGAGGTTCTGGCCAACGCTGAGTTCAGCCAGGCCGTGCGCGAACTTGAACGGTTTTACCAGCAGCGCGGCATCGATTCGGTTCCGGCCATGGTCCTGGATGACAAACAGGTCATCCCCGGTTCCCAGTCCGTCGCTTATTACCAGCAGGCGTTACGTCAGGCCGCGCAGGTTGCGGCTTACGCCTGAAACCCGAAATCCGTTTTTCCACCCTCCAGATTGCATGAGGAAACATCATGAACACGTCCAACAAAGTTGTAGTGATTACCGGCGCCTCGCAAGGCATTGGCGCAGGTCTGGTCAAGGGTTTCCGTGAACGCGGCTATCAGGTTGTCGCGACCTCGCGCTCGATCAAACCCTCCACTGACCCGGACATTCTCGCCGTCGCCGGTGACATTGCCGACCCGCAAACCGCCGAGCGGGTGATTGGCGAAGCCGTTGCACGTTTCGGGCGCATCGACACGCTGGTCAATAACGCCGGGATTTTCGTCGCCAAACCCTTCACCGAGTACAGCCAGGCAGACTACGCACAAGTGGTAGCGACCAACATGAGCGGCTTCTTCCACATCTCGCAATTGGCCATTGCCGAAATGGAGAAAAACGCCAGCGGCCACATCGTCAGCGTCACCACCAGCCTGGTCGACCACGCGATTGACGGCGTACCGTCGGTGCTCGCGTCGCTGACCAAAGGTGGCATCAACGCGGCGACCAAATCCCTGGCCATCGAGTACGCCAAGCGCGGCATTCGGGTCAACGCGGTGTCGCCCGGCATCATCAAGACACCGATGCACGGCGAAGAGACTCACGCCGCCCTCGGTAGCCTGCACCCGGTTGGGCATATGGGTGAGATCGACGACATCGTGCAAGCGATCCTTTACCTGGACAGTGCGAAGTTCGTGACCGGCGAAATCCTCCATGTCGACGGTGGTCAAAGCGCTGGCCATTGACACCTCCCCACGGCACTGCCGGTGTGTACCGGCGGTGCCGCTTCATGAGATAAACCTGAGAATGAACCGTCAGTTGATCCTCAGGCTTATTCCATGAAGCGCCACTTTGAAGACTTGCAGTTAGGCAGCATCGAACTCTTTTGCCTCGCCGCTGAAGCCGGCAGCTTCACCGCCGCCGCCCAGCTTGCGGGTGTGACGCCGGCCGCGGTGAGCCGGTCGATTCTTCGCCTCGAAAAAAGATTGGGTTCACGCTTGTTTGCCCGAACTACCCGCAGCATTCGCTTGACCGAAGCGGGCAGAAACTTTTTCGTCCAGTGCAGCCAGGCGCTGACGCAACTGGTCGAAGCGCAACAAGAAGTCATGGGCGCACAGTCGTCACCGTCCGGTCAGTTGCGCATCAGTCTTCCCACCACTTACGGGCATCACCGCATCCTGCCGCTGCTTCCCAAATTCCGTGCGCTCTATCCCGACGTGACTGTCGACATCCACTTGGGCAACCGCAATATCGACTTCGTCGGCGAAGGCTACGATCTGGCGATCCGCGTCCGCGCGCAACCGGATTCGACCATGGTCGCGCGACTGCTGGAGGACGCAAAGCTGGTGGTGGTCGCCTCCCCTGACTACCTGAAAAAGGCTGGCACACCGAAGACCCTGGAAGACCTGGTGCAACACGAATGCATTCAGTTCGAACTGCCGAGCAGCGGGCGGCGGATCTCCTGGCTGTTTCAGGAAAATAGCCACGATCGTGAAGTGTTTTCCGACGGTGGTTACTCCTGTTCCGATGACGTGCTCGGCGGTGTCACCCTGACCAAACATGGTGCCGGGGTCTTCCAGACTTACAAGTTCATTGTCGAAAAAGAGTTGGCCGATGGCAGCTTGGTCGAGGTGCTTAAGCCGTACGCCGGGCGCTCGCGACCTTACACCTTGCTGTATCCGCATGGACGGTATGTGCCGCAACGGGTCAGGGCGTTTGTTGATTTTCTGCTGCAGTTTCGTGATGAGTGGGCGCAGGTGTAACGCTGAACAAGGAATAAATCGGTTGAAAGGCGTTTCGCAGCCAACCCGAACAACGCGATTTTCTTGCTGACAACCGGGGGCTGCTGGAAAATTTACAGAGCCGGCGCCATGCTATGCTCTGAGGGAGAAAACGAGGGTTTCAAATGACTAGTCCAGCCACTGGCGGCGTTGCGAATGAAGTCCGCAAACTCGCCCAAAAGCATAAGGTTACCGCTGAGCGTGACAGCATGAGCTGCATGGCCGCGACCATTACTCGCCTGGCAGGTGATGCTGTCGAGCTGGATGGCATTGAGCAATTGCTCGTCAATCTCAAGCGTAAAGGTGTTCTCAACAAAGCAGAAATCATGGCTCTTCAAGGTCGCTACCTCCAGGAAAAAAGGCGTTGCAAAAGGCAGCTTAGCGCATGACTTTTGACCCCTTCGGCGATTTCGAGACTGAAGGTTATCTTCAAAACTCGCTCAAACTGAAAGACCCTCTTGAAGTCAAAGAGTCTGAGCACCTCTCCTTCGAAGCCAGTATCGAAGATGCCCTTGCCTATCTCGCCAAGAAAAAACCCATCGACTACAAAGCTGTCCTCAAGACCCACGAAATCCTGTTCTCCGGTTTTTATCCGTGGGCAGGAAAAGACAGAAATGAACTGGTCCCCCACCTCGCAGTATTCAAAGGGTCGAAAGATGATCCGCATCACACGATATTCGAACGTCCTGACCTGATCAAAAGGTCCGTGGAATACGCCTTCGAACTCGCAGCAAACAAAAAACGTTTTCGTCAGCGCCCCGGCGAAGTAATGGGCCAGTTGGCGTCCGCCCACCCGTTTCTGGATGGCAATGGCCGCACAATCCTGCTCATCTACATGGAGTTGTGCTATCGGACCCGGTTCGCCATCGACTGGTCAAAAACCAACAAAGACGACTACCTGCGAGCACTCGCCGACGAAATTCGAGACCCTTTCACAGGCCATCTGGATGGTTATCTGGCCCCCTTCGTCATCGACATTTCCAGTCGCGATGAATGGCCGGCAATGATTGGCGGAATAAAGGGTCTGGATGGACTGGACAAGGAAGGGATTACGTATGAAAGCCTGGATGATCCCGAGGTTCAGCGACTTTATAAAGCGTATCGAGCAACGCCTCTTGAATGATCCGCGCTCCCCGTGGTGTCGCTGTTGAATTCCGGGGTCTGACTTCGCGATGAACAAAAAGCCTGCTTTTCAGGGCAGGCTTTTCGTCCGCAGCACGCAGGCTTACTTCTGCTGAGCCGTCAGCGCCGAGTAGCTGTTCATCAGGTTGCGGTAGTTAGGGATCCGCTGCGACAGCAAGTTACCCAGCCCTTCAATATCGTTGCGCCAGTCGCGGTGCAGCTCACACGCCACCGAGAACCAGTTCATCATTTGCGCGCCGGCCTGAGTCATGCGGCTCCATGCAGCCTGCTGCACAGTGGTGTTGAAGGTGCCGGAGGCGTCAGTCACCACAAACACCTCAAACCCTTCCGCCAGCGCCGACAAGGTCGGGAACGCTACACACACGTCAGTGACCACACCAGCAATGATGATTTGCTTGCGACCGGTAGCTTTGATCGCCTTCACAAAATCTTCGTTGTCCCACGCGTTGATCTGACCAGGACGAGCGATGTACGGCGCATCCGGGAACATCTCTTTCAACTCTGGCACCAACGGGCCGTTCGGGCCTTGTTCGAAACTGGTGGTGAGGATGGTTGGCAGTTCGAAGAACTTGGCCAGATCGGCCAGGGCCAGCACGTTGTTTTTGAACTCGTTCGGCGAGAAGTCCTGCACCAGAGAAATCAGGCCGGTCTGGTGATCAACCAGCAGCACGATGGCGTCGTCTTTGTTCAGGCGGTTGTAGGTTGGAGTGGTCATGGTCTGCTTCCCTTTTGAGTTTTTGAATTTGTTGTTGCGTTCAAGTTGGGTACAGATTACTGACGCACAGGGACGGGATAAATCGGCTGAAAAGCGTTTCACCGTCAACTCAAAAGGGACAATTTTCCGGCTGCCGGTGAGTCTGAAAAACTGACACCACTGACAAACCTGCGCGGAGCAGTCACGAGGTCATTTATCAGCTGCAGGTCCCCGCGCCGTGCTGTCACGCCTCGTCAACGCGAACGGCAATACCACATGCCGTTGCGGCAACGGCTGTTTCTCGATCAGCGCAATCAGCATTTCCACGGCTTTCTCGCCAAACATTTCGGCGGGCTGGGCAATGGTTGTCAGCGGTGGATCGCAGTACGCAGCCATTGGAATATCGTCAAATCCGGCGAGCGAAATATCCTCCGGCACGCGCAGCCCCTCCTCTTTTATACGCTTGAGCGCGCCGATGGCCATTTCGTCATTTTCACAAAACAGCGCGCTCGGTCGGCTGTCGAGCGCGAGTAGTTTGCCGGCACCCGAATAGCCCGCGTCGAGCGTGAAATCGCCGTGACAGATAAGCGTGTGATCGAGCGCGAGACCGGCATCGCGCAGGGCCGCTTCATACCCCGCCAGACGATCACGCGTGAGCGGGCTGCCTTTGGGTCCTTTGATCAGTCCGATGCGCTGATGCCCCATCGCGATCAGGTACTCGGTCATGGCTTTGGCCGCCGCAACGTTATCCAGACTGATCGTTGGATGCCGTCCGTGCCGGATGACTTCGCAGGCATTGACGATCGGAGTCAGCACTGGCTCGGCGGCGGATTCATCGAATGGATCAAAGGCACGCAACTGAATCACGCCATCGGCTTGATGGGCGTACACCAGATCAGCGAACTGTCGCTCAAGCGATTCCTGGCCCTGGGTGTCGCACAACAGCAACCGGTATCCGGCGGCTTGCGCGGCTTTTTGTGCGCCGCTGATCACTCTGGCGAAAAAGGTGTTGGCAATGGTCGGGACCAGAATCACCAGGTTTCCCGTTCTGCGCGAGCGAAACTGTACCGCCATCAAATTCGGTCGATAGCCGGTTTGCTGGACGGCGGCCATGACCCGTTCGCGGGTATCGGGCAGCACCCGCTCGGGGGACTTCAATGTTCTCGACACCGTTGCCACCGAGACACCCGCCAGCCGTGCCACTTCGCGGATATTGGACAAGACTGCCTCGCTATTTCAATCAAATCGGCCGTCGAGCTTACCGCACAGCGTCACGGGCCGAAACGTTGGCATTCGTCAGACACGGTTTGACACTCGCTGATTTCAGGCCTAGATTTCGCCGACGATGTAACCGGTTACATCATCAAAGTTCCGCATGTATCCACTGAGACAATTGCCATGATTGCTGCAGGTCGCAAAATAAGAATGGGCTTCGTCGGTGGCGGTGAAGGCGCCTTCATCGCCCAGGCACACCGGCAAGCCGCCGGCCTCGATGGACGCTTCGAACTGGTCTGCGGTGCGTTCAGCCGCGACGCCAACAACAATCGACGCAGTGGCGAGGCCTTGGGCCTTCCCGCACAACGCTGCTATGACGCTTGGCAAGACATGCTGGCCGCCGAACACGCACTGCCGGCCGATCAGCGCATGGAACTGCTGGTGATCGTCACGCCCAATCACCTGCACGCGCCTATCGCCAGTGCAGCACTGAGTGCGGGTTTCCATGTGTTCAGTGAAAAGCCTGCTGCGCTCAATCTGGCGCAAGTGCAGGACTTGGCCCGTGTGGTCAACAACAGCCAGCGAATTTACGCCCTGGCGCACACCTACCTAGGGTATGCGATGGTCTGGCAGGCACGCGAGATGGTCGCCAACGGTGAAATCGGGCGCCTGCGCAAAGTCCTCGTCGAATACCCGCAAGGCTGGCTCAGCAGCGATGTGGCTGGACAAGGCAACAAACAGGCGGGCTGGCGCGACAATCCTGAACAGTCCGGTATTGGTGGCTGCATCGGTGACATCGGCACGCACGCGTTTTCCCTCGCGGAGTTTGTCGCCGGTCAATCCATCCAGTTCATCAGCGCGATGCTCGGCTCACATTTGAGCAGTCGCCAACTGGATGACGACGCCTCGATGCTGTTCAAAATGGCCGACGGCGCCAGCGGTGTATTGATCGCCAGCCAAGTGTGCGCGGGCGAAGAGAATCCGCTGAAGATTCGCCTGTATGGCGACAAGGGCGGGCTGGAATGGCGTCAGGAAGAGCCGGCCAGTCTGATCCATCGACCCTTGAATGAACCGATGCGCGTGCTGCGCTCGGGCCTTGGTCAACCTTGGCTGTGCGCAAACGCCACGCGGCGCATGCGCTTGCCCGCCGGACACCCGGAAGGCTACCTCGAGGCCATGGCCAATCTCTACGGTGATCTCGCGCAGGCCATTTTCCAAGGTGCGAGCGGCCCTGACGCACCCGGCGTTCCAGGCATTGCCACCGGGCTGCGCGGTATGGCCTTTATCGAGACTGCCATCGCCAACCATCGTGGAGAAGCCAAATGGACTCAAATACCCGACCTTGCCAATGGAGCACCCGCCAATGAGCGTTGATCAACAGCCCCCGATCGGGATGCGCGGCCCCGGCATCTTTCTCGCCCAATTCATCGCCGACGAAGCGCCTTTCGATACCTTGGCCAACATCGCGCAATGGGCCGCGTCTCAAGGCTACAAAGCCATTCAATTGCCGACCCTCGGCACGCGCTTCATCGACCTGGAACGCGCCGCCGAGAGTCAGGATTACTGCGACGAACTCATCGCCATATGCGCCAAGGCTGGCGTGGTGATCAGCGAGCTGTCGACGCACCTGCAGGGCCAACTGGTCGCGGTGCATCCAGCGTTCGACTCACTCTTCGATGACTTCGCCCCGGCAGCGCTGCGTGGCAATCCGCAAGCACGCACCGAATGGGCGATCAACCAGTTGAAACTGGCGGCGCGCGCCAGTCAGCGCTTGGGGCTGACCGCCCACGCGACCTTTTCCGGCGCCCTGCTCTGGCCCTACGTCTACCCGTGGCCACAACGCCCTGCCGGCCTGGTGGAACAGGGCTTTGCCGAATTGGCGAAACGCTGGTTGCCGATCCTCGAGTGCTTCGATGAGGCCGGTGTCGACCTCTGTTACGAGATCCACCCCGGCGAAGACCTGCACGATGGCGCCTCTTTCGAGCGATTCCTCGAAGCGGTGAATCATCATCCGCGTGCGGCAATTCTGTATGACCCGAGCCATCTGTTGCTGCAGCAAATGGACTACCTGGGCTTCATCGATCGCTACCACGCGCGCATCCGCATGTTCCACGTCAAGGACGCGGAGTTCCACGCCAGCGCTCGGTCCGGTGTATACGGCGGCTATCAGGGTTGGGTTGATCGTCCGGGTCGGTTTCGTTCACTGGGCGATGGCCAGATCGACTTCAAAGCGATCTTCAGCAAACTGACCCAATACGACTTCAACGGTTGGGCCGTGCTGGAGTGGGAATGCTGCCTGAAAGACGCGGCACAAGGCGCTGCCGAAGGGGCGACCTTCATCGAGCGACACATGATCACCCGAACCCGCAAGGCATTCGACGATTTCGCCAGTGTGAGCGCTGACGAGCAATCCAACCGGCGTCTGCTGGGCCTTGGCGAACGCTGATTACCACGCTGTTACCGACATAAAAATAATACGGTGATTGAAATGAACGTAATGAATGCGCGACTCAGCGTCATGATGTTTTTGCAGTTTTTTATCTGGGGTGGCTGGTTTGTCACCCTCGGCACTTTCCTCACCACGACACTGGCAGCAAGCGGCGGCCAGGTGGGTATGGCTTTTTCCACGCAGTCGTGGGGCGCGATCATTGCGCCGTTTGTCGTTGGACTTGTTGCAGATCGATTTTTCAATGCCGAACGCATTCTGGCGGTGTTGCACCTGCTGGGCGCGGTGCTGCTCTTTCAGCTTTATCGCGCGCCTGATTTCAGTGCGTTTTATCCCTACGTACTGGCCTACATGCTGGTCTACATGCCAACGCTGGCCCTGGTAAACGCGGTAGCCTTCCGACAGATCAAAGACCCGGCCCGGGAGTTTTCCCGCATCCGCGTGTGGGGCACCATTGGCTGGATCATCGCTGGCATCGTGATCAGTTTCGGCTTTGCCTGGGACGCTCAACAGACGATTGCTGCAGGCGGTTTGCGCAACACGTTCCTGATGTCTGCCGTGGCTTCGCTGGTGTTGGGCCTCTACAGTTTCAGCCTGCCGAACACGGCGCCGCTGAAGTCAACGGGCGATTCGCCAGGCATCAAGCAGATGCTGGGTGTGGACGCATTGGGCTTGCTCAAGGATCGCAGCTATCTGGTGTTCTTTCTTGCATCCATCCTGATCTGCATTCCTCTGGCGTTCTATTACCAGAATGCCAATCCGTTTCTGGCCGAAATCGGTGTCACCAATCCCACCGCGAAGATGGCTCTGGGTCAGGTCTCCGAAGTGCTGTTCATGCTTCTGCTACCCCTGTTCATCCAGCGTTTCGGCATCAAGATTGCCTTACTGGTCGGGATGCTGGCCTGGGCCTTGCGCTATGTGTTGTTCGCCTACGGTAACAATGGTGACCAAGCGTTCATGCTGCTGATCGGTATTGCACTGCACGGCGTGTGTTATGACTTTTTCTTCGTCTGTGGGCAGATCTACACTGATGCCAAAGCGCCCGAGCGCTTCCGCAGCTCGGCTCAGGGCCTGATCACCTTGGCCACTTACGGTGTGGGCATGCTGATCGGATTCTGGGTGGCGGGTCAGATCACTGACCACTTCACCGCGCAAAACGGCCACGACTGGAGAAGTATATGGCTGTTTCCGGCAGGATTTTCGGTGGTGGTTCTGCTGTGTTTCGCACTGGCGTTCAAAGGCCGTGTCGGCGAAAAGGAGGGGATGCCGTCGACCGTCTAAAAACGCCGTTCTGATAGGTGCAGCGGCAGAAAACACAAAAAGCCTGCTTTTCAGGGCAGGCTTTCGTTTGAATCGCGTCGGCTTACTTCTGTTGAGCCGTCAGCGCTGAATAGCTGTTCATCAGGTTGCGATAGTTCGGGATCCGTTGCGACAGCAGATTGCCCAAGCCTTCAATGTCGTTGCGCCAGTCGCGGTGCAGCTCACAGGCCACCGAGAACCAGTTCATCATCTGCGCACCAGCCTGAGTCATGCGGCTCCACGCGGCTTGTTGCACGGTGGTGTTGAAAGTGCCGGACGCGTCAGTCACCACAAACACATCAAACCCTTCCGCCAGCGCCGACAAGGTCGGGAACGCTACACACACATCCGTCACCACACCGGCAATGATGATCTGCTTGCGCCCGGTGGCTTTGATCGCTTTGACGAAGTCTTCGTTGTCCCAGGCGTTGATCTGACCTGGACGAGCGATGTACGGCGCGTCCGGGAACATCTCTTTCAGTTCCGGCACCAGCGGGCCGTTCGGGCCTTGTTCGAAACTGGTGGTGAGGATGGTTGGCAGTTCGAAGAACTTGGCCAGATCCGCCAGGGCCAACACGTTGTTCTTGAATTCGTTGGGCGAGAAGTCCTGCACCAGAGAAATCAGGCCGGTCTGGTGGTCGACCAGCAACACGATGGCGTCGTCTTTGTTGAGGCGGTTGTAGGTTGGAGTGGTCATGGTCTGCGTCCCTTTTGAGTTTTTGAAGTTGTTGTTGCGTTCAAGTTGGGTACAGATTACTGACGCACAGGGACGGGATAAATCGGCTGAAAAGCGTTTCACCGTCAACTCAAAAAGGACAATACCGATCAACCAGCCACTTCTGCACTGTCGGCAGATATCAGCAATGACGCGGTCATTTCAGCGTGGCATACCGCAAGTATTTCATCGGCCAGCGCTGAGTCATCCGGGCAGGCACGCGACAGAACAATCGCGCCCACCGCCCGCGCCAGCATGTCGATCATTTTCACTCGCCCCGCGTCAGGCGCCGCGTCTGGCCCTGTCGGGTACTTGTCACCGAGCGTCTGCAGCGTGCGCTCGATGCCGTCGGCAAACGCCTTTTTCACGTCGTCAGACTGGCGCGCGGCGTCGCCGCACAGCGCCGCCATGGTGCAGCCACTGCCCCGCCCGTCCCGATGGTCTTTCGACACATAAGCGTCGATGAAGCCTTGAACATCGACCATTTCGGCACTGGCCAACGAGCGCGCAAGGCTGTTGGCCGAGGCTTCGGACATCAGGTCGGCCTTCGAGCCAAAGTGTTTGTAGAAACCGCCGTGGGTGAATCCGGCTGCCGCCATGAGATCCGCGACGCCGACACCGTCAAAACCTCGCTCACGAAACAACACCGAAGCGGTCTCGACGATGTGCTCGCGGTTTGCCTGCGCCTGGGCTTTGGTGACTCTCACGTGCAATACCTCCGCTGAAAAATCATGCGCCGATGATACATAGATGTCGGCCATAATCAAAATCGTTGACAGCTTAGATTTCGATCATCATCCTAATTACAGACATTATCGCTGCTCATTCACAGGCACGGATCAAACCCCATGACCGATCAAAATCTGTTCACGCCGTACACGCTTGGCTCCCTGACGCTGGCGAATCGAATTGTTCTCGCGCCGCTGACCCGCAATCGAGCGGGCGAAGGCTTTGTGCCCAGTGAGTTCGCAGCCACCTATTACAGCCAGCGCGCCTCCGCTGGCCTGCTGATTTCTGAAGCGACGCAGATCTCCCGACAAGGCCAGGGCTATCAGGACACCCCGGGGATTTACACACAGGCGCAGATCGATGGCTGGCGCAAGGTGACCGCTGCGGTGCACGAAAAAGGCGCGAAGATCTTTCTGCAACTGTGGCATGTCGGTCGTGTTTCACACGTTGATCTTCAAGAAAACGGCGCCGCACCTGTAGCGCCCTCCGCGATACGCCCGGCGACCAAAGTGTTCGTCAACAACCGCTTTGAAGACGTTTCCGCGCCGCGAGCACTGGACATCAGCGAACTCCCGGGGATCGTCAACGATTTCCGCCAGGCAGCGGTCAACGCTATCGCCGCTGGGTTTGATGGTGTGGAAATCCACGGCGCCAACGGCTATTTGCTCGATCAATTCATCAAGGATGGCGCCAACGTGCGCACCGATGCCTACGGCGGCTCGATTGAAAATCGTGCGCGCTTGTTGCTGGAAGTCACGGCAGCAGTCGTCGCCGAGATTGGCGCAGATCGCACCGGTATTCGCCTCTCGCCGGTGTCGCCGGCCAACGGTGTTTCGAGCAGCGATCCGCAAGGGCAATTCGATTACATCGTCGAGCAACTCGACGCGCTGGGCATCGTTTATCTGCACGTGGTCGAAGGCGCAACCGGCGGGCCGCGCGATGTCGCGCCGTTCGATTTCGGCGCTCTGCGCCAGCGTTTCAAAAACACCTACATCGCCAACAACGGCTACGACCTCGACCTCGCGAACGCGCGGATTGCCGAGGACCACACCGATCTGATCGCCTTCGGTCGCCCGTTCATTGGCAATCCCGATCTGGTCGAGCGCCTGGCGGCCGGTGCGCCGTTGGCCGGTTTCAACCCAACCACCCTGTATGGCGGCGGCGCGGAAGGCTACATCGACTACCCGACCCTGGCTGAATGGAGCGCTTCTGCCCAGTAAGCCGAGCCCCAGCGCATTTACTGCCTCTCCTTAATCGTTTTTTTGAAAAGAGATGACCCTATGAACGCCCACCCTACTGTTCTTATCACTGGCGCCTCGACCGGCATCGGCGCGGTTTACGCCGAACGTTTCGCCCAACGCGGGCATGATCTGGTGCTGGTCGCCCGCGATCTTCAGCGCCTGGAAACACTCGCCGCGAAGTTGCGCAGCGAACACAGCGTTGCCATTGATGTGCTGCAGGCCGACCTGACCCAACTCAGCGATCTGCACACCGTCGAAACGCGCCTGCGCGACGATGCGCGCATTGGCATCCTCGTCAATAACGCGGGCGCCGCGCAGTCCGGCAACTTCATCGAGCAGAGCACCGACAAAGTGGCCAATCTGGTCGCCCTCAACACCACGGCACTGGTGCGGCTCGCTAGTGCCATCGCTCCCCGTCTGGCGAAGGCCGGTGACGGCGCGATTATCAACATCGGCTCGGTGGTCGGTCTGGCCCCGGAGTTCGGCATGTCGGTGTACGGCGCGACCAAGGCGTTTGTGCTGTTCCTGTCTCAGGGGCTGAGCCTGGAACTGTCGCCACTGGGCGTCTACGTGCAAGCCGTGCTGCCGGCCGCGACGCGTACCGAGATCTGGGATCGCGCGGGCATCGACATCAACACCTTGAGCGAGATCATGGAGGTCACCGATCTGGTCGATGCGGCGCTGGTCGGTTTCGATCGTCGCGAGCCGGTGACCATTCCGCCGCTGCATGAAGGTGAGCGCTGGGATGCCTTGCAAACCGCGCGGCAGGGCCTGTTGGCGCAGATTCGCCAGTCGGCGGTCGCCCAGCGCTATCTGGCGTGAGTGCAATGGCGCAGACGCTTTTCGTCAACGCCGCCAACCAATCGATTTTGGTTGGCGGCACGGCCTTCGCCTGTCGAGACCTCGGGCCGAAATCGGCGGTGCCGCTGATCCTGCTCAATCATTGGGGCGCGGTACTCGACCACTGAGGCAATCCGCTCAGGCAATGCAGCCCTTCCCGAAACAGTGAGAGCCGTCCCCACCATGAAAGCTTATTTTATCGATCGCTACGGCAAGCAGAACGGGCGTATTGGCGACGTGCCCGAGCCACTGCCGGGCGCCCACGACGTGCTGATTGATGTACATGCTGCCAGCGTCAATGTGCTGGATTCAAAGATTCGCAGCGGCGAATTCAAACTGATTCTGCCGTACTCATTGCCCTTGGTGCTGGGCAACGATTGTGCCGGCGTGGTGATTGCGGTTGGCGCAGCGGTCAAGGGTTTCAAGCCCGGCGACGCGGTGTATGCGCGCGTGCCCGAACAGCGAATCGGCACGTTCGCCGAGCGAATCGCCGTCGACCAAAACGCCGTGGCGTTAAAGCCCGCCAACCTCAGCATGGAACAAGCCGCCGGCATTCCTTTGGTTGCTCTGACAGCCTGGCAAGCGCTGGTCGACATCGCCCGTTTGCAAAAGGGTCAGAAGGTCTTGATTCACGCCGGTTCCGGCGGTGTCGGAACAATCGCCATTCAACTGGCCAAGCACCTCGGCGCTGTTGTCGCGACCACCACCAGCACCGCGAATGTCAAATGGGTTAAAGCGTTGGGCGCAGACGTGGTGATTGATTACAAACAGCAGCGCTTCGAGGAGGAACTGCGCGACTATGACGTGGTGCTGAACAGCCTCGGCTCCGACGTTCTGGAAAACTCGCTCAAGGTACTCAAACCGGGTGGTCAGCTGATTTCCATATCAGGCCCGCCAACTGCCGAGTTCGCCAAGGCGCAAGGCCTGGCCTGGCCGCTGCGGCAAGTCATGCGCTTGTTGAGCCTGAGTATTCGGCGCAAGGCGCGCAAGCAGGATGCCCGTTACAGCTTCCTGTTCATGCGGGCGAGCGGTACACAACTGCAGGAAATCACCACGCTGATTGAAGCCGGTGAAATAAGGCCCGTGCTTGACCGCACCTTCGCCTTCGAGTCAGCGGGCCAAGCCCTGACTTACGTCGAACAGGGCCGTGCGAAAGGCAAGGTAATCGTGCAGATCAAATAGTTGCCTGCCTGTAATCATCTGGCGAAAGACCCATGGATAACGTTGCCTGCGACACCGAAAAGCCCCCCGCCGACGAACCGCAAGACACGGAGAACAAACACTCACCTGAATCTGCGAACCACGAGACGCCCGACCCCAAGCAGCACAACGCGATACTTGGAGTTGTTCCGATCGTATGGCGGCCCTTGATGCTTGAGCCCTAAGTGTTCAACGGCGATTGCGGCGTATCCGGATTGAGTTGCCGGCGGCGAAACTGTCCCGGCGGCTGGCCATGAATCTGCCGAAAACGCCGCGAGAAATACGCCTCGTCAGCGAAGCCGCACAACCGCGCCACCTCACCCACCGAGCGCGTGCTGTTGAGCAGGAAATTGCGTGCCGCGTGCATCCTGCGTTCGAGCACCAGTTCGGTGAAGGTCTTGCCGATCTCCTTGCGCAACCAGTGCGTCAGATAGGTCGGGGACAGATACGTCGCCGCAGCCACCTTGATCAGATTGAGATCGGGATCGGCAATGTTCTTGCGCAAGTACTCGAACATGCGGCCTAGCGCATCCCGGCGGCTGACCTCGGCCGCATTCTCCTCGGCCAGACGCTTGAGTGGCTCGGCGTAAAGGAAACACACGCTGCCGATCAGTTGCAGCAGCAAGCCTTTGAGCATCTCACGCGTACCAAACTGACGGTTCTCGTCCAGCGTGCGCATCTGCTCGATCAAGGCACAGACCTTGGCGAAGTCCTCATCCCCGAGAATGAAATCCAGATGCTCCTGAAAGCGGAATGGCGATAACTCCGGCGCTAGCAGGATCGACACTTCTTCCAGATCCATCGGGTCGCACTGCAAATGCGGCAACAGGAAGGTCTGGGAAAAATTGATCACCATGAAATTGCTGTCCGCTGGATGCGGGATTACGTGCACTCGGTGCGGCAGGATGAATGCCAGGGTATTGCGCGGAAACGGACGCTCGACGTTACCGATGTGCTGCACGGTGTCGCCACCGAGGTTGATCTGAATCTGAAAATACTCGTGCCGATGGGGACTGGTCTCGGCGCGCCGGCCCTTTTTGTCTCGAATATAGAAGTCGGTCAATTCGCTGCGCTGCTGCATGACATAGGTGGGAATACGGCTGAGTGACGACATCTGCGCAGAATCCTCGACAGGTATTGGCAGTGAGCTGACGACCCTCATCTTGCAGACATGTACGCAATACACGCAAGCAGTCATACGACGACCTGCCTTTCCGAGGAATTTTTATCCTCGATATGGCGTTTAGCCTGTCCAAAACCGCCGAGAATGTATCAAGATTTTTTATTGTTAATAATCAATGCATTAACAGCCATATCTAAAAAGATACTTAGGAAATCATCCGATTTATTTTTTGGACAGGTTTAGCAACGCCGCTTCCATAGAAAAAAAACGTTCTAACCCCCCGATTGCTTTACCAGCGTTGTACGACCACTGTGAGCCGACGCAGCCCAACCTCTTCCAAAAACAATCACAGGTGTGCACGTCATGATTCTGCTATTCCCCCTCGCCACCCCTCCCGACATTGTCCCGATCACGCCGACTGGAAGACGTTTCTGAACGTCTGACGCTGGCTGTTCGCACCGTTCGTTCCAGTATCGATTGGCATGCCCCGACCATCGCGGGCAAACGCCTTCGGCTGCACGAAAACATCTCGACTCTTCTAACAATAACGAGGTCTCTTCATGTCGAATTCACATGCTTCCCAAGCCACCGTGCCGCCGGTGATAGACGGCGCCCGGGACGCCGTCGTGCCGCAGCGTCTGCCCTCGCGGCGGCGCTGGTTCATGCTCTCGTTGCTGCTGATTGCGACGATCATCAACTACATCGACCGGGTCAATATCTCGATTGCCGCGCCGTTCATGGCCAAGGATCTTGGCTTGGACAAGATCGAGATGGGCCTGATTTTCTCGGCATTTGCCTGGACTTACGCCTTGGCCCTGGTGCCGGCCGGGTTTATCGCCGACCGCTTCGGTTCGCGCTTCACTTACGGGGTTTCCCTGATCAGTTGGTCGACGGTGACCGTGTGCCAGGGCTTTGCCACTGGCTTCACGTCCTTGTTCGGGTTGCGTCTGGCGGTCGGTGCGATGGAAGCACCGGCGTTTCCGGCCAACAGTCGTGCGGTGACGGTGTGGTTTCCGGCGCGGGAACGCGGTCTGGCCAGCAGTATTTATGTCTGCGGGCAATATCTGGGGACGGCGCTGTTTACCGGTGCCCTGCTCTGGCTGGCAACCACCTTCGACTGGCGTCACGTGTTCTACAGCACCGGCGTACTCGGCATCGTGTTCGGGGTGTTGTGGCTGTACCTGTATCGTGACCCGCTGAACTGCAAGAAAGTCAGCAAAGAAGAACTGAAGTACATCGAAGCCGGCGGCGGTCTGGTCAAAAGCAGTCAGGAACGCACCCGCTTCAACTGGCGGCAAATTGCTGAACTGTTCAGCTACCGCCAGATCTGGGCAATTTGCATCGGCAAATTCGCCAGCACCTCGGCGCTGTACTTCTTCCTGACCTGGTTCCCCACGTACCTAATCGAAGAACGCCAGCTGACCATGATCAAGGCCGGGATCTTCGCGGTTCTGCCTTTTGTCGGCGCGACGGTCGGCATCCTTCTCGCCGGCATCGTCTCCGACTTGTTGATCCGCCGTGGCTACTCGATGTCCTTCGCCCGCAAGTTGCCGCTGGTGATTGGTTCGATGCTGGGGATGTCCATCGTGCTGGTGAATTTCACCGACTCAAACACGATCTGCATCGCCGTTCTGACCATTGCCTTCTTCGCGCAAGGCATCGCCTCGTCTTCGTGGGCCGCCGTGTCGGAAGTGGCACCCAAGGAGCTGATCGGCTTGACCGGCGGGATCACCAGCCTGGCCGCCAACATTGGCGGTATCGTCACGCCGATCGTGATTGGCGCGATTGTGCATGCCACCGGTTCCTTCGCCTGGGCTTTCTGGTTCATTGGCGGCGTCGCCCTGATCGGCACCCTCTCCTACTCGCTGTTGCTCGGACGCTTGTACCGCATCGAATTGAAAGTGCGCTGAGTCAACACCACCGTTTTCTCCAACTGGAGGCGGCTTTCGTCCAACTTCACCAACGACTGCCGCCGTACGCTGAAGCTACCAACAGGACTCATAACAGGATGAACATGACTGAATACGTCTTCACGCCGGATCTTCCCGTGACCTTGCCGGTTATCGGCAGTGAGCAACGCTTTCCCGTTGGCCGGGTATTTTGTGTCGGCCGCAATTACCCGTGGCCAGATGCCGTCGGCCAGTCGCGCCAGCCACCGGTGTTTTTCATGAAACCAGCCAGCAATGTCGTCGACGCCGTTGGTGAGGTGGCATTCCCTTCGCTGACCGAGGATTTCGCCCACGAAATCGAGTTGGTAGTGGCCATCGGTGAAGGCGGCACGAATATTCCGGAGAGCGAGGCGCTGGCTTATGTCTGGGGCTATGCCGCCGGCCTCGACCTGACCCGCCGAGATGTTCAGCGTGCCGCCAAGAGCAATGGTTTGCCGTGGGAAGGTGCCAAGGTGTTCGACGGCGCCGCGCCGATGACAGCCATCATGCCAGTGACCCGCGCGGGCCATCCCGAAGGCGAATTGTGGTTGAACGTCAACGGCGAGGAGCGTCAGCGCGACAGCCTCGACAGCCAGATCTGGTCGGTGGCTGAAGTGATCAGCCGGATCTCCCGGTCAGTGGCGCTCAGGGCCGGCGACCTGATCATGACCGGCAGCCCGGCCGGCGTCGACGGCCTGCAACCGGGCGATGTGATCAACGCCGGCATCGACGGTATCGGCCAACTGGAAATGCGTGTCGGCCCCAAGGCGTAAAACCCCTATGGCCTCAGTGATTTGAAGACAGGAGAACAACAAAATGTCCATCACTCAACCTTTGAAAGTCGCGCTGGTCACCGGTGCCGGCAGCGGAATCGGCCGCTCTGTGGCGCTTGGCCTGTTGGCCGACGGCTACACCCTGGTGCTTGCCGGTCGCCGGCCGGAACCGTTGCAAGCGCTGGTCGAACTGGCGGCAAGCGAAGGACACGAAGCCCTGGCGGTGCCCACCGATGTGCGCGACCCAGGCAGTGTCGATGCGCTGTTCGCAACCATTGCCGAGGTCTACGGACGCCTGGATGTGGTGTTCAATAATGCCGGGGTCAATGCCCCCGCTGTGCCCTTGGACGAACTGACGTTCGAACAGTGGCGCAACGTGATCGACACCAACCTCAACGGGGTTTTCCTCTGTGCTCGTGGCGCCTTCGGACTGATGCGCCGCCAGCAGCCACAGGGCGGGCGCATCATCAATAACGGTTCGATTTCGGCACACACGCCACGCCCGTTCAGCAGCGCCTACACCGCCAGCAAACATGCGGTGCTGGGGCTGACCAAATCACTGGCGCTGGACGGTCGCGAATTCAACATCGCGTGCAGCCAGATCGACATCGGCAACGCCCTGACTGAAATGTCAGTGCGCATGACCAAAGGCGTGCGCCAGGCCAACGGCAGCATCGCCGTGGAACCGATGGTCGACGTCAAGCATGTCGCCGATGCGGTGCGCTACATCGCCGGCCTGCCGCTGTCGGCCAATGTTCTGAACATGACCGTCATGGCCACCGCCATGCCGTTTGCCGGTCGCGGTTGAGCCGGCCTTTTTATTCGGTAAGTGAGGTTTACATGAAACCAGAAATCCTGCAGCTGAGCCCGATCCTGATTCCTGAAATCAATGCGCGTCTCGACCAACTGTTCACGGTCAGACGCTACTTCCAGCAGGCAGACAAACCCGCCTATGTGCAGGAGCACGGCGCCAATATTCGTGGGGTGATCACCGGCGGGCACACAGGCATTACCCAAGCACTGATGGCGCAACTGCCAAACCTTGAGGTGGTGGCGGTCAACGGCGTCGGCACCGATGCGGTTGACCTGGCTTATGCTCGGGATCGCGGCATCCGCGTGACGGCGACCATTGGCGCGTTGACCGAAGACGTCGCCGACCTTGCCATCGGTTTGCTGATTTCCGTGTGTCGCGGGCTGTGTACCAGTGATCGCTATGTACGCTCGGGTCAATGGCTGCACAGCGCCACACCGCTGGCGCCTCTGCCGCTGGCACGTCAGGTGTCCGGCATGCGTATCGGCATTGTCGGCATGGGCCGGGTTGGCCGCGCGGTGGCCAGCCGAGCGGCGGCCTTCGGCTGTCCGATCAGTTACACCGACCTGCAACCGATGAGCGACGTCAGCCACACCTTTGTCGCCGACCTCAAACAACTGGCTCGCGACAGCGATGCGCTGATTCTCGCCGCCGCTGCCGACAAGGCCGAGGCCATCATCGATGCTTCCGTGCTACAGGCCTTGGGCAAGGACGGTTATCTGATCAACGTGGCACGGGGCAAACTGGTCAACGAGGCAGATCTGGTGGCGGCGCTGAATGCCGGCGAGATCGCCGGTGCGGGGCTGGATGTGTTTGTCGATGAACCGAATGTGCCAGAAGCCTTGTTCGGTAATGAGCAAGTGGTGCTGCAACCGCACCGCGCCAGCGCCACCTTGCAGACACGCACACGCATGGGTGAGATGGTGGTGGCGAGTCTGCTGGACAGCTTTGCCGGGAAGACGCCGCAGGGTTGTGTCACTGGTTAAGTGGCAGGGGCCGAAACAGCTGCCCTCACCCTAGCCCTCTCCCCCAGGAGAGGGGACCGATTGGGGGATATTGGCGATGAACGCCGACGTGCAATAGCGTCTGTGAATCCAATGCCGCCAGGCATTACCGATGAATCCGTAGTGGATGAACGCAAACGTGCAATAGCGCCTGTGAATCCATCACCGTCTGGCATTACCGATGAATCCATAATCGACGCAATGTTTCAGGTCGATGTATAACGCCAGACACCTCGGTCGGCCCCCTCTCCCTCAGGGAGTGTATGTACCGGAGACATGGTGGACACATTTTAATAGACACATTGCTCATCGCGAAGGAGATGGCCTGTGTCTTGGGAAGAGGTGTCCACCGTGCAGCTTCGTTCAGAATTCGTGCTGTTGGCTCGGCAAGAAGGGGCCAATGTTCGGCAGCTTTGCCGTCGATTCAATATCAGCCCAAGCACTGCCTACAAATGGCTCAACAGGTTTGAAAACCTCGGTGCTCAAGGGTTGATCGATCAGTCTCGACGACCGAAGACGTCACCCAAACGCTGCGCTGATGAGGTTGAGCAGCAGATTTTGACCGTGAGTCAGGAGTACGCCGCTTGGGGCGCTCGCAAGCTCAAGCGCGTGTTGGAAGACGACGGCAAAGTGATGCCCTCTGTCAGCACCGTGCATGCGGTTTTACAGCGTCATTCGCGCGTTGATCCAAAGGCTGCCGAGGTCAAACCGTTTATCCGGTTCGAGCACGAGGCGCCCAACGATCTTTGGCAGATCGACTTCAAAGGCCATATCAGCCTGAAACACGGACGTTGCCATCCGCTGACGATACTGGACGATCACTCACGGTTCTCACTGTGCATCGCTGCGTGCGCCAATGAGCAGCGCCGAACCGTCCAGGAGCAACTAATGCGGGCCTTTCGGCGCTACGGTCTGCCTCTGCGCATGACGATGGACAACGGTTCGCCATGGGGTGACCAGACCGGCGTTTATACCGCGCTGGAGGTCTGGCTGATGAGCCAGGGCATCAAGGTCGGCCACTCCCGACCTTATCACCCGCAAACCCAGGGAAAGCTGGAGCGCTTCCACCGCAGTCTGAAAAGGGAAGTCCTGCAAGGCCAACTCTTCATCGATCTGGACGATGCACAACGGGCGTTTGATATCTGGCGTGATATCTACAACCAGAAGCGCCCGCATCAAGCGCTGGACATGCAGGTTCCTGCTACTCGCTACAGCAGCAGCCCACGGGAATACCAGGAGCAACCAGCGGCACCTGAGTACGACGATGGGGATGTGGTCAGGAAGGTTCAGGTGAAAGGAGAGATCTACTGGGGGAACCGTGAATACACAGTCGGAAAGGCTTTTCACGGGAGGTCAGTAGCTATCCGGGAAACGACGGAGGACGGCATCCACGATGTCTACTGGAGTAGACATCGTATCGCCCGAATCGACTTGAACTTGCAGACCGTTACGGCAGGTAAGAAGATCTAAAACCGTCCACTATGTCTCCGAACATGTGTCCACCATGTCTCCGGTACATACAGGGAGAGGGCTGGGGTGAGGGGCAGCCGTTGCAGCGTCGAGCTCGGCTTACAAGGTGTAGGAAATCCCAACCTGCACCGTTCGCGGCGCGCCCGGATAGGCGTAGACATTACCAAACGCGCCCTCTTCATAATCCCGGTCAAACAGATTCTTCACGTCAAGATTGAGCCGCACCTTCTCGTTGACCTTATAAAAGCCGAGCAAATCGACAACGGTGTAGCTGTCCATCGAGAACGCAGTATTGGCGGTTTGCCCGGCGCGTTCGTCGACGTACTTGAGTCCGGTACCCAGGCCCAGACCTTTAAGCGTGCCGTCCTGAAATTCGTAGACGTTGAGCAGGCTGAAGCTAGTTTGCGGAATGTTCATCAGTCGCGTGCCCGAACGGATCACATTGTCTTTGGTCACTTCGGCATCCACGTAGGCGTAGCCGCCGATGACGCGCCATTCAGGAGTCAGGTTGCCGGCGACATTCAGGTCGAAACCACGGCTGCGTACTTCCCCGGCCGCCACACTGAAGGTCGAGTCCACCGGGTCGGTAGTCAGCACGTTGCGCTTTTCGATCTGATAGATCGCCGCGTCGACGCTCAACTGATGATCCAGCGCTTCCCACTTGACGCCCATTTCGTAGGACTTGCCTTTCTCCGGTGCAAAGCCTCCGCCCACGCGGCTCGCGCCGGTATTGGGCTTGAACGAGCGCGCGGTGTCGGCATAGACCGCCAGCGTCTCAGTCAGATCGTAGGTGACGCCGAGGCGCGGGGTCACCGCGTTGTCGCTGGCCTGCCAGTTTTTACCGCCTGGTACGTAGGTTTCATAGTCGTGTTCGAAACGCTCAAAACGCGCCCCGGCCAGCACCTTCAGACGCTCGGTCAACGCCACCTGATCCTGGACGAACGCCGCGTAGGTCTTGAGGTTTTCCTTGTCGTGGGTCGGGGTGCGGGTCAATGCCGGGCGCGGCTGACCGTAAACCGGATCGAAGATGTCGATCGGGTAGGCGCCGACCGCGCCGCTGGAGCGCTGAATGATCGACTTGTAGTCGTAATCTTCGTATTCGATGCCGGTCAGCAAGGTGTGCTGCAAGCCGCCGGTACTGAAATGCCCGGTCAGATTGAGCTGGGTGTCCTTGTCGGTCCATTCCAGCTTGCGGTAGTTGAAATTGCGCCCCAGGGTTCGACCGTCATCAGCAATGCCGTTGGCTTCGATCGCATTGCCCTCAAGCGAGCCGTCGAGCCACTGAAAACCACCGCCCAGCGTCCAGTCATCATTGAGCAGATGTTCGAATCGCAGCTGCGCCATGTTGTTGTCGTTGTGCAATTTGCCGGCGTCTTTCTCGCCGAAAAACGTGTCGCGCGAGGCGGTGCCGATCTGTTTGGCGTAACGCGTCACGCCGCGATCCAGTGGATGATTATTGCGCATGAAATCACCCTCGAAAATCACTCGCGTGGTATCGCTGGCCTGCCAGGTCAGCACTGGCGTGACGCCGTAGCGCTCGGTCTCGACGTGATCGCGAAAGGTATCGCCGCCCTCGCCCACCACGTTCAATCGATAGGCTAGGCGCCCCTCTTCGTCCAGTGGGCCGGAGGCGTCCAGCGTGCCGCGCTTCATGCCTTGATCATTCAACTGACTGCCCAAGGTGACTGTGCGCTCGGCCAACGGCTGCTTGGAAACGACGTTGAAGGTGCCGCCAGGATCGCCACGGCCGTAGAGCATCGTCGCCGGCCCGCGCAGCACTTCCAGACGCTCGATGGTGTTGGCATCGGGCATGTTCGGGTAGCCGCGATTGATCGGGAAACCGTTGCGGTAGAACTCGCCGGTGGTGAAGCCGCGCACGGTGAATGTGGTCAATCCCTGCCCGCCGAAATTGTTTGCCCGGCCAACGCCGCCGGCGTAATCCAGTGCGTCTTGCAGACGCGTGGCGCCGAGGTCTTCGACCGCATCCTTGGTCACTACGCTGATCGATTGCGGAGTTTCATGGATTGAGGTGTCGGTGCGCGTGGCACTGGCGGAACGTGTAGCGCGATAACCCTGCACCGGGCCGTCGGCCCGTTCGTAATCCGCTGTACCGACCACGTCGGTCGCCTCCAGCTCTAGCGCTGAGGATGTTGAATCGGCCTGTTCGGCCCACGAGGAAGAAGACAACGCCTGCAGCACGCAAATTGAAAGCAGAGTACGACGCATGAAATGAAAACCTTACGAATAGGCCAGAACGAAGGGTAAAACCGCCAGAACAGCGGCGCGGATGGTATACCAGAGATCGTGTAATTGAAACTTATTCTTATTTGTCATGTTGGTCAGGATTCATGAGCCGAACTCATGACTCCATCCTGGCAAGGCGCATTATCAGATGCGGTTCAATGGCCTAGGCTCGTAGGCGATATGGCCTGCAAACACTGGCGCTGAGGCGCCCGGTGTTGTCCGCCAGCCCGCCTGAAGAGGAACTCAGCGATGAAATTCGACACACCGGCCGGCACTAATCCGATCGATCAATTGAACGTCATCGGCCAGCCCGCCGACCGCATCGATGGCAAGTTGAAAACCACCGGGACCGCGCCCTACGCGTATGAACAACATGCCGCAGTGCCCAACCCCGCCTATGGCTATGTGGTCGGCGCCGGGATCGGCAAGGGGCGAATTGCCTCGATCGACTCGACGCAGGCAAGCAACAGTTCCGGGGTGATCGCGATCGTCACCTACGAGAATGCCGGGCCTTTGGCCAAGGGCGAGTTCTATGTCGCGCGCGCCTTGGCCGGCCCGCAGGTGGACCACTATCACCAAGCCGTCGCGATTGTCGTCGCGCAGACATTTGAAGAGGCCCGCGCGGCTGCCAATCTGCTCGAGATCAGCTATGTGGCCGAACCCGGCGCGTTCGATCTGGCTGCCGCCAAGGATTCGGCGACCCCACCCCCACCCGCCGGTTTCGGCCCACCGCCGCAGACGCAGATCGGAGATTTCGAAGGCGCCTTCAACGCCGCACCGATCCAGATCGACCAGCACTACAGCACGCCGGATCAGGCGCACGCGATGATGGAACCCCACGCCACCATCGCCCAGTGGAACGGCAATTCGCTGACGTTGTGGACGTCGATACAGCAGATCAACTGGGGCGTGCGCGATCTGGCCAAGACACTCGGCATGCGCAAAGAAGATATTCGTTTGATATCGCCCTACATCGGCGGCGGTTTCGGCGGCAAAGGCACGATCCTGTGTGACGCGGTGCTGGCGTCGCTGGCGGCACGCCACGCCGGGCGCCCGGTGAAAGTCGCGCTGCCACGTCCGCTGATGTTCAACAATTTGACCCATCGCCCCGCGACGCTTCAGCGCATTCGCATCGGTGCCAGCCGCGAGGGTTTGATCGCTGCCATCGGCCATGAGAGTTGGTCAGGCAACCTGCCCGGGGGCCGGGCCGAAGCCGCGACGGCCTCGACGCGTTTGCTCTACGCTGGCGCCAACCGCATGACCCGCTTGAATCTTGCCGTGCTGGACCTGGCTGAAGGTTCGGCCATGCGCGCGCCGGGGGAAGCACCGGGAATGATGGCGCTGGAAATTGCCATGGATGAACTGGCGGAAAAACTGGCTATCGACCCACTGCAGTTGCGCCTGCTCAACGACACCCAGGTCGACCCCGAACAGCCATCACGACCGTTTTCCACACGGCAACTCGTCGAGTGTTTACAAACCGGTGCCGAGCAATTCGGCTGGCACCAGCGCAACGCAAGCGCCGGCCAACGTCTGGAGAATGGCTGGCTGATCGGCATCGGTCTGGCGTCTGCCATACGTGGCGCGCCAACCACCGCATCGGCGGCCCGTGTGCGTCTTGATCGGCACGGCACAATCACTGTCGAAACCGACATGACTGATATCGGCACCGGCAGCTACACGATCATTGCGCAGACCGCCGCCGAGATGATGGGTGTGGAACTGGACCGGGTCGAAGTGCACCTTGGCGACTCGCGCTTTCCGGAGTCGTCGGGATCGGGCGGGCAATGGGGGGCGGCGTCGTCAACCGCCGGGGTCTATGCCGCTTGCGTCAAGTTGCGCGAAGCCGCTGCCCGCGCCGTCGGACTTGATCCGCAAACGGCCGAATTTGCCCACGGCGAGGTGCACGATGGTACGCGGCATTTTCCTTTGGCTCACGCGGCGGCCGCAGGCGATCTCGTTGGCGAAGACCGCATGGAATTCGGCGATCTGGCCCAGCGCTTTGCCCAGCAGACCTTTGGCGCACATTTCGCCGAAGTCGCGGTCAACGCGGCGACCGGCGAGATTCGTCTGCGCCGCCAATTGGCGGTCTGCGCAGCGGGGCGGATTCTCAATCCGAAGACCGCGCGCAGCCAAATCATCGGCGGCATGACCATGGGCGCCGGGGCCGCACTGATGGAAGAACTGCAGGTCGACAAGCGCCTTGGTTTTTTCGTCAACCATGACCTCGCCGGTTACGAAGTACCGGTGCACGCCGATATTCCCCATCAGCAGGTGATTTTCCTCGATGAGGTTGATCCCTACGCCACGCCGCTCAAGGCCAAAGGCGTCGGCGAGTTGGGCATCAGTGGCGCCGCAGCGGCCATCGCCAATGCGATTTACAACGCCACCGGCGTGCGCGTGCGCGATTATCCGATCACGCTGGACAAACTTATCACGCACTTGCCGGAGCAGATTTGACGCCCTGTTCAGTCAGCCCGGCGCGCGCTGGCTGAACACTTCCTTGAACACCGGCACGGCGGAAAACGCATTCGGCCATCCGGCATAGAAAGCCAGTTGGGTAATCATTTCCGCCGCTTCGGTCTGGCTCAAACCGTTGTCCATCGCCCGACCCAGGTGATAGCCGACCTGGCCGGTCTGCCCGTTGGCCACCAACGAACTGACCGTGATCAGGCTGCGATCGCGAGGCGCCAGACCTGGCCGCAACCACAGATCGCGGAACAGCGCTTCGGTGGTGAACTCGACCAGCCCCGGCGCCACTGATCCCACCGCCGCATTCACGCGCTCCACGCGGTCAGCTTCGCGAGCCTGGTCCAGCGGCAACAACGACGGCGCAACCGGCGCCAGTTGCTCAGCACCGATGTTGCGCGCGGTGAACACCTCGCCGGCGATAGGCAGCGCCGCTGCCGCATTGCCCCAGCCGGAATAAAACGCCAGGTGATTGAGCGTTTCGGACAGTTCCAGCGGTGTGACACCGTTGTCCAGTGCGAGGTTGAATTGCGCGGCCATCTCGGCGGTTTGTCCGCGTGCGATCAACACTGCAACGGTTACCAGACTGCGGTCACGGGGTGACAATCCGGGGCGCTTCCATACTTCGCCAAACAACATGGCATCGGTGTTATGAGCCAGTGCCGGGGATACGGCAGCCGCGGCATCGGAGGTCATTGCGGGTGAACGTTTCATGGAGGTCGAACCTTTTTCAGTTGAAGCACAGGCTGTCAGCAACAGTGCGATGGCCGTCAACAGAAGTCGGCGGGAATGGGTGACGTTTCGAACCGGGCGTGCTGCCATCGCTAAGCGCCTGCTGGCGGGATAATCAGCCGCTACGTTAAACCGACGAGGATCCTGCGACTATCGGCGCTGAGCTTCATGAAGTCATGAACACCGTTCATCAATCCGTCTTCTCGATAGAAAGCGAATGGTGCCAAAAACTGGCACTGCCCCGTTATAGAGTCGGCGTCATGTCCACTCTCGGAAGGCGAACCCGACATGTCAGCGAGCTATAAACGTATTCAGTACTCACGCTACGGCGGTCCGGAGGTGATGCACATTGAAGCATTCCCGTTGCCGGCACCCGGCAAGGATGAAGTGCTCGTGCAGGTCAAATGTGCAGCGATCAACCCCATCGACTGGAAGTTGCGCCAGGGCCGGATGAAGCTCATCACCGGCAGAACATTTCCGCGCGCGATGGGCATGGATTTCTCCGGCGTGGTTCTTGCGGTTGGGGCGAGCGTCAGCCGCTTCCGGGTCGGCGACGCGGTTTTCGGGCTATCCCGCTTCAAAGAAAGTGGCGCATTGGGCGAAGCCGTCGTGACCAGGGAGGACTTTCTGGCGAGCAAACCGGATACTCTTTCCTTCGCCGATGCGGCGTGCCTCGGCACACCGGGCATTACCGCGTGGAACGGGTTGATAGACAAGGCCAGACTGCAAGCCGGTCAGCAGGTTTTCATCAATGGTTGCGCGGGGGCAGTCGGCGAAGCGGCGGTGCAGATCGCCCTGATGTCGGGGGCCACGGTATCGGGCAGTTGCAGCGCGTCGGACGTTGCCCGGGCACAGGCGCAGGGGGTATCGACCGTCTACGACTACCGGTTAACGGACCTGAAGAGGCTGCCGGCGCGCTTCGATGTGGTGTATGACACAGCCGCGACGATGACGGTCTCGACCGGTATCGGATTGCTGCGTCCGGGCGGCTGTTTGCTTGATCTCAATCCGGGTCCGTGTAAGTTCCTGCGTGGCTTGATTGATCGGCGACTGAAACTGGTCATCGGCACACCGCGACACGAAATCCTCGAAACACTGGCCAGTGCCGCCAGTGAGGCACGCTTGAAGATTCGGCTAGGAGAAGTGGTGCCGCTGGACGGCGCCATACAACTGATCCGCGAGCTCGAACAGGGCCGCAAACTCGGCGGCAAAGGTGTCGTCGCCATGGAGCGTTAATGGCCAGAAGTCATCGTCTGTTTGAGCTGATGCAAGCGCTGCGGCGCCATCGTCGTACGGTGTCCGGCAAAGCCTTGGCGGCTGAATTGGGCGTGTCGTTGCGCACGATTCGCCGCGACATCGTCACGCTGCAAGGCATGGGGGCCGAGATCGACGGCGAGCCGGGCCTTGGGTATGTGCTCAAGCCCGGTTTTGTCCTGCCGCCTTTATCGTTCAGCGCCGAGGAAATACAGGCCTTGGTCATCGGTGCGCAATGGGTCAGCCGGCAGACCGACAGCCAACTCGCGGGCGCCGTCAACAATGCCCTGGCGAAAATCAGTGCCGTGCTGCCCGCGCAGATGCGGCCGATCTTCGAAGACGAAACCTTTTACGTGGCCAAGCCGCACAAGCCCGGCACAACCATCGACCTCAGCGAGATTCGTCGGGCGCTGCGCGAGCAGAACAAGCTGCGCATCGCGCTAGCGCTCGAACATGCGGAGGCCGCCGAACACATCATCTGGCCGATCATGTTGGGCTTTATCGAAGGCAAGCGCTGCATCGCGGCGTGGTGCGAAGGCGACAGCCGGTTTCGCGTGATCGATATGGCTGACCTTGCGACGGTGCAGGTGCTTGTCGAACACTACGCGCCTGACCGCCGGCGCTTGATCAAACAATGGCGTGCCGAGGATGTGCGGCCCTGCAACAGTCAGGGCGAGGTGTGTTGAGTCATGTAACCTGGCCCACAACGGCCCCACCGCTCATACCGCCAGCAGTTGTCGGGTCATCGCCATCGAGGTCTGCAACGACTGCCCGGTACGCTGCAATTTGTTCAGCAAACTGGCGCCCAACCACAACTGATACAAGGTTTCCGCCAGATGCCGGGCATCGCCCTGGGGCAGGCATTTTTCAGCCTGGCCCTGCTCGATGCACAGGGCAATGCGAGCCACCACTTGCTCGGCGCCATCGCGCAAGGTCAGGCGCATCGACTCCGACAGGTCGGCGACTTCGGCGCTGAGCTTGACTACCAGACACTCATCGCCATGCCCTTCGAGGGTGCAGCGGTTCTGCCAGCCCTGCCAGTAATCCATCAGCCGCTCATGGGCGCTCAGCCCCGGCAGCGTCAGGCGGCGTTCCATGTCGGCGAGGTAGCCGACGAAATAATCCGCGAGCAACGCCTGGCCGTACAACTCTTTGGATTTGAAGTAGTGATAGAACGAACCCTTGGGCACACCGGCGGTTTGCAGGATTTCGTTGAGGCCGACACTGGTGAAGCCCTTCTCGGCCATCATCCGGTGGCCGGTGTCGAGCAAGTGTTGGCGGGTGTCGTCGTAGGTCGCTTTCATGGGGCGCAAGTTACCAGGCAATAGACCAGTCGTATATTGGGAGGAACGGAAGTTTGCCACACCTGTCGATGAAAAACTGCAGGATAAAAAATTACTAGACGACTGGTCTAATTGGAATCTATGCTGCGCCCCGACAAACGTTTTCTGACCGGTGTGGCCGATGTGCGAATCCTTCGCTCAATCGAAGACACCTGATCGACTCAAGGTGCTCTATGAAAATCCTGATGGTTTTGACTTCCCACGATCAACTCGGCGACACCGGCAAGAAAACCGGTTTCTGGCTGGAAGAGTTCGCCGCGCCCTACTACGCCTTCAAGGACGCCGGCGCCGACGTCACGCTGGTCTCACCGGCCGGTGGCCAGCCGCCGCTGGACCCGAAAAGCGATGAGCCTGATGCCCAGACGGCCGAGACCGATCGCTTCCGCAAAGACTCTGCCGCGCAACAGGCACTCGCCAACACCGGTCGCTTGGCCGACGTCAGCGCAGATGATTTCGATGCGGTGTTTTACCCCGGCGGCCACGGCCCACTGTGGGACCTGGCCGAAGACAAGCAGTCGATCGCATTGATCGAAGCCTTCGACCGCGCCAACAAACCCCACGGTTTTGTCTGCCATGCACCGGGTGTGTTGCGTCACGCCCTCACCGCTGACGGCAAACCGCTGGTGCAGCACCGCCAGGTCACCGGTTTCACCAATGCCGAAGAAGCGGCCGTTGGCCTGACGGACGTGGTGCCGTTCCTGATCGAGGACGAGTTCCAGCGCCTCGGCGGCCATTATTCGAAAGTCGCTGACTGGCAGGTTCATGTGGTCGCCGACGGGCAATTGGTCACCGGCCAGAATCCAGCCAGCTCCGCCGCTGTCGCTGAAAAACTGCTGAAGATGCTGGGCTAAAACTTCGCTTCCAACCTTCCTAACGCCGAGTGCGTCTTGCTCGGCGTTATTTTTTCACCCAATCAATAGTCGACTGGTCTAATAAACGCCAAGACAAGGTAATCCATGAATAGCAGCACGTTCTTCACACCCGCCAAACTCGGCAACCACACCCTGAAAAACCGTATCGTCCTGCCACCCCTCACCCGTCAGCGCAGCACCCAACCGGGCAACATCGCCAATGAGTTGATGGCCGAGTATTACCAACAACGTGCCGGCGCCGGTCTGCTGGTCACCGAAGGCACGCAGATCGAACCCCGTGGCCAGGGTTATGCGTGGACGCCGGGCATTCATACGCCTGAGCAAATCGCCGGTTGGCGCAAAGTCACCGAGGCGGTGCATGCCGTGGACGGGGTGATTTTCGCCCAGTTGTGGCACGTCGGCCGCGTCTCCCACACCGCACTGCAGCCCGACGGCGCGGCGCCGGTTTCTGCCTCTGCCGTGGCTACCGATCGGGTCAGCGTGTTTATCGAAACTGCGCCCGGTGCCGGTGAACTGGTTCCGCCGTCGGCACCTCGTGCGCTGAGCACCGATGAAGTTCAGGAGTTGGTTCAGCTGTACATCCAGGCCGCACGCAACGCCATGGACGCCGGTTTCGACGGCATCGAATTGCACTGCGCCAACGGGTATCTGGTGAACCAGTTCATCTCCGCCCACAGCAATTTGCGCAACGATCAGTACGGTGGTTCGTTGCAAAATCGTCTGCGCTTTCTCAAGGAAGTGGTCGCCGGTGTCGCCGAGTGCATCGGCAAGGAAAAAGTCGGCGTGCGGTTTGCGCCGCTGTTCACCACCACCGATGAAGCGCGGACCTATTTGGGCATGGTCGAAGAGGATCCGCACACCACCTACATCGAAGCGATCAAAGTGCTGCAGGACGTGGGCATCGCCTATCTGTCCATCGCCGAAGCCGACTGGGACAACGCGCCGGCGATGCCCCTCACGTTTCGTCAGGCCGTACGCGACACCTTCAGCGGCGCGATCATTTATGCCGGGCGCTACACCGCAGAATCCGGCGCGCAACTGCTCGATTCCGGGCTGGCAGACTTGGTCGCTTTTGGCCGCCCGTTCATGGCCAACCCCGATCTGCCTGCGCGGATTGCCAATGACTGGCCGTTGAATGCGTTGAACCCGGCGACGGTGTATGGCGGCAGCGCCGAGGGCTATGTGGATTACCCCGTTTATCCCGCCTAAGCCTTTCAAGACACAGTAAACGCTCGCGAAATATCGGGAGCGTTTATCCGAGTCGGAGTGCAAGCCCTTGTGGGAGCGAGCCTGCTCGCGAAAGCGGCGTGTCAGTCACTCACAATGTTGAATGTGACGACGCCTTCACGAGCAGGCTCGCTCCTACAGGGGGGATGTGAATATTCACCGCACAAAAACCTATACACAGACTACAATCTGTACAACTATCTGGACTTGAGTTTAAACGTCCACTCGGCAGCTTGCTGCTCATTACGCTGAATCCGTGAAATGAACAAAACCCATCGGCTGTGCCTCGTTCTGGGTGACCAGTTATCGTTTGATCTGGCTTCATTGGCAGGTCTGGATCGCGAACAGGATCGTGTGCTGCTGGTCGAGGTCATGGAGGAAGCCACCCATGTTGCCCATCATCCGCAGAAGATCGCGCTGATCTTCAGCGCCATGCGTCACTTCGCTAAAGCCCTGAAAGATCAGGGCATCCGTGTGCATTACGTGACCCTCGACGACCCGCAAAACAGCGGCTCGGTGCCCGGCGAATTAAAGCGCTGGCAGACACTACTGCAGGCCAACGAATTGCACCTGACCGAATGCGGCGACTGGCGTCTGGAGCAATCACTGAAGGATTGTGGCTTGCCGATCCACTGGCATGCCGACAACCGTTTCCTGTGCAGCCGCGACGAATTCCGCGCGTGGGCCGCAGACAAAAAGCAACTGCGCATGGAATTTTTCTACCGCGAGATGCGCCGCAAAAGTCGCCTGTTGCTCAATGGCGATGGCACGCCCGTCGGCGGCGCGTGGAACTTTGATGCCGACAATCGCAAAGCCCTGCCCAAAACCGTCAAGGCGCCCTACCCGACGGGTTTTACCAACGATGCAATCACCCTCGATGTCCTCGCACTGGTCAAGGATCGCTTCGCCAGTCACTACGGCAGCCTGGACGATTTCAACTATCCGGTGACGCACGCCGACGCCCAGGCATTGTGGGCCTACTTTCTCGACTATGGTCTGGCGGGCTTCGGCGATTATCAGGACGCAATGGCCCGCGACGAACCGTTTCTGTTCCATGCGCGTATCAGCGCTGCACTGAACATTGGCTTGCTCGATCTGCGTCAAGTCTGCAGTGATGTGGAGTCTGCCTACTGGTCCGGCAGCATTGCCCTGAACTCCGCCGAAGGTTTCATTCGCCAACTGATCGGCTGGCGCGAATACGTCCGTGGCGTTTACTGGCTGCACATGCCGGAGTACGCCGAGGGCAATGCCTTCGGTAATACGCGGCGCTTGCCAGAGTTTTACTGGACCGGCGCAACGCAGATGAACTGCATGCGCCAGGCCATCGGCCAAAGCCTCAAACACGCCTACGCCCATCACATTCAGCGCCTGATGGTGACAGGCAATTTCGCCCTGCTCGCCGGTATCGCGCCGAGCCAGATCTGTGAATGGTATCTGGCCATTTACATGGACGCGTTCGACTGGGTCGAGCTGCCCAACACCCTCGGCATGGTCATGCACGCCGATGGCGGTTACCTCGGCTCCAAGCCTTATTGCGCCAGCGGCCAGTACATCAACCGGATGTCCGACTACTGTCGCGACTGTGCCTACTCGGTGCGCGAAACCACGGCTGACAACGCGTGCCCGTTCAACGCGTTGTACTGGCATTTTCTGATGCGCCACGGCGACCTTCTGCGCGGCAATCAGCGCATGGGCATGATGTACAAAAACCTCGACCGCATGCCGCCGGAAAAGCAGCAGGCCTTGTGGCAGCGCGGGCAGAGCTTGCTCGACAGACTGGATCGCGGCGAATCGCTATGAAAACGCGTGCCCCCTTGGCTCGCGTGCAACTTAAACATGAGACCCCGGGTCAATGGCTCACAAAGCTTGCAAAGTCGATGGCTTGAAACACGCCAATTAAACGCAGAGCAACAATAAAGGCATGAGGAGTGGATACCCTGAAACAGCTTACTCGCGAGGAGCTTGAGTCCGAAGTCACGCGCCTGCGTCTGGCCGTCAAAGCGACCTGCGACGCCGTCTGGGACTGGGATCTGAAAACCAATCAGGTCATCTGGAACGACTCGCTGCAACAGGCGTATGGCTACGCGTCAGCAGCCATCGAGCCGACGTGTGACTGGCGGTTTGCGCAGATTCACACGCAGGATCGCGCACGCGTGACGACCTCGATTCGCTCAGCAATTGACGGCTCCGGGACGACCTGGAGCGCTGAGTACCGCTTCCTCTGCCACGATGGTTCGTACGCCGAAGTGCTGGATCGCGGACACCTGATTCGCAATGCCGATGGCCAGGCCGAACGCATGATCGGGGCGATGCTCGACCTGACCCGCTCGCGCAGTGCCGAAACTGCATTGCGTCGTAGCGAAGAACGTTTCAGCACCATTCTGGAAACCATCGAAGCCGCGTTCGCCATCGTCAAAGTCAAATTCGACGCCGACGACCACCCGATCGACTATTGCTTTGTCGAGGCCAACCCGGCGTTCGAGCGTCAGGCGGGGGTCAACCTGCGGGGCAAATGGGTCACCGAGTTTGCGCCCAACCTGGAGAAGTTCTGGTTCGAAACCTACGGCCATGTGGCCAAGACCGGCGAGCCGGCCAACTTCGAGAACTACGCCAATACCTTCGAACGCTGGTTCGATGTGCGTGCCGTGCGCGTCGGCGACCCGGCCGATCGGCAGATCGCGATCTTCTTCAGCGATGTCACCGAGCGCCGCGACGCGCAGGAGCGTTTGCGCATCAGCGAGGCGGTCGCTCGGGAGAACGTCGAACGCGTGCAACTGGCCCTCGCCGCTGGCGCCATTATCGGTACCTGGCATTGGCACCTGCCCAGCGATCGCTTCAGCGTCGATGAAGCCTTCGCGCGGGTGTTCGACCTCGACCCCGCCTGGGGGCTCGACGGTCTGAGCCTGGAACAAGTAGTAATGACCGTTCACCCGGACGACCGGGAGGGACTGATAGCCGCCATCAACGAAGTCAAAGCCCGCGGCGGGGCCTATTCGCACCAGTACCGAGTGCGCGGCGCGGATGGCAAATACACCTGGATTGAAGCCAACGGCCGCGTCGAGTGCGCCGAAGACGGCACGCCTTTGCGCTTTCCCGGCGTGCTCATCGATGTCGAAGACCGGCGCAATGTCGAAGCCGAGCGCGACCGGGTCACCGCTGCGTTAAAGGCCCTCAATGACACACTGGAACAACGGGTCTCGGCGCGCACCGCAGAGCTGATGCAGGCCGAAGAAAAGTTGCGGCAATCACAGAAAATGGAAGCGGTCGGGCAACTCACCGGCGGTCTGGCGCATGACTTCAACAACCTGCTGGCGGGTATCTGCGCATCCCTTGAGCTGATGGACAAACGCATCGCCCAAGGGCGTCTGAGCGACATCGACAAATACATGCTGATCGCACAAGACGCCGCCAAACGCGCAACGGCCCTGACCCATCGCCTGCTGGCCTTCTCCAGGCGGCAGACACTCGATCCCCGGCCAACGGAAGTCAACGCGCTGATTGCCGGCATGACCGAACTGATCCAGCGCACCGTTGGCCCGAGCATTCGCCTGAAGACGGTCGTCGCCGCCGACCTGTGGCCGGCGCTGGTCGATGCCAGTCAACTGGAAAACGCCCTGCTCAACCTGTGCATCAACGCTCGCGACGCGATGCCCGACGGCGGCAGCATCACCGTCGAAACCGCCAATCGCACCCTGGATGCTGAAGCGGCGCGCGTAAGGGAAATGCCCGAAGGGCAATACTTGTGCCTGTCTGTCGCCGACACCGGAACCGGTATGAGTGCAGAAGTGATGGCCAAGGCCTTCGACCCGTTTTTCACCACCAAACCGCTGGGCCAGGGCACGGGGCTGGGGCTGTCGATGATCTACGGTTTCACCAAGCAATCTGGCGGACAGGTGCGGGTGCAATCGACCGTGGGTCAAGGCACCACCATGTGCGTTTACCTGCCGCGCTACCTCGGCGAAACGCAGCGCAATCACGATGACGCGCAAAGCTTGGCAACGCCTCAAACCAAGGCCGGCGAGACCATCCTGATTGTCGACGACGAACCCACCGTTCGCACGCTGCTCAAAGACGTGCTGAACGACCTTGGCTACAACCTGCTCGAAGCGTGCGACAGCGTTGAGGGTCTGGAAGTATTGCGCTCCAGCGCGCACATCGATTTGCTCATCACCGATGTCGGCTTGCCCGGCGGCATGAACGGCCGACAAATGGCCGATGCAGGCAGGCAGATCAGGCCGAAACTGAAGACGTTGTTTATCACCGGATATGCGGAAAGCTCAGTGATCGGCAACGGTCAACTCGGCCCGGGCATGCAGGTACTGACCAAACCCTTTGTCGTCGACACGCTGGTGTCACGCGTCAGTGGCCTGCTGTCCATCGACGTCGAGTAAGCGCTGCGCTCGGGATGCCATGAACCGGTTGCGCCCCGCGGTTTTCGCTTGATACAGCGCCTGATCGGCTGACTCGATCAAACCGTGCGCAGGGTCCAGGCGTGAAGCGCGCGCGGCGGCGATGCCGATGCTCAGGCTCACGCGGGCCACGGGACTGGAGGGGTGAGCAATGTTTGCTTGCTGTAAACGCTCAATGATCAACTGCGCTACCACGGCGGCACCGTCGATGTCGGTGGCGGGCATGATGACCGCGAACTCCTCGCCGCCGTAGCGCGCGACCAGGTCTGACGGTCGCCGCACACATTCATCCAGCACCCTGGCGACGGCTTGCAGACAGGCGTCGCCGGCAACGTGCCCGAGCGCATCATTGAAGCGCTTGAAATAGTCGATATCGATCATCAACAAGGCCAGCGACGAGCCGTCGCGCTGTGCCCGCCGCGCCTCTGTGGCCAGGGTCTGATCAAAGCAACGCCGATTCGCCAAACCGGTCAGCGCATCTTTCATGGCCAACAACTCCAACTGTCGGTTCGAGCCGAGCAATTGCTGCTGAGCGATGCGCAGTTCGCCTTCCACTTGGGTCCGGCGCCGGATATCGAGAATCAAGAACCAGCCAATCAGACCGGTAAGCCCCAACAGCCCCGCCACCACCACCGCCGACAGCAACGCCTCGGTTCGCCAGGCCGCGAGGGCTTCACGCTTGCCGATGGCGACCGTGGTGATCAGGGGCAATTTTTCACTTTTGCGGAAGGCGTAGAGGCGTTCGACGCCATCCAGGCTGGAGGTATAAGAGGCGGTGCCGACCGATTGATCGACCAGGTATTTGGCGTAGATCGGCGACTTGGAAAAGTTGCGGCCCATGTCCTGCTCGCGGAAGGGATAGCGCACCAGCAACGTACCGTCGGTATAGGACAGGCCGATGGCCCCGTCCTGGCCGATGTCGAGTTTGCCGAACAGACGCAGAAAGTTTTCCACGCCAAGGGTCACGGCCACGACCCCGGCAAACTCGCCGCGATCATCATTGAAACGGCGGCTGACGGTGATCACCCATTCCTGATTGGAACGGCTGCGGATCGGAGGCCCGATAAAGGGTTCGCGGCTCGGATCGTCGCGATGATGAATGAAGTAGGCTCGATCAACGCTGCTGGCACCCACCGGAATCGGCCGGTTCGACGACATCAGCCAATGACCATCGCGGTCATAGATAGTGATACCGCTCAGCTGTGGCATCAGCGGTTGCTGGCGGTTGACCAGCGCACTCAGGCGCTGGATCTGCGCGGGGCCACTGCCCTCGGTTTCCAGGCGCTCGACCAGCCCGAGCAACAGCAGCGAACTTTGCCGGACAATGCCTTCGGAATAGGTCTCGAGTGCCTGGGTCAGGTTCAACCCGTGCACGTTGACTTCCTCCAGCGCGCGATCGCGCGAAGACAGCACTTTCCAGATGGTCAGCGACGCCAGGGAGCAGCCGATGACCAGCAACAAGAGAATGACGAGGTGGGTATCACGCTTCACGAAAGTACCTAATGGAAAGTCCGGTTTCCGGTTCCGGCCGTTACTGATTCAAGGCAATAACAGCGGTCGTATGTCCTCGACCGGCGCAAGGATACAAGTAGCGCGTCGAACGTGCAGCAACCGTATGACGGAACGTCGTTTTCAGGCCTTAGGCGTTGTTTCGCAACGACACGGCAGCAGCTTGCAACTTATATTCACGGCCGCAGGTCATTAGGCTTGCTGAGGTTGAATCCATCCGCAAACCTCTAACATTGAAGACACCGCCGTGGCCGCTGACCTCGATCGCCGCAACAACCTGTCACTGGACAGCCTGAATTTTTTCCTCGCCGACGTGCGCGACGGTCTCGGTCCCTATCTGGCCATTTACTTACTGGCGGTGCATCACTGGGAGCCGGCCAGCATTGGCCTGGTGATGACCATTGCCGGGGTCGCTGCACTGATCACCCAGACGCCGGCCGGCGCCTGGGTCGACAACAGCCGGCGCAAACGTGCGTTGATTGCGATCGCCGCGCTGCTGGTGACCGGCAGTTGCCTGCTGCTGCCGTTCGTGACGTCCTTCACGTGGGTGGCGTTGACGCAAACCCTGAGTGCGATGGCCGCTTCGATATTCGCCCCGGCCATTTGCGCAATTACCCTGGGCATGACCGGGCCACGAGCGTTCACGCGGCGAACCGGGCGCAACGAAACCTTCAATCATGCCGGCAATGCCTGCGCCGCCCTGCTGGCCGGGGTGTTCGCGTATCTGTTCGGCCCGGTGGCGGTGTTTTATCTGATGGCGGCCATGGCCCTGGCCAGTGTCATTGCCATCGCCTGCGTTTCGCCAGCAGCCATCGACCATGATCTGGCCCGCGGACTCGATCCTGCCGACGCTGGCCATCGCCAGCCTTCCGGTTTATCCGTGTTGCTGGGTAATCGCTCACTGTTGCTGTTTGCCATTTGCTGTGCGCTGTTCCACCTCGCCAACGCGGCGATGTTGCCGCTGGTAAGCCAGAAACTCGCGCAAACCAATTTGCAGATGGCGACTCCGCTGACCTCGGCCTGCATCGTCGCGGCGCAACTGGTGATGGTGCCGGCGGCATTGCTGGTCGGGGCGAAAGCCGATGTGTGGGGACGCAAACCGCTGCTGCTGGCCGGTTTTCTGATCCTGCCGTTGCGCGGTGTGCTCTACACCCTGTCGGACGACGCCTATTGGCTGGTCGCGGTGCAGATGCTCGACGGCGTCGGCGCCGGTCTGTTCGGCGCCTTGTTTCCAATCATGGTCAAGGATCTCACCCAGGGCACCGGTCACTTCAACATCAGCCTTGGCGCACTGACGACAGCTTTCGGACTAGGCGCGGCGCTGAGCAACGGCCTCGCTGGATTCGTGGTGCAAGAGGCCGGTTACAGTGCAGCGTTTCTTACTTTGGCCGCTATTGCGGCAGTGGCTGTTGTCCTGCTCGGGATCGGGGTGCCGGAAACCCAGCGCAGTGGTCGTCTGGCTGAAACCGGCGTGGTCGAGGCCGCTGCAGAATCCTGAACGTATCCTGCTGTTCAGCTTTAACGTACGAGCACGACAAAAGCCTGCTTTTCAGGGCAGGCTTTCGTTTGTCGCGCAGGATTATTTCTGCTGAGCCGTCAGCGCCGAATAGCTGTTCATCAGGTTGCGGTAGTTAGGGATCCGCTGCGACAGCAGATTGCCCAAACCTTCAATATCGTTGCGCCAGTCGCGGTGCAGCTCACACGCCACCGAGAACCAGTTCATCATCTGTGCGCCGGCCTGCGTCATGCGGCTCCACGCGGCTTGTTGCACCGTGGTGTTGAAGGTGCCCGACGCATCAGTCACCACAAACACATCAAACCCTTCTGCCAGCGCCGACAAGGTCGGGAACGCTACACAGACATCCGTCACTACACCGGCAATGATGATCTGTTTACGGCCGGTAGCCTTGATCGCTTTGACGAAGTCTTCGTTGTCCCAGGCGTTGATCTGACCTGGGCGAGCGATGTACGGCGCATCCGGGAACATTTCTTTCAGTTCCGGCACCAGCGGGCCGTTCGGGCCTTGTTCGAAACTGGTGGTGAGGATGGTCGGCAGTTCGAAGAACCTGGCCAGATCGGCCAGGGCCAGCACGTTGTTCTTGAATTCGTTGGGCGAGAAGTCCTGCACCAGAGAAATCAGGCCGGTCTGGTGGTCGACCAGCAGCACGATGGCGTCGTCTTTGTTCAGGCGGTTGTAGGTTGGAGTGGTCATGGTCTGCGTCCCTTTTGAGTTTTTGAAGTTGTTGTTGCGTTCAAGTTGGGTACAGATTACTGACGCATCGAAAAGGGATAAATCGGCTGAAAGGCGTTTCACCGTCAACCTGAACGGGACAATTCGCCATCGATGCCTCGGCGTTTTTACCTTCAACCCAGCAGAGTCGCGGTTATTAGCTAATAACACCTTCATTAAACCGTCGCTCAAACGTTGTACTAGGATAGGATCCAAGTCTGCGGTATTTCGTCGACCAAGGAGATCGTCGACGGTGCTGCAGACGTTTTTGAATTGACGCCTCTCAGGGATGACACGCATATGAACTCACACTTGTTCCCCCACATCGGCAAGGTCATCGCCAGCACCGGCAGCCGGCACTTTCCGCGCATGCTGCATGACCTGATCCTGACGCAACTGGCGGTGGACGCCACGCACATCCGGCAGATGCGTGTCGAACCGCTGGGCCGCGCATCGAGTCGCAATGAGCCGGAGCCGCTGAAAGAGCCGGCCCTGCTCGCCGAAACGGTGTTTTCCGAACACAGTGCGGCGGCCCACCACTTACAGAGTCCGCCGGCCGCAACCAGCGCAGACGCTTCGCAGCTGCACTTGACCCGGCGCAAGGACGGCTATCGCTACGTGATTTCGGTGTACCGCAACGGCGAGTCGCAGCGTTTTTCCGCGCAGGAGCGCAGCCTGTTGCAGGACATCTCCCCGGTGCTGCTGCCGATGGTGGAAAAACACATCAACGCCCTGCAACCGACCACCCCTGATCCACAAAGCCTACCCGAGGCCGCCGAAGGCAACGGTCCGGAAACCTTGCGCCTGCGCTTCGACGAACGCCTGGAGCAACTGGGGCTGAGCCTGTCCAACCGCGAAACCGAAGTGTGTGTCGGCCTGCTCGCCGGCCGCACGGCGCCGGAACTGGCCGAGCAGTTGGCGCTGAAGGTCAACACCGTGGAGAGTTATCTGAAACGGGCGGCGATCAAGTTGGGCATCAGTGGGCGGCATTCGTTGATGCGCTGGATGTATTCGCCGTTGGAGGCGTTGGCGTCGAGTGCGGCGTGACAGAGGTGGGTTTTGTGCACGGCTCTGGATCGCTACCCCCTCACCCCAGCCCTCTCCCCCAAGGGGGCGAGGGGGAAAGGGAGCAGATTTGTGTAGTTTTCGAGCCTGAGTTCGACGCGATATTCCAGGTCGGCGCACCTCGAAAGAACACCGCGGTCAGTCCCCTCTCCCTCTGGGAGAGGGTTCGCTTTTAATCCCGCGCCAACGCTTCAATCGGATCAAGCCGCGAAGCATTCCGTGCCGGCACAAACCCGAACACAATCCCGATCAACGTCGAACACACCACCGCCGTCAGCACCGACGCCAGCGAAAACACCATCTCCCATTCCTTGATAAACACCGAAAACAAATGCCCGATCGCATACGACAGGGATATCCCGATCGCTCCGCCCAACAGACACACCATCACCGCCTCCACCAGAAACTGCTGACGAATGTCCGACTGCCGCGCCCCCACCGCCATGCGAATACCAATCTCGCGAGTGCGTTCGGTCACCGATACCAGCATGATGTTCATCACTCCGATGCCGCCGACCACCAGGGAAATCACTGCAATCAGCGACAGCAACAACGCCAGCGAACGGCTGGTTTTCTGCACGGTCTGCAAGACGCTGTCGAGGTTGTTGGTGAAGAAATCCTTGGTACCGTGGCGTTGCAGCAGCAGTTGGGTGACGTGTTCTTCCACGACTTTGCTCGGCTGGCCGTCCTTCATGCGCACGCTGATGCTGTCCAGATAACGCTGGCCCAATACCCGCCCGGCCGCCGTTTCATAAGGCACCCAGACATTCAGGGTCTTGCCCGAGGCGAACAGGCTTTTATCCTGCGCCGCCACGCCGATCACCGTGCACGGCAGGTTGCCGATCAGGATCACCTGCCCCAACGGATCCACGTCTTGCCCGAACAAACGCTGGCGGGTGTTGTGATCGATGACCACCACCTGCGCCTGGCGCCGCGCATCGCTTTCGCTGAACGGGATGCCCGCAGCCATTTTGATCCCGCGCACTTTGAAGTACTGATCGCTGACGCCGTTGACTTGGGCGTCGAGGTCGATATTACGATAGCGCAGCAATAGGCTGCGGCCGATCATTGGCGTGGCGCTGTCGACGTAATACAGCTGATTCAGCGCGGTGACATCGGCCGGCGTCAGGGTTTCGATGGCCGCTGCACGTTTGTCGCCGTAACTGCTGCCGGGATAGACATCAATGGTGTTGCTGCCGATGGCGGCGATGTCCTTGAGCACGTAGTTCTTCGCGCCCTCGCCGACCGCCGAGATCGACACCACGGAAGTAATGCCGATGACGATGCCGAGCATGGTCAGCAAGGTGCGCATGCGATGGGAAATCAACGCCACCCAGGCCATGGCGAACGCTTCTTTGAACAGCCCGAGGCTGGCGACCAGGCGCCGTGACGCAGCCGCTTTCGGTGCCACCGGTTCTTCGCTGAGCAGGTGCGTGGTGTCGCGCTCGTTGGTGCGGTCGCTGAGGATTTCGCCGTCGCTGACTTCGATGATGCGCTCGGCGTTGGCAGCGACTTTCGGGTCGTGGGTCACCAGAATCACCGTATGCCCCGCCGCGTGCAGCTCCAGCAGGATACGCATGACTTCCTTGCCGCTGGCCGTGTCGAGTGCGCCGGTCGGCTCGTCGGCGAGGATCACTTCGCCGCCGTTCATCAAGGCGCGGGCGATACTCACCCGCTGCTGCTGACCGCCGGAGAGCTGGCTCGGCCGATGCGTCAAATGCCCTTCCAGACCCAGTCGCGCCAACAACTCGCGGGCGCGGGCGTGGCGCTGAAGCTGCGGCGTCCCGGCGTAAATCGCCGGCATCTCGACGTTGTGCATCGCGCTCAAATGCGGCAGCAAGTGGTAGCGCTGGAAGATGAAACCGAAGTAGTCGCGGCGCAGTTCGGCCAAGGCCTGATTGTCCAGATCGCGGGTTTCCTGGCCGTTGATCTTGTAGCTGCCGGCAGTGGCGTAATCAAGGCAGCCGAGGATGTTCATCAGGGTCGATTTGCCCGAGCCCGAGGCGCCAATGATCGCGACCATTTCCCCGGCATTAATCGTCAGGCTGATGTTGTTCAGCGCGAGAAATTCGCGGTCGCCAGCGGTGAAACTGCGGGTGATGCCGGTGAGCTGTAGCAGTGGCTCAGTCATGCTCAGGCCCCTGCCACATTGGTCAGCGGATCACCGATCACCACGCGATCGCCTTCCGCCAAGCCATCATTGATCTGCACTTTGACGTTGTTGTTGATCCCGGTTTGCACATTGCGCGATTGCGCGTGGCCCTTGGCGTCGAGCACCCGTACCGGAAAACTGCCATCGGCGTTGCGCGGGCCAAGCGCCGCGACCGGCACGGTCAGCACCGATTTGGCAGTGTCGAGGACGATGCGCACCTGCGCGGTCATCGATATGCGCAAACGATGGTCGGGGTTTGGCACCTCGAACAAGGCGTTGTAGAACACCGCGCTGCTTTGCTTTGGCGTGCCGGCGGGCGGCGTTTCGAGAAAGTTCTGCGGCGCCGGGTCGGTGCCGCGCAGTTTCGCGTAGTAGCGTTTGTCCTCACCGAGAATGGTGAAATACACCTCCTGCCCCGGGGCAATGTGAATCACATCGGCTTCGGACACCTGCGCCTTGACCGTCATGGTGTCCAGATCCGCCAGTTTCAGCAGGACCGGCGCCAGTTGGCTGGCGATCACCGTCTGGCCTTCCTGAGTGACCACGCCGACCACATCGCCATCGATCGGCGCGACAATCCGTGTGTACGCCAGATTGACCTTGGCCGTGTCGATCTGGATGTGCGCGCTTTTGATCTGCGCGTCCAGCGACATCAGGTTGGCCTGTTGTACCTGATAGTTCGACTCGGCATTTTCGAAATCCTGGCGCGAGATCGACGCGTCGTCCTGCAGGTTCTTGTAGCGCTCGTAAATCGCTTTGGTCTGCCTCAGTTGAGCCTGCGTGGCGCGCTTTTGCGCTTGCAGGTTTTCCTCATCGACCTGAGCCTGACGCAGGGTGTTCTGCAGCACCAGCGGATCGATTTCCGCCAGCCACTGCCCCTTCTTTACCTTGTCGCCAACCTTGACCTTGAGCGACTTCAATTGCCCGGACACCTGCGCACCGACGTCCACTTGTTTGATGCCTTCGAGCAACCCGGTGGCCAGCACCGCGTTTTCAATATCACCGCGCTCCACAGGCGCGGTCAGGTATTGCGGCGCCTCGGCCGGTGCCTGCACCGCGTAGAACGCCAATCCCGCCACCGCAACCAACGCCAGACCCATACCGACTTTGCGCAACTTCGACTTTTCCATAAATGACCACAAGTCCGTTCAGGGGTGAGCCCGGCCAGCGGCCGGGCTCTGGTAGATAAACAACAATCAGGAAACCACTTGGCCGGCCGGCACTTTCAGGCCGTCATGCCACCACGCCGCGAGACTGAAGACGTTGGGCGCCTTGAGAATCGTGAAGTGGTTGCCCGGCCCGTACCACACCGCCAGATCCGTCACCTGACGCTGCCAACCCTCAACCATCGCCGCTTGCTCGCGCTGATTGCCCCACGCATCCAGCGTCGGGTCATCGACCAGCGCCAGCCGCACCGCCCCGCTGTAGGCCAGTTGCGGTTGATAGACCGTGCGCAAGGCTGTGGCGAAGGTGCGCACCGGGCCGTGCATGGCCTGCGCTGACGAACGCGCAGACAACACACCGGCGCGCACCATGCCCTCGTGCAACAGGCGCATTTGCGTGGTGTCGTCAGCCTCGGCGAACGCCAGCGGATCGATGCCCAACGACTTGCCACTGGACAGTTGCAGCGTCTCGATCAAGCGTTCCAGCGCGGCGGTCGTTGTATACGGTTTGCCCGCCGTGCCATTGCCACCGGGGGCTTCGCTGTCGATCAGGGTCAACGACGCTACCTCACGCCCGGTCGCCTGCAACTGCGTGGCCATGGCATGCGCGACCCAACCGCCGAACGAATGGCCGATCAAGTGCACCGCACCTTGCGGATACAACTGCTCGACGGCTTGCAGATAACACCTCGCCGCCGCTTCCACCTGACTGTGCGGCACGCCGCTGCCATCGAGCCCGCGCGGTTGCAGACCGAAAATCGGCCATTCCGGACCGAGCGCTTCGGTCAGGTGAATGAACCCGGTGACACTGTCGCCCGCCCCCGGCACGCAAAAGATCGGCGCATGCCCGGCGTGCCCGCTCTGGATCGTCAACACGGGTTGATAAACCTGTGGTTGCGGGGCCTGCGCAGCGGCCATGGCCTGACTCAAGGCCTGGCCGAGTGCCTGGACATCCGGGTTTTTCATCATGCTGCGGTGATCCCCCGGCACATCGATGCAGCGCAGCAAACCTGCACCGACCTTGTTCTCCCAACCACGGCTCGGACTCGGTTGTGCCTGCCCCGGCATCAGTGCCTGAGCGCGGAACAAGTGCACCGGCTGGCTGGCCGGGCTGACCCGGTAATGCGCCAGCGCCAAACCATGAGCGGCCTCACGATCAAAGTAACTCCAGGCATCCGCTGCGCTCAGTGCGGCCAGTTCCGGGTCAGGCAATTGCTGTTCGCAGCAGCGCTGGAACAGTTCATCGAAGGCGATGAGCTCGACTTCAGCCTCCAGCCGCTCGACCTCAGCCATCGCTGGCAGCCCTTCTTCTCCACGCATCTGCGAACGCGCGCGACAGTGCTCGAGCAATTGACGCTTGTCGCGATGCGCGCCGCTCCAGCGGGTTTTATCCTGACTGGCCGGATGTGGCGCGTAGGTATCGAGCAGGCCGACAAAAGCCACCGTCTCATCGAGACCGAGCAATTGCTGGGCGATTTCATACGCCAGCAAGCCACCAAACGACCACCCGGCCAGACGATACGGCCCATGCGGCTGCACCGAGCGGATGATCCCGACCATCCGCGCGGCCATGCATTCAAGGGTACGCAGTTGCGGCTGCCCCAGCGGCACACCGGGCAAACCGTAAATCGGAAACTCGCCCTCGATATGCAGGCCCAATGCCGGGAAATACACGTCCCGACCGCTGAATTCATGGATCAGGAACAGCGCATTGCCGCCCTCGCCCGGTCGCACCACGACCAGTCCTTCCGGCTGTGCGGGCACGGCATGGTGCTGACTGAGCAGCGCCGCCAGCGACTCGACACTCGGCCGCTGGAACAACTGCGCCAGCGTCACCTCCTGCCCCGCACGTTGCAGCAGGTTGACCAGACGAATCGCCAACAGCGAATGCCCGCCCAATTCAAAGAAGTTGTCGTGACGTCCGACCCGCTCGACATTCAGCACTTCACCCCAGACCTGCGCGAGCAAGCTTTCGACCTCGCCTTGCGGCGCTTCGTAGTGGCGGCTGAGCACCGCGTCGATGCCCGGTGCCGGCAGCGCCTGACGGTCGATCTTGCCGTTGGGACTCAACGGTAAAACGTCGAGCGCAACAAACGCGCCCGGCACCATGTACTCGGGTAATTGTTCGAGGATGAACGCGCGCAGCGTGTCGATCGTGGGCGCTGCACTGCCCTCGCGCACCGTGAAATACGCGACCAGACGCTCGTCGCGCATCAGCACGACCACCTCGCGCACATCCGGGTGCTGGATCAACCGCGCTTCGATTTCACCGAGTTCCAGACGCAAGCCATGCAGCTTGACCTGGAAGTCGTCGCGCCCGAGGAATTCGAGGTTGCCGTCAGCGCGGTATCGCACCAGATCGCCGGTGCGGTACAGGCGATCACCGGCCACAAACGGACTGTCGATAAAGCGCTCGGCCTGCATCTGCGGCAGCCCCATATAACCGCGCGCCACGCCGATGCCGCCAATGTGCAACTGGCCAATGACGCCGAGCGGCACCGGTTGGTCATGGGCATCGAGCACATACAGGCGCGTGTTGCAGATAGCTTTGCCGATCGGCAATTCAGTGGTCGGCACGGGCATGTGCGGTTCCAGGGTCCACGCCGTGCTGTCGACCGTGGCTTCGGTCGGGCCATACACGTTATGCAGGCGCACCCACGGCAGTTGCTGGCGCACAGCTCCGGCTAGCGCCGCGGTGAGTTCGCCACCACCGCAGAACACATCGGTGAGGCTGGTGCATTCACTGACGTCCTGCAGTTCAACAAACTGCTGCAACAGCGCCGGCACAAACTTGACCACCGTCACACGTTGCTGACGAATCACTTGCGCCAGATACGCCGGTTCCCGATGGCCGCCCGGCCGTGCCAGCACCAGACGCACACCGGCGGTCAGCGGCCAGAAGAACTCCCACACCGAACCATCGAAACTGAACGGCGCTTTTTGCAACAGCGCGCCGTCTGGGGTCGGCGGGCAGATCTGCGATCCCCAATGCACCAGATTGCACAGGCCGCGATGCTCGAGCATTACGCCTTTCGGTGTGCCGGTCGAACCCGAGGTGTAGATCATGTACGCCAGATTCGCAGGGGTCAGGCCGGGCAACTGCGGATTGCTCTCCGCTTGCTCGTGCCAGGTGCATTGGTCAAAGTCGATGACGGCTGCGTTGGTCCCGGCAAACAGCGCACGGGTGGCCGTCTGCACCAGCACCGCCACCGGCGCGCAGTCCCTGAGCATAAAGTCCAGGCGCTCCGCCGGATAAGCCGGATCCAGCGGCACATAAGCACCACCGGCCTTGAGAATGCCGAGCAACCCCACCACCAGATCAAGCCCACGCTCTACACACAGCGCCACTCGCGCATCCGGCCCCACGCCCTGCTCGCGCAAATGATGTGCGAGGCGGTTGGCACGGGCATTCAACTCGCGATAGGTCAGGCTGTGTTCGCCCGACTGCACGGCGATGGCGTCCGGCTGACGACGTACCTGTGCTTCAAACAGGCTCTGGATCGGTTGCTCGACCGGGCAATCAACCGCCGTTGCGTTGAAATCGCCGAGCAAGCGCTGCTGCTCTTCCGGCGCAAGCAGGTTGACCTGCGCCAACAGCGCCTGATCATCACTGACCAGCGCCGCCAGCAAGCGCTGCAAGTAACCGACAAAACGCCGCACGGTCGACTCGTCGAACAACGCCGTGGCGTAGCGCAGCGCGCCACGGATGCCTTGCGGGTTCTCACCGAGGCTCAGCGACAGGTCGAACTTCACAAAGTGATTTTCCCCGGCCACGCCTTCCAGCGTGAGACCGTCCAGTGCCAGGGCGGGCGCCACGCTGCTGTCCCAGCTCACCAGGGTCTGGAACAACGGTGTGTGGGAAAGGCTGCGCAGCGGCCGGGTGATTTCCACCACGTGTTCGAACGGCAGATCCTGATGCGCCTGCGCGGCCAGAGTCTGCGCCTTGACCCGCGCCAGCAACGCCGCACCGGTCAGATCGCCCGAGGTATCGATGCGCAGCGCCAAGGTGTTGACGAACATGCCGATCAGCCCTTCGATCTCGGCGCGGGTACGGTTGGCCACCGGCGAGCCAATGACCACATCGGACTGCCCGGACAGGCGCGCGAGCAACATTGCCCAGGCGCTCATGAGCACCATGTACGGTGTCACGGCATGACGCTGACACAACGTCTTCAGGCCGGCGCTGGTCTGCTCGTCCAGCACGATCTCGACACTGCCGCCGTGGTGATCCTGTTGCGCCGGACGTGGACGGTCGGTTGGCAGGCTCAGCAACGCCGGAGCGCCGGCCAAGGTCTGCTGCCAATAGTCGCTTTGGCGCTGCAGCACCTCGCCGCTGAGCCAGCGCCGCTGCCACACCGCGTAGTCGGCGTATTGCAAGGCCAGCGCTGGCAGTGGATCTGCCTCGCCATGGCTGAACGCCTGATACAGCGCCATCAATTCACGGGTCAGCACGCCCATCGACCAGCCGTCGGAGATGATGTGGTGCATCGTCAACAACAGCACATGGTGCTCATCGGCCAGACGCAGCAACCGTCCGCGAATCAACGGACCGTCCTGCAAATTGAACGGTCCGCGCGCTTCAGTTTCGATCAGCGCACGCAAGGCCTCGTCGGTCTGCGGCTGTTGTCGCCAATCCTCCTCAATCAGCGACAGGCCACTGTCGACCGGGGCAATCAGCACCTGTGCTTCGTCGTTCAATTGCGCGAATCGACTGCGCAGGGTTTCGTGACGCGCGACGATCCGCGCCAATGCCCGGTGCAGCGCCTCTGCGTCGAGTCGTCCACGCAAATGCAGGCCCAAGGGAATGTTGTAAGCGGTATTACCGCCGCCCATCTGCGCGAGGAACCACAAGCGTTGCTGGGCGAACGACAGCGGCAGCGCCTGATCGCGCGGCGCCGGCAGAATCGGCGGCAAGCTGCTGCGTTCGGCCTGACTCAATACGTTGGCGACCGCCGCCAGTTCCGGATTGGCAAACAGATCGGCCAGCGCCAGCTCCACGCCCAATTGCTGGCGCACCTGAGAGAGCATGCGCATGGCCAGCAATGAATGGCCGCCGAGTTCGAAGAAGTTGTCGTGACGGCCGACCTGTTCGACCTGCAACACTTCGGCCCAGACCTGTGCGAGGCTGATTTCCAGTGGATTGGCCGGCGCCTCGTAGACCCGACTGAGCAGCGCCTCCTGGGTCGGTGCCGGCAGTGCCTTGCGGTCAACCTTGCCGTTGTTATTCAGTGGTAACACATCGAGTTGCACCCACGCGGTGGGCACCATGTATTCCGGCAGGCGTGCGTGCAACTGAGCGTGCAGTTCAGCGCTGTCCAAGACGCCATCGTGCGCCGTGTAATACGCCACCAGACGCGTGGCGTCCTGGCCGTCGCGGCGCGCCAGCACCACGGCTTCCCTGATCCCCGCGCAGTTCAGCAGGCGACTCTCGATTTCTCCCAGCTCGATGCGGAAACCACGAATCTTCACCTGATCATCGTTGCGGCCGATGCAATCGAGTTGTCCCGGCGCCAGCCAGCGCGCGAGGTCACCGGTGCGATAAAGCAACGCGCCCGGCGTCTCGCTGAACGGATCGCGGAGGAATTTCTCGGCGGTCAGATCCGGCCGGTTCAGGTAACCCAGCGCCACGCCCTGCCCGCCGATGTACAGCTCGCCGGTCACGCCCATCGGCACCGGTTGCTGATACGCGTCGAGCACGTACACCTGCGTGTTGCCGATCGGTACGCCAATCGGCACGCTCTCGGCGTTTTCCGCCACTTCACGCACTTCGAATGTCGTGGCGTACGTGGTGGTTTCGGTCGGGCCGTAGCAATGCACGATGCGCAATGCCGGGGCCTCGGCCAGCAGTCGCCGGAACGCCGCCGGATCGCCACGCTCACCGCCGCACAGCAGCATCCGCAGGCCCTTGAGCGCCTGCGGAATCAGTTGCACGTACTGGTTGAACAGCGCGGTGGTGACAAACAGGATCGTCGCGCCACTGGCACTCAGTTCACGGCCGAAGGCATTCGGATCGAGCAGCGTTTGATGGTCGATGATCACCACGCGACCGCCATTGAGCAGCGGCCCCCAGATGTCCATGGTGCTCGCATCGAACGCCGGGTTCGAGGCGAAGACCACACGATCCTGCGCATTGAAATCGGCGTAACCGTTATTAAGCACCAAGCGGCCGATGCCCCGGTGCGGCACCATCACCCCTTTCGGCGTGCCGGTGGAACCGGAGGTGTACATGATGTACGCCAGCGTTTCGGAGGACTGCACCAGGTTGGGGTTGTGCGTCGGCTGGCCGTTGAGGGTCAGCATGTCCAGATCGATACGCGGCGCGGCGTAGTCGATGACTTCGCTGCTGAGGGTCAACAGCGCCACCGCCCGGCAATCCTCAACCATGAACGCCTGGCGCTCGCTGGGTGCGTTGATGTCCAGCGGCACGTAGGCCGCCGCGCATTTGGCAATGGCCAGTTGCGCTACCAGCAACTCCAGCGAACGTGGCAGCAGGATCGCCACATGATCGCCCGGCTGCACGCCGTGGGCGATCAGGTGATGGGACAGGCGGTTGGCTTGGGCATTCAGCTCAAAGTAACTCAGCGAATGCGCGCCATGTACCGCCGCCACCGCTTTGGGATGCGCCGCCGCCTGCTGCTGGAAAATCCCGTGCACGGTCAGTGTTTGCGGGTAGTCACGCACCGTGGCGTTGAAGTCGTACAGCAAACGCTGGCGCTCATCCGCCGCCAGCAACGGCACCTGTTCCAGTACCGTTTGCTCACCGCCAATCATCGCTTCGAGCAGACGTTCGAAGTAGCCGATATAACGCTTGATCGTCAGCGCATCGAACAGCGCCGTGGCGTAGTTCAGCGTGCCGCGAATCGCTCCATTGACCTCGCCCAGTATCAGCGTCAGGTCAAACTTGGCGACCTCGCCCGGGCCGGCCACGCCCTCCAGCGTCAGATCAGCCAACGCCAGTTGCGGGCCGACGCTGCTGTCCCAGTTCAGCGTGGTCTGGAACAGCGGGCTGTGCGCCAGGCTGCGCAGCGGCCGGGCGATTTCCACCACTTGCTCGAACGGCAGATCCTGATGCGCCTGCGCCGCCAGTGTCTGCGCCTTGACCCGCGCCAGTAGCGCTTCGACGTTCACCGCGCCCGAGGTGTCGATGCGCAAGGCCAGCGTATTGACGAACATGCCAATCAGGCCTTCGACTTCTGTGCGAGTGCGATTGGCCACCGGCGTACCGATCACCACATCGGTTTGCCCGGACAGACGACTCATCAGCAGCGCCCAGGCGCTCATCATGGTCATGAACAGGGTCACGCCGTGACGTTGGCTCAAGGCCTTGAGCCCCGCGCTCAGGCGCGGGTCCAGCAGCACGTCGACGTTGCCGCCGGTGTAATCCTGTTGTGCCGGTCGCGGGCGATCGGTAGGCAGTGTCAACACGGCCGGCGCACCGTCGAGGGTTTGCTGCCAGTACTCGCTTTGCCGCTGCAGCACCTCCCCGCTGAGCCAGCGGCGCTGCCACACGGCGTAGTCGCCATATTGCAGCGTCAGCGCTGGCAGCGGATCAGGCTGACCCTGGCTGAACGCTTGATACAACGCCATCAACTCAGCGGTCAGCACGCCCATCGACCAGCCATCGGCGACGATGTGGTGCACGGTCAGCAACAGCACATGATGATCGTCGGCCAAGCGCACCAGTCGCCCACGAATCAGCGAATCATTCTGCAGATCAAACGCGGTCGAGGCTTCCTGCGCCATCAATCCCTGCAAGGTGAGCTCGGCTTGCAAGGCTTGGCGCAGGTCGTCCACGCGCAAAAGCAAACCGCTGTCGACCGGGGCAATCGATACCTGCGCAGTGTCGTCGAGGCGGATGAAACGGCTGCGCAGGGTTTCGTGACGAGCGACAATCCGTGCCAGCGCCGCTTGCAGGGCGTCGCCGTCGAGGTGACCGCGCAGGCGCAGGCCGAGAGGAATGTTGTACGCCGAGTTGCCACCGGCCATTTGCGCGAGGAACCACAGACGTTGCTGGGCGAAGGACATCGGCAGCGGTTGATCACGCGGTGCCGGCACAATGTCCGCTAGCGCGCTACGCCCGGCGCGGCTCAATACTTCAGCAACCGCACTCAATTGCGCATCGGCAAACAGATCACTCAGCGCCAGTTCGACGCCGAGGCGCTGACGGATCAGCGAAACCATGCGCATCGCCAACAGCGAATGACCGCCGAGTTCGAAGAAATGATCGTGACGCCCGACCTGCTCGACTTGCAGCACTTCGGCCCAGATCTGCGCCAGTGCGGTTTCCAGCTCACCTTGTGGTGCTGTGTATTCGCGGCTGAGTAACGTAGCGTCGTCAGGCTTGGGCAAGGCTTTGCGATCAACCTTGCCATTGTTGTTCAGCGGCAACCTATCCAGTTGCACCCACGCTGACGGCACCATGTATTCCGGCAGTCGTGCTTGCAATTGCTTGTGTAGCCCGGCGCTGTCCAGCTGTTCAGCGTGAGCGGTGTAATACGCCACCAGACGCGTAGTTTGTTGACTGTCCTGGCGAGCCAGCACAACCGCTTCCTTGACCCCGGCACAGCTGAGCAGGTGGTTTTCGATTTCGCCCAGCTCGATACGGAAGCCGCGAATCTTCACCTGATCGTCGTTCCGTCCGATGCAATCGAGTTGCCCCGGCGCCAGCCAACGCGCGAGGTCGCCCGTACGGTACAGAAGCGCGCCGGGTTTATCGCTGAATGGATCGCGAAGGAATTTCTCGGCAGTCAGATCCGGCCGGTTCAGATAGCCCAGCGCCACACCCTCACCGCCGATATACAACTCACCGGTCACGCCCATCGGCACCGGTTGTTGATGGGCATCCAACAGGTAAACCTGCGTGTTGCCGATCGGCCCGCCAATCGGCACGCTCTCGGCGTTTTCCGAGACTTCGCGCACCTCAAAGGTGGTCGCGTATGTGGTGGTTTCGGTCGGACCGTAGCAGTGCACGATACGCAGCGCTGGCGCCTCGGCCAGTAACTGCCGGAACGCCGCTGGATCGCCCCGCTCGCCGCCACACAACAGCATACGCAAGCCTTTGAGCACCTGCGGAATCAGTTGCACGTACTGGTTGAACAGCGCGGTGGTGACGAACAGGATCGTCGCCCCGCGAGCACTCAATTCACGGCCGAAAGCGTTCGGATCGAGCAGCGTCTGATGGTCGATGACCACGACGCGACCGCCATTGAGCAATGGCCCCCAGATGTCCATGGTGCTGGCATCGAACGCTGGATTGGAGGCAAACACCACCCGATCCTGCGGGTTGAAATCGGCATAACCGTTGTTGATCACCAACCGGCCGATGCCTCGGTGCGGCACCATCACGCCTTTCGGTGTGCCCGTGGAACCGGAGGTGTACATGATGTACGCCAGCGATTCCGAGGTTTGCGAAAGGTTCGGGTTTTGCGTTGATTGCTCATCCAGCGACAACGTATCCAGATCGATGCGCCGGACGGCGTAGTCGATGACTTCACCGCTCAAGGTCAACAGTGCAACAGCCTGGCAGTCATCGACCATGAACGACTGCCGCTCGCTCGGCGCATGGATGTCCAGCGGCACATAGGCCGCCGCGCACTTGGCGATTGCCAGTTGTGCGACCAGCAGCGTCAGCGAGCGTGGCAACAATATAGCCACGTGGTCGCCCGGCTGGACGCCTTGCGCGATCAACTGATGGGCCAGACGGTTGGCCTGCGCATTGAGTTCAAAGTAACTCAACGATTGCTCACCGTGCACCGCGGCCACCGCTTGCGGTTGCGCCGCCACTTGCCCCTCAAACAACGCGTGCACTGTCAGCGCCTGCGGATACTCGCGTTGTGTGGCGTTGAACTCGACCAGTAACTGATGACGTTCTTCGGCGCTGACTACCGACAACCGATCAAACCCCGCGTGCGGCGTGTGCTCCAGCGCGTTCAGCAAAGTCATCAATGCACCCTGCATGTACCCGCAGATTCGCTGTGCATCAATCCCCGCCCCGGCCAATACCTTCAAGCCGAAATCTTCGCCAAGATCGTCAACGCTGAGGGTCAGGCGATAGTTGGTGTGTTCCTCGGCATCGAGCAATTGCATCCCGTGCCACGCCGCTTGCACCTCGGCGGATATCGGCCCGACCGGGGCGCTGTGACGATAGTTGAGCAGCGTGCTGAACAGCGGCGTACCCGCCGGCATCGCGCTGCACTGCTGCACCTGCGCCAGTTGCGCGTGCTCGTGAGCAAGCAACTGACTCAAGCGTTGATGGGTCGCCAGCGCCGCCCCTTTAACGCTGTGCGCATTGAGCTCGATGCACAGCGGCAAGGTGTTGATGAACACACCCAGCGCCCGCTCCGCTCCTTCGCCGCCCTGCAATCTGCCAAGCAAAACCGTGCCAAAAACCACGGCGTCGCGCCCGGACAATTGCCCCAGCACCTGCGCCCAGGCGAGGTGCATCAGGCTGGCGGCGCTGACACCCAAGCGCCGCGCCTGTTGCCTTACGCTGTGGCTGAGTGTGTTTTCCAGCGTCAATTGGGCTTGTTGCGCGGGACCGTCATGGGCCAGATTCTGACCATAGGGCAAGGTCGGCTCATCGATCGCGCCGAGCATTTCGCGGAAGAAGCTTTCGTGCTCTTGCGTGCTCAGCCCGGCGCGGGTGTGCGCCACGTAGTTGCGATACGGCACTGGCTCGCTCAGTTGCCCGGCGTTGCCCAGCAGAAACGCCTGCATCTCGTGCTGCAACACCTCGAGCGCCACGTGATCCATGACCAAATGATGGAACAGCAACAACGCCACCACCCGTTGATTGACGGCATCACGGCTGTACACCACGCGCATCAGCGGCGCCTCGGTCACAGGCATGCGGTAGTTATCGATGGTGAAGCGTCTTTGCAACTGGCTCAGCGCATCGCCCGCTTCGGCGTCCAGCTGCAAGGCCTCACAGCTCAGCGAAGCCTCACGCCAGACCACTTGCACCGGCTCTTCCAGACTCTCCCAGAACAGCGACGTGCGCAGAATGTCATGGCGCTCGATCACTTGTTGCAGTGCGTCGGTGAAGGCTTGCAAACGCTGTTCATCGGCGAAGGCAAACTGCGCCTGCAGCACATACGGATCACCCTGCGCAGCCGAAAGATGATGGAACAGAATGCCGGTCTGCAAAGGTGCCAGCGGGTAGATGTCCTGAACATTGCGCGCGCCGCCGGGGACACTCGCGACGATGCGGTCGATCGTCGCTTGATCCAGCGTCACCAGTGGCAGCAGTTCGGGCCTGATGCGCGGGCAATCAGCTGGAATAAGATTCGCCGGCACCGCTGCTTCGGGTTTCCCACCTACTGCCGCCGCCAGTGCGGCCAGCGTCGGTTGGCCGAACAGCACGCGAATGTCCGCCGACAGCCCGGCCCGGCGCATGCGCGCAACCAGATTGACCGCCAGCAATGAATGGCCGCCCAGTTCGAAGAAGTGATCAAAGCGCCCTACTCGCTCGACTTTCAGCAACTCGGCCCAGATACCGGCAATGACGGTTTCGACTTCACCGACCGGGGCTTCGTACTCGCGGGTCAGCAGCGCCGACTGGTCAGGGGCCGGCAAGGCCTGACGATCCAGCTTGCCGTTGGGACTCAGTGGCAAGGCCGGCAAATGCACAAACACGGCAGGCACCATGTAATCCGGCAAGTGTTTGAGCAGTTGGCTACGCAGTTGATCGATGTCCAGCGGTTCGCCGCTGTAGTACGCCACCAGGCGCTGATCGCCCGGCACGTCTTCGCGAGCGAGCACGGCAGCTTCACGCACGCCGTCGATGTGCGCCAGATGCGCCTGGATCTCGCCCAGTTCGATGCGCAGGCCACGGATCTTGACCTGATCGTCGTTGCGCCCCAGGTACTCGATATTGCCATCGGCCAGATACCGCGCGACGTCGCCGGTGCGGTACAAACGCACGCCTGGCTGATCATTGAACGGATCGTCGAGGAAGCGTTCGGCTGTCAGCTCAGGCCGATTCAGATAACCCCGCGCCACCTGCACACCGCCCAGATACATCTCGCCGACTACGCCGAATGGCACCGGTTGCTGATGAGCGTCGAGGATATACACACGGGTATTGCACAGCGGTTTGCCAATCGGCGGCGCGCCTTGCGGTACCGGCGAATCCGCCTCCAGCGTCCACACGGTGCTGTCGACGGTGGCTTCGGTGGGGCCATACACGTTGTGCAGGCGCACCTGCGGCAGACGCTCGCGGACGCTACGCACCAACGCGGCGGTCAGCTCACCGCCACCACAGAACACATCGCTGAGGCTGCTGCACTCGCCGACCTCTGCCACTTCAAGGAATTGCTGCAACAGTGCCGGCACAAACTGCACGACGTTGACCTGTTGCTCACGAATCAGCTGCACCAGCGCCGCCGGATCACGATGATCGTCCGGGCCGGCGAGCACCAGGCGCATGCCGCAGCTCAACGGCCAGAACAGCTCCCACACCGAGGCGTCGAAACTGAACGGGGTTTTCTGCAGCAGCGCGGCGCCGCTAGAAAGCGGGCACAGCCCGGCGCTCCAGTGCAGCAGATTGCCCAGGTTACGGTGCTCGACCATTACGCCTTTCGGCGTGCCGGTGGAGCCGGAGGTGTAAATCACATAGGCCAGATTTGCCGCGCTCAAGTCCGGCACCTGCGGATTGCTCTGCGCAAGGTCTTGCCAGTTGCACTCGTCGAAATCGACCAACACGCCGGCGCACTCGCCGATCAGCGCACGCGTCGGCGCATGCACCAGCACCGCCACGGGCGCGCTGTCCTCAAGCATGTAGGCCAGACGTTCGGCGGGATAACCGGGATCGAGCGGCACATAAGCGCCGCCGGCCTTGAGAATCGCCAGCAGACCGACCAGCAACTGCGGCCCGCGCTCGACGCAGATCGCCACCCGCGAATCGCGATCGACACCGCACTGGCGCAGGTGATGGGCGAGTTGGTTGGCGCGGCGGTTCAACTCGGCGTAACTCAAACGCAGCTCACCGGCGACCACGGCGTCAGCGTCTGGCGTGCGCAACACCTGCGCTTCGAAGCGGCCATGAACGGTCTGTTCGAGATCGTGGGCGACGGCGGTGGCGTTGAGATCGACCAGCAGGTGCTGACGCTCGTCGTCCGCCAACAACGCCACGTGTTCAAGCACCGCTTGATCGTTGCTGACCATCGCCTGCAACAGGCGCTGGAAGTAGCCGACGTACCGTTGAATAGTCGACTCATCGAACAAGGCAACGGCGTACTCCAGCACACCGCGAATCCCGCCCGGCGCCTCTGCCAGCGTCAGTGACAGATCGAATTTGGCAAAGTGGCTCGGCTCGGCGACGCTTTCCAGCGTCAGCTCGCCCAGACTCAGGCTCGCGCCATGGCCGCTGTCCCAACTGAACATCGCCTGGAACAACGGGCTGTGCGCCATGCTCCGCGCCGGTTTGGTGATTTCCACCACTTGTTCGAACGGCAGGTCCTGGTGCGCCTGCGCGTCCAGCGTCCGCGCCTTGACCCGCGCCAGCAGCGCTTCGCAGCTCAACTCGCCCGAGGTATCGATACGCAAGGCCAGGGTGTTGACGAACATGCCGATCAAGCCTTCGATCTCGGCGCGGGTACGGTTGGCGACCGGCGAACCGATGACCACTTCGGCTTGCCCGGACAAACGACCCAACAGACTCGCCCAGGCACTGAGCATGAGCATGTACATCGTCACGCCGTGACGCTGGGCCAAAGCCTTGAGCCCGGCACTCAGGCGTTCGTCGAGCACCACGTCGACGGTGTTGCCGGCGTAATCCTGCTGTGCCGGGCGCACGCGGTCGGTCGGCAGCGTCAACAGCGCCGGAGCGCCGGCCAAAGTCTGTTGCCAGTATTCACTTTGGCGCTGCAGCACCTCACCACTGAGCCAGCGCCGCTGCCACACCGCGTAATCGGTGTATTGCAGCGCCAGCGGTGGCAGTGGATCCGGCTGGCCATGACTGAAGGCCTGATACAACGCCATCAGTTCGCGGGTCAGAACGCCCATCGACCAGCCATCGGAGATGATGTGGTGCAGGGTCAGCAACAACACGTGATGATCGTCGGCGAGGCGCACCAACCGACCGCGAATCAGCGCATCGTCCTGCAAGTCGAATGGCCCGGACGCTTCGCCCTGAATCAGCGCCTGCAAGGTTTCATCGGGTTGCGGGTGCTGGCGCAGGTCTTCAACGCGCAGCAGCAGACCGCTGTCGACCGGGGTGATCAGCACTTGCGCCTCGTCATTGAACTGGGCAAAACGGCTGCGCAGGGTTTCATGCCGCGCGACGATGCGCGCCAAGGCCTGTTGCAGCGCTTGTTCATTCAATTGCCCACGCAGGCGCAGGCCGATGGGGATGTTGTACGCAGTGTTGGCGCCTTCCATTTGTGCGAGAAACCACAAGCGCTGCTGCGCGAACGACAGCGGCAAGGCGCCATCACGGGCCACCGCGACAATCTCCGGTTGCGTGCTGCGCCCGGCCTGCGCCACCGCCTCGGCAACCGCTGCCAGTTCGGCATTGGCAAACAGATCGCCCAGTGCTAGCTCCACGCCAAGGCGCTGGCGAACCTGGGACACCATGCGCATGGCCAACAGCGAATGGCCGCCGAGTTCAAAGAAATGATCCTGACGCCCTACTCGCTCGACCTGCAACACCTGCGCCCAGATCTGCGCCAAGGCGCTTTCCAGTTCGTTGTGCGGCGCCTCGTATTCGCGGGTGAACAGCGCCGCACGCTCAGGTTTCGGCAAGGCCTTGCGGTCGACCTTGCCATTGGCGGTCAACGGCAGTGCGTCGAGTCTGACGAAGGCCACCGGCACCATGTAATCCGGTAACTGGGTCAACAGGTGCGCGCGCAACTCGGCCACCGCCAGCGGTTCAACCTGACTCTGCTCGGTGAAATACGCCACCAGACGCGGTTGGCCCGGTTCATCTTCGCGGGCCAGCAGCACGGCTTCCTGAATACCGGGCAACTGATTGAGGCGGGTTTCGATTTCGCCGAGTTCGATACGCACACCACGGATTTTCACCTGATCGTCGTTACGCCCCAGGTACTCGATCGTACCGTCGGCACGCCAGCGCGCGAGGTCGCCGCTGCGATACATGCGCGCATTCGGCACGGAACTGAACGGGTCATGCAGGAAGCGCTCGGCGCTCAGATCGGCACGGTTCAAATAACCGCGAGCGACCCCGGCTCCGCCAACATACAATTCGCCCATGACGCCAATCGGCACCGGACGCTGCTGTTCATCGAGCAAGTACACCGTGGCGTTGGCCACCGGTTTACCGATGTGCAAGGCGTCGCCCGCCTCGATGCGGCCAGAGGTGGCGACCACGGTGGCTTCGGTAGGACCGTAGTTGTTGATCACATCGAATTGCTGATTGCGGCTGAACTGGCGCAAGCGGTCGCCACCGATCAGCAGCGTGCGCAGCGTCGGGTGTTCAAGGTTCTGGCTGAAGGCGTATTCGGCGACCGGTGTCGGCAGGAAACTCACGTCCAGTGGCTGCGCGCGCCACCACTCGAGCAGCGCATCGATGTCCTCGCTGCCCTCGTGCGTCGGTGCCAGATGCAAAGTCGCGCCAGCACACAACGCCGGCCAGACTTCCCAGGCCATGGCGTCAAAACCGAACCCGGCAAGACTGGACGTATGGCGACCGGCGCACAGATCAAACGCGCTGCAATGCCAGTCGACCAGATTCGACAAGGTGCGGTGTTCGACCATCACGCCTTTGGGCAGGCCGGTGGAACCGGAGGTGTAGATCACGTAGGCCAGATGTGCGGTGGTCAGGCCCGGCACCTGCGGATCAAAGGTCTCGCTCAATGGCCAGGTGCGCGGGTCGAGATCGATCACCGGCACCGCCAGCGCCGGCAGGCGATCCCGCAGATTGTTTTGGATCAGCACGGCAACGGGGGCGCTGTCGCTGAGCAAGTAGTGCAGACGCTCGGCCGGGTGCGCCGGGTCGACCGGCACATAACCGGCGCCCGCTTTCAAAATGGCGACCAGCCCGACCAGCGTATCGAGGCCACGGCGGGCGACGATGGCGACGCGATCGTCAGGCTTCACTCCCAGCGCAATCAAATGATGGGCCAGCGCGTTGGCATGCCGGTTGAGCTCGGCATAACTCAGTTGCTCACCGAGGTATTGCGCGGCTACGGCTTCGGGCCGCTGCACCACTTGCGCTTCGAAACGTTGGCCAATGGTCAACGTCGCCGGGAAGTCGGCGTGAGTGCCGTTGAACGCCAACAACAGCTGCTCGCGCTCCGCCGCCGGAAGAATGGGCAATTGGTTGAGCGCGGTGTCCGGCGCCTGCTCCAGCGCCAGCACCAGACTTTCCAGGGCGCACTGCAGGTAATCGCAGATGCGCTGTGGATCGACCTCGGTGGTGGCCAGCAACGTCAGGCTGAAGGCATCGCCGAAATCATCGACGCTCAGGGTCAGCGGATAGTTGGTGCGTTCTTCGGAGCTGATCGTGCTGATGCCTTCCCAAGCGGCCAGGGTCTCGGCACTCGCCGTCGCCGCCGTGTGACTGTGACGGTAATTGAGCAAGGCACTGAACAACGGCGTCGGCGCGACCACACCGCTGCAACGCTGGGCCAGTGCCAGCGGCGCGTGTTCGTGGCGCATCAATGTGGTCAGACGTTTGTGCGTCGCCTCCACCGCCGCACGCACGCCCTGCGCATCGACATCGACGCGCAGCGGCAAGGTGTTGATGAAAATCCCCAGCGCCCGTTCAGTGGCTTCGGCGCCCTGCATACGGCCCATCAGCACCGTGCCGAAGACCACATTCTGCTTGCTGGTGAGCACCGCCAGTACCTGCGCCCAGCCCAGATGAAACAGGCTCGCGGCACTCACGCCGAGCTGCCGCGCCTGCGCCCGCAGACGCTGACCGAGCAGCGCATTGATCGGCAGGCTCAGCTCGGCGATGCCGAGGCCGTCACCCTGCACGTCCTGCAAACCGTAGGGCAGCGTTGGCTCGGCGATGTCGGCGAGCATGTCGCGGAAAAACGTCTCGTGTTCGGCTTCGCTGATGCCCAGCCGCGCCTGCGCTACGTAATTGCGAAACGGCACCGGCCGGCCGAGCGATTGATCCTCGCCGGTGAGGCAGGCGAGCAGTTCGTGACGCACCACATCGAGCGCCGAGTGATCCAGCGCCATGTGATGGAACAACAACGTCGCGACCACGCGCTGACCGGCCTCATCCCACGCGTAGGCCAGCCGCATCATCGGTGCGTGCTTGACGTCGAGACGGAAATGCCGCGCATCGAAACGCTCGTGCAATTGCTGCAGCACAGCGCTTTCGCCGTCGCGCACCACAACTTCTTCTATCGGCAACTGCGCCTGACGCCAGACCACTTGCAGTGGCACGTCGAGCCCCTCCCAATGCACGGCGGTGCGCAGGATGTCGTGGCGATCAATGACCTTTTGCAACGTCTGGGCGAAATCCTGCAAACGCTCACGGCTGCTGAACGCAAAGTACGATTGCATGACGTACGGATCGCCCTGCTCGTTGCTCGCGTGGTGATAGAGAATGCCTTCCTGCAACGGCGCCAGTGGGTAGATGTCCTGCACATTGGCGGCGCCACCCGGGACATCGGCGATCAAACGGTCAAGGATCGGCTGATCCACTTCAGCGAGGGTCACCATCGCTGGCGTGATGTGCGTGCTGCCGGGGAGAATGCCGTTGGCCGGAACATCGATCTGGCCGACGCGGGTGGCCGAGTACTGGCCGGCCTTGATCAGTTCAATCAGCGCCGGTTTGTGCTCGCGCAGCGCGGCCAGCAACGCCGGATCGCTCAACGCCTGCTTGTTGCCATTGACGCGCAATTGCTCATCGGTCACCGCCAACTGAATGTCTTTTGCCTTCAGGGTTGCCAACAGTTCGAGCACATTCACAGGACGATCTCCATTCTTTCCGTAATTGCGGCGTAGCCGGCCAGGGTCGGTTGTTCGAACAACCCCCTGACATCGGCTTCCATGCCTTCCTGACGTAACCGGCCGATCAGACTGACCGCCAGTAATGAGTGACCACCCAATTCAAAGAAGTGATCGTGGCGCCCTACCCGTTCGACGTTGAGCAGCTCGGCCCACAGCCGTGCGAGGGTGATTTCCACTTCGCCGACCGGGGCTTCGTATTCGCGGGTTTTCAGCGATTGCTGATCCGGCGCCGGCAGTGCTTTGCGGTCGAGTTTGCCGTTGGGACTTAGCGGCAAAGCAGCGAGATGCACGAACACGGCGGGCACCATGTAGTCCGGCAAGTGCTCGAGCAAATGACTGCGCAGCAGGTCGATGTCCAAGCGCTCGCCGGTGTAATACGCGACCAGACGTTTGTCGCCCGGCACCTCTTCACGGGCCAGCACCACGGCCTCCTGCACACCTTCGATCCGGGCCAGACGTGCCTGAATTTCGCCCAGTTCAATACGCAGACCGCGGATCTTCACCTGATCATCGTTACGCCCCAGGTACTCGATATTGCCGTCCGGCCGATACCGCGCGACGTCGCCGGTGCGGTACATGCGCCCACCAGGCTGGAACGGATCGTCGAGGAAGCGCTCGGCACTCAGCTCAGGCCGGTTCAGATACCCGCGCGCCACCTGCACACCAGCGATGTACAGCTCGCCGACTACGCCTTGCGGCACCGGCTGTTGTTGCGCATCGAGGATGTACATGCGGGTGTTGGCAATCGGTTTGCCGATTGGCGTGTTGTCCGGCGTCTGCTCGATGGAACCGGTGCAATCCCACGCGCTGACGTCGACGGCCGCTTCGGTCGGGCCATACAGGTTGTGCAAACCGCTGCCCGGCAGTTGCAGCTTGAAGCGCCGCACCAGACTGCCCGGCAACGCCTCACCGCTGCACATCACCTGGCGCACGCTGTCGCAGCGTGTGGTATCGCTGTTGGCGAGAAACACATCGAGCATCGATGGCACAAAGTGCAGCGTAGTGATGTGCTCGCGCTCGATCACTTCGCTCAGATACTGCGGATCTTTGTGCCCGCCGGGCTGCGCCATGACCAGTCGCGCGCCGGTCATCAGCGGCCAGAAGAACTCCCACACCGACACATCGAAGCTGAACGGAGTTTTCTGCAGCACCGAATCGGCCGCCGTCAGCTGATAGGCGTCCTGCATCCATAGCAAGCGGTTGACCACACCGGCGTGTTCGTTGACCACGCCTTTCGGTTGGCCGGTCGAACCGGAGGTGTAGATCACGTACGCGCTGTGTTGAGGTGTCAGCGCCGGGATTTGCGAATTGTCGGCAGACAGCGATTGCCAAGTGATCTGGTCGAGATCGACCATCGCTGCCGAGATCTCACCCAGCAACGCACGGGTCGCGCCGTGCACCAGCACCACGGCTGGCGCGCTGTCCTCGAGCATGTAGGTCAGGCGCTCCGGCGGATAGGCCGGGTCCAGCGGCACATACGCGGCACCGGCCTTGTTGATCGCCAGCAGACCGATGACCATTTCCAGGCTGCGTTCGACGCAGATCGCCACCCGTGAATCCACTTGCACGCCGAGGCTGATCAAGTACCGGGCCAGGCGGTTGGCGCGCTCGTTCAGCTGCGTGTAGCTCAATGCCTGATCGCCGGCGACGACGGCCACAGCCTCTGGCGTACGTCGCACCTGCGCCTCGAACGAGCCGTGCAGCGTCTGCTGCAAATCGTAATCGACGTCGGTGGCGTTGAGGCCGAACAACAACGCCTGTCGCTCCTCGTCCGGCAACACCGTCAAACGATTCAACGGTTGCTGTGGTGTCTGCTCCAACGCCTCGGCCAGCGCAACCAGCGCGTTCTGCATGAACTGGCCGATGCGTGCTGCGCCGATGCGCGACGGGGTCATCACCGTCAGTTGGAAGCCACTGCCGAGATCGTCGACGTTGAGGGTCAACGGGTAATTGGTGCGCTCCTCGCCGGCCAGGGATTCGATGCCCTGCAAGGATTCACGCTTGGCGTTCTGACGGGCCTCACTGTCGCTATGCCGGTAGTTGAGCATTGCACTGAACAGCGGCGACGGCGCCGCGACACTGCTGCAACGCTGGGCCAGCGCCAGCGAAGCATGTTCGTGCGCCAACAGCGCACTGAGCCGCGCATGCGTGGCCTTGACCCCGGCGCGCACGTTGCTTTCGTCAACATCCACACGCAATGGCAAGGTGTTGATGAACATGCCCAACCCGCGATCCGCGCCAGCCCCGCCCTGCATCCGGCCAAGCAGCACGGTGCCAAAGACCACGCGTTCCTGACCGGACGTTGCCGCCAGCACCCGCGCCCAGGCGAGATGAAAAAGACTGGCGACACTGACACCGAGCAAGCGCGCCTGACTGCGCAGTCGCTGCGCCACCACGGCGGGCAGCGGCTGGCAGACCTCCTCGATGTCATTACCGTCGCCATGCACATCGTGCAGGCCGAACGGCAGAGTCGGTTCGTCGATGTCGCCGAGCATTTCGCGGAAAAACACTTCGTGCTCTTGTTCGCTGACACCAAGACGAGTCTGCGCAACATAATTGCGGTACGGCACAGCGGCCACCGGCAGTTGCTCATCGCCCTGCAAAATCGCCTGCATTTCCGCGCTGACCACCGCCAGCGCGGTGTGGTCCATGGCGATGTGGTGGAACAACAGCATAGCGACGACGCGCTGATGTTCCGGATCGAGGGCATACACCAGACGCAACAGCGGTGCCTGACCCAAGTCCAGACGCCAGTGCCGCGCATCGAAGCGCGCCCGTAGTTGATCGATGGCTTCACCCTGCGCAGGCTCCAGCGCCACGGCTTGGACCGGTAGCTCCGCATGCCGCCAGACCACTTGCACCGACGCCGGCAGGCCTTGCCAGACAATCGCACTGCGCAGGATGTCGTGGCGGGTCATGACCTGGCGCAGCGCCGCCGCGAACGCTTGAACACGCTCGACGCTGTCGAACGCCAGACACGATTGCAGCAGGTACGGATCGCCTTTCACGGCGCTGAGGTGGTGATAAAGAATCCCTTCCTGCAACGGCGCCAGCGGATAAATGTCCTGCACGTTGGCCGCGCCACCCGGCACCGTGGCGACGATGCGTTCGATACTGGCCTGATCCAGTTGCACCAGCGGCAGCATGTCAGGGGTGATCTGTGTGCAATCGGCGGGAATCAGATTGTCCGGCACTGCAACCTCGCGGCCGCTGCCCACCGCCGCCGCCAGCGCGGCCAGAGTCGGTTGGCTGAACAGCACGCGCACGTCGGTGCTCAGATCGACCTGACGCATGCGTTCGATCAGCGTCACCGCCAGCAGGGAATGCCCGCCCATTTCGAAGAAGTTGTCGTGACGGCCGACCTGCTCGACATTGAGGACTTCGGACCAGATCTGTGCCAGCACGATTTCCACCGAACCTTGTGGCGCGGCATACTCGCGACTCAGCCACGCTGTTTGATCCGGCGCCGGCAACGCCTTGCGGTCGAGTTTGCCGTTGGCGGTCAGCGGCAGTGCTTGCAGGCGCACGTAAGCGGCAGGCACCAGAGCTTGCGGCAACTGCGCTTGCAGATGACTGCGCAAATCCTCGATGTCGACGCTCAGGCGTTCGGTAAACCACGCCAGCAACTGGCCGTCGCGCACCAGCACCACGCAATCCTGCACGGCCGCGTGAGCGCTCAACGCCGCTTCGATTTCGCCCAGCTCGATGCGCACGCCGCGCAGTTTGATCTGATCATCGTTACGCCCCAGGTATTCGATGCTGCCGTCGGCGAGCCAGCGTGCGAGGTCGCCGGTGCGATACATACGCGCCTGCGGTTCGTCGCTGAACGGGTCGTCGAGGAAGCGTTCGGCAGTCAGCTCGGGTCGATGCAGATAACCACGCGCCACACCGGCACCGCCGACATACAACTCGCCTGCAACACCGACCGGTACGGGGCGCTGCTGGTCGTCGAGCAAATAAATCTTCGCGTTGGCCATCGGCTGACCGATGTGCAGCATCTGCCCGGCCTCGACCGCGCCGGAGGTGGCAACCACCGTGGCTTCAGTCGGGCCGTAGTTATTGATCACCGCGAAGGTCTGCTCGCGGGGGAACTGGCGCAGCTTGTCACCACCGATCAACAGCGTGCGCAAAGTCGGATGGCCGAGGTCGCGACTGAACGCATATTCGGCAACCGGCGTCGGCAGGAAACTCACCTGTAACGGCTGCGCGCACCACCATTCCAGCAACTCATCGAGGTGCTCGTTGCTCACCGACTCCGGCGGCAGGTGCAGGGTCGCGCCCACGCACAACGCCGGCCAGACCTCCCATGCCATGGCGTCGAAGCCGAAACCGGCGACACTCGACGTGTGGCTGCCGGCGCGCAGGTCAAAGGCCTCGCAGTGCCAGTGCACCAGGTTCTCCAGCGTCGCGTGTTCGACCATCACGCCCTTCGGTTGGCCGGTGGAGCCGGAGGTGTAGATCACGTAGGCAAGATGCGCCGGAGTCAACGCGGACAGTTGCGGATTGCTCTCGGACAACTGTTGCCAGGTGGGATTGTCCAGATCAATCAGCGGCACGGCGCCGAGCAAATCAACCGTCGCAGCCTGCGCCAGCACCGCCATCGGCACGCTGTCCTGCAACAGATAGGCGATGCGTTCCGCCGGATACGCTGGATCGACCGGCACATAACCGGCGCCGGCCTTGAGGATCGCCAGCAACGCGACGAGCATGTCCGGGCCACGGCGCAGACACACGGCAATGCGGTCATCGGGCTGCACGCCGAGCCCGAGCAAGTGATGGGCCAGGCGATTGGCGCGCTGATTGAGCTCAGCGTAGGTCAGGTGCTGCGCGCCCTGCACCACGGCCAGTGCATTCGGCTGCTGCTCAGCCTGAACCTCGACCAAGCGTTGAATCGTCGCGCCACGCGGATAGGCCGCTGAATGTTGGTTGAAGCCGACCAGCAAGTGTTCGTATTCCGCCACCGAAAGCACCGGCAAACGGTTGAGCGGACGCTGCGGCGTCTCTTCCAGTGCCGTCACCAGATGTTCCAGTGCGGTGTGCATGTAGCTGCAAATCCGTTGCGCACCGATCTCTGCAACCGCCAGCACATCCAAGGCAAAACCTTCGCCCAGATCATCCACCGACAAGGTCAACGGATAATTGCTGCGCTCCTCACCGCCAAGCATGCGCACGCCCTGCCAGATGCCTTGGCCGTCGCGCGGCTGCTGCTCGGCGGCACTGTGTCGATAGTTGAGCAAGGCGCTGAACAGCGGTGCGGAACCGCCCATTGCAGTGCAACGCTGGGCCAGCGCCAGTGACGCGTGTTCATGGCCGAGCAGCGCTGTCAGCCGCGCATGGATGGTTTTCACCCCGGCGCGCACGCCTTCAGCGAGATCGACGCGCAGCGGCAAGGTGTTGATGAACACCCCCAGCGTGCGGTCGGCGCCCTCACCACCCTGCATGCGCCCCATCAACACCGTGCCGAACACCACGTCGCGGCGCCCGGAGACCACGCCCAGCACCTGCGCCCAGGCCATGTGCATCAGGCTCGCCGGGCTGACGCCCAACTGCCTGGCCTGTTCCCGCAAACGCAGATTGAGCGCGGCATCCACCGGGTGCAGCGCTTCTTCGATGCCGCGCCCGTCGCCCTGCACATCCTGCAGCCCGAACGGCAAGGTTGGCTCGTCGATATCGCCGAGCATCTCGCGGAAGAACGCTTCGTGCGCCTGCTCATCGGCGCCCAGGCGGGCCTGCGCCACGTAATTGCGGTAAGGCATCGGTGGCGTCAGCGTGTCGAGTTGATCGAACATCAACGCGTGCATTTCCCGACCGATCACGTCCATGGCGGTGTGGTCGAGAATCGAGTGATGGAACAGCACGATGGCGACGACTTGCTGTTGCGCCGGATCCTCGGCGTAGACCATGCGGATCAACGGCGCGAGGGTCAGATCGAGGCGGTAATGCCGCGCATCGAAGCGCGCGTGCAACTGTTCGAGAATATCGCCGTCCTGCGCATCCAGCGGCACCTGCTGCACAACCATCTGCGCCTCGCGCCAGACCACTTGCTGCGGGCTCGGCAAGCCTTCCCAGATCACGCTGGTGCGCAGAATGTCGTGGCGCGCGATGACCTGCTGCAAGTGTGCGGCGAAGGTCTGTAAACGTTCGAGACTGTCGAAAGCCAGACGCGATTGCAGCAGGTACGGATCGCCCTGTTCGGCGCTCAGATGGTGATAAAGAATGCCTTCCTGCAACGGTGCCAGCGGATAGATATCCTGCACGTTGGCTGCGCCGCCCGGCACCGTGGCGACGATGCGCTCGATGCTGGCCTGATCCAGTGTGGTCAGGGTCAGCATGTCGGGAGTGATGTGCGTGCAATCGGCCGCAATCAGATTGGCCGGCACTGCGATTTCCCGGCCACTGCCCAAGGCCTGCGCCAGCGCGGCCAGGCTCGGTTGATTGAACAGCACGCGCACATCGGCGCTCAGACCGGCCTGACGCATGCGTTCGATCAGGCTCACCGCCAACAGCGAATGGCCGCCGAGTTGGAAGAAGTTGTCGTGACGGCCGATCTGTTCGATGTTCAGAACGTCGGCCCAGATCTGCGCCAACGCTGTTTCGACCGGGCCTTGTGGTGCTTCGTATTCACGGCTGAGCCACGCATCCTGATCCGGCTCGGGCAAGGCCTTGCGGTCGAGTTTGCCGTGGGCGGTCAGCGGCAGGCTGGCCAGGCGTACGTATGCAGCCGGCACCAACGTGTCCGGCAGTCGGGCTTGCAGATGCTGGTGCAAGTCGCCGATTTCGACCGATTTGATTTCGGTGAACCAGGCGACCAGACGCCCGTCACGCACCAGCACCACGCATTCGCGAACTGCCTCGTGAGCACTCAGCGCCGCTTCGATTTCCCCGAGTTCTATACGCACGCCGCGCAGTTTCACCTGATCGTCGTTGCGTCCCAGGTATTCGATATTGCCGTCGTCCAGCCAGCGCGCAAGGTCGCCGGTGCGGTACATCCGCGCGTGCGGCTCGTCACTGAACGGGTCGTCGAGAAATTGTGCAGCGGTCAGTTCCGGGCGATTCAGATAACCGCGTGCAACCCCGGCGCCGCCGACATACAACTCGCCCTGCACACCGGTCGGCACGGGCTGTTGCTGACGGTCCAGCAGATAGATCTTGGCATTGGCAATCGGCCGGCCAATGTGCAGAACCCGTCCGGGTTCGATGCGCCCGGAAGTCGCGACCACCGTGGCTTCGGTCGGGCCGTAGTTATTGATCACAGCGAACGTCTGCTCACATGGGAACTGGCGCAACTTGTCGCCCCCAATCAGCAGCGTGCGCAGGGTCGGATGGCCCAGCTCGCGACTGAATGCGTATTCGGCGACCGGGGTCGGCAGGAAACTCACTTGCAACGGCTGCGCACGCCACCACTCGAGCAATTCATCGAGGTGTTCGTTGCCGATTGAAGGCGGTGGCAGGTGCAAAGTCGCGCCGACGCACAACGCCGGCCAGACTTCCCAGGCCATGGCATCGAAACCGCAACCGGCGACGCTGGCGGTGTGGCTGCCGGCGTGCAGATCGAAGGCTTCGGCGTGCCAGTGCACGAGGTTTTCCAGAGTGCGGTGCTCGACCATCACGCCTTTCGGCTGCCCGGTAGAGCCCGACGTATAGATCACGTAGGCCAGATTTTCCGGGGTCAGATTTGGCCGCAGCGGATTGTGGTCAGGCAGGTGCCGCCAGTCGCTGGCGTCCAGATCGATTACCGGCACCCTGCCGAGCAATTCGCGTGTCGACGCCTGCGCCAATACTGCGATCGGGTCGCTGTCCTGCAACAGGTAGGCAATTCGTTCTGCGGGATAATCCGCATCAATCGGCACGTAACCGGCGCCGGCCTTGAGAATCGCCAGCAGTGCGACGAGCATGTCCGGGCCACGACGCAGGCACAGCGCGACACGGTCATCGACTTGCACGCCGAGGCCAATCAAGTGATGGGCGAGGCGATTGGCGCGCTGATTCAGTTCGCGGTAGCTGAGCTGTTGCTCGCCCTGCACCACCGCCAGCGCCTCGGGATGCACCGCCACTTGTGCTTCGAACAGACGCGGCACTGTTTGTGCGGGCGGGTATTCACGACCGCTGATGTTGAAGCCGACCAGCACCCGTTGCCGCTCGCCCGGCGACACGATCGACAGCTGCTGCAACGGCGCCTGCGGCGTGTACTCCAGCGCCGTCACCAGACTGTGCAACGCGGTTTGCAAGAAATCGCAGACTCGCGCACCGTCCACCTGCGGCACGGCTTGCACGTTCAAGCGAAACCCCTCGCCGAGGTCGTCGACACTGACCACCAGCGGATAATTGCTGCGCTCGCGCGAGCTGAGAATCTGCACGCCATCCCACGCTACAGCGGCCGAATCCGCCGCACTGTGGCGGTAGTTGAGCAAGGTGCTGAACAGCGTCTGCGCACCGCCGACACCGCTGCAACGCTGGGCTAGCGCCAATGACGCCTGCTCATGGCCGAGCAACTGCGCCAGACGCGCATGCGTGGCACGCACGCCGTGTTCTACCGCATCAGCAGCGACGCTGACGCGTAACGGCAAGGTGTTGATGAACATGCCCAGCGCCCGATCTGCACCTTCTCCGCCCTGCATGCGCCCCAGTAATACGGTGCCGAACACCACGTCTTGCTGGCCGGAAACCTGCGCCAATACCTGAGCCCAGGCCTGATGCACCAGGCTGGCAACGCTGACACCCAGCCGCCGCGCCTGCTCGCGCAGACGTTGGCCGAGGCCGGCGTCCAGCTCGGCATGACTGTCGAGGATCGCGCTGCCGTCGCCGTGCACGTCCTGCAAACCGAAGGCCACGGTCGGCTCGTCAATGTCGGCGAGCATCTCGCGGAAGAAAGCTTCGTGGACCCGATCATCGGCGCCGAGCCGCGCCTGCGCGACAAAGTGGCGGTACTGCACCGGCGGCTGCAGATCGACGCTATGGCCGAGCATCACATCGCTCATTTCCGCGACCAGCACTTCCAGTGCGGTGTGGTCGAGGACGATATGGTGCATCAGGAGGATGCCGATCCAACGGTTGTGCGGCTGATCTTCGGTGTAGACAAAGCGCATCAGCGGCGCGCGATTGAGGTCCAGACGATAGTGACGTGGATCGAAACGCGCCTGCATCTGCTCCAGCACGTCGCCGTCGAGTTCATCGGCATCAACGCGTTCCAGCGCCAGTGGTGCCTCACGCCAGACCACTTGTACCGCCTCTTCCAGCCCTTCCCAGACAATGCCGGTGCGCAAAATGTCATGGCGTTTGATCACGCCGTTCAAGGCGCGAACGAAGGTTTTGATCTGCGCCAGACCGTCGAAGGCAAATTGCGCCTGCAACACATACGGATCGCCGGCGCTGGTCGCCAGATGGTGATAGAGAATCCCCGCCTGCAACGGCGCCAGAGCATAGATGTCCTGCACATTGGCGATGCCGCCCGGCACAGTTGCAACGACACGGTCGATCGCGGTTTGATCGAGATTGGCCAGCGGCAGCATCGCCGGGGTAATGCGCGTGCACCCCGGCTCGATCAGGTTGTCTGGAACGACAATGCCGCGTTCGCTGCTCAAGGTCGCCGCCAGCGCTGCCACGCTCGGCTGACCGAACAGCACGCGCACATCACAATGCAGATCCTGTTGGCGCATGCGTTCGATCAGCTTCACCGCCAGCAGCGAATGACCGCCAAGTTCGAAGAAATTGTCGTGGCGACCGACCTGCTCGACACCGAGTAACGTCTGCCAGAGTTCGGCAATCAGATTTTCCACGGCGCCGACCGGCGCTTGGAAACCCCGTCGGGCAAACGCTTCGCTGTCCGGTGCTGGCAAGGCTTTGCGGTCGAGCTTGCCATTGGCGGTCAGCGGGAAATTCTCGAGACGCACGAAGGCGCTCGGCACCATGTACTCAGCCAGCGTAACCAGCAGTTGATCGCGCAATTGCGCCACATCCGGCGCGGCGCCTTCGTCGGCCAGCCAGTAGGCAACCAGACGCTGATCACCGGGGCTGTCCTCACGGGCGATGACCACGGCTTCGCGCACGCCTTCGCAAGCGCACAGGCGTGCTTCGATTTCGCCCAGTTCGATGCGGAAACCGCGAATCTTCACCTGATCGTCATTGCGCCCCAGGTATTCGAGGCTGCCATCGGCGGCCCAGCGCGCGAGGTCACCGGTTTTATACAACCGCGCCTGGGCGTTTTCGCTGAACGGATCATTGATAAAACGCTCGGCGGTCAGTGCTTCGCGATTCAGATAACCGCGCGCCACACCTGCGCCACCGACGTACAGCTCGCCAATCACGCCGACCGGAACCGGTTCGCGCTGCGCATCGAGAACATACAGTTGCAGGTCGGGAATGCGCACGCCAATCGGGCTGACGCCGAGCAACTGCGCGTCGGCAGCCTGCAACGGCCGATAGGTCACGTGCACCGTGGTTTCGGTGATGCCGTACATGTTCACCAGCCGCGTGCCGGAATTGCCGACCCGCGCATACCACGGCTTGAGTAAGCCCGGCTCCAGCGCTTCACCGCCAAAAATCACTTCCCGCAATGAGTGTTGAAGCTGACTGCGGCCCTGCGCGGCGATCAGTTGGCGGAATGCGCTCGGCGTCTGGTTGAGCACGGTCACGCCGGTTTCGCAGAGCAATGCATAGCAGTCGTCCGGCGAGCGGCTGACGGCTTGCGGGATCAACAGCAATTGCCCGCCGAATGCCAGCGCGGCCCAGATTTCCCACACCGAGAAGTCGAACGCGAAAGAATGGAACAGCACGCCGATGTCTTGCTGGTTGAACTGGAACCAGTCCTGGGTGGCAGAAAACAGCCGCGCCACGTTGCGGTGCTCGACCATCACGCCTTTGGGCAGACCGGTGGAGCCGGAGGTGTAGATCACGTACGCCAGATGCGCCGGGGTCAGTTCGGGGATCTGCGGATTGCTGTCGAGTTCGGCCTTGAGGTGAGCGCTGTCGAGGTCGATCTGCGGCACCTCGAGATCGGCCACACGATCGCGTGTCGCCGCCTGCATCAGCACCGCCACCGGTGCACTGTCCTGTAAGGTGAAGCTGATTCGGTCCAGCGGATAGGCCGGATCAATCGGCACGTAACCGGCGCCAGCCTTGAGCACGCCGAGCAGGCCAACAATCATCTGTGGGCCGCGCTCGACGCAGATGGCGACACGGTCGTCAGGGCGAATGTTCAGCGCCAGCAAATGGTGGGCGACCTGATTGGCGCGATGATTGAGTTCGCCGTAACTGAGCGTTTGCCCTTCGAAGATCAGCGCCGTAGCGTCCGGGCGGGCCTGTGCCCGGGCTTCGAATTGCTGGTGGATCAGCGGGGTGTCGGGGCACTGCGACAGCGGCAAATTGCTGTCGTGTAGCAGGTGTTCGCGTTCGCTGGCGGGGAGGATTTTCAGCTCTTGCAGCGCCACATCGGCACTGGATTGCAGGGCCGCCGCCAGACTCTCCAGCGCGGTGTTCAAATAAGCCGCCATGCGCTCGGCGCCCAGTGCTGCATCCGCCAGCGCGGTGATGCGCAAGTCCACGCCGAGGTCATCGATGTTGATGGTCAGCGGGTAGTTGGTGCGCTCGCGGGCGCCGAGTACCTGCACACCGGGGGCTATGTCGACCACGTCAGCGACTTCTTCGACGCTGCTGTGCCGGTAGTTGAGAATCGCGCTGAACAGCGGCGTCGGCACCGCGACGGCGCTGCAGCGTTGGGCCAGGGCCAGCGAAGCTTGCTCGTGCGCCAGCAACGCCGTCAGGCGCTGATGGGTCGCCCGCACGCCGGCACGCACGCTTTGCGCACCGACATCAACGCGCAGCGGCAAGGTGTTGATGAACATCCCCAACGCCTGCTCACCGCCCTCGCCCGCGTCCATCCGCCCGAGCAATACGGTGCCGAACACCACCGCCGTACGCCCGGACAATTGCCCCAATACACGCGCCAGCGCCAGATGCATCAGGCTCGCGACACTCACGCCCAACTGCCGTGCCTGCTCGCGCAACTGCCGGCTCAAGCGGCTGTCGAGCATCAACGCGGCTTCCTCGATGGCGTGGCCGTCGCCCTGCACATCCTGCAGACCGCAGGGCAGCGTCGGCTCGTCGATGTCGGCGAGCATGTCGCGGAAAAACGCCTCCTGCGCCGGTTCATTGCCGGCACTGCGCGCCTTGGCCAAGTGATCGCGATACGGCACCGGCGCGGCCACTTGCGCGGTCTGCCCGAGCAGGCAGGCCTGAATTTCCCGACGCAGTACATCCAGCGCCACGTGATCCATGATCATGTGATGAAACAGCAACAGCGCAACGACGCGACCCTGAGCAGGATCCTGCGCATAGACCATGCGCAGCAACGGCGCTTGCTGCATGTCGAGACGGAAGTGCTGCGGGTCGTGGCGTTCGAGCAGTTGCGTCAGCACATCGGCGCCGCTGTCGACACTGACTTCTTCACACACCAGCGGCGCTTCGCGCCAGACCACTTGCACCGCTTCGTCGAGGTATTCCCAAACGAACGAGGTGCGCAGAATGTCGTGACGTTTGACCACCCAACGCAGCGCGTCGGCGAAAGCGTCCAGCCGTTGCTGGCTGTCGAACACGAAGCGCGCTTGCGAGATGTAAGGGTCACCGGCAGCAGCCGAGAGATGGTGATAGAGCATGCCCTCCTGCAACGCGGACAACGGATAAATGTCCTGTACGTTAGCCGCGCCACCCGGCACCGTGGCGACGATGCGGTCAAGGGTGTCCTGCTGCAGATTCACCAGCGGCAGCATGTCCGGAGTGATGCGAAACGCAGGACTCAGCCAGTCGCCGCCGTGTTGGGCAACCAATTCCAGCAATTGCGCCTTGTGCGCCGCGAGGCTGTCCCACAACGCGTCATCCAGCGCGTCGTCGCTGCCCAGAATGACCAGGTCTTCATCTTCCTGTTGAAGGCGGATCGCATGGGTGGAAATAACAGCCATCAATTCGCTGAAATGCATGAGGTAACCTGCTGTAAATACGGAAAAAAGGAGCGCGCAGCAGCGAGTCCGTGCACGCGGCGCGCAGCCTGGAAAAACTAAAACATCGGGGCGTGGGTGTCTGACATGGGAAGCGGGGACAAGCCGCCCTGCTCGCTGTTCGTCTCTGTAGGAGCTGCCGAAGGCTGCGATCTTTTGATTTTGCTTTTAAAAACAAGATCAACAGATCGCAGCCTTCGGCAGCTCCTACAGGGATTGTGGTCGCCGTCAGAGGCGGCGTTTGCGGTTGAGGCTCGGGATGGTGGTCTGGGCGATTTCGACCTGCTTGGCCTGCCGCGAGGTCTGTGCCGCCAGCGCGGCCAACGTCGGCTGGCTGAACAGCGTCCGCGCGTCGACATGCAGCCCGGCCAGACGCATGCGCGCCACCAGACTGACCGCCAACAACGAATGCCCGCCCAGTTCGAAGAAGTTGTCGTGGCGCCCCACCTGCTCGACCTTGAGCACCTGCGCCCAGATCTGCGCCAAGGCCGTTTCCACGTCACCCTCAGGTGCCTCGTAAGGACGGCTGAGCAGCGCCTCCGCCCCCGGTTCCGGCAAGGCCTTGCGGTCGATTTTGTCGTTAGGCGTCAACGGTAATGCGGCCAGCATCACGTAGGCACCGGGCACCATGAATTCCGGTAACTGCGCCAGTACATGCGCTCGCAAGGCCTCAAGCGTCGGTGCAGTCAGCCCGGTACGCACGCTGTAATACGCCACCAGTCGCTCATCGCGCACCAGCACCACGGCCTCGCGAATGGCCGGGTGTTCCAGCAGGCGCGCTTCAATCTCGCCCAGCTCAAGGCGCACCCCGCGCAGCTTGACCTGAAAGTCGTTGCGACCGAGGAATTCGAGGTTGCCATCGGCGCCGTAACGCACCAGATCGCCGGTGCGATACAAGCGATCAGCGGCCACGAACGGGCTGTCGATAAAGCGTTCGGCCTGCAATTGCGGCAGTCCCAAATAGCCCCGCGCCACGCCCACCCCGCCAATGTGCAAATGCCCGCTCACGCCAAGCGGCACCGGTTGATCGCAGGCGTCGAGCACATAGAGCCGCGTATTGCTCAGGGCTTTGCCGATCGGCACCAGCGTCGGCGGCACCGGTTCGCCGGGCTCCAGGGTCCAGCCGCTGCTGTCGACCGTGGTTTCGGTCGGCCCATAGACGTTGTGCAGGCGCACCCACGGCAGGCGCTCGCGCACTTGCCGAGCCAGCGCAACGGTCAACTCGCCGCCACCGTTAAGCACGTCGGTGAGGCTGGTGCACTGGCTGACGTCGTCCTGTTCGATGAACTGCTGCAACAACGCCGGCACGAACTTGACCACGGTAATGTTCTGCTCGCGAATCACTCGCGTGACATAAGCCGAATCGCGGTTGCCATCGGCCCGCGCCAGCACCAGGCGCATGCCCGAGCAGAGCGGCCAGAAGATTTCCCATACCGAACTGTCGAAACTGTACGGCGCCTTTTGCAGCAACGCCCCGTGTTCGCCGGGTGGCGCCAACTGCGAGCCCCAGTGCACCATGTTGCAGGCGCTGCGGTGCTCGATCATCACACCCTTCGGCGTGCCGGTAGAGCCGGAGGTGTAGATCATGTAGGCCAGATTCGCCGCGCCGAGATCCGGCACCTGCGGGTTGTCGTGCGGCTGGTCCTGCCAGACGCCGAGGTCGAGATTGATCAGCGGCACGCCGGGTTCGCCAAGCAGGTCGCGCGTCGCGGCGTGCACCAGCAGCGCGACCGGTGCGCTGTCCTGCAACATGTAATTCAGCCGTTGCAGCGGGTAATCCGGATCGAGCGGCACATAAGCACCGCCAGCCTTGAGTATGCCCAGCAGGCCGATCACCAGTTCAGGCCCGCGCTCGACACAAATCGCTACCCGCGAATCCGGCTGCACGCCCAGCCCGCGCAGATGATGAGCCAAGCGGTTGGCCTGCTCGTTCAGCTCGCGATAAGTCAGGCGCTGTTCGGCGAATTGCACGGCGACGGCATTCGGTTTGCGCTGCACCTGTTGTTCGAACAGTGTGTGAAGCGGCTGGTCCAGCGGGCAGTCGACCACCGTATCGTTGAACTCGATCAGCAGCCGTTGCAGTTCTTCCTGCGGTAACAGCAGCAGGCTATTCAGCGGCCGCTGAGGCTCGGTCTCCAGCGCCGCGACCAAGCCATTCAGGGCCGCTTGCACGTAAGCGCCAATCCGCTGCGCGCCGATGTTCGACAAGGTTCTGGTGGTCAGACGCAAGCCTGTGCCGAAGTCATCGACACTCAGGGTAAACGGGTAATTGGTGCGCTCCTCGTTGGCCAGGGTTTCGATGCCCTGCCAGGTTTGCCGGGAGGTTTTTTGCTCGACGTCATCGCTGTGCCGATAGTTGAGCAAGGCGCTGAACAGCGGCGCTGGCGCAGCAACGCCACTGCACCGCTGGGCGAGCGCCAGGGACGCATGTTCATGGGCGAGCAAAGCGGTCAGGCGCGCATGAGTGGATTTCACCGCTGCGCGCGCACCCTCGCCGACATCGACCCGCAGCGGCAAGGTGTTGATGAACACCCCCAACGCCCGGTCGGCACCCGCGCCGCCCTGCATGCGCCCCATCAACACTGTGCCGAACACCACGCTTTGCTGGCCGGATGTCGCCGCCAGCACCTGCGCCCAGGCGAGGTGAATCAGGCTGGCGACACTCACGCCGGCCAGGCGTGCCTGCTGCTGCAGGCGCTGATAGAGACCGGGCGCCACGGCTTGCTCGGCTTCTTCGATGTTGCTGCCGTCGCCCTGTACGTTCTGCAAAGCGAACGGCAAGGTCGGCTCGTCGATCTCGCCGAGCATCTGCCGGAAGAACGCTTCATGCTCCTGCTCGCTGACGCCGAATCGCGTCTGCGCCACATAGTTGCGGTACGGCACCGGTGCCGCCAGCGGTTCGCCGTGCCCGGACAGGCTGGCGTGAATTTCTTCGCGCATCGCCTCCAGCGCAATGTGGTCCATCGCCAAATGATGGAACAACAAGATGCCGACCACCCGGTTATGCGCGGGATCACGGGCATACATCAGGCGCAGCAGCGGTGCCTGACTGACATCGAGGCGATAACGCCGCGCATCGAAGCGCTCGTGCAACTGATCGATGATTGCGCCGCCAGCAGGGTCAAGTTCGACTTCCTGCACCGGCAAAATGGCCTCGCGCCAAACGACCTGAACCGGTGACGTCAGCCCCTCCCAGACCACCGCCGTGCGCAAGATGTCGTGCCGCGCCATGACCTGACGCAGCGCAACGGCGAAGGCCTCGACCCGCTCGAGGCTGTCGAATGCCAGCAGCGATTGCAGCAGATACGGATCGCCCTGCGCGGCAGTGATGTGGTGATAGAGAATGCCTTCCTGCAACGGCGCCAAGGGGTAGATATCCTGCACATTGGCGGCACCACCCGGCACCGTCGCAACGATACGCTCGATCATCGCCTGATCCAGTTGCACCAGTGGCAACAGGTCCGGCGTGATGCGCGTGCAATCGGCGGCAATGCGGTTGGCCGGCACTTCGACTTCACGACCGCTGCCCTCCGCCGCTGCCAGCGCAGCCAGGGTCGGTTGGCTGAACAGCACGCGAACATCGCTGCTCATGCCGATCTGACGCATGCGTTCGATCAGGCCCACGGCCAGCAAGGAGTGACCGCCCAGCTCGAAGAAATGGTCGTGACGCCCGACCCGTTCGACTTGCAAGACCTCGGCCCAGATCTGCGCCAAAGCGATTTCGACGTCACCTTGTGGCGCCTCGTATTGACGACGGATCAACGCGTCCGGCCCCGGCGCCGGCAACGCCTGGCGATCGAGCTTGCCGTTGGCCGTCAGCGGCAGACTCGCCAGACGGACGTAAGCGGCGGGCAACAGGGCGGCCGGCAAACGCGCTGTCAGGTGCGCGTGCAGTTGCAGGATGTCTAGCGCTTCGCGCTCGGTGAACCATGCCAGCAGTTGACCGTCGCGCACCAGCACCACGGCTTCCTGCACCGCATCATGGCTGGCCAGTGCCGCTTCGATTTCGCCCAACTCGACGCGCACACCACGGACTTTCACCTGGTCATCATTGCGCCCGATGTACTCAAGATTGCCGTCGGTGCGCCACCGTGCGAGATCGCCGGTGCGATACATGCGCGCATGCGGCTGCGCACTGAACGGGTCGTCGAGGAAGCGTTCTGCGGTCAATTCCGGGCGATTCAGATAGCCCCGGGCAACCCCGGCGCCGCCGACATACAACTCGCCGATGATGCCGATCGGCACCGGCCGCTGCTGATCATCGAGCAGGTAAGCGGTGGCATTGCTCACCGGTTTGCCGATGTGCAACGCCTGCCCCGGAAGGATCAAACCTGAGGTGGCGACCACCGTGGCTTCGGTCGGGCCATAGTTGTTGATCACCGCAAAACTCTGCGCACGATTGAACTGGCGCAGACGATCACCGCCGATCAGCAAGGTGCGCAAGGTCGGGTGATCGAGTTGTTGGCTGAAGGCATATTCGGCAATCGGCGTTGGCAGGAAGCTGACATCCAGCGGCTGCGCCCGCCACCACGCCAGCAGCGCATCGATGTTTTCGTTGCCTTCGCTCGCGGGTGACAAATGCAACGTCGCCCCGGCACACAACGCCGGCCAGACCTCCCACGCCATCGCGTCGAAACCGAAGCCGGCCAGGCTCGAGGTGTGCTGCCCGGGGCCGAGACCGAACGCCGCACAATGCCAGTCGAGCAGATTGCCCAAGGTGCGGTGTTCAACCATCACGCCTTTGGGCAACCCGGTTGAGCCGGAGGTGTAAATCACATAGGCGAGGTGGCTGGTGTTCAACCCCGGCACGTCGGGATCGGTCACGTTGTCGAGCGACCATTCTCGGCGATCAAGCTCGATCACTGGCAGCGCTGTGGCGGGCAAGCGATCACGCACATCACTTTGCGTCAGCAGCGCCACCGGAGCGCTGTCGCCGAGCAAGTAACTCAGGCGCTCGGGCGGATGCGCCGGATCAATCGGCACATAAGCGGCGCCAGCCTTGAGAACCGCCAGCAGCCCGACCAGCGTTTCCAGGCCGCGGCGGGCAACGATTGCAACCCGGTCATCCGGCCGCACACCGAGGCCCAGCAGATGATGGGCCAACGCATTGGCTTGCCGGTTCAGCTCGGCATAACCAAGGGTTCGTCCCTGATACGTCGCGACCACGGCGTCCGGTTGTTCGGCCACTCGCGATTCGAATCGCTGATGAATCAGTTGCCCTTGCGGATAACTGACGCGAGTGTCGTTCCACTGATTGAGCCGGGCCAGTTCTGCCGGGCTATTAAGGTTGAAATCGGCGATTGCCAGTTCCGGACACTCCAGCCCTTGCTCCAGTATCAGCAACAAGCGCTCGGTCAACGCCGCGATCTCGTCAGCCGTGAAATAGGCCGGCGAATACACCAGATGCAACCAGGCCTTGTCGTTGTAACGGTTGCTGCGCAGGTGAATGGCCAGCGGTGTCGCCTCGTGCTGGTTGGAGACTTTGACCACGTGCCCCGGCGCCTCAGCGTAACGGTAGTCATGGTCGTCCTGCTCGTAGGACACCGACAGCTCGAACAGTTGCGAGCGATCTTCGCGTAACAGACCCAGCGCGCGGTTCATCTCGCTCAGCGGGTAGCGTTGGTGGCGGAAGTCCTGTTTGAGGCCATCGCCGATCGCCTTGATCAAGTCAGCGAATGACAGCTCACGGCCAAAGTCCATGCGCATCGCACTGACCTGGGTGAACAAGCCCAAGGTGCTTTTGAAACGGGCACCGGAGCGATTGAGAATCGGCAAGCCGACAACCCACTCATCACGCTGGGCGGTACGACTGAAATACACGTGCAGCGCCGCCAACAATACGTGAAAGGCCGAACCGCCGAGGTGTCGCGCGGTGTCTTTCATGCGCTCGTGCAGCAGGGCCGGAAAAGCCTCGACGTGGATGCAACTCGGCGCCGCTTCAGGGTCAAGGGGTTCGCGATGACGGGGAATCAACAAGGGTTCGGGAAGGCTGCGGTATTTGTCCAGCCAGTAGCGCTGATCGAGTTCATAGCGTGATGACTGGTGATAGCGCGCGTCATCTTCGATAAAGGCGACATAGGACTGTGCCGCCACATCTGGACGCTCGCCACGGGACAACGCGCTGTAAATGTCGCCCACCGATTTGAACAGCAGACCAAAACCCCAACCATCGATAATCAAATGGTGGGCCTGCGCCGCCAGCCAGTGGCGGTGCTGATCGAGGCGAATGAGACAGAAGCGGAACAGCGCTTGCCCGCTCATCACATAAGCCTGGGCCATTTGCTCTTCGACCAGCGCCCGAGCCGCCGACTGGGGATCGGGGTGCCCGCTGAAATCAAACAGCGGCATGGGCACCGGCAACGTCTGTGCAAACCCTTGCAACGGCAGCCCGTCGTGACCGACGTCCGCCAGCAGCACAATGCGCAAGGCGTCGTTCGCCGCAACCAGGCATTCGAGTGCCGATTGCATCAATGCCGGATCCAGCGGCCCGCTCAGTTCGACGTAACCGCCAATGTTGTACAGCGGCGAATCTCCGCGGCTCAGTTGGTCCAGCCAGATATCCCGCTGAGCGGCAGTCAGCGCGAATGTCTCGACAGGCACGGACAGATCGCCCGCCACGTTGGCAGAAGTAGGCTGCATAAGGTCCTTCTCATGAAATTTTGCCGGTATTCAAGCATCGGCCCCGCCACCGACATGACACCTGAAACCCGGACAACCACCACCCTGGTACGCGCTATGGGCGTGGTTATCGCAGGCACTGTCTAAAAATTCGGAGAGGAAAGACTGAAAAGTTTGTAGGAAAAAAACCACATACCAGCGCCGCCATTTACCCGAGCGCTGCCGATCAGAATTCATCATCGCCCGGTTTCCGGGGCTTGAGCGTGACTGAACAGTCACTCTCGCCGTTACAGCCGGTGTTCAACAGCGTCAGAACCCCGGCGCCAATATTCAGAAATAGTGGCACTTTGTGTCCCTGTTTTCCCCTACAGACGTAGGACAAATCCATAGGCTTAAATCCCGCTCCAGATCATGTTCAAGGAGAAATGACTGCGTGGGCGGCTTTTACAGAGACGGCAGACGATTCAGTGATGGCTCTGAACCAAGGATGAAGGATATGAATCTGACCGGCAGCATTCGTAATATGGAAAACCCGCACTTCTACTGGCAACTGGGTGAGTTGATAGCCAGCACCGGCGATGATCACTTCGCCACGAACATGTTCCAGTTGGTCGACACGCTGGTGCCGGTCAACCGGGTAGATCTCAGTGAGTGGACGCTGGATGAGCGTCAGGCCAGCGTGGTCGACATCAAACCGTTGGGCAGCGCCGGTTTGGCGCAGACCTGTGCCGCGCCCGATCCGCTGGAGAGCCCCGACGATCATCCGCTGCTGCAGAAGATGATCGAGATGAACGACTCGCTGCTGATTCAACTGAAAGCCTCGCTCCAGCCTCGCCATCCGCAACACAGCGCACATCAATGCAATCTGGTTTCGCGCACGTCCAATCGCCGTTGCGTGATCTCGTTTTACCGACCGCATACCCAACGGGTGTTTTCCCTGCCGGAACTGTCGTTTCTCAAGCGCCTGTCCGACACCTTGCTGCCACTGATCGAACGCCACGCGCAGATCAGCCGGCAAATCCTCGCCAGACAACCGCGCCAGCCCCTGGCCGAACTGGATCAGGCACCGTTGGCGCAGGTGTTCGATGAACGCCTGGCGATCAGCGACATCGCCCTGTCAGTGCGCGAAAAAGAAGTCTGTCTGGGCCTGTTGACCGGCGGCACCGTGCCGCAAATGGCCGAACAACTGCGAGTCAAAAACAGCTCGATCGAGACATATCTGAAACGCGCCACGGCCAAACTCGGGGTCAGTGGTCGCCATGGTCTGGCGAAATGGATGGCCGGGGCCTGAGCACAACGCTCTTTTAATGCATGAGGCAGTTCGATGTTGACGTTGCGACTTTCCCTGCTGTCCATGGCGATGCTGATGGGCGGTTGTTCATTGATTCCCGAGTACCAGCGCCCCGCTTCACCCACTGCCGCGCAGTATCCCGCAGCCACGCAGCCAGCCACGAGCAGCGAGGACTGGCGCACGCTGTTCACTGATCCGGCGCTGCAACAGTTGATCGAAAGCGCGCTGGTCAACAACCGCGACCTGCGCGTGGCGGCACTCAACGTCGAAGCGTTCCAGGCGCAATACCGCATTCAGCGCGCCGACCTGCTCCCGGCGGTGTCGGCCAACGCCAACGAGTTACGCCAGCGGATGCCGCCGAGCGTGACCCAGGGCAAAGCGCTGATCAATTCGACGTACTCGGTCAACCTCGGCATCAGCGCTTATGAGCTGGACTTCTTCGGTCGCGTGCGCAGCCTCAGCGAGGAGGCCTTGCAGACCTGGCTCTCGACTGAAGAAGCGCGGCGCAGTGCCGAGCTGAGCCTGGTGGCCAACGTCGCCAACGCCTACCTGACCTGGCGCGCCGATCAGGAGTTGCTGGAGCTGACCCGCGACACCCTCGCCGCCGATGAACAGAGCCTGCACCTGACCACCCGTAATCGCGAGGCCGGCAAATCGTCGGCGCTGGAACAGGCGCAAGCGAAGACCAGCGTCGACAGCTCTCGGGCCAATCTGGCGCGCTACCAGCGCCAGGTCGCCCAGGACTTGAACAGCCTGACCTTGCTGGTTGGCGCGCCGGTGCCAGTGACCCTGCCCGCCCGTCCGCTGGCCAGCGATCTGGTGCAACAACTGCCCGCCGGGTTGCCCTCGGATCTGCTGCAGCGTCGGCCGGACATCCTTCAGGCGGAGTACAAACTGAAAGCGGCCAACGCCAATATCGGTGCGGCGCGGGCGGCGTTTTTCCCCAGTGTCAGCTTGACGGCGAATGCCGGCACGTCGAGTCGCGATCTGTCCGGATTGTTCGGCGGCGGCTCTGGCGCCTGGACCTTTCAGCCGCAGATCAACCTGCCGATTTTCAACGCCGGTAGCCTGCGCGCCAGTCTTGATTATTCGAAATTACAGAAAGATGTGGCGGTGGCCGAATACGAAAAGTCGATTCAAACCGCGTTTCAGGAAGTCGCCGACGGTCTCGCCGCGCGCAGCACCTATCAGCAACAATTGCAGGCGCAGCGGGATCTCGTCGCAGCCACGCAGACGTATTACAACCTGGCGCAGAACCGCTATCAGAATGGCGTCGACAGCAGCCTGACGTTCCTCGATGCGCAGCGTTCGCTGTTCAGTTCGCAGCAAGGCCTGATCACCGATCGCCTCGCGCAACTGGTCGCCGAGGTCAACCTTTACACCGCGCTGGGCGGGGGCTGGAGCGCCGCTGAATCACGCGTGCAGTAAGCTGTGGTCACTTTTTCTTACACCTTTTGTCGCTCGATCCTGCGCCGTGCGGCGATCCGTGGCCGGCCTCTGCCTTCAGTTTGGTATCATGCGCCGCTTTTACGGTTAACCCCCCGCCAGTCCTGCTGACTGACGGGCTGCAAAAGGCGGTATTAGATGACGGCTTTGTTGACTCGCCGCAAGGTGCTTGCGGGAATGGGCGTGCTCGGGCTAGGCCTGCTCGCTGGCTGCGACACCCGTGGCCAACTGTCGTACAAGTACGGCAAGGATCTGAGTAACAAGATCATGGGGCGCACCTTCAAACTGAAGAACACCGATGGCGAAACCATGACGCTGTCGAGCTTTCGCGGCATGATGCCGATGGTCTTCTTCGGCTTCACCCAGTGCCCGGCAGTCTGCCCGACCACCCTCGCCCGCGCGGCGAAAATCAAAAAGCTGATGGGCGCCGATGGCGATCGCTTGCAGGTGATTTTCATCACCCTCGATCCCGAGCGCGACACCCCGGAAATCCTCGATGCCTACATGAAAGCCTTCGACCCGACGTTCGTTGCGCTGTACGGCACGCTTGAGGAAACCGCGGCCACGGCCAAGGAATTCGACGTGTTCTACGAGAAAGTCCCGGCCGGCGACACCTATACCATCTCGCACACTGCCACCAGTTACGTTTACGACTCCAACGGCGGCTTGCGCCTGGGTCTGTCCACGTCGCTTTCGGCAGAACAATGTACGGAAGATTTGCTTACTGTTATGGAGGTTTGCTGATGCAACCTGTTCTGAACCACCTCAAACGCGCTGTCATCGGTTTTTCTCTGCTGGGTCTGGCATTCCAGGCGACCGCAGCGACCAAAGTCGACGATGCCTGGGTCCGTGCCACCGTGCCGACCCAATCCGCCAGCGGCGCGTTCATGACCCTCACCGCCGACAGCGACAGCAAGTTGCTCAGCGTCGCGACGCCAGCGGCCAAAGACGTGCAGATCCACGAAATGACCATGAAGAACGACGTCATGAGCATGGGCCCGGTGAAGTTTGTCGAGCTGCCGGCCGGCAAAGCCGTCAAGCTTGATCCGAACGGCTACCACGTGATGCTGATGGGCCTGACCGCTCAGTTGAAGGAAGGCGAAACTGTGCCGCTGACCCTGATCGTGGAAAACGCCAAGGGTGATAAAGAAACCCTCGAGGTTAAAGCGCCGGTTCGCGCGCTGACCAACATGGAAGGTCACGATCACAGCAAAATGCATTGATCTGACTGAGCAGCAATAAAAAAGGGGCGGCCTGATCGATGATCACGCCGCCCCTTTTTTTGTTTTTGCTGTGCGCCACATTAATGCCTGCGGGCCAATGCCTTGCGTACGCTTTCCCGTGACATCCCCGAGCCGGAACGGGTCACGGCTTTATCTACGGGCGCCTTGGCCAACTGTTTCTTGCGCTTTTCCAACTCACGCCACTGGTAACCGAGATATCCGCCTGCCACCACAATCCCCAGCCAACCGAACACCGAACTGACGAAGAACCACAACCCGAGGGTGATCCACACGGTTTTCGAGGTGAATAACTTCAAGCTGTTATCGGCAGGCACCGGTTCAACCGGTTCAACCGCTGCCTGCTGCGTCACCGGTACTCTATGCACCCCATCCAGATCAAAGCGCAAAGCGAAGTCCGCCCCGGCCACCGGAACATCTAGCTGATTGCCTTCAGCACGATGCACCCGAATTTCGCCATCGACGAGCGACGTGGAGCTGAAACTGATCCGGGTTTCATAGCGAATCTCGCCGTTGACCTGGGTCACGATCGTTCGTTTTTGGTCAATGGGGGTGTCGCGCATATCGATTCCTTGAGCGTTCCACGTCGGACGACGTGCGAAGGGATAATCCGTTGGGCTCGAATGCTACTGAGTGGCTATTACGCTGTCCAGAAAGTGTGCTTTTAAGCTACTGACCTAGGCGAAATCTTCCGGCATGAGTCTGTTCGAGGCTACCAGCCATGATGGAAAGCTTGCTTTACATCGGATAAATCTTCGGCGACCATGTAAAGGGTCTTTTACATAGGAAGTGAAGAATGAACCGGTACTACCTCGAATTGGGCGCAGCATTAATCATCTACATGCTGGTCCTGACAGCCTCATTGATTGCCTCGCAATACCAGATGGACGCCCCCATCGTGCTGCGCTCGGCCGTCGCACTGACGCCGATCGTTCCGGCGGGACTGATGTGCTGGGCCATCGTGCGCAATATGCGGCGCATGGATGAAATGCATCTGCGCATCCAGTTCGAAGCCTTGGGTTTTGCCTTTGCCGCCTCGGCACTGCTGACGTTCAGCTACGGTTTTCTGGAAAACGTCGGCGCTCCGCACATTCCGTGGACGTGCGTGTGGCCGGTGATGGGGCTGATGTGGATTGTCGGTCTGCACATTGCGCGACGCCGTTACCAATGAAAAACCGCCTCAAGGAATTGCGCGCCGAGCGCAAATGGTCGCAGGTCGATCTGGCTGAACGCCTGAGCGTGTCGCGTCAGACGATTAACGCTATAGAAAACGAACGCTACGACCCGAGTCTGCCACTGGCCTTTCAGATTGCCCGGGCGTTCGAGCTACCGATTGAAAGCATCTTCGATGATGGCGAATCCTGAATGGAAAAAGGGGCAACAGACGTTGCCCCTTTTCTATCAACTCCCCGCGCCACCATGCGCCTCTTCAAAGAAGTAATCCTTCCAACTGTCGGCCTTGTTCTTCAGCACGCCCAGCTCCTGCAATTTCTCGGCGTAGATGAACGTACGCTGCGGCACCACAGTGAAATCGATTTCCGGATCCTTGACGATTTGCTCGACCAGAGCCAGCGGCAGTTTCGACTGCTCGACACGAATGTACGCCTGAGCCGCCGCCGGCTTATCAGCCTTGATGATCTTCTCGGCCTCGGCCAACGCGTCATAGAACGCCTTGTAGGTTTTCGGGTTTTCGTCGTGGAATTTTTCTGTGGTGTAGAGCACGTTGAACGTCGCCTGCCCACCGAGCACATCATAAGAGCTCAGCACTTTGTGCACGTTGGGATTCTGCAGGGCCTGGTACTGGAACGGCGGGCTGGAGAAGTGCGAGTTGATTTCCGAGCCGCCGGCGATCAGCGCGGCCGTCGCATCGGGGTGCGGCAGGCTGACTGAAATGTCGTCGAATTTCTTGTACTGCGCGTCACCGAACTCCTTGGCGGTTTCGATCTGCAAAGTGCGCGACTGGAAGCCGACGCCGGCGGCCGGCACGGCAATCCGGTCCTTGTCGGTGAAGTCCTTGAGCGTTTTGATGTTCGGATTGTTGGTCAGCAGATAGTTGGGCATCGAGCCCAGTGCGGCGATGGCTTTGACATTCTGTTTACCCTTGGTGCGATCCCACACGGTGAGCATTGGCGGCACGCCGGCGGAAACCACGTCGAGCGATCCGGTGAGCAACGCTTCGTTCATCGCGGTGGCGCCGGAGATGCTGTTCCAGTCGACCTTGATGTCGAGGCCCTGTTCCTTACCGTGTTTTTCGATGAGGTTCTGATCGCGCACCACATCGAGAATCAGGTAACCGATGCCGAATTGCTGGGCGATGCTGATCTTGCCTTCGGCCTGAGCGCCGGCGCTGAACAACGCACTCGCGGCCAGAGAAGCGGCCAACAGAGTCAGTGCGGGACGTTTGAACGGTGTGGCCATGACAACCTCGCAGGATGGGGGTGGTTTGCTGAAAGGCCTGACTTTATCGCTATAAAAAATAGAAATTAAATATCTTTATCGCATATCGATAGCACGGGTTGTTGAGCGAAATCGGGCTGCGCGCTTTTGATTGTGAGGTTTAAAACGATCGCAGCGTTGCACAGCTCCTACATTGGATGCCGGTGATGGTTAGGCACCTTAAACAGCCTGAAACAATAAATCCGTCGGCAGCAATATCGCCAATGGTCGTGCAACACGAGGGCCGGTCAGGCCTGCGGACGCACCATCACCTTGATTAGCCCGCACGCCAGCGCATCAGCTGAGCGTTTAAAAGGGCGATCAGACAGCCCACCCTTGGTATCATCGCGCACACTTTTATGACGATTTAATGGCTGGAAGGTCTTTTTTGTGAGTGCTCTTTTTAACCGGTTGCGGCAGCCGCATGCCCGCCTCTTTTCGCTGATTGTTCTGGTGCTGGTGGTGCCGGTGTGCCTGCGTGCGGCGCTGGGCTGGTCGGCGCCGTTGGGCTATTTATCGGATCTGGCCATTGGCAGCCTGTTGGTGGTGTTGCTGCATCGCCGGGCGTGGTGGCTGGCCTTGCCGGTGCTGCTGTTCTGGGCCTTGCTGGCGGTGGCGACCGCTGAACTGGTCAGCGCCGTCGGGCGTCTGCCGACACCTTCCGACATTCATTACCTGATCGATCCGCAGTTCGTGGAAAATTCCACCGGTGGCGGCCTGGCCCATCCTGCACTGGGCATCACTTTGCTGCTGGCTCTGGTGTTCTGGCTGCTGACCCAATTTGCCGGCCGTGGCATGCCGCGCCCGCCCCTGCCCCGCGCAGCCTGGAGCGCGCCACTGCTATTGTTCGCCGCGCACTGGGGTGCGCAAAACCTGTGGCCGAGCGAAGCCGATCCGTGGCGCCAGTACAACCTGCCACACCAGTTGCTGGCCAGCGAGGCCGCTGATCTGCAGATCCAGGCCGAGGAGTGGCTGGACGGTGACGTCGAAGAACCCGCGCCGGCCATGGCCGGACTCACCGACGTCGACCTCAACGGGCAGAAATTGCTGGCCGCGCCGGGGCAAGCGCGCAACGTACTGATCATCGCGCTGGAAGGCATTCCCGGCGCCTATATCCGCGCCAACCGCGAGGCGATCGGCAGCCATTATCAGGAAGACCTGATGCCCAACCTCAGCCGCTGGGCCGAGCGCGGCATGAACACCCCGGATTACGTGCTGCACACACACCAGACCATTCGCGGTCTGTACGCGATGCTCTGCGGCGATTATGACAAGCTCAACAACGGCACGCCCAAAGGCGTGGAAATGCTCACCCTCAACGAGCGCAATCAGGCCTGCCTGCCGGCGCAACTGCGAGATCACGGCTTCAGCACTCACTATCTGCAAGGTGCCGGGCTGCGTTTCATGGCCAAAGACAAGATCATGCCGCACATCGGTTTCGATGCGACGCACGGTCTGGAGTGGTTCACCAACAGCAACTATCTGGAGTTCCCGTGGGGCAAGGATGACAAGGCATTTTTCGAAGGCGCGCTGGACTATGTCGGCCAACTGAAAAAACAGAAAAAACCGTGGATGCTGACGTTGCTGACCGTCGGCACGCATCAGCCCTACTCCGCACCCGAGGAATATCTGGAACGCTACGAAACGCCAAAACAGGCGGCCGTCGGTTATCTCGACGATGCGCTGGAGCAGTTCCTCAGCGGCCTCGAACGCCAAGACGTCCTGAAAGATACGCTGGTGGTGATCACCTCGGACGAATCCCACGGCATCGACGGTGTCCGCCTGGCTTCTTCGTGGGGCTTCAACCTGACCCTGGCACCGGAGCAGGCACAACTGCCGCGGCTGAACAAAGGCGTGTATGGCCACGTCGATCTGAGCACCTCGATTCTCGATTACTTTGACTTGCCGGTGCCTTCCGCGCTGAGCGGTCGCTCGCTGTTTCGCGACTACGACAGCGGCCGCGAAATCATGTCGTTCACCAACGGCAAGCTGCGCTATCACAACGGTCAGGGGATCTTTTCCGAGTGCGATATGCCGCGTCGCTGCCGCTACTACGAAAGCGCCGGGTTCATCGCCGACAGCGCCATCTATAAAGGCAACTACAGCGGCCACCCGGCCCGACAGATCGCCGCCCGTGCCAACGCCCTCGACCTGTCGCTGTTGCGCACGCCGCTCAATCATCGCTATCAATTCGGCAGCACCAACGTCATCCCGCTGCAAGCGCAGATCAACGATGACTGGGCCGACAATCTGATTGGCGCGCAATACCTGGAAATGCCCAAAGGCTCGCACACACGCGTGCGTCTGACCGTGCGCTCAGTCGATCCGCAGCAGGCGGCGTATATTCAGCTCAAGGCCAAGGAGTTTGAACAGGACGTGCAGATCGGCTTGCCGCAGGAGATGGTGGCAACCGCCGAGCAGCCGCTGGAAATGAACTTCAGCTTCGACAACCCGCAAGAGCGCAAAGCGTTTTCTTTCCATTTGCTGGGGTATGGGTTGGGTGCGGTTGAAGTGACGGATTTCAGTGTGATTACTGAATTGCCGGGGCAAGAGGATATTCTCGACGACGTGCCGGATGACGACACCGCCCAATCCACCTGATCACGCCCGTGTAGGAGTTGCCGCAGGCTCGGGCCGCGATCGGACGATCTTTTGCTTTTAAAATAAAGATCAAAAGATCGCAGCCTGCGGCCGCTCCTACAGTGGGAATCAGTGATTATCAGAACGTCGTGCGCAATCCGACCTGAATGCTGCGCCCTTCTGCCGGCGCAATGTCGCGCAGGATCGAACTGGCGTAACGCACGGTTTGATTGGTCAGGTTCTCGGCATTGACGAAGGCCAGCCATTTACTCTGGCCGACATCAAAGTGATACCCGACATTGGCGCCCAGCGTGGTGTAGCCGTCGGTGCCGCTTTCGTTATCCGGCACCCGATGTTGTGAACTGGCGTGCTCTACATCGATGCGCGCCTGCCACTTGTCCAGTTCCCACAGCAGCCCGCTGTTGAGCCGCAGCGGCGCGATTCGCGGTAAATCTTCGCCGGTGTCCAGGTTCTTCGCGCGGGTGTAGTCACCGGACAACTCCAGGGCAAACTTGCCGTAGGCATTTTCGCCAAGGTTCCAGCGGTCCTGCGCCTCAATACCGCTGAAGCGCGCCCGCACGCCGGAGTAGGTGTATTCAGGGATACCATCGGCGTCCTCCTCGCCTTCATCATTCAATGTGCGGCCCGTGCCGAGTAAACCGATGTAATTGGAGAAGTGGCTGTAGAACACACCGACACTGCCCTTGTGCGTGCCGTTATCGAAACGCAACGCCAGATCACTGGATACGGCTTTTTCTTTCGACAGCCCGGCATCACCGACTTCATAGGTGCCGGTCGCCACATGGGCACCGTTGGCGTAAAGCTCATAGAACGTCGGTGCGCGCTCGGTGTAGCCCAGCGTCGCAGCCACCGACCAGATCGGCGTCAGCGTGTACACCGCGCCAGAGGAAAGACTGCCAGCGGTGAAACTGCTGGAGCGGTCGGCGCTGGCGAAGCGTTCGTTACCCTTCGCGTCCGGGTCGACCGTGGTGTGCTCAAGGCGTCCGCCGAGGGTGAACAGCAGTCGATCGGTGGCTTGCAACTCCTCAAGAATGAACAGCGCAGCGGCATTGGTATCGGTCTGCGGCACAAACGCCTCTTCACCCAATGCCGAAAACTCGTTGCGGCTGACCTGTGCACCAATCACGCCATTGAACGGCCCCAACGGCTGATGCCGCGCCTCGACCCGTGCTTCGTAACCTTTGTTCTTGAACGTCGTGCCAACCTCGCCGCCTTCGATTTCGCGGTGCTCGTAATCGGTGTAACCGGCATCCAGTTTGATCGAGGTGAATGGCCCGTCGAGATTGCGTATCTCCGAGGCAAAGGCGTAGTGCTCCTGTTGCATGCGAATACGTACGTCTTGTTCAGCGGGCGAACCGTAATTGGAATCGTAGTTGCTGTAGGACAGACCGGCATAACCGTCATCCCAGGTGTACGACCCGCCGACCGCGCCGCCATCCTGGCGACCATCGCTGTTGGCCAGGCGATGTTTTTTCGAGTCGCCGTCGTCGTTTGCGCGTTCGCGAGCGGTTTTCGCGTAACCGGGGATTTTCAGGTCATTGAACTCGCGGGCGCTAGCGTCCAGATGCAAGGCGAATTGTCCGTTACCGGCCTCCAGTTTGCCGGCGCTGCTGCGCGTGGTGTCGGCACCGCCATAGCGCAACTCACCAGCGCCATGAATGCCATCGATGGCCTCAGTCGGGATGCGGTTATCCAAGGTGTTGACCACCCCGCCAATGGCACTGCCGCCGTACAGCAGAGCCGCCGGGCCACGGACGATTTCAACGCGCTCGACGTTGACCGGGTCCAGCGGCACGGCGTGGTCGTAAGACAGCGACGAGGCATCCAGCGCGCCGACTCCGTTGCGCAGAATACGGATGCGATCACCGTCCTGGCCACGAATAATCGGTCGGCTCGCACCCGGGCCGAAGTACGACGAGGAAACCCCGGGTTGCTTGTTCAGGGTTTCGCCGAGGCTGCCCTTCTGTTGGAACGTGAGGTCGTCGCCGCTAAGTACCGTCGAGGGCGAGGCAAGTGTCTGGCTGCCGAGCGGATTGCCGGTGATGACTTGCGGTTGCAGTTCGAGGGTGTCGGCGGCGAATACCGGCGACGCAAAAAGCAGCGCGGCGGCCAACGGATTGAGGCGTCGTTGCAGGGGGTGGGAACGGGCAGGCATTGCAAAATTTCCATGCGCTGAAATGTGAGGATCGCTGCCAGCGTTTTGCTTTAACGCTGGTAGAAACAGAATGAAACGAATTTTATGTTATACAATAACATTTCCTCCTGTCATCCCGATTTTCACATTTTGTTTTTTGCAGAGGCTCAACAACGCATGTTTCAAGCAGGCAGCCCCTATCGGCTCATCCGTGAAGTGCTCCGAAAGAAGCTGAAAGACTTTGCCTATCAGCCTCCAATAGTCGGCCTATTAGCTGACTCCTCAAGTCGGGTCTAGCCTTACTAGTCCGAAGTCGGCACGAGCCGGCCGTAGCAGACCTGATAAGGACCCGAACATGGCAAACGAATCGAAATGCCCGTTCAACCACGCCGCCGGTGGTGGTACGACGAACCGTGACTGGTGGCCGAATCAACTCAACCTGAAAATCCTGAGTCAGCACTCGCCCAAGTCCGATCCGTTGGGCAAGGACTTCGACTACGCCAAAGCCTTCAAGAGCCTCGACTTTCAAGCCCTGAAACAAGACCTCAACGCACTGATGACCGACTCCCAGGATTGGTGGCCGGCCGACTTCGGCCATTACGGCCCCCTCTTCATCCGCATGGCCTGGCACAGCGCCGGCACCTATCGCACCGCCGATGGCCGTGGTGGCGCCGGCTCCGGGCAACAACGTTTTGCGCCGCTGAACAGCTGGCCGGACAACGTCAGTCTCGACAAGGCCCGGCGCCTGTTATGGCCGATCAAGCAGAAATATGGTCGCAACATTTCCTGGGCCGACCTGATCGTTCTCACCGGGAACGTCGCGCTGGAATCCATGGGCTTCAAAACCTTTGGTTTCTCCGGTGGCCGCCCCGATGTGTGGGAGCCGGACGAAGATGTCTATTGGGGTTCCGAGCACGAATGGCTCGGTGGCGACAGCCGTTACGGCAAAGACAAGTCAGCCATGCAGGAGCCCGGTGACGGCACGCTGGTCGCCGAGCCGGATCTGCACGGCAAAGAAGAGAGCCGCACCGATCAGGGCGAACGTAATCTGGAAAACCCGCTCGCTGCGGTGCAAATGGGCCTGATTTACGTAAACCCCGAAGGGCCTGAAGGCAATCCTGACCCGGTCGCGTCGGCCCACGATATCCGCGAAACCTTTGGCCGCATGGCCATGAACGATGAAGAAACCGTCGCGTTGATCGCCGGCGGTCACGCCTTCGGTAAAACTCACGGCGCCGGCCCTGCCGATAACGTCGGGCCTGAGCCGGAAGCGGCAGGCCTCGAAGAACAGGGCCTAGGCTGGCGCAACGCGTTCGGTACCGGCAAGGGTGGCGACACCATTACTAGCGGTCTGGAAGTGACCTGGACCACCACACCGACAAAGTGGAGTAACAACTACCTGGAAAACCTGTTCGGCTTCGAGTGGGAATTGACCAAAAGCCCGGCCGGTGCGCACCAGTGGATTCCGAAGAACGGCGCCGGCGCTGGCACCGTTCCGCATGCCCATGATCCAAACAAGAAACTCTCGCCAACCATGCTCACCTCTGACCTGGCGCTGCGTTTCGATCCGGCCTACGAGCAGATCTCGCGGCGCTTCCTCGCCAATCCCGATCAACTGGCCGATGCGTTTGCCCGTGCCTGGTACAAACTGATCCACCGCGACATGGGTCCATTGTCTCGTTACCTTGGCCCGGAACTGCCGAACGAAGAACTGCTGTGGCAAGACCCGATTCCGGATGCCACGCACCCACTGATCGACGACAGCGACGCTGCCGCGCTGAAAAGCAAAATCCTCGCGTCGGGGCTTTCGGTGTCACAACTGGTCTCGACCACCTGGGCCGCTGCTTCGACATTCCGCGGTTCGGACAAACGCGGCGGCGCCAACGGCGGCCGCCTGCGTCTGGCACCGCAGAAGTTCTGGCAAGCCAACCAGCCTGAGCAACTGGCCAAAGTGCTGCAAACCCTTGAGGGCATTCAGAACGAGTTCAATGGCGGCGCTGCCGGCAAGAAAGTCTCGCTCGCGGACCTGATCGTGTTGGCCGGGAATGCCGGGGTCGAACAAGCAGCGAAAAATGCCGGCCATTCGGTCACGGTGCCATTCACTCCGGGACGGACGGATGCCAGCCAAGAGCAAACCGACGTCGACTCCTTTGGCTTCCTTGAACCGATTGCCGATGGCTTCCGCAACTACAGCAAAGGCAAGTACACCGTTTCGGCCGAGGCGCTGCTGATCGACAAGGCACAACTGCTGACCCTCACCGCACCGGAAATGACTGTGCTGCTGGGTGGTTTGCGGGTGTTGAATACCAACGTCGGGCAAACCCGGCATGGCGTGTTCACCTCGCAAACTGAAGCGCTGACCAACGACTTCTTCACCAACCTGCTGGACATGGGCGTGGAGTGGAAGCCAACTTCAAGGGATGCGGATGAGTTCGAGGGGCGCGACCGTAAAACCGGCAGCGTGAAGTGGACGGCGACGCGGGTGGATCTGGTGTTTGGTTCCAATGCACAGTTGAGGGCGCTGGCTGAGGTGTATGCCAGTTCGGATGCGAAGGAGCAGTTTGTGAAGGACTTTGTGGCGGCGTGGACGAAGGTCACCAACCTGGACCGGTTTGACCTGAAGTAATTTTTCGGAAAATGAAAACGCCGCATTGTTTCAATGCGGCGTTTTTTGTGTGTACGGCTTGGGTTTTATGGTGATGCGTAAACCCTACCCCCTCACCCCAGCCCTCTCCCCCAGGGGGGGGCGAGGGGGAAAGGGAGCAGATCTTCGTGCTATCCAAAACCTGAGTTCGACTCCGGACTTTCAGGTCGGCGTAACTCGAACATTCACCTCGGTCAGTCCCCTCTCCCACTGGGAGAGGGTTAGGGTGAGGGTCGGTTCACAGCTGGAACACCGACTCCAACACACCATCAAGCCAGGCTCTTGCTCACCACCTCATACACATCACTCGACAACTGCCCCGACGCCCGAATCCGCTCCAGCTCGGCCTTCATCAACGCCTGCCGCGCACCGTCGTATTTACGCCACCGAGTCAGCGGCGCCAATTGCCGAGAAGCAATCTGTGGGTTGAAGCCGTTCAGCTCGATCACCAGATCCGCGAGGAAGCGATAACCGGAACCGTCCGCCGCGTGGAAGTTGATCAGGTTCTGCCCGGCAAATGCACCGACCAGCGCACGCACCTTGTTCGGGTTCTTGATGTTGAACGCCGGGTGCTGCATCAACGCTTTCACGCGCTCCAGACCGCCTGGCAAAGTGCTGCCGGCCTGCACGCTGAACCACTGATCCATGACCAGCGGGTTGTCCTTGAAGTGCTCGGCGAAACTGGCCAGTGCCAGCGCTTTCTGCTCTTCGAACGGCGAGTTGACCAACACGGCCAGAGCGGTCAGGCGCTCGGTCATGTTGTCGGCGCTCTCGAACTGCTCCAGCGCCGCTGCCAATACTTCCGGCTTGCCGCTGAGCATCAGGTACGACAGCGCAATATTCTGCAGCGCGCGACGAGCGAAATGCTCGGCTTCGGCCACGTACGGGGTTTTCTTCGACAGGTCACGGTTGGCCTGATAACGCAGCCACAGCGCCTCGAACAAACTGTCCGCCAGTTGCTTGCGGGCAAATTCGCGAGCGGTGTGAATCGCCTCGACATCCGCCACTTCGCTGATCTCGGTCAGATAGGCCTCACCCGGCAGCGAGAGCATTTCCGCAACCATCGCCTGATCCAGCGACTCATCGGACAGCACGGTTTTCAGCGCCGACACCAGACGCGGATCAAGCTTCAGACTCTCGCCCTTCTGCTGCTGGCCGATCAACTCTTGCAGGACCTGCACCGACAGTTGCTGACCGGCATCCCAGCGGTTGAAGCCGTCGCTGTCGTGCTGCATCAGGAACATCAGTTGATCGCGGTTGTACGGGAAGCTCAGTTTCACCGGCGCCGAGAAGCCGCGCAGCAGCGATGGCAGCGGCTGTGCAGCGATATCAACGAAGGTGAAAGTCTGCTCGGCTTCAGTCACCGAGATCACGCGAGTAGTGCCTTGCGCCGATGATTCGCCAGCCAGACGCAGGGCAATCTCGTTGCCCTGGCTGTCGAGCAGGCCGAGTTCGACCGGAATCACGAACGGCAGTTTTTCAACTTTATCCGGGGTTTCCGGGCAGCTCTGGCGGAAGGTCAGGCTGTAGGTTTTCGCGGCGGCGTCGTACGACTCGCTCACCGCCAGACGCGGCGTGCCAGCCTGGCTGTACCAGCGCTTGAACTGGGTCAGATCGACACCGTTGGCATCTTCCATCGCCTTGATGAAGTCGTCGCAGGTCACCGCTTGACCGTCATGGCGCTCGAAATACAGATCGCTGCCCTTACGGAAGCCTTCGGCGCCGAGCAAGGTGTGGATCATGCCGACCACTTCCGAACCCTTCTCGTACACGGTCAGGGTGTAGAAGTTGGAAATCTCGATAAAGCTGTCCGGGCGCACAGCGTGGGCCATCGGGCCGGCGTCTTCGGCGAACTGGTGGGTGCGCAGGTAAGCCACATCCTGAATGCGCTTGACCGTGGCCGAGTTCATGTCGGCGGAGAAGCCGGAATCACGGAACACCGTGAAGCCTTCTTTCAGCGACAGCTGGAACCAGTCGCGGCAGGTCACGCGGTTGCCCGACCAGTTGTGGAAGTATTCGTGAGCGACGATCGCTTCAACGCGCTGGTGCGCAGCATCGGTCGCGGTTTCGGCGCGGGCCAGTACGGCGCTGGAGTTGAAGATGTTGAGGCCTTTGTTCTCCATCGCACCCATGTTGAAGTCGTTGACGGCGACGATCATGAAGATGTCCAGATCGTACTCGCGACCGTAAACCTCTTCGTCCCAGCGCATCGACTTCTTCAGGCTGTTCATCGCGTGCTGGCACTTGTCGATGTTTTCCGGCTCGACGTAAATGCGCAGCGCGACATTGCGCTGGGTCATGGTGGTAAAGGTGTCTTCAACGCACCACAAATCACCGGCCACCAGCGCAAACAGGTACGCCGGTTTCATGAACGGGTCTTCCCACGTAGCCCAGTGCCGGCCGTCTTCGCCCGGGCCCGAGGCAATCGGGTTGCCGTTGGAGAGCAGCACCGGGTAGCTGTGCTGTTCGGCGACCACGGTGGTGGTGAACTTGCTCATCACGTCCGGGCGGTCGAGGTAATAAGTGATCTTGCGGAAACCTTCGGCCTCGCACTGGGTGCAGAACATCGTGCCGGACTTGTACAGGCCTTCCAGTGCGGTGTTGGTTTCCGGGTGGATCTTGACGCTGGTGTCGAGCGTGAAGGTTTCGCTGGTCGGTTGCAGAGTCAGATGGTTTTCGGTCAGCTGGTAGTCGGCGTCAGACAGCGCCTGATCGGCCAGACTCACAGACAACAATTCCAGCTGCTGGCCATCGAGTACCAGCGGCGGCAGGCCCGGGCCACGCGCCGGGTTGCGGCGCATCACCAACTGCGCGTGCACCAGACTGTGATCCTCGAACAACTCGAAGGTCAGGTGTGTTTCGTCGATCAGGTACTCGGGCGCCTGATAGTCCTTCAGGTAAATCATCTTCGGTTGTTCGGTGCGCATGCTGGCGTCCTTATTGATGCACGGCGAGCTGATAGGCCGTGTACTTGCGAATGTTGATCACGCCGGTGTCGAAGATCAGGTACTGGCCCTTGATCCCCAGCAGCGTGCCTTCGGCAATCGGGTTCTTGTCCAGGTTGAAGCTGACGATTTTGGCCGGGTATTGCTCGACCGGGTAGCGGATTTCCAGCGGTTCGACATCGGCAATGGTCTGAATCGCCTGCAGGCCGAATCGCTCCTGCAAACCTTGCAGGCCTTCGGCGCAGCTTTCGAATAACTGGTCACGTACCTGCGCCAGATCGACCGCCGCCGCATCACCCTTGAGCAACGCGCGCCAGTTGGTCTTGTCCGCCACCTGACTGCGGAACAGGTCTTCAACGAAGCCCGATTGCTGCCGTGTCGAGACGCGCATGATCGGCAATGCCTGACATGCACCCTGATCGATCCAGCGCGTCGGCAGTTGCGTAGCACGAGTGATGCCAACCTTGATGCCCGACGAGTTGGACAGGTAAACCACGTGGTCGGTCATGCAGAACTGCTCGCCCCACGCTGGATCGCGACAGGTGCCGGCGTCATAGTGGCAGCGCTCCGGGCTCATGATGCACAGGTCGCACTGCGCCAGTTTGGTCATGCACGGATAGCAGTAACCCTGACTGAAACTGGTTTTGGTCTTGCGCCCGCAATGGGTGCAGTGGATCGCCCCCAGATATTCCAGACGCAGCGTGGTGCCGATCAACGGGTTGACCGGCACCTCGACGTCATCCAGACGAAACGCGTATTGCACATTCGGCCCGTCCAGGCGCGCCGACATTTTGCTGATTGCACCGCGGCCAATCTCGATCAATGGATGGCATCCGACTTGAACAGGATGTTCGGCACTTCGATCGACTTCGACGCACATTCCTGCGGGCCCATGTAACCGGTGCGCTGGTCTTCAGGCAGGTTCTGGATTTCCCAGGCGATCATCGCCTGCAACGACAGCTCGCGCTGTTCGGCGGTGAGTTTGCCACCGTCGGACCATTTGCCGATTTCCACAGCCAGTTTCAGGCTTTCGTAGATGTCCGGGGTAATGTTGTTGATCATGTCGTTAAAAGAGGACATCAGGGTCTCCGTGCTCTTTATCTACAGAAAATTTTAGGCGGCCAGTTTACGGCGGTTATACAAACCGCCCAACAAACCGGTGAAGCATCCGATGAGTAACCCGCCGACGTGGGCAGCGTTGGCGATTTCGCCGAAACCGATCATCGAGATCAGCCCGGACATGCACACCAGCAACCACACCAGCATCATCACCAGCACGCCGCGCGGGAGGCGATAGGCGGGGTTCGGCGACAGCAGCTGGAAGATCCAGCAATGCCCGAGCAAACCGTAAAGTACGCCGGACAGCCCGCCAAACAAGGTCGCGCCGCTCCAGACAAACTGTGCGTAGTTGGAAACGAGGCTGAACAACAGCGTCAAGCCGATCAGGTTAATGCTGCCCTGACGCGACTCGATACGCCGGCCCAGCTCCCAGTACCACATGCCGTTCATGGCCAGGTGGAGGATGCCGAAGTGGATCAGCATCGGCGTGACCAGCCGCCACCACTGCCCTGCTGCCAGGCTGTCGGCCAACGGTGTGAAATGGATGTACTCGCCGACCACCTGAAAATCGAGGAAGGTCAGCCAGCGCAGGGTCTGCAGATTCTCACCGAGGTACGTCAATCCACCAACGATCAGGCACAACAACAGGATGAACCCGGTGGCCTTGGCGTATTTCAGTTGCTCGGCAAAGCTCGGCCGCTTGACGGTCGGCGCGACGGGAATGTCCATTTGCTGATCGGGATCGCCAGCCGGGAAGCGTTCGTAGAGTGAACGCACGTCATCGCTGATTTCCGCCGGCGCCCACAACACTTGTTCGCCGGCCTCTTCGCTGACCCGATGCGGCACTTGCATTCGTTGCAGCAGTTTGACGAAACCGCTCAAGTCCACTGCCAACGGCAGACGTAATACCGCTACCGCACTCATTGCAGCACCTCCGGCCGCTCGACATCGACCCAGACAAATTTATGCGGATCGAGGCGGGTTTCCTGATCCAGACGATAGGCGACCAGTTTGCCGTAGAGCACCGCGCTGTAATCCAGGCACGCGAGGTTCGGGCGGATCGGCGCCGGTTTGCCGCTGCGCCAATAGTGGCCGACGAACAGCAACGGCTCGTCGACGCCGTAGCGCAGCAGGTTGTTTTTTTCGCTGGAGGTCAGCGGCTTCTGCGCCACCGGGTCTGGCAGTGCATCCGGCTGGAAGACGATATCGCCGTAGGTTTTCGGATCGTCTTCCCAGAACTTGGTGCGGAAGAACGAACGCACCAGACCGTCGCCGCTGGTCATGGTCAGGCCATCCGGCAGGCGCATGTCAGTGCCGCGCAGCAGACGGTCGAACACGGTGCAGGCGAAGCTGTCCGGCACGGCCGAGGCCTGCAGGAAGTGTTCGTCGATGCAGCCATTGGGGAACAGCGCTCGCAACGGTTCGATCAGTCCGGCATCCCAGCAAGCGTGGACAACACGGAAACGTCCGGCGTCGACAAACAGCGGCAGCTCGTAAAACCAGCGTTGGAAATCGTGCCAGTCGCCGGGATGGTCTTCGAATTGGGTCAGGGTTTCGTGCAGCAGGCGTGCGTGGCGCGGCGTGTGTTCGCGCACGAACTGCTTGCCGCTGCCCGGTAGCGCCGGCGTGCTCCAGCCCAGCGCGTTGAATTCGTGGTTGCCCATGATGCACAAGGCCTGACCGGCCTCGACCATGTCGTGGACGATGTGCAGCGCTTCGCGAATGCGTGGGCCACGGTCGATGATGTCGCCGACGAACACGGCCATGCGCGATGGATGCCGCCAGACCCCGCCCTGCTTGTGATAACCGAGGCGGTCAAGCAAGTGTTCGAGGGTCAGGGCGCATCCGTGCACGTCACCAATCAGGTCATAACTGCGCGCGGGATCGAGCATCAGTCGCCTCCACCGCCCAGCTTGCTGCCCCAGCCGAGCTTGGTGCGGCAGACTTCGTAGTAGTTATGGTCGAGCGGGTGAATCAAGCGCAGCTTCTGCGCTTTCTTGCTGACGGTGATGGTGTCGCCCGGCGCGCAGGTGAAATGGTTCTGCCCGTCACAGGAGACTTGCGGGTAAATCTGCATGTTTTTCGACACGACGATTTTCAGCTCACTGTTGCCATCGACCACAATTGGCCGGCTCGACAACATATGGGGGTACATCGGCACGATCACAATGGCATCGAGCTTGGGATGCATGATCGGCCCACCGGCGGACAGCGCGTACGCGGTGGAACCGGTCGGCGTGGCGACGATCAGGCCGTCGGCCTTCTGGCTACAGACGAACTGGCCGTCGATGTACAGCTCGAACTCGATCATCCGCGTCGATTTGCCAGGGTGCAGCACGACATCGTTGAGCGCGTCGCCCTGACCAATGGCCTCGGCATGCCGGCGCACTTCGGCTTGCAGCAGGAAGCGGTTTTCCACCAGATAGTGGCCGTCGAGCACCTTGGCGACTTCGACTTCCAGCTCATCCGGGCGAATATCGGTGAGGAAGCCGAGGCTGCCACGGTTGATCCCCAGCACCGGAATATTGTGTTTGGCCAGCGCACGCGCGGCGCCGAGCAGGCTGCCGTCACCGCCGACGACGATGACCATGTCGCAGACTTCGCCGAGCATCTTGCGCGACGAGGTTTGCAAACCGTGGCCCGGCAGGACTTCGGCGATGGTGTCTTCGAGGATCACATGCAGGTGACGATCGAGCAGAAACCGTTTCAGTCGGCGGACGGTATCCAGCACCTGGGAACTGCCCAGGCGACCGATGATGCCGATATTACGAAATTGCTCCATGGGACCTCTGCGGACAATCGAAAACGCGAAAAACACGATTATGGGCGAAAGCGCCGGTTAGACAAAATCCTTTCAGCCTCAAGGGTGTGCTCGTGTTTACGGCTATGCTCGCAAGATGATCCTATTTCCCGACTTGCTCCAGTTGCCCCACCAATTACGCCATCCGGAAGTGCGCGATCTGGCGTGGGTGATCCTCGCCCCGCCGATGCTTGCCACCACACCGTGGCCGCAGCGCCATCCGCTGGCGGGCAGCGATTGGGTGCACGATCCTGAACGCTTGGAACACTGGCTGCGTCAGTTGGATCGCGACAGCTATGGCTTGCTGCATTGGTTGTCACAGGCACGTACGCGGCGGCTGGGCTTGTATTACGAGCGTCTGTGGCAGTTTGCCGTGCAGCATGCGCCGGGCATTGAATTGATCGCCGCCAACCTGCCGATCCGCCGTGAGGGCCACACCCTCGGTGAGCTGGACATGCTGCTGCGTGATCGCGATGGCGTGCATCACCTGGAACTGGCGATCAAGCTTTACCTTGGGCCGCAAAATGGTGACGGTCGTGATCCGGCGCAATGGCTGGGGCCGGGTTGTCATGATCGGCTGGACCGCAAGCTGGCGCATCTGGCGCAACATCAGTTGCCGATTTCGGCGCGCCCGGAAAGCCGTGCAGTATTGGCGAAGCTGGACATCGAGGTGTTCAGTGCGCAGCTGTGGCTGGGCGGTTATCTGTTGTACCCGTGGCCCGGGCAGGCTGAATCACCGAACGGTGCGCATCCGCAGCATTTGCGCGGCAGTTGGTTGCATCAGAAGGACTGGCCGGCGTTTGTCGCGCAACGTCCAGCCGGACGCTGGCAACCCCTGCCCCGTCACGCCTGGCTGGCGCCGGCGCATTATCCGGCGGATCAGACCTGGACTTTGGAGCATTTACGGATGTGGCTGGAGGATCTTGAGCCATTGGCCCCGGCGCAGTTGATGGTGCGCCTGATCGAAAATGCGCGAGGGCAATGGGAAGAGGCGGAGCGGTTGTTTCTGGTGTCGGACCTTTGGCCGAATGTACCCGGCCAGGCCTGATTTTTTTGTGTCGCCTGTACCGGCCCCATCGCTGGCAAGCCAGCTCCCACAGGTTTTGTGGTGTGGCCCAGATAGTGAACACACCACAAAGCTAATGGGAGCTGGCTTTGTGGTGTGGCTCAGGTAGTGAGCACACTACAAAGTTAATAGGAGCTGGCTTTGTGGTGCGACTCAGGTAGTGAGCACACCACAAAGTTAATAGGAGCTGGCTTTGTGGTGTGGCTCAGGTAGTGAGCACACAGAAGATCCCTGTGGGAGCTGGCTTGCCAGCGATTGCGGCCGACTCGGTCTAAAGGGACAGCCGCACAGCCAAAGCCGCCAACGTCACCAACAACACCGGCACCGTCAACACAATCCCGACCCGGAAGTAATACCCCCAGCCAATGTGAATGCCCTTGCGCTCCAGCACATGCAGCCACAACAACGTCGCCAGACTGCCGATCGGCGTGATCTTCGGCCCCAGATCGCTGCCAATCACGTTGGCATAGATCATCGCCTCCTTGACCACCCCGCTCGCCTGACTCGCATCGATCGATAACAAGCCAATCAACACCGTCGGCAGGTTATTCATGATCGACGACAGCAACGCCGTCAGCACCCCCGTGCCCATTGCCGCGCCCCAGACGCCGTGACCTGCGAAGACATCCAGCCAACCGGCCAGATACCCGGTCAGCCCGGCATTGCGCAGGCCATAGACCACCAGATACATGCCCAGCGAAAAAATCACGATCTGCCACGGCGCTTCCTTCATCACCTTGCGCGTGGAAATCTTGTGGCCACGGGCGGCGATGCCCAGCAACAGCGCGGCGCACACGGCGGAAATCGCACTGATCGGAATGCCCAGCGGCTCCAGCGCAAAGCAACCGATCAGCAGAATCACCAACACCGCCCAACCGGCATAGAACGTGGCTTTATCGTGGATCGCGGTTTCGGGATGTTCGAGTTGCTCAGGGTCGTACGCCGCTGGGATGTCGCGGCGGAAGAACCACAGCAACATACCCAGCGTTGCCGCGACGCTGACGAAGTTCACCGGCACCATCACCGCTGCGTAGCGGTTGAAGCCAATGTGAAAGAAGTCCGCCGAAACAATGTTGACCAGGTTCGACACCACCAGCGGCAGGCTCGCCGTGTCCGCAATAAAACCTGCGCCCATGACAAAGGCCAAGGTCGCGGCTGGAGAGAACCGTAGTGCCAGCAACATCGAAATCACGATCGGCGTGAGGATCAGCGCCGCGCCGTCATTGGCGAACAGCGCTGAAACCAGCGCGCCGAGCAGCACCATAAAGGCAAACAGCTTGCGCCCGCTGCCCCGCCCCCAACGCGCCACGTGCAACGCGGCCCAATTGAAAAAACCGGCTTCGTCGAGCAACAGGCTGATGATGATCAGCGCGACAAAAGTGCCAGTGGCGTTCCAGATGATCTGCCACACCAGCGGGATATCGCTCAGGTGCACAACGCCGAAGATCAGCGCCAGCACGGCGCCAAGCGTCGCACTCCAGCCGACGCCGAGGCCTTTGGGTTGCCAGATGACAAGGGTAATGGTCAGCAGGAAAATCAGTGACGCAGCGAGCATCCGCAACAGCCTTACATGAAAATGGAGTTAGTGAGGGCACCACAAAACCTGTAGGAGTGAGCCTGCTCGCGATAGCGGTGTGTCAGTCGACCGATTTGTAACTGACAGTCCGCTATCGCGAGCAGGCTCACTCCTACATTGTGTTCCGTGTATGGCTTATTTTTTGTGTTGCTCGACGAATTGACCGTACGCATTGATAAAGCTTTGCAGAAAAGGTTTCACCGACTCACTCAACTTGCCCGCCTCATCAAACGCCGAGCCTGCACCGCCCAGATACGCTTCCGGCTGCTGCATGCACGGCACGTTGAGAAACACGAACGACTGGCGCAGATGCTGATTCGCCCCGAAACCACCGATGGCACCTGGCGAAACACTGATCACCGCCCCCGGTTTGCCACTCCAGACAGCCTTGCCATAAGGCCGCGAGCCGACGTCGATGGCATTCTTCAGCGGCGCTGGCACCGAACGGTTGTATTCGGGCGTGACAAACAGCACCGCGTCGGATGAACCCACTTTTTCCCGGAAAGTACTGTAGGCTGCCGGCGGTGAATCACCGTCGATGTCTTCGTTATACAGTGGCAGATCGCCAATTTCGACAATCTCAAGCTTTAGGTTCGCCGGGGCCAGTTCTGCCAGTGCCAGGGCGACTTTGCGATTGATCGATGCTTTGCGCAGGCTACCGACCACTACGGCGACGTTGTAGACATTGCTCATGGAAGACTCTCGATGGTCCGTGGGAGGAGCCAGTAGTTATAGATGATTCGGTGACGATTCCACCAGCACACAAGGGCAAATTCCTGCGTGCTGATTATTTTTTTCCTGTAGGAAAACTTACAGGCCTTGATGGCGGTCTACCAAGCCGCAAATCAAGCGTTTTATCTCCAGAGGTTCTAAGCAGATGGCAGCAGTACTCGTCGGTCAGTTCCATGCAAGAGATGCGGAAGGCCGCGTTTATTCCGTGCATGAGTTCCAGGAATCCAATCCGTCGGCAGACGGTTCCACTGGCTCGGAGCCGATTTACAAACTGGCGATTGGCGATCGCGTCAACAAGGTCAGCGAGAACGAGTTTCTCCTGGTCCAGTCAGGTATCACCCTGACGCGTGAACCCGAGCCAACCGTCGCTTCATAACTGGCCGTTATGAGCAGAAGTCATATGCGCAGACTTGGGGTAGGATTCAGCCACTGACCCCACCTGCTGAACATGGACTTCACGCATGCGTTTACGTCATATCGAAGTGATTCAGGCGCTCTTGCAGACCGGTCACCTGGGCACCGCCGCCGAATGGTTGCAGTTGCCGGTGGCCGAGGTCGAAGAGCGTTTGCGCGAAGCCGAGAGTCAGTTGGGGTTCATGCTGTTCGCCAGCGTGCGCGGACGCCTGCAATCGACACCCGAAGCGCGGGCGTTGCAGGTCGAAATCGCTCACGTTTATGAAGCGCTGGAGCCGGTGCAACGGCTGGCCAGCAGCCTCAGGCAATACCTCGCCCCACCTTTGCGCATCATCGGCACTGCGCCGCTGGCGCAACAATTACTGCCACAAAGTCTCGCCGCCCTGCGTCGTCGTCTGCCCGACGCACCGTGCAGCCTGCTCAGCGCGCCGACTCGCGACATTGTCCGCAGCCTGTTGCTGCGCGAGAGCGATCTCGGTTTAAGCCTGCACGACCCCGAACACCCCGACATTGATTGCCGGCCATTGGCCCAGGGCAAGCTGCAATTGCTCGCGCCCCATGGCTGGTTGCAGCCGAAACAGAAATACATTTCCCTGCAGGATCTGGCCGGTCAGGCCATGATCGGCCTCGAAGGTCAGGACCCGTTGAGCCCGGCACTGGAAAACAAACTCCAGGCGCTGCGCCCGGCGCCGAGCGTGCAGACGCGGGTGCAAACCCATCAGATGATGCGCAGCATGGTCGAGGCCGGTGAAGGCCTGGCCATCGTCGACCCGTTCACTGCACTGGGCGCGCGCCCGGCCGGGCTGGATGTCTGCCCGCTGTCGCCGGCCGTACCGATCAGCGTCTACGCGCTGACCTTCAAGCACGTCGCGCCGTCGGCAGCGATTCAGACGTTACTGGCGATCCTCACGGAACAAGCCGAGGCGATGCTGGCGAGCTGATCGGGTTCTCCAACGGGTTATCGAATAATCGATACCAGAACAGCGCCACTTCGGCGGTGTTCGGATCAATGCCGCGATAGCGCAACTGGTCGATACCACCGATCACATAGCCGCAACGCTCATACAGCCGACAGGCGCCGAGGTTGTTGTTCTGGGTTTCCAGCATGATCCCCGGTAGCTTTTTCTTGCGGCTCCAGAACTGCGCGACATCCAGCAAGGCCTTGGCCACACCATGGCGGCGCGCCGGCGCATGCACCGCCAGTTCATCGATATGCGCGAAGCCGTTCCAGTTAGTACTGATCACCAGATGGCCGACCGGCTCATCGTCGAGATAGGCCATGAAAATCGCGCTGTCCGGCGCGTTGTGGAAAGCGCTGAACTCCTCCGGATCGATGCCGTAGCACTTGCGGTACGGCACGATCGGCGTCACCCGCCATTGTTCGACAGGCTGGCCGATCACGGCGGCACCATAGGCCGCGACTTCGAAGCTGAAGTCGCTGCCCCAGATATACGGCGCAAAGCCTTCATCGGCGACGCGCACCGACAGCCCTGGGTATTTTGGATTCATGACCGGTTGCATACTGGGAAAAGTCCTCATTCCTTGACGCAATCGACGGTGTATTGCCGCCCATTGCCTTCATCTTCGTGCTGCAATCCATGCACATCCGCGACAAAACCGGGGAAGCTGCTATCGAACGTGCGAGCAAATTTCAGGTAATCAATAATCGATCGGGTCGATTCGGTAAAGCGTTCGCCGGGCATGATCAGCGGAATGCCCGGCGGATACGGTACTAGCATGACCGCCGCAACCCTGCCTTCCAGCTCATCGATCGGCACCGCTTCGACTTCGCCGCGCACCAGATGATCGTAGGCGTGGGCCGGTTTCATGGCAATTTCCGGCAGCACGGTATACATGCGTTTCAGGTGTTTGGCTGTGGCATTGCTGCGGTAGCAGGCGTGCAATTGATCGCACAAATCGCGCAGGCCCATGCCGCGATAACGCGCGGCGTCTTGCTGAGCCACACACGGCAGGCAGGTGTCGAGGCGCACATTCGCATCGTAGCTGCGCTTGAACTCCAGCAGTTCGGTGAGCAGCGTGCTCCATTTGCCTTTGGTAATGCCCATCGAGAACAGCACCAGGAACGAATACAGCCCGGTCTTCTCCACCACCAGGCCGCGCTCCCAAAGAAACTTGCTGACCACCGCCGCCGGGATGCCCTTCTCGCTCAGCGCGCCACCGGCATTGAGCCCCGGCATGACGAGGGTGACCTTGATCGGATCGAGCAACACGTAATCGTCACTGACTTCGCCGAAACCATGCCAATCGGCATCCGGTTGCAGCAGCCAGTCCTCGGTCTGCACGCGATCAATGCCTTCGACACCCGGCGGCTGCCAGATCGAAAACCACCAGTCATCGGCGGCAATGTGCTGACGCAGATTGGCCAGCGCGCGACGAAAGCTCAGGGCTTCGTCGAAGGTTTCCTGCAACAGCGAACGCCCGGCCGGGCCTTCCATCATCGCCGACGCCACGTCCAGCGAAGCGATGATGCTGTACTGCGGCGAGGTCGAAATGTGCATCATGAACGCTTCATTGAAACGGTCGCGGTCGAGTTGCCGCGCGCCGCCGTCCTGCACATGAATCATCGACGCCTGACTGAACGCCGCCAGCAGTTTGTGCGTGGAATGCGTGGTGAATACCAGCGGGCTGTCTTCGCTGCGCGAGGTGGCCATGCCGTAGCGCCCGGTGAAGAATTCATGAAACGCCGCGTAGGCATACCAGGCTTCATCGAAATGCAGCACTTCGACGCTGTTGCCGAGGCTTTGCTTGATCAACTCGGCGTTGTAACAGAGGCCATCGTAGGTCGAGTTGGTGACCACGGCGAGTTTGACTTTCGCTGTGCGGCCCTTGGTCAGCGGGCTGGCATCGATCTTCGCTTGAATCGATTCGCGGCTGAATTCGCTCAGCGGAATCGGCCCGATAATCCCCAGTTCATTGCGCTCCGGGCACAGGTACAGCGGAATGGCGCCGGTCATGATGATCGCGTGCAACACCGACTTGTGGCAGTTGCGATCGACCAGCACCAGATCATCGCGCCCGACCATCGAGTGCCAGACAATCTTGTTGGCGGTCGAGGTGCCATTGATCACGAAAAAGGTGTGATCGGCGCCGAAATTGCGCGCCGCCCGCGCTTCCGCTTCGGCGAGCGGCCCGGTGTGATCGAGCAGCGAACCAAGCTCTGGCACCGACACCGACAAATCCGAACGCAGGGTGTTTTCACCGAAGAACTGGTGAAATGCCTGCCCCACCGGACTCTTGTGATACGCCACGCCGCCGCCATGGCCGGGTGTGTGCCAGGAATAATTGGAGTCCGCCGTATGCTGCACCAGCGCCTTGAAAAACGGCGGCAGCAAGCCATCCAGATACTTGCGCGCCGCCCGCGCCACTTGCCGCGCCAGAAACGGCACGGTGTCCTCGAACAGATAGAGAATGCCGCGCAATTGATTGAGCTCGGCCATGGCATCGGCCGGGGCATTTTCCAGGGTGACCTGCTCACCGAGGGCGAAGATCGGCAGATCCGGCGCACGCACCCGCGCCAGACCGATCAGTTCGGCCATGTTCTGCAACAGATGCGAGTTAGTGCTGGCGTCCTCGGCGGCAATCAGCATGCACGCGAGGCCATGGTGAGTCGATGCCACCAACCGCCCTTCGGTGTAGTCGATGGCCGAAACGATATTGAAACCTTCCTGCTCCAACTCCCGGGCGATGCCACGGATACGGTCACCCGCGACCGTGTCGGCCTTGATGTCGCGATGGACGATCAACACCGGAAACTTCAAATCTTTGTACATGAGGCTCAGTGTCCCGAGGCGGCAGAATTGAATCGGCCAATGCACTCAGGGTAGAGGGTTGCAGCGAAAGTGGCGAGGGTGGCCAGTTGGCTTCATGGCGCCAAAAACAAAAGATCGCAGCCTTCGGCAGCTCCTACAGGGGATTGCATTCCAATGTAAGAGCTGCCGCAGGCTGCGATCTTTTGATCTTCAGGCTTGGGCGTCGGCTTCGGCGATCTGCGTCCACAGCGCCGGGCCACCCGCCGACTTGGCAATAATTTCCAGCCGCACCAGATGCGCCGCCAGCTCCTCTTCCGTCGCACGAATGATCCGCGCAGGCTGACGATCCGCCGGCAAACGACGAATCTCGGTCGCCGAGTTGTCCGCACCATCGCCGGTGCCATTGCCGTCAGACGCATTACCCGCCAGCGACAGACTGGTCTGGCCACCGGTCATGGTCAGGTAGACGTCGGCGAGAATCTCCGAGTCGAGCAAAGCGCCGTGCAATTCACGGCCGGAGTTGTCGACGCCATAACGTTTGCACAACGCATCGAGGCTGTTGCGCTGCCCCGGGTGACGTTCCCGGGCCATCATCAGGGTGTCGAGGATCGAGCAGTGCTGGGTGATGTCAGCGCGATCCTGCTGGCCCATCAAGGCGAATTCGTTGTTGATGAAGCCAACGTCGAACGCCGCGTTGTGGATGATCAGCTGCGCGCCTTTGATGAACTCGAAAAACTCATCGGCGACTTCGGCAAAGCGTGGCTTGCCGACCAGGAACTCGTTGGTGATGCCGTGAACGCCGATGGCGCCTTCATCACTCTCGCGATCCGGCTGCAGATAAACGTGAAAATGCCGGCCCGTCAGGCGTCGGCCGATCAGTTCGACACAGCCGATTTCAATGATCCGGTGACCATCGGTCACCGGCATGCCGGTGGTTTCGGTATCGAGTACAACGGATCTGGTGGCCATCAGTGTTCAGCTCTCAACGGGTCGATCTTGCAAAAAACGCGGATGTTAACACGCTCGGTGGGGTGTTTCAGTCAGACCGTGGCGTCCCATTCGCGAGCAGGCTCGCTCCCACATTGGAATGCATTCCAACTTAGGGCATCAGATCTGGAATGCATTTCCCTGTGGGAGCGAGCCTGCTCGCGAAGGCCGCGCCAAGGTGTAACGGCAAAATCAGCTCTGCTTGTAACCGCGCACTTCGTCGACACCACGGTTAGCCAACTGGTCCGCCCGCTCGTTACCGTGATGACCAATGTGCCCACGCACCCATTTCCAGGTGACTTTGTGGCGGTTGACCTGCTCGTCCAGCTCTTTCCACAGATCAGCGTTCTTCACCGGCTCTTTCGCGGCGGTTTTCCAGCCACGTTTTTTCCAGTTGGCCATCCACTCGTTGATGCCCTTCATCACATACTGCGAGTCAGTCACCAGCAGCACTTCGCACGGACGCTTCAAGGCTTCGAGGCCACGGATCGCGCCGAGCAGTTCCATGCGGTTGTTGGTGGTGTTGGCTTCGCCGCCCCACAGCTCCTTTTCGACGCCCTTGCACACCAGCAAGGCGCCCCAGCCGCCCGGGCCGGGGTTACCCTTGCAGGCGCCGTCAGTGAACAGTTCTACGGTGTCGACGCTTTCAACGCTTTCGCTCATGCCACTCTATCCAGAAAAATGCCTGTCTTGCCGATCACGGATCGACAATGACCGAGGCCGGGACAAGCCCGGCCACAAATAAAAGAAGGTTTACGGTTCGATGCGGCGGCGGTTGACCTTGGCCATCGGCAGCGGAATCAGCTTGCCCATCGGCTCGCGACGTTCCTGCCGCAACGGCCTGAGCCCCACGACGATCTTGCGCGCGACCAATAAATAGAAGCCACCGCCCGACAGCTGCCAGTCACCGGCCTTGCGTTCCCAGCCGGCCAGACGGGCCTGCCACTTGGGGGACGCGAGCGGCGGACGATAGCACCCGAAGCGGCGTTTCTCCAGCGCAAAGCCCAGCAGATTGAGCCAGTCGGCCACCCGCGACGGCGAGATGCAGCGCGCCTGACGCAAGGCGTCGTGGGCGAAAACATGGCGCAGACCCCAGGTGCTCCACGGGTTGATGCCGATGATCAGCAAATGCCCGCCGGGGCGCACGCTGCTCGCGGCTTCACGCAGCAAACCATGAGGCGACAGACAGAAATCCAGGCCGTGCTGCATCACCACCACATCGGCAGCATGCTCGCTCAGCGGCCAGGCTTGCTCTTCGCAGACAATCTCGACCCCCGGCAACGGCGCACCGAGGCGCACATTGCGCTGCACTTGCGGCGCCGCCGGCGGGGTTTCGGCCGAGGGGCCGTAATGCACCAGATAACCGCCAAAGAACCGGCCCAACTCGTCTTCGAGCATGCGCCGCTCTTCATCGAGCAGAAATTGCCCGAGCGGGCCGGACAGCCATTCACGGGCTGCACCGATCAGGGCCAGCCAGTCAGGATCAGCCTGTGCGAACGCTTTATCACTCATCGCATTCTCCAAAGCGCCAGGAACTACTAAGATGCGCCAATGTTTTCCGCTTGGCGAATTCCGACGATGATACAGATCAGTGCCCTGCCCGCGTTCACCGACAACTACATCTGGTTGTTACAGGATCACCGCACCCAGCGCTGCGCGGTGGTCGATCCGGGCGATGCCGCGCCGGTACAGGCATGGCTTGCAGCGCACCCGGGCTGGCTGTTGAGCGACATTCTGATCACCCACCACCATCATGATCACGTCGGCGGCGTCGAACGCCTGAAAGCGGCGACCGGCGCCAAGGTCTACGGCCCGGCCAGCGAAAACATTCCGGGGCGCGATGTGGCGCTCAAGGACAACGACACGGTCAGCGTGCTCGGCTGGGACTTCGACGTCTATGCGGTGCCCGGTCACACCCTGGGACACATTGCCTATTACCACCACGGCCTGCTGTTCTGCGGCGACACCCTGTTCGCCGCCGGTTGCGGTCGCCTGTTCGAGGGCACGCCGGAGCAAATGCACCATTCTCTCAGCCGCCTTGCAGCGTTACCGGAAGATACGCTGGTCTACTGCACGCATGAATACACTCTGAGCAATCTCAAGTTTGCCGCCGCCGTCGAACCGACGAACCCGGACATTACCGCCCGTCTGGAAAAAGTCACCCAGCAGCGGCAAAACGGTGTGATGACCCTGCCCTCGACGCTCGCCCTGGAAAAGCTCACAAACCCGTTTTTGCGCACCACTGAAACATTAGTTACACAAAAAGTGGACGAACGGGCAGGCGCTCAAAACCGGGCGCCGAGTGAGGTATTTGCGGCTCTGCGGGCCTGGAAAGATAAGTTCTAAGTACCCCGCCGCTTGGTACAAAAATTCTGAATGGTTGACCTAGGGGGGTGCGCTTTCTAGAATCCCCCGACATTTTTGCCCGGAACTTACTTCCAGCCAATGTCGTCATCCATACGTAAGTCCGTCAATTCAGACGCATTGACCCGCCTGGCGCAAGCTATCGCGGTGGCTGTGTCCGCCACGCTGGCGGGCTGTTCCAGCCATGCTCCGCAGACTGAAGCGACCCATACGCCGAACATTGCTGCGCGAGCCAAGCAGAAGCCGATCTGGCTGACCGAAAAGCCCAGCCCACAGGTTCCCCAGGACATCTGGGAACGCATGCGCCAGGGCTTTCAGCTGCAGGAAGGCCTCGGCGTCAACCCGCGCATCGAGCAACAGCGCCTGTGGTTCGCCAGCAATCCCTCTTTCCTCGAGAACGCCGGCGAACGCGGCAGTCTCTATATTCACTACATCGTCGAACGCCTCGAAGAACGCAACATGCCGCTGGAACTGGCCCTGCTGCCAGTGATTGAAAGCGCCTATAACCCGATGGCCTATTCGCGGGCCGATGCGGTGGGTCTGTGGCAATTCATTCCGTCCACCGGGCGTTACTTCAACCTGCGTCAGACCCGCTTCTATGATGGCCGTCGCGATATCACCGCTTCGACCACGGCAGCGATGGATTACCTGACCCGTCTGCACGACATGTTCAACGGTGACTGGTTGCTGGCCCTGGCGGCGTACAACGCCGGTGAAGGCACGGTCAGCCGCGCGATCGAACGCAACGAAAAGCTTGGCCTGCCCACCGATTACTGGAACCTGCCGCTGCCGGCGGAAACCCAGGCGTACGTGCCGAAGTTGCTGGCACTGTCGCAAGTGGTGCTGGCGCCGGAAGCTTACGGCGTGAACCTCAACCCGATTGCCAACGAACCGTACTTCCAGGTCGTCGAAATCAACCAGCGCATGGATTTGTCCAAAGTCGCCGCGGTTGCCAACATCGACGAAGACGAACTGTTCCAGCTCAACCCGGCTTTCAAGCAACGCACCACCATCGATGGCCCTCAGCATTTGCTGGTGCCAACGTCGAAGGCGCAATTGCTGACCGCCAGTTTGCAGACCATGCGGCCTGACGAACTGATCAGCCCGCGTTCGCTGAAGCCGGTGTTCGAGGGTGCTGACCCATCGGAAGTGGCCAAGCTCAAGCGGGCTTATCGCGTGAAGCGTGGTGACAACCTCGGTTCCATTGCCAAGGCCAACAAGGTCGAAGTCAAGGATCTGCAACGCTGGAACAAGCTGACCGGCAAGAACCTCAAAGTTGGCCAGACTCTGGTCATGCAGGACACCACCAAGCGTGCTCCGGCTCGCAAGTCCGGCCGTGTGAACACGGTGATTGCGGCCAACAGCAAGAGCAAAGGCAAGGACGACAGCGCGCAGCAGACTCAGTACAAGGTCAAACGCGGCGATACGCTGTACGTGGTAGCCAAGCGCTTCAACGTTGAGATGCAGCATCTCAAGCGCTGGAATCCGGGTGCGGGTAAAGCATTGAAGCCGGGGCAGATGCTCACGGTTTATCAGCCGCACTGACAGACGAGCCCCTGAATTTTCAGGGGCTTTTTTTTGGTTCGGATTTTGTGGCGTGCTTTAGATCGATCCCCCTCACCCCAGCCCTCTCCCCCAAGGGGTAGAGGGGGAAAGGGAGCCGATCGGGGGCTTTTCAAAATCTGAGTTCAGCTCAGATATCGCACGTCGGTGCAATTCGCCTAGACACCACAGTCAGTCCCCTCTCCCTCCGGGAGAGGGTTAGGGTGAGGGGGCTTTTCAAAACGTGAGTTCGACTCGACGGTTCAGGTCGGCGTAGCTCGAAGAAACAACTCGGTCAGTCCCCTCTCCCTCCGGGAGAGGGTTAGGGTGAGGGCCTCTTCGCGCAAACGATTAACCCCGCATTAACCCGCATCTTTTTCCTGTCCAGACAAGCTGTTACTGTACGGCCCACTAAGCCCAAGCCGCCTGGATCGGATCTGACTTGAAGCGTGCCCTCCTCCTGCTCCTGATCAGCCTGGCCTTGAGCTCAACCGCAAGCGCGACGATTACCGAAAGTCACGGTTATGCGCAGTTCGGCACGCTCAAGTACCCGGCCAGATTTACCCACTTCGACTGGGTCAACCCGCAAGCGCCCAAGGGCGGTACGTTGCGGGTGATGGCGTTCGGCACCTTCGATACGGTCAACCCTTACACCTTCAAGGGCACTAGCCCGGTCACCACAGCGAATTTCCTCCAGTACGGCATCAACGAGCTGAACGAGCCGTTGATGGTCGGCACCGGCCAGTATTCGCCGTCCGGCGACGAACCGGCGTCGAGTTACGGCTTGATCGCGCAATCGGTGGAGTACAGCGAAGATCGCAGCTGGGTCGTCTTCAATCTGCGTCCCGAGGCGCGTTTTCACGATGGCACGCCGATCACCGCCTACGACGTAGCGTTCTCCTATCGAACGCTGCTCAAGGACGGCCATCCGCTGTACCGCACCGCGTTGCAGGAAGTGCTGCGGGTCGACATTCTCAACAAACAGCGCATTCGCTTCGTGCTCAAGCGCTCCGGCAATCCGCTGTTGATCCTGCGCCTCGGCGAATTGCCGGTGCTGCCGCAGCATTACTGGAAAGACCGCGACTTCAAGGCCACCACCTTCGAACCGCCACTGGGCAGCGGCCCCTATCGCATCACTTCGGTGACGCCGGGCCGGCAGTTGATCTTCGAGCGGGTCAAGGATTACTGGGGCAAGGACCTGGCGGTCAATCGCGGTAAGTACAACTTCGATCGCATGGAAGTCGAGTTTTACCGCGACAGCGACGTGGCCTTCGAAGCGTTCAAGGCTGGCGAGTTCGACATCTACATCGAGCATCAGGCGAAGAATTGGGCCAACGGCTACAACTTCCCTGCCGTGCGCCGTGGCGAGGTGATCAAGGCACAGATCCCGCATCAGATCCCGACCCAGAGTCAGGGCCTGTTCATGAACACCCGCCGCGCGACGTTCTCGGACGTGAAAACCCGCGAAGCGCTGGGCCTGATGTTCGACTTCGAGTGGACCAATCGCGCGCTGTTCAGCGATGCCTACAAACGCACCACCAGCTACTACCCCAACAGTGAATTCACAACCTCCGGCCTGCCGGTCGGGCATGAATGGCTGATGCTCAAACCGTACAAGGAACAACTGCCGGCCAAGCTATTCACCGAGCCGTTTACCTTGCCAAAAACCGACGGTCGCGGCATCCCGCGGGAAACCATGCGCAAAGCCTTGGCATTGCTCGCTGAAGCCGGCTGGAAGCTCAACGGTCAGCGTCTGCAAAACGCTAGCGGCCAACCGCTGCGGTTCGAACTGCTGCTGGTCAATCCGAACCTCGAGCGCCTCTACCAGCCCTACATCGAGAATCTCAACAGCATCGGCATCGACGCGCGCCTGCGCACCGTGGATCGGGCGCAGTACAAGCAGCGCCTCGATCAATTTGATTTCGACATGATCTCGATGACGCTCAACCAGACCCTAAGCCCGGGCCTTGAGCAGTGGCAGTACTTCCACTCCAGTCAGGTGAGCGTCAAGGGCAGCAAGAATTACGCAGGCATCGCCAACCCGGTGGTCGATCACCTGCTCGAACAACTGCTCGCCGCGCGCACCCGCGACGAACAAGTCGCCGCCGGCAAGGCGCTCGACCGCGTGCTGCTCTGGCAGCACTACAGCATTCCCAACTGGTATCTGAATTATCACCGTCTGGCCTACCGCAACCGGTTGGCCTTTGTTACCACGCCGCCTTACACCCTGGGCCTGAGCGCGTGGTGGCTGAAGTCTTCGGAGAAAGATCGATGAACCCTATCCGCGCCCTGCTCGTCCAGGCCAGCGGCTTGCTGTTCGCCGGGCTGGCCTTGGCCGCCCCGCAACACGCCGTGACCCTGTACAACGAGCCGCCGAAATATCCGGCCGATTTCAAACAGTTTGATTACGTAAACCCGGACGCGCCGAAGGGCGGCATCTTTCGTCAGGCCGGTTTTGGTGGCTTCGACAGCCTCAACCCGTTTATCAGCAAAGGCGTGCCCGCCGATGATATCGGGCAGATCTACGACACCCTGACCAAGCACAGCCTCGATGAGCCCTTTACCGAATACGGCCTGATCGCCGGCAAAATCGAAAAGGCCCCGGACAACAGCTGGGTACGTTTCTACCTGCGCCCCGAAGCCCGTTTTCATGACGGCCACCCGGTGCGCGCCGATGACGTAGTGTTCAGCTTCAACACGCTGACCAAGGAAGGCTCGCCGATGTTTCGCGGCTACTACAGCGACGTCTCCGAAGTGATCGCCGAAGACCCGCTGAAAGTGCTGTTCAAGTTCAAACACAGCAACAACCGCGAACTGCCACTGATCCTCGGCCAATTACCGGTGCTGCCAAAACACTGGTGGGCCGATCGCGACTTCAACAAAGGCAACCTGGAAATCCCCCTCGGTAGCGGCCCGTACAAGGTCGCCGAAGTAAAGGCCGGGCGCTCGGTGCGCTACGAGCGGGTCAAGGATTACTGGGGCAAGGACCTGCCGGTCAATCGTGGTTTCTATAACTTCGACACGATGACCACCGATTACTACCGCGACAACACCGTCGCCCTCGAAGCGTTGAAGGCCGGGCAGTTCGATTACTGGCTGGAAATGACCGCGAAAAACTGGGCCAACGCTTACAACATTCCGGCGGTCACCGAGGGCCGCTTGATCAAGGAACAGATCGCCAACAGCAACCCGACCGGCATGCAGGGCTTCGTTTACAACTTGCGCCGTCCAGTGTTTCAGGACGTGCGCGTGCGCCAGGCGCTCGGCCTGTTGTTCGACTTCGAATGGACCAACAAGCAACTGTTCAACGGCGCCTACTTCCGCACCCGCAGCTATTTCGAGAACTCGGAAATGGCCGCCACCGGCCTGCCCGACGCCGATCAGCGGGCGATCCTCGAGCCGTTCCGCAGCAAGCTGCCGGCACAGGTGTTCAGTGAGGCGTTCGAAAACCCGAAGACCGACGCCAGCGGCATGATCCGCACCCAACAGCGCGAGGCCTATCAACTGCTGCAAGAGGCTGGCTGGAAGATCGTCGACGACAAAATGGTCGACGCCACCGGCAAACCGGTGGTCATCGAATTCCTCCTTGCGCAGACCGAATTCGAGCGCGTATTGCTGCCATTCAAGCGCAACCTCAGCGACCTCGGCATCGATCTGGTGATCCGCCGCGTCGACGTTTCGCAGTACATCAACCGCGTACGTTCGCGGGATTTCGACATGATGGTCGGCAGCTTCCCGCAGTCCAACTCGCCGGGTAACGAGCAACGCGAATACTGGATGAGCGCCGCCGCCGACAAACCGAGCAGCCGCAATTCCTTGGGTTTGAAAGACCCGATCGTCGATCAACTGGTCGAGAACCTGATCAACGCCGACTCGCGCAAAAGCCTGGTGGCCCATGCCCGTGCGCTGGATCGTGTGCTGCAATGGGGTTATTACGTGATCCCCAACTGGCACATCAAGACCTGGCGCGTGGCTTACTGGAATCACATCGGTCACCCGAAAGTCTCACCCAAGTACGACATCGGGATTAACACCTGGTGGGTCAAGCCTGACGCGAAACCGGCGATAGAAGTCGAAACCAAACTGCAAGCCGACCCTGCGGGCACGGAGTAATCAGATGCTGGCGTATATTTTTCGGCGACTGCTGCTGATCATCCCGACGCTGTTCGGCATTCTGCTGATCAACTTCGTGATCATTCAGGCCGCGCCCGGTGGCCCGGTGGAACAGATGATCGCCAAGCTCGAAGGCTTCGAAGGCGCCACCAGCCGCATTGCCGGCGGCGGTGCCGAGGTGTCCGTGGCTGGTTCGTCCTATCGCGGCGCGCAGGGCCTGGACCCGGCGCTGATCAAGGAAATCGAGCACATGTACGGGTTCGACAAATCGGCCCCGGAACGCCTGTGGATCATGGTCAAGAACTACGCGCAGCTGGATTTCGGCGACAGTTTTTTCCGCGACGCCAAGGTCATCGACCTGATCAAGGAAAAGATGCCGGTGTCGATCTCGCTGGGGCTGTGGAGTACGCTGATCATGTACCTGGTGTCGATCCCGCTGGGGATCGCCAAGGCCACGCGGCACGGCAGCCACTTCGATGTGTGGACCAGTTCGGCGATCATCGTCGGTTACGCGATCCCGGCGTTCCTCTTTGCGATCCTGCTGATCGTGGTGTTTGCCGGCGGCAGTTATCTCGACTGGTTCCCGCTAAGGGGCCTGACCTCGAACAACTTCGATGAACTGAGCTTCGGCGGCAAGATCCTCGATTACTTCTGGCACTTGGCGTTGCCGGTGACTGCGCTGGTGATCGGCAACTTCGCGACCATGACCCTGCTGACCAAAAACAGCTTCCTCGACGAGATCAACAAGCAGTACGTGGTCACCGCCAAGGCCAAAGGCCTGACCCGCCACCGTGTGCTCTACGGCCACGTGTTCCGCAACGCCATGCTGTTGGTGATTGCCGGTTTCCCGTCGGCGTTCATCGGCATCTTCTTCACAGGCTCCTTGCTGGTGGAAGTGATCTTCTCCCTCGACGGCCTCGGTCTGATGAGTTTCGAAGCGGCGATCAACCGCGATTACCCGGTGGTGTTCGGCACCCTGTTCATCTTCACCCTGCTGGGGCTGGTGGTGAAACTGATCGGCGACCTCACCTACACCTTGGTCGATCCGCGCATCGACTTCGAAAGCCGGGAGCATTGAGATGAACCTGTCCCCTCTCAACCGCCGCCGCTTCGAACTGTTCAAAGCCAACAAGCGCGGCTGGTGGTCGCTGTGGCTGTTTCTGTTCCTGTTCGGCCTGAGCCTCGGTGCCGAGCTGATCGCCAACGACAAGCCGCTGGTGGTGCATTACGACAACAACTGGTACTTCCCGGCGATCAAGCGCTACCCGGAAACCGCCTTCGGCGGCGAATTCCCGCTGGAAGCCAACTACAAGAGCCCGTACATCCGCGAACTGCTCAAGGCCAAGGATGCGTGGGTGTTGTGGGCGCCGATTCCCTACAGCTATCAGAGCATCAACTACGACTTGAAAGTCCCGGCGCCCGCGCCACCGTCGGCGGACAATCTGCTGGGTACTGACGATCAGGGTCGCGATGTGTTGGCGCGGGTGATTTATGGCTTCCGCATTTCGGTGCTTTTTGCGCTGACGTTGACCGTGTTGAGTTCGATCATCGGCGTGATTGCCGGGGCCTTGCAGGGTTTCTATGGCGGCTGGGTCGATCTGGCCGGCCAACGTTTTCTGGAAATCTGGTCGGGTTTGCCGGTGCTGTATCTGCTGATCATCCTCGCCAGTTTCGTCCAGCCGAATTTCTGGTGGCTGCTGGGGATCATGCTGCTGTTCTCGTGGATGAGCCTGGTCGACGTGGTGCGCGCCGAGTTCCTCCGGGGTCGCAACCTTGAATACGTGCGCGCCGCGCGGGCGCTGGGCATGCAGAACGGCGCGATCATGTTCCGCCACATCCTGCCCAATGCGATGGTCTCGACCATGACGTTTATGCCGTTCATCCTCACCGGCGCCATCGGCACCCTCACCGCTTTGGACTTCCTCGGTTTCGGCTTGCCGGCCGGCAGTCCGTCGCTGGGTGAACTGGTCGCCCAGGGCAAATCCAACCTGCAAGCGCCGTGGCTGGGCATGAGTGCCTTCGCCGTACTCGCATTGATGTTGAGTTTGCTGGTGTTTATCGGCGAGTCCGCTCGCGATGCCTTCGACCCGAGGAAGTGAAATGAATCAGGACAATCTGATCGAAGTGCGTGACCTCGCCGTCGAATTCGGTTTCGGCGAGCGCGTGCATCGGGTCGTCGAAGGCGTGAGCTTCGACATCAAGCGTGGCGAAACCTTGGCGCTGGTCGGCGAATCCGGTTCGGGCAAATCGGTGACTGCGCATTCGATCCTGCGCCTGCTGCCCTACCCGATGGCCCGCCATCCGGCCGGCAGCATCAACTACGCCGGGCAAAACCTGCTGGGCCTCAGTGAAAAAACCATCCGGCATATTCGCGGCAATCGTATCGCGATGATCTTTCAGGAGCCGATGACCTCGCTGAATCCGCTGCACTCGATCGAGAAGCAGATCAACGAAGTGCTCGGCATCCACAAGGGCCTGACCGGCAAAGTGGCGACCAAACGCACGCTGGAACTGCTGGAGATGGTCGGCATCCCCGAGCCGCACAAGCGTCTCAAGGCCCTGCCCCACGAATTGTCCGGTGGCCAGCGTCAGCGGGTCATGATCGCCATGGCCCTGGCCAACGAGCCGGAATTGCTGATTGCCGACGAGCCGACTACGGCGCTGGACGTGACCGTTCAGCTGAAAATCCTCGATTTGCTCAAGGAATTGCAGGCCAGATTGGGCATGTCGCTGTTACTGATCAGTCACGATTTGAACCTGGTGCGAAGAATTGCGCATCGCGTATGTGTCATGCAGCGCGGTTGCATCGTCGAACAGGCATCGTGCGCAGAGCTGTTCCGTTCGCCGCAGCATCCGTACACTCGGGAATTGCTCGGCGCGGAGCCCAGCGGCGGCCCGGCGAGCAATAAAATCGGCGCGCCGCTGCTTGAGGTCGAGGACCTGAAAGTCTGGTTCCCGATCAAGAAAGGCCTGCTCAAGCGCACGGTGGATCACGTCAAGGCAGTGGACGGCATCAATTTCAGCCTGCCTCAGGGTCAGACCCTGGGGATTGTCGGGGAAAGCGGTTCCGGCAAATCCACGCTGGGCCTGGCGATTTTGCGGTTGATCGGCAGCAAAGGCGCGATCCGCTTTGAAGGCAAGCAGCTAGACTGCCTGACGCAGAACGAGGTTCGCCCGTTGCGTCGGCAGATGCAGGTGGTGTTTCAGGACCCGTTTGGCAGCCTGAGCCCACGCATGTGTGTCAGTGACATCGTTGGCGAAGGCCTGCGGATTCACAAGATGGGCACCGCCGAGGAGCAAGAGGCGGCGATTATTGCGGCATTGAAGGAGGTAGGTCTGGATCCGGAAACCCGGCACCGCTACCCCCACGAATTTTCCGGTGGGCAACGGCAACGAATCGCCATTGCCCGGGCTTTGGTGCTGAAACCGGCGCTGATCCTGCTGGACGAGCCGACGTCGGCGCTCGACCGCACGGTGCAGCGGCAAGTGGTGGAGCTGTTGCGTTCACTGCAAGCCAAGTACAACCTGACGTATTTGTTTATCAGCCATGACCTGGCTGTGGTGAAAGCGCTGAGCCACCAGCTGATGGTGGTCAAGCATGGCCAAGTGGTCGAACAGGGAGACGCGCAAAGTATTTTTGCCGCCCCCCAACATCCGTATACACAGCAGTTGCTGGAAGCCGCTTTTTTGGCACCAGCCACTGCGCAATAACCTGAAAGAGGAGCAACACATGGGTTTTCTCGCCGGTAAGCGCGTACTGATCGTCGGTGTCGCCAGCAAGCTGTCCATCGCATCCGGCATCGCTGCCGCCATGCATCGCGAGGGCGCTGAGCTTGCCTTCACTTATCAGAACGACAAACTGAAAGGTCGTGTTGAAGAATTCGCCCAAGGCTGGGGTTCGAGCCCTGAGCTGTGCTTCCCGTGCGACGTGGCCAGCGATGAAGAAATCGCCAAGGTCTTCGAAGCACTGAGCAAGAAGTGGGACGGCCTGGATTGCATCGTCCACTCCGTTGGTTTCGCCCCGGGCGACCAACTGGACGGCGACTTCACCGAAGCTACCACCCGTGACGGTTTCCGCATCGCTCACGACATCAGCGCCTACAGCTTCGTGGCCCTGGCCAAAGCCGGCCGCGAAATGATGAAAGGCCGCAACGGCAGCCTGCTGACCCTGTCGTACCTGGGCGCCGAGCGCACCATGCCGAACTACAACGTGATGGGCATGGCCAAGGCTTCGCTGGAAGCTGGCGTACGTTACCTGGCCGGCTCCCTGGGCCCGGACGGCACCCGCGTCAACTGCGTATCGGCTGGCCCGATCCGTACTCTGGCAGCCTCGGGCATCAAGAACTTCCGCAAGATGCTGGCCGCCAACGAAGCGCAAACCCCGCTGCGTCGCAACGTCACCATCGACGAAGTCGGCAACGCCGGCGCCTTCCTGTGCTCCGACCTGGCGTCGGGCATCAGCGGCGAAATCATGTACGTAGACGGCGGCTTCAACACCACCGCCATGGGCAACATCGAAGAGTGATCTTCGCTTAGCCAATAAAAAACCCGCCAATCTGGCGGGTTTTTTTATGCCTGCTATTTCTTGAACAACCCAAATCCCTTGTAGGAGTGAGCCTGCTCGCGATGGCGTCGGGTCAGCAACATTCATGTCTCTGGACCACTGCGATCGCGAGCAGGCTCACTCCTACAAGGGGATTGGGGTTATTCCAGACACTGTGCGAACAGCTTTTGAATCGGCTGATTGCGCTGACTGTAACGCTGCAGCAAAACCATCTCGCGATAGAACGTCAGTTCGCCCAGCTCGATGATCCTGACCTTGAGCGAATGGTCCAGCCACAGCCCTGCTTTTGGCAGCAGTGAAACCCCCAATCCCGACTCGACCATTTTCACGATCGCTTCCAGTTCATCCAGCTCCAGCGCTACGTTGACCTCTATGCGCTGCTCCCGCAGAAACCGCGTCACCAATCGCCCACCGAAAGAATTGCGGTCGTAGCGCACATGCGGCCGTTCGGCGAGTAACCGCAGCGGATCGTTGCCATCGACCTGCGGCGGCACGATCAACACAAACGGCTCACGCCGGATCACCTGCGCCGACAGCTCTTTGGGCAGTTCGAACGGCGGCTTGATCATGATTGCCAGATCAACTTCGCCGGCATCCACCTGACTGAGCAGGTTCAACGAAACGCCCGGCACCAGTTTTGGCTCAAGCCCCGGTGCCTGTTGACGCAAGCGCAACAACGCCTGAGGCAACAACCCGGTTTGCGCAGTGGCCACTGCACCGATTTTCAGCTCGCCGCGAAACTCACTGACGTCCTCGCTGATCGCCATCCGGCTGAAGATCGCCAGCATCTCCTGCGCCATCGGCACCGCCCGCTGCCCCGCCGGATTGAGCATTGCCTGGCGGCCAGTGCGGTCGAACAGGCGAATCCCCAACGCCTGTTCAAGATTGCGGATCTGCGCGCTGACCGCCGATTGCGTCAGGCCAATGTGCAGCCCCGCCGCAGCGAAAGTGCCATGCCGCGCCACGGCAAGAAAGGTCTTCAGTTCACGCAGCATGCGCACCTCGACTGATCGAAATAATTTGAGCTCGACGCAAAAACTATCGTCTTTCAATCACATTTCACAGCACTAAACTCAGTCAACCGAACCTGATCGAGAATTCACTATGCAGCTCAGCCCTTTTCATCTGGCCATTCCGGTGTATGACCTCGCGGCCGCACGGCACTTTTATCGCGAGGTGTTTGGTCTGGAGGAAGGTCGCTCCAGTGATCACTGGGTCGATTTCAATTTCTTTGGTCATCAACTGGTGATTCACCTGGCACCGAAAAACGCCTCGCAGGAAGCCGCGCACACCAACGCTGTCGACGGGCATGACGTGCCGGTGCCGCATTTTGGTGTGGTGTTGGGGATGCAGGAATGGGAGGCGCTGGCCGAGCGTTTGCAGTCGCTCGAGACCAAGTTTGTGATTGAGCCGGGAATTCGCTTTCAGGGTTTGGTCGGGGAACAGGCGACGATGTTTTTGTTTGACCCGTGCGGCAATGCGCTGGAGTTCAAGGCGTTTAAAGACATTGGGCAGTTGTTTGCCAAATAGATATGTAGGGTTCGGGCTGACGCATTCGCTGGCAGGCTAGTTCCCACATGGATTTGTGGTGAACCGGGATTTTGAGAACACCCGACACCATTGTAGGAGTGAGCCTGCTCGCGATGGCGGTGGGTCAGCCGATGACGATGTTGGATGTGCGGACGCCATCGCTGGCAAGCCAGCTCCCACAGGTTTCTCGGGTGTTCACAAAATCCCGGTTCACTGCAGATCCCTGTGGGAGCTGCGGTGCGACGATTCGACTTGCCAGCGATGAGGCCCGAATCAACAACGCTTCAAGGCCTGCTTGTGCACGTACATCGCACTATCGGCATCCGCCAGCAGCCGATCCACGGTCTCATGGCGCTTGGCGTCGTACTCGATCTGCCCGACGCTGAAGCGAATCGCATACCCGCGATGCAACGTGGCATTGCGCTCTTCGAGAATATCCTTGAGCCGCGCCATGATCGCTGTGGTTTCGACATGGCTGGAGCCGGTCAGCAGCGCAACGAACTCATCGCCACCGAGCCGCCCGACCACGTCACTTTCGCGAAAGGCAATACGCAGCACATCAGCAAAGGTCTTCAGCGCACTGTCACCTTCGGCATGCCCATACAGATCGTTGATCTGCTTGAAGTCATTGAGGTCGAAAAACAGCAAGGTTGCCGGCCGTTCCAGGCGCGCGCAGGCGTCCAGCGCATGCTGCGCCAGTTGCTTGAAACCACGGCGATTGGACAGCAAGGTCAATTCATCCATGCTCGCGATCTGCACAGCAGCCAACTCTTGCTCGGCCATTTCCGCCAGATCACGCAACAGCGCACGCTCTTCCTGGTCGAGGTCGCGGGGCTTGGTGTCGATCAGGCACAGCGTGCCCATTTTATTGCCATTGGGCACAGTCAGCGGGTAACCGGCGTAGAAGCGAATGTTCGGCGCGCCGGTGACCAGCGGGTTGTCATGAAAGCGCACATCTTCGCGGGCGTCCGGTACCAACAACAGGCCGTCGTTAAGAATCGCATGGCCGCAGAATGAAACATCCCTCGGCGTCTCGCTGACATCAAGCCCCACACACGATTTGAACCACTGCCGGTTGGTGTCGACCAGCGTCACCAGTGCAATCGGCACATTGAACAGGCGTTTCGCCAACCGTGTCAGTCGGTCGAAACGCTCTTCAGGGGCGGAATCGAGCAGTTCAAGACCGTGCAACGCTTGAACGCGCGCCGTTTCATTCGCAGGTTTTCCTGGAACCAGCATCAGCACACTCCATTGGCAACAATGCTTTCAAGCGTAGCGCTAATTTGGCAATGGCTCACATTTGCGCCACCGGGCATGGCCCGCCCGCCTCGGCCCACAGCTTGAATTGCGCGACAAAAATATCGTGCGGCACTGGCACCGGCGCGCGCCCTGCCCCGGGATTCCAGCCCCACAGCACCAGTTTGTCTTCGCTGACATGCTTGATCAGCGCAGCAAAGTCGCGATCGCCGTTGCTCGAGCGGTCCTTGATCATCGCGCAGAGTTTGTCCGGCGGCAGGCCGATCCAGGCCATTTTGTGCGCCGCCGGCGGCAGGCTCCAGTGCGGCGCACCCGGCGGTGCATGCAGGCCGTAGCTGGCCGGCGGATTGTTTTCCGCGTGACAGGTCGCGCACGGCAGACCGGCGGCGCCCTTGCCGTCCATGCCGCGCACCACGTTCATGGCGTGGGGGATGCCAGCGTCGAACTGCAACGGCGAATCACCGGGAATATGGCAGTTCTGGCAACGCGGGCTCTGGAAAACTTTCTGCACCGTGCCGAACGCTTTCAGCGCTTCCTGATCATCGGCGAACAGGTCCGAGGCATAACCGCCCAGCCCCAGTAAAACCACCGTGCCCAACACTAGATGTCGTTTCATCTCACACCCCCGACAGTTGCAGCGGCAACTCGCGCAGGCGCTGCCCGGTCAGGGCGAACACCGCGTTGGCCACCGCCGGCGCGGTCGGCGGCACACCGGCCTCGCCGATGCCGCCGGGTTTGTCGCTGCTGGGCACGATGTGCACTTCCACCACCGGCATCTCGTTGAGCCGCAGCACCTGATAATCGTGATAGTTGGACTGCACCACCGCGCCGTCCTTGAGCGTCAGCTTGCTGTGCAGTGCCATGCCCAGACCGAAAGTGATGCACGACTCCATCTGCGCCGCGATGCTCTGCGGGTTCACCGCGATCCCGCAGTCCACCGCGCAGACCACGCGATGCACGCGAATCGCCAGATTGTCCTGCGACACCTCGGCGACCTGCGCCACGTAGCTGCCGAACGACTCGTGCACCGCCACGCCCAGCGCATGGCCGTCCGGCAACGGTGCTTTCCAGTTGGCTTTCTCCACCGCCAGATTGAGCACGCCCAAATGCCGAGGATGCTCCTTGAGCAAGGTTCGTCGGTATTCCACCGGATCTTTGCCTGCCGCCGTGGCCATCTCATCGATCAGCGATTCCATGACAAACGCCGTGTGGCTGTGACCTACCGAGCGCAGCCACAGCACATTGATCCCGGTTTGCGGTGAATGCAGATCGACCTGGTGGTTGGCCAGGCCTTTGACATAAGGGCTGTCGGAAACGCCTTCGACCGACGTTGCATCAACGCCGTTCTTGACCATGGTTTTTTCCAGCATCGTGCCGGCCATGATCGACTGCCCGACCAATACATGCTGCCAGCTCGACGGCAGGCCATCGGCACCGAGCCCGATCCGCGCCTGATGCAGGAACATCGAACGGTAGTAACCGCCACGAATATCGTCTTCCCGCGACCACACGGTTTTCACCGGCATGGCCGCGGCTTTAGCCACTTGCACGGCTTCGGCGACAAAGTCTGAAGTCGGGTTGGCCCGGCGCCCGAAACCGCCGCCCAGGAATTCGGTGTGAATCTCGACCTGCTCCGGTTTCAGCCCGGTGATCTTGCCGGCGACCATTTGATCGAGCGTCTGGAATTGTGTACCGGTCCAGATCTCGCATTTTTCAGCGCTGATCTTCACCGTGCAGTTGAGCGGTTCCATCGGCGCGTGAGCCAGATACGGCACGCTGTATTCGACATCGATTTTCTTCGCCGCTTTACCAAAACTGCCCTTGGCATCACCGGCCTGACTGGCTGACGTGCCTTGCGTGGCGGCCAGTTTGCGGAAACTCGCCAGCAGTTTTTCGCTGCTCAGGTCCGCATTCGGCCCCAATTCCCAATCGACTTTCAGCGCATCACGGCCCAGTTTCGCCGCCCAGTAATGATCAGCAATCACCGCGACCCCGCTCGGCACCTGCACCACTTTGTGCACGCCCGGCACCGCCAGCGCCTCAGCACCTTCGAAGGATTTAACGCTGGCACCAAATACCGGTGGGCGCGCAACCATCGCGGTCATCAGGCCTTCAAACTGCACGTCCATGCCGAACTTGGCGCGACCGGTGATTTTCTCCGGGGTATCGAGGCGCTTGGTCGGTTTGCCGATAATTTTCCAGTCCTTGGCTTCCTTGAAAGTGATCGACTTCGGATCCGGCACCGGCAGTTGTCCGGCGGCATCTGCCAGCTCGCCGTAAGTCGCGCGCTTGTCACCAGCGATGACCACGCCCGATTCGGTACGAATCGCCGACGGTGCCACTTCAAAGCGCTTCGCCGCTGCCTCTACCAGCATTTGCCGCGCCGTCGCGCCTGCCAGTCGATAACGGTCGAACTCCATCCACGTCGACGTCGAGCCGCCGGTAATCTGCATGCCGCCAAACCCCGGAATGCCGTAATCCGCCGCTGACGCCGGCGAATGTTCAACGCGGATTTTCGACCAATCGGCGTCCAGCTCCTCGGCAATCAACATGGTCAGGCCGGTCCAGATGCCCTGGCCCATCTCCGAATGCCCGAGCAGCACGGTGACGCTGTTGTCTGCGGCAATCCGCAGGAACGCATTCGGCGCGAAAACCTTGCCTTCATTCTCCGCCGCATAGGCAAATTTGTGGCCGCCGGGGACGACAAACGCCACCACCAACCCGCCGCCCAACACGGCACTGCCCTTGAGAAAACCCCGACGCGATACAGGACTGTTCATCACCTATCTCCCACAGATTGAATCAGCCGATTTCCGATGCACGCTTAACCGCTGCGCGAATACGGGGATAGGTGCCGCAGCGGCAGATATTGCCGGAGAGCGCCTGATCGATATCGCTGTCGGTGGGTTTGGGGATTTTCGCCAGCAGTGCCGCCGCAGACATGATCTGTCCCGACTGGCAGTAACCGCACTGCACCACGTCGAGTTCGGCCCAGGCTTGCTGCACCGGGTGCGAGCCGTCGGTGGACAGGCCTTCGATGGTAAGAATTTTTTGTCCATGGGCCACGGCAGTCGCGGGGGTGATGCAGGCGCGCAACGGCGCCCCGTCAACGTGCACGGTGCAGGCCCCGCACTGGGCCATGCCACAGCCGAATTTGGTGCCGGTCAGGTGCGCAACATCGCGCAGGACCCAGAGCAACGGCATGTCCGCGGGGACATCGAGCTCCTGATCCTTGCCATTGATATTCAAGGTCAGCATCGGGGAAATTCCTCAGACTCACGGTGTTCTGAAGGGGCGCCGCTGTGGCCATCGATGCCTACGCGCGCCTCGGCTTATCCCTTTCAGCAAAGCCTAATTTGCGTACGAAGCCAGACGTTGCGACCACCGGTCATGCAGATGTCGACTTTAATCCTACAGTTGATAACGGCTCTCACCGAGCCTGCACAGTAGAAAACTCGTCATGAGCGAAACCGGTCCGCGATTACCGCGCGGGTTATCCATCAGATTGGTCTGGAGTTGCGAACATGGGATTTGTCACCAGCAAAGACGGCGTCGAGATTTTCTACAAGGACTGGGGCCCGAAAGACGCGCCAGTGATCCACTTTCACCACGGCTGGCCGCTCAGTTCCGACGATTGGGATGCGCAGATGCTGTTTTTCCTGGGCAAGGGCTTTCGGGTGGTTGCCCATGATCGCCGTGGGCATGGGCGTTCGAGCCAGGTCTGGGACGGGCACGATATGGATCATTACGCCGACGATACGCTGGCCGTGGTTAATCATCTGGGCCTGAAGAACGTGGTGCATGTCGGTCACTCGACCGGTGGCGGTGAGGTGATTCATTACATCGCCCGGCATGGCCAGGCCAACGTCGCCAAAGGTGTGCTGATCAGTGCGGTGCCACCGTTGATGGTGCAGACCGAGAGCAATCCGGGCGGGCTGCCGAAGTCGGTGTTCGATGATTTTCAGGCACAACTGGCGGCGAATCGCGCGCAGTTTTATCGCGATATTCCGACCGGACCGTTTTATGGCTACAACCGGCCGGGTGCCACGCCTTCAGAGGGGATCATTGCCAACTGGTGGCGTCAGGGCATGATCGGTGGGGCGAAGGCGCATTACGACGGGATCGTGGCGTTCTCGCAGACGGATTTCACCGAGGACTTGAAGAAAGTCACCGTGCCGGTGCTGGTGATGCATGGCGAGGATGACCAGATTGTGCCGTATGCGGACTCGGGGCCGTTGTCGGCCAAGTTGCTGCCCAATGGCACGCTGAAGTCGTATCCGGGGTTCCCGCACGGGATGCCGACGACGGAGGCCGAGACGATTAACGCGGATCTGTTGGCCTTTATTCGCGGCTGAACAATGTAGGAGCTGCGGAACGCTGCGATCTTTTGATTTTGCGCCTTGAAAATCAACGTCAAAAGATCGCAGCGTTCCGCAGCTCCTACACAGCAGATTGTGGGCTGCAATTAATCTTCGGTTCGGCCAGTGTTTTCGCGATCACGCTCGTAGTCGTGAGCCAGTGGAAACGCCGGCAACCATGATTCACGCCGAATGGTCCAGAGTTCGTAAGTGGGTTTGAACTGATTAGGCTCATCGAGCGATCCGACGTTGACCTCCACTTCATCTGCCGAACGCGTGAACACCGGTGAGCCGCAGCGCGGGCAGAAAAAGCGCCCGTTATAGTCGCGGGTTTCGCCGGTGACCCTCAACGCATCCTCGGGAAATATGGCCGAGGTACCGAACAGCGCGCCGTGGCGTTTGCGGCAATCGAGGCAGTGGCAGATGCCGACACGGTAGGGCTGACCTGTCACTTCGAAACGGACATCGCCGCATAGGCAGCCGCCAGTCAATCGATTCATGTCATACCTCCTCTTCAGATTTTTATATTACCGACAGCCCTCACCCTAACCCTCTCCCAGAGGTAGAGGGAACTGACCGCGCTGAATGTGCAAGTTGCACCGACTTGAGATACCGAGTCGAACTCAGGTTTTGAAAGGCCTGGAGATCTGCTCCCTTTCCCCCTCGCCCCCTTTGGGGGAGAGGGCTGGGGTGAGGGGGGAATCGCACTGACACACCGCAAAACACAAAGCCCCCGCCATCCAGTATTTTCATCAATAAACACTAAGCCGTGATCGCGTTTAAAACACACAAACCGTTACGCCATCCCCCCTACAACACCTTGCGTCGTTACCTACGCGTACGCCAGAATCCGCCGGCTTACACGGCTATGGGCCGGGCTATATCGTTGGCCTGTCACTGCAAAACAGTGATCGGGTTTGGTAGCCCGCTTTAAATTGTCGTTGTTGCGACACCGTCGATGCTGTCTCCTTTTTTTGAGGTATGGCTTTGAATGGTGGGCATGCGTGGGGCTCATCCGTGAGCGCCGGGTTACCCAATTTGACCGGTCTACCAACCCGCGCATGGCCGCCACCCGCCGTTTGGTAGCGAGGGTGATGGCTCCCATTTTTTCAAATTGGAGCTTTATCTATGTTCAAGATCACGCCAAATCCACCGCCCACCGATCCAATCCCTCACGACCCCGCGCTTGACCCGCAAAAGGTCAAAGAAGCCACCGACCGCGCCCTCGACTACTACCTGCGACCCGAAGCACTGGGTGCTCCACCAAGCTCGCCCCCGTTTCGCCCGGTCTATCTGGTCGACCCCACGCTGGATGAAGAAACCCTGTTGGTCGAAGCCTGTGAGTCGCTTTCCTACGCCCACTCCATGGCCGGTAACATCGCCAACTCGATAGGCGGCCCGGAGCGCAAACCGCTGCTGGCGCTGCAACAGGTGATCATGCTGAACGAGTTGTTGGTCAACCGACTGCTGGACAAGCTGCGCATCCCGCAGTAGTCAACAGACGGACTGAGTGAGGGGTCACACCCTCACTTTCGCTTTGCCGCCTCCCGCAGATTGATGAGCAGAACTCATCAAGCCATCCCGATTTATCCGTCTAGTCCCCACCAGTCACCTCGCTTAGTCTTTCCCCCACGCCCAATGGGAGATCGACATGCACAAGCGCACACTCGGCATCCGTTCACTCGAAGTATCCGCCCTCGGCTTTGGCTGCATGGGCCTGAGCCGTGCCGCCGGCACCGCGAATCAAACGAAGATCTCGGGCGCTCCGGTCAAAGGCCCGGTGTTCGAGTTCGCGCCAGTCATCAACCGGTTCCTGCAAACCCACCTGTTCGGCGACATCTTCGAACGCGACAACCTCGACTGGCGAAGCCGTGAACTGGCCACTGTCGGCGCGCTGGCAGCGACGCCGGGCGTGGAACCGCAACTGCGCGCGCATATGGCGGCAAGCTTGCGCGTCGGGCTCAGCGCGGCACAGTTGGGCGAGGTCACTGAGCAGTTGAAAAAACACGAGGATGCGCAGACTGCCGAACGTGCGAATGCAGCGCTCAAGGAGGTTTTGGCGGCTTCGAAAAAATGACCTGAAAATGGACCTGATATCGATGTCTTAAAGAAAATCGGCGTTCGGGGTTGTGGTGAATGCGCTGATCTACAAGCCCTTGCCCGCGTTCAGCGTCCATACTGTGGTTTTCAAAAGTCGGGACACCGCCATGCCCTCCCCCGAATCCAGCCTTTTGCAGAGCTGGCATGCCAACGCTGATGCCTGGATCGAAGCGATCCGCAGCGGCGCCATTGAAAGCCGTCAGCAGGTTACCGATCAGGCGATTGTGCTGGCGATCATGGGCCGCCAACCGCAGCGCGTACTTGATCTGGGTTGCGGCGAAGGCTGGTTGTTGCGGGCGCTGGCGGATCGCGGGATTGAAGCTGTCGGTGTGGATGGCGATGCGCGGCTGATCGAGGCGGCGCGTCTGGCGGGGGCGGCGCGGGTGCATGTTGCGAGTTACGAAGCGCTGGTCGATGGCAAGGTCGATATCGGTCGTGACTACAACCTGGTGTGCGCGAATTTCTCGCTACTGCATCAAGACATAATTCCGCTGCTTGCCGCGATGAATGCCTTGCTTGTTCCCACAGGTGTTGTGGTCATTCAGACACTGCATCCATGGTCTGTCGCGGCAGGCGATTATCAGGATGGCTGGCGCGAAGAATCGTTCGCGGGATTCAAAGGTCAGTGGCAGCCGATGCCGTGGTATTTCCGCACGTTGTCGAGTTGGCTGAATGCGCTGGACATGGCCGGGTTCCAATTGGCCGGTTTGCAGGAGCCACAGCATCCGCAAAGTCCAGTGCCGCAGTCGTTGCTGATGGTTGCCGAGCGCCGCTGAGATTTCAGAAACACCATCAATCATTGTGGGAGCTGGCTTGCCAGCGATGGCGTCGGGTCAGTCAACATTGATGTTGAAGGTGCTGGCCTCATCGCTGGCAAGCCAGCTCCCACAGTGGTTTTGGGTGTGCCAGGAATTTGCGACCACCATACAAACCTGTGGGAGTGAGCCTGCTCGCGATGACGGTATTTCAGGCGACATCAATGTTGAATATCAGACCGCAATCGCTTGCAGGCAAGCTCCCACAGTGGTTTCGGGACCACGGATGCGGTGCTGCGCCAGCAGGCGCATGACGTAGCCGATCTTGATCAGGGTTGGGCCGAGGATGGTCAGGGCGTGCATCGCCACCAGCAGCGCAATCGGCGTCTGACCGTTGTAGAGATAAGCGCCGTAGATGCCGGTCAATTTGACTCAATCTCTAGTCGTTATGACTACGATCTGACGCCCGCTAACTTGTCGATCTACGGCACCGGCAATCGACCAAGGACTGACTACGCTGTTAATCCTGCGTGTCTAACCTGCCGAGGATGACTGCCATGCAACGCTTTCAGAAACTCACGCCCTGCCTGTGGTTCGACGATCAGGCCGAAGCCGCTGCGAAGTTCTATTGCTCGATCTTCGATCATTCGAAAATCACCGGCCTGACCCACTACAGCAAGGTCGGTCAGGAATTTCACGGCAAGCCGGAAGGTGCGGTGATGACCGTCAGTTTCGAACTCGATGGCCAGACCTTCACCGGCCTCAACGGTGGGCCGATGTTCAAATTCAGCGAGGCGATCTCGTTTCAGGTCAACTGCCAGAATCAGGAAGAAGTCGACCATTTCTGGGGCAACCTGTCCGAGGGTGGCCCGGTCGAAGCCCAGCAATGCGGCTGGCTCAAGGACAAGTTCGGCGTGTCGTGGCAGATCGTGCCGGTGGCCTTTATGCACATGATGCTGGATGCCGACACCAGCAAATCGCAGCGAGCGATGCAGGCGATGTTCACGATGAAAAAACTCGACATTGCCGAACTCGAACGCGCCTTTGCCGGCCAGAGCTAATACACTGGCGCGCTGGCCTGCCGGGAATAACAACGATGAAACACGCTGCCGCCAAAAACCCTGAAAAAGCCCCGCGTTTCTGGCGTGACGCGGCGCTGCCGTTCATTGAAGCGCGGGCCATCGCCGATGGCCGCGAGGTCTGCTATGCGCGCCATTCCCACGCGCACTTTTCCATCGGCGCGATCACCGCCGGTCGCAGCACCTATGTGCATGAGCAGGCGCAGTTCGAAGTCGCGGCAGGCACCGTGGTGCTGATGAATCCCGGCGATGTGCATGCGTGCAATCCGATCGATGATCAGCCCTGGTCGTATGTGATGCTGTATGTCGAGACGCCATGGCTGACGGATTTGCAGCATCAGTTGGGGTTCGCCAGTGATCTTGAGTTTCGGCGTTTCTCCACTACTCATCTCGACGACACCGCGCTGTTCAACGACCTGAATGGACTTTATGAAACATTGGTCGACGAGCAGCAGGACGTACTGCGCAAACAAAGCGCTGCGGTGGAGTTTTTCAGCGACCTGCAACTGCGGTTGAATCCCGCCGGCCCCTCGCTGCGCGAACCCAATTTCAAGCTGGAACGCGCGGCCGATTTCATCCGCGAACACTGTACCGAGCTGCTGAACCTCGACGACATCTGCACGGCGGCACAACTGTCGCCTTCGTACCTGATCCGCGCCTTCAAACAGCATTACGGCATGACGCCCCACGCCTTTGTGGTCAACCAACGCATCCAGTTTGCCCGCGAGCGCCTGCGCAGCGGCCAGTTGATCGCGGATGTGGCGCTGGAAGCCGGGTTTGCCGATCAGGCGCATTTTCAGCGAGCGTTCAAGCAGCATTTGGCGGCAACGCCCGGCCAATATCGCGGCTGATGGTTTGCCCCGATTGATCGTTCCCACGCTCTGCGTGGGAACGTAGCCCGGGACGCTCCGCGTCCCTTCCAGAGCCGGACGCAGAGCGTCCGATGAAGCATTCCCACGCGGAGCATGGGAACGATCAATCGCTGGCCAACACATTCAGATATTGACATATCGGTAAATTCCGATATCTTCGCGGCATGGACCTACTCGAAATCTTCAAAGCCCTCTCGAACCGCACACGCCTGGAAATCCTCAAAGGCCTGAAGGATCCCGAGAAGCACTTTCCTCCCCAGGATGAAGGTGACGTGCACACGGTGGGCGTTTGCGTCAGCAGTATTCAGGAAGGCGTCGGGCTGTCGCAGTCGACGGTGTCCGATTACCTGGCGACGCTGCAACGCGCAGGCCTGGTCGAGGTCAGGCGCATTGGGCAGTGGACCTATTACAAACGTAACGAAGCAGCGATCAGTGCGCTGGCCGAGATCATCGGCAGCGAGCTGTAATTTTTTGCCCCAAAATATCGAGAATTCCCGATATCCCTTTTTACCGAAACGAGGAAATGCAATGAAAGCGATGATCCTTACTTCATTTGGCGGCGCACAATCGTTCGAACTTTGTGAAGTGCCCAAACCAGTGCCACACGCGGGAGAAGTGCTGGTCCGGGTGCACGCCACCTCCATCAATCCGCTGGATTATCAGGTGCGCCGTGGCGACTATGCCGATCTGGTGCCCCTGCCAGCCATTACCGGGCACGACGTCTCTGGCGTTATCGAAGCGGTCGGCCCGGGGGTGACAGCGTTCATGCCGGGTGACGAAGTCTGGTACACCCCGCAGATTTTCGACGGTCCAGGCAGTTATGCCGAATACCACGTCGCGGCCGAAAACATTGTCGGCAAGAAGCCGGCCACGCTCAGCCATCTTGAAGCGGCGAGCCTGAGTCTGGTTGGCGGCACGGCGTGGGAAGCGCTGGTCGTGCGGGCGGCGCTCAGAGTCGGCGAGAGCATTCTGATCCACGGCGGCGCGGGCGGCGTCGGCCATGTTGCGATTCAGCTGGCCAAAGCCATCGGCGCGAAGGTCTTCACCACTGTGCGTGAAGGCAATTTCGAGTTCGCCCAGCGTATGGGCGCCGATGTGCTGATCGATTACGAAAAGGAAGATTATGTCGCCGCGATCCTGCGCGAAACCGAGGGTCGTGGCGTCGATGTCGTCTTCGACACGATCGGCGGCAACACCCTGGCGCGCAGCCCCGACGCCCTCGCACAGCTTGGCCGCGTGGTATCGATCGTAGACCTTGCCCAGCCGCAAAACCTGATTCAGGCCTGGGGCAAGAACGCCAGCTACCACTTCGTGTTCACCCGACAGAATCGCGGCAAACTCGATGAGTTGAGCGCATTGATCGCCAACGGTCAGTTGCGCCCGCACGTTGGCGCGGTCTATCCGCTGGCCGACATCGGTCTCGCCCATGCCCGGCTGGAAACGCCCAACAACGGCGTTCAAGGGAAAATTGCGATTGCTGTCGTGCCGTCGCCCGAACTCGCCAATCGCTGAACCCAGCCCGAGGAGAACACCATGATTTATGAGATCGCTTTACTGCCCGTTCACACAGAACAAACTGCGGCGTTTCGGCATGCGTTTACCGAGGTCGAGCCGTTGCTCAAACGCGCCAAGGGTTATTGCGGCCACCTGCTCGCGCCAGGAATCGAAACACCGGAGGTGTTCAATCTGATTGTGCGCTGGCAATCCCTTGAGGATCACACGCCGGGGTTTGAAGCGAGTGAGGACCATCGGCTGTTCATGCTGGGTCTGGAGGAATATTTTTCCGAAGAGCCGAAGGTGTATCACATTGAGGGCGGCGCCTTTCAGCAGCCGTTCGACTAATAATCTCTCGGCTACACCGCGATTCATTGTAGGAGTGAGCCTGCTCGCGATAGCGGCGTATCAGTCGACATTTATATTGACTGATACGCCGCTATCGCGAGCAGGCTCACTCCTACAGGGTTTACGGTAGCAGCAGGTATATCGCGCTGACGACCAACAACCCCGCCATGCTCCGATTGAACCAGCGCATCGCCGCCGCGTTGCCCAGATACCCGCGCAAAAACGTCCCGGCATACGCCCAGCAGCCGACCGACAGATAACAGATCACCAGATACACCGCCGCAAACTGCCACACCAGCCGCGCCTCGCCATCGGCGACAAACGCGCCCATGCCCGCGACGCAGGCCAGCCAGGCTTTCGGGTTGAGCCATTGCATCACCGCGCCGTACAGCATCGACGGCGCCCGTCCGGAATCACCGGCATTCAATTGCCCGTCATCCACGGCCAGTTTCCACGCCATGAACAGCAGAAACGCCACGCCGGCCAGTTGCACCACCCGGGTCATGAACGGCCAAAGCTTGAGCACCTCATGCAAGCCCAGCCCCATCAGCACCAGCAGCAACACAAACCCCAACGTGGCCCCGGCAACATGCCGCTGACTGGCGCGAAAACCGAACTGCGCCCCGGAACTCAACGCCACAATATTCACCGGCCCCGGCGTGATGGACGCCGCCAGCGCAAACGCCGCCATCGAAACAATCAGACTCATCGCACACCTGCTTCAAATCGAGGAACAAGGTGCTCACCCTAACCAGCACCCGATCCCCGGTATTGAAGAAAATGCCCCTGTGATCCTGATCGTTCCCACGCTCTGCGTGGGAATGTAGCCTGGGACGCTCCGCGTCCCCTTCAGAGCCGAACGCAGAGCGTCCGTTGAGGTATTCCCACGCGGAGCGTGGGAACGATCACATGACCCACCGCTTTCGCGAGCAGGCTCGCTCCCACATTAAAATCTACGCTTAGTCCAGACGCGGCACGGTGAAGCGGAACTCGCTGCCCTGCCCCGGTTCGCTCTCGGCGAAAATCCGTCCGCCGTGGGCTTCGACGATGCCTTGAGTGATGTACAAACCAAGGCCGGTACCGGTCGGGTTGCCCTCTTTCACCGTCCAGTAACGGTCGAACACATGCGGTAGATGCTCCTTGGGAATGCCTTCGCCGCTATCGCGAACAGTGAAGACGATTTCATTGCCGACGGAGGTGGCATGCACGCCCACCCTGCCCAGTCGCGGGGTGAACTTGATCGCGTTGCCGACCAAGTTCGACAGCACCTGGAACAGCCGCTCCGGGTCAGCATGAATGCGCAGATCAGGATCGGCCGCGAAGGAAATGCTGATGTCCTTGTCCAGTGCCAACGGTGCAAGCAGTGCCTGCGCCTCTTCGAACATCTGCGCGACATCGAGCTTTTGTGGGGTGATGGAGTAGCGCCCGGCATCGATTTTCGAGGTGTCGAGCAAGTCCTCCAGCAGCGTGTTCATGCGTCCGGCAGCCTGCTGCATGGTGTCGATGGCCGTCGAGATGCGCCGCGAAGTGTGCGGGCCGTCGGAGCTGAAGGCCTTTTGCATCATGCCGCACAGCATCGAGATCACCGTCATCGGATTACGCAGATCGTGGGAGACCACCGCCACCAGCTCATCGCGGGCGCGCACCGCTTCCTGCTCGCGGCGCACCTGCCGGGCCAGATCGTTTTCCAGTGCCGAACGGCGCAGGTCATTGGCAGCGAACAGGTCACCGTGGCTCCACTTGGTGGATATCCCGGCCATCTCGACTTTCCAGATTTCAAACGAGGTGCGCGGGCGCAAGCGCAGGCCGGCATCGGAGTTTTCCAGGTCCAGCGGCTTGCGTGGATCGCCGCTCCAATTGATGTTTTCCTTGACCTCTGGGCGGAACCAGAACACGCCGTTGTCCACCGGTTTTGGCAGGCTCATGGCGAGCACGCCGCTGGCCACCTGCTGATACTGCGCGGCCGGCGGGTAGACGCTGGCCAGATGATGACTGGCAAACACCGACTCGCCGCTGTCCTGCAGCCACTTGTGCAAGGCGCGAATGTCTTCCGGCTCCGGGCAGTTGCCGTAGCGGTGCAGTTGTTTGTCTTCGATGATTGCAATACCGCCGGCATTGGTCAGCGCCATCAGGGTCTGCGGCTGATTGGCGAGGCCGTCGAAGACATTCTGCGGCGAGTCGATCATCGCTTGATTGAGCAGCGCCAAGGCTTCGACTTTTTCTTCGCGCTGACGGCTGATCTCCAGCGCTTCCATGGCGCTGATCTGCAGCGACAGCACCTGGCCGATGGTCTGACACGCCGCGCGCAATTCGTGCGGCACGTGCAGTGGCTGACGATTGCCGCAACTGATCAGGCCCCAGAGCTTGTCACCCTTGAGCAGGGAAATGCTCATCGACGACAGCACGCCCATGTTCTTCATGTACTGACAGTGGATCGGCGACACGCTGCGCAGGGTGGCGAAACTCAGGTCCAGCGGCGTGTTCGTGTCCGGGCGCAACTTTGGCAGCAGCGGCACTGGTTGATAGTCGGCATTGGGGATGATCCGCAGCCAATTGGTGCGATACAGCTCGCGCGCCTGTTCGGGAATGTCCGAGGCCGGGAAGAACAGGCCATTGAACACTTCCATCGACGGGTCGGAGGCTTCGGCGATGACCTGACCGTGGCCCTCCTCCTCGAAACGATAGATCAACACCCGGTCGTAACCGGTCATGGCCTGGATTTCCTTGACGCTGATGTCGTACAGCGCCTGCAACGTGGTCGCCGCTTGCAGACGCTGAAGCATGCGCCCCAGATGAGTCTGGTTGCCGGCGACGTTGCGCGGCTGGAAGTTTTCGACGTGGATTTCCAGCTCCAGGATCAATACGCCCTGATGACGATGCAACAAACCCTCGAACGCGGTGCCGTTGAGCCTGAAGCGCAGTGGCTGCAAGTCGGACAGCGACGGTTGCAGCAAGGCCTCGCGCACTTTTGCCGCTTCGGCGTCGCCGATCAGGCTTTCCAGCGGCTGGCCGATCAGGCTTTGCGGCTCTCGGGCCAGCAACGTTTCGACATTGGCGCTGACCTGAATGATCACCAACTCAGGCTCGCTCAGGGTCAGCAACAAACCGTGGGGCTGGATCGCGCCGGGAAAACGGATCGGCTCATCGGCACAGTTGGCCAGCAGTTCTTCAAAGGCTTCTTTGTCTTGCGGGTTCATGCCAGTACCTCCCGGCTTTCGAGCCAGCGCTCGAAACAACTGAATGTGGTTTGTGCCGCTGTGACGACAGCGGCGCGCTCATCGGCGCTCATCGGCTGATTGCCCAGATATTCGATGAAATCGCGCCAGCGCCGGCCCGTGGCGGCGCCGTAGATATCGAGAAAGGCCGCGCCGTTGTTGGCTTCCAGGCCTAACCGTGAAGAGATTTCGCGGCGCAGAATCTGCCCGCCGAGCGTCGCGCCCTCGAGGACGTAGAGCACGCCCAGGCAGGCAGCGCTTGAGTCGATGATCGGCAACTGCTGGCAGTGCGGCAGGCTTTGCAGAGCTTCGGCAGATACGCCCAGAGCTAGCAGGTCGGCGCGCAGGGTTGGCGTTTTGAGGCGGGGCGCCAGATCAAAATCGGTGGGGATTGCATCGCTTTGCTGCAGTGCGTTTTCCAGCGGTAAATAGAAGCCGTAATAGGCCTGCACCAGCCGGACAAAGGCCTGGGTATCGAGGGTATCGGAGAAAAAGGGAAGGCGTTTTTCCAGCGCGATGTGCAGCTCGGCAGTGCCGGCTCGCAGATCTTGCAGCACCGGTGGCACATAAACTTCACGGGCCTTTGCTTGCATGTAGATCGCTCTTGGTGGGGCCGCCTGGGGCCAAACGGGGTGAGTGCAACGTCGGCGAAATTTTACACGGCTATCGCGGTTTCTGACCGGCCGGATAGTTATTTCTGCCGAAACCATCACCCTCTGAGTCATTCAGAGTGAAGGCATCTGCAAAAAGTTCGACCGCGTTGCCCAACGGCGCCGGGCGCTGTACCGCGACAGCGCCGCGTGACTGTATGGGTCTGGGCGCCCGGAGGCTGTGATAAAAATATCGCTCTCGTTTCTGGAGTGCTGTCATGGATCTCGCCACGCTCATCCTGTTTCTCCCGGCCTGTTTCGCCCTGAACATGGCCCCCGGGCCGAACAACCTGCTATCGATCAGCAACGCCACGCGTTATGGCTTTCGCCGCGCCTGCACGGCGGGTATAGGGCGGATTCTGGCGTTTGCCGGGATGATCGCGCTGGCCGGTGCCGGTCTGTCGGTGGTGTTGCAAACTTCAGAATGGTTGTTCCATGCGATCAAGATCATTGGCGCGGCGTATTTGCTGTACTTGGCCTGGCAGTTATGGCGGGCCAATCCTGAGGCCGAGCAGCAGGTGACGGGCGCGACCGTTGGTTTCTTTGCATTGGCGCGGCAGGAGTTTCTGGTGGCGGCGGGCAATCCGAAGGCGATCCTGTTATTTACCGCGTTTCTGCCGCAGTTCGTCGACCCGGCACGCCCGGTGCCGGCGCAGTTTGCGGTGCTGGGCGTGCTGTTTCTGCTGCTGGAGTGGATCGCCATCAGCGCCTACGCGTGGATGGGCCTGCACATGCGCCGCTGGTTCGCCGAGCCGCGCGGAAAACGAATGTTCAATCGTTGCTGCGCAGGCCTGCTCTCGGCGGCGGCTTCGGTGCTGTTGATGGCCAAACGCGCTTAAGCCTCGGACGGGCCTTTGAGTTCGACCTGATTGCCGTCCGGGTCGAAGCAGTACAGCGACAGCCCTTTGCCTTCGGCGCCGAAGCGTGATTCGGCTTTTGCGGCGGTGAGGCCGAAGGTTTGCAGATGTGCAATCAGTGCAGCCTCATCAAATGGCTCAATGCGCAGGCAAAAGTGATCGACGTTGCGTCGCTCGGCCCCGGCCGCCCCGCCGCCCTTGCGGCCGAGTTCGCCTTGCAGGTCGACCAGATCAATCATCGAAGTGCCGGCGCGCAGGTGTATCAGGCCCAGCGGTTCGTTGCGTTTGACCACTTCGGCGCCGAAGACTTGACCGTAGAAGTCGATGCTGCGTTGCAGATCCGCGACGCGCAGGACGATGTGATCGATATGTTGGATGGAAAATGGATGCATAAACCCGGCACCTCGAAAACTTGTTAGCTACCCGTGGGCGGCGATCTTGTTGGGACGCGGAGCGTCCCGGGCTGCATTCCCACGCAGAGCGTGGGAACGATCAAGCGTGGGAACGATCAAGATCGCAGCCTGCGGCAGCTCCTACACGGTAGTTCAGGGGATTTGAAAATTCACTGTCGATTTTTCGGTGGAGCCATCGAGAATCTGGTTTTACTCTCGAGCCATGAACATACAAACCGCTGTCCTGCCGCCCCACGCCGAAATGGTTCGCGCCATGCTCGAACGCGACACTGCCTATGAAGGCGTGTTCTTTACGGCCGTGAAAACCACCGGGATCTTCTGCCGCCCCAGCTGCACGGCGCGCAAGCCGAAACCGGAGAACGTCGAGTTCTTCGCCCATGCCGACGAATGCATGTCGGCCGGCTATCGCGCCTGCCTGCGCTGCAAACCGCTGGACGCCGCCGCCATCGCCCCGGACTGGGTGCAACGCCTGCTCACCGCCGTGGAAGCCGACCCGGAGGTGCGCTGGAGCGATGCGCAACTGCTCGCCGAAGGTATCGAACCGCTGAAACTGCGACGCTGGTTCAAGCAGCACTTCGGCATGACCTTCCATGCGTGGCTGCGAACGCGCCGCTTGGGCATGGCGCTGGGCGGGATCAAGCAAGGCACCTCGATTGATCACGCCGCGTTTGATTCCGGTTATGAATCGCTCAGCGGTTTTCGTGATGCTTTCCAGAAGTCGTTCCACATCACCCCCGGTCGCGCCGAACACAGCGAGCCGCTGCTGTTCACCCGACTGACCACCCCGCTGGGGCCGATGATTGCCATGGCCGAGCAGCGTGGCCTGGTACTGCTGGAGTTTCTTGATCGCCCGGCGCTGACCCGCGAAGTCGAAGAACTGCAACACCGCTACGGCTATGCGGTCGCGCCGGGGCACAACCCACATCTGCAACAGATCGAGCAGCAACTGGCGCAGTATTTCGCCGGTCAACTGACGACCTTTACCGTGCCACTGCACCTGCCCGGCAGCGAGTTCGCCCGGCAGGTCTGGTCGGCGCTGCTGCAGATACCTTACGGCCACACCAGCACCTACGGCGCCATCGCCGCCGGTTTGGGCAAACCCGGCGCCAGTCGCGCGGTCGGCCTGGCCAACGGGCACAATCGGTTATCGATTGTGGTGCCCTGCCATCGGGTGATCGGCGCGGATGGCTCGCTCACCGGCTATGGTGGTGGACAACCGCGCAAGGCGTTTCTGCTGCGGCTGGAAAACGCCGCGGTGCAGCTCACCCAACAACTGGCATTCTGACCCACCGAATCAACTGACAAGAAGGATTTTTGATGAACGCGCTCGCTACGCAGTTTCACCAGTTGCACCAGCAAGGTCTGTTGATTCTGACCAATGTCGCCGACGCCACCGGTGCGCGACTGGTCGAGCACCTGGGCGGTAAAGCCGTGGCCACCAGCAGTGCGGCAGTGGCCTGGGCTCACGGTTACCCGGACGGCAACACCCTGCCCCTTGAACGTCTGGTGTCGACGGTGGAATCCATCGCCCGGGTGATCAGCATTCCCTTGACCGTGGATGTCGAGGCCGGCTATTCCGATGACCTCGGGCGCGTCGCCGAAGTGCTGGATGCGGTGATCGCAGCGGGGGCCGTGGGCATCAATATCGAGGACGGTTCTGCCGATCCCGAGTTGCTCGCGCGCAAGATCGAAGTGGCGCGACAGGTGGCCAACAAACGCGAGGTGCAGCTGTTCATCAATGCACGCACCGATGTCTATCTGAAAAGCCTTGTGCCGGCCGAGGATCGCGTCGCCGAAACCCTGCACCGCGCGGCGCTGTATCAAGCGGCCGGCGCGGATGGTTTGTTCGCGGCGGGCGTCACCTCGGCCTATGAAATCGAGGCCATCTGCAAAGGCACGACGCTGCCGGTCAATGTCCTGGGTTTCGCTTGCCTGCCTTCGCCGCAAGAACTGCAAGCGCTGGGCGTGCGCCGCTTGAGCGCGGGTTCCGGCATCGCCGAATTCCTCTATGGCGCCATGAGTGGGCTGGTAAAAAGCTTTCTGGCCAGCGGCAAACTCGATACCCATGACCTCAAGGCTTTCACCTACGGCGAAGTCAACGGCTTGCTGAAATAACATGCCTGATGCCTATCTAGCGGCCAGCGAGTTTCTGTCCGCGCTCGATGCGGACTGGCAACGCCATATCGCAGCGGTCGGCCCGTGCCGGCATCAACCGCATCCGGCGCGTGATCCCTACGAGTCGCTGGTGCGGGCGATTGCTTATCAGCAACTGCATGCCAAGGCCGGGGATGCGATTGTCGGGCGGCTGGTGGGGTTGTTTCCTGGGCAGTCGTTTCCGCGGCCGGAGCAAATCCTTGCGACGGATTTTGAGCGCATGCGCAGTTGCGGGTTTTCCGCGGGCAAGATTGCGACGATCCAAGGGATTGCCCAGGCGACGCTGGATGGCGTGGTGCCGGATTACGCCACGGCGCTGGCGATGGACGATGAGGCGTTGATCGAACGTTTGGTCAGTTTGCGCGGGGTGGGTCGCTGGACGGTGGAGATGTTGCTGATTTACAGCCTGGAACGCAGGGATATTTTGCCGGCCGATGACTTTGGTGTGCGTGAGGGGTATCGGCGTTTGAAGGGGTTGGAGGTGCAGCCGACGCGCAGGCAGATGGTTGAGATCGGGTTGGCCTGGAGTCCTTTTCGGACGGTGGCGGCTTGGTATTTGTGGCGGGTGCCTAAACCGCTGCCCTCACCCTAGCCCTCTCCCAGAGGGAGAGGGAACTGATTGGGGGAGATTGGAGATTCACGTCGACCTGAAATAACGCCTGTGAATCCATGATCGCCAAGGCTTCTCAATTCCATAATCGACTGCCCTCACCCTAACCCTCCCGAAACGTCGGACCGCCCAAAGGTAGAGGGGACTGATTGGAGGATATTGGAGATTTTACGTCGACCTGAAATAACGTCTTTGAATCCATGAACGCCAAGACTTAGATCCATAATCGACTCGGTTTTTCAGGTCGATGTATAACGCAAGACTCCTCGCTCGGCTCCCTCTCCCTCCGGGAGAGGGCTGGGGTGAGGGCCCGCTTTTCAAAGCCCGGATTTCAACCGGCTGAACGCCCGGATCAACGCCCGATTGAACGCCTTGCCATTGTCATTCTTGCTGTACAACGAAGCCCTGACCTGCGCGGACGGATACGTCCCCGGATCATTACGAATCGACGCGTCCACCAAACCATCCGCCGCCGTGATCGCATTGGCGTAGTGAATGGTGTCGGTGATCGGCGCAATCACTTCCGGCGTCATCAGATAATCCATCAGCGCCAACCCGGCCTGCGGATGCGGCGCGTCCTTGGGCACGACCATGGCATCGAACCAGATCAACGTGCCCTCTTTCGGAATCCGGTAACTCAATGTGAACGGCTTCTTCGCCGCCTCCGCCTGCCCCGCCGCAATGGCGACATTGCCGTTCCACGACATCGCCACGCAGGTATTGCCATTGGCCAGATCGCTGATATTCAGATCATTGTCGAAATAGCGGATATACGGCCGGATCTTCGCCAGTTGCTGCTCGGCGAGTTTCAAGTCATCAAGATTTTGCCGATTGATGTCCAGCCCCATGTACTTCATGACAGCGGCGAACACTTCGTTGGGATCGTTGAGCAGACTCACCCCGCAATCGGCGAATTTCGAAACCACCGCCGGATCGAACAACATCGCCCAACTGTCCGTCGGCGCCTCGGGTAACCGCTGTTTTATCGCCTCCTCCTGATAGCCGAAGCCAGTGGTGCCCCAGGCGTAAATCCCGGCATAGCGATTGCCCGGATCGAACACCGCCATGTGCTGGCGAAACTCTTCACCGACCCCGGCGAAGTGCGGCACCCGGGCCTGGTCCAACGGCTGGATCGCGCCGCTCTCGATGGCCCGCGACAGGTGCTGTCCGGCGGTCAACACCAAGTCGTAACCGCTGCGCCCGGTAAGCAGTTTGGTCTCGACGGTTTCCAGCGAATCAAAGTGATCGGCGACCACATGAATGCCAGTCTGCGCCTCGAAATTCTTCAGGGTATCCGGCGCCAGGTACTCGCCCCAGATGTACAGATTTACTACAGGTTTGGCGGTGTCGGCAGCCTGCACACACAAGGGGGCGAGCACCAGCATCAAGGCTTGAGTCAGTTTGTGCAGGCGCATGGTCAGGCTCCTTTTTTCAGGCCGGCGTATTGCGGCATGGTGATGCACGCGACGTTGCCGCCGCCGAGAAGGATTTCCCGGGAGTTCTCGATGCCAACAATCTTGTGCTGCGGGAACAGTTCGGCCAGCGTCGCCATGGCAACCTTGTCGTTACGATCACCAAACAGCGGCACCACGATCGAGCTGTTGCCGGCGTAGTAGTTGATGTACGACGCGCAGATTTTCGTGCCGGCCTGACGAGTGTGGGTGCTGTCCTGCTGGTCGAGGCCGTCGGCTTCTTCGGCGGTCCACTCGAGCACGTCCGGTTGCGGCAGCTTGTGCACGATCAACTCGCGGCCACGGCTGTCGCGGGTGCTGCGCAGGATGTCGTAGGCTTCTTGATAAATTTCCCACTGCGGATCGTCGCGGTTGTCGGTCCATTGCAACACCACTTCACCGGGACGCACAAAGCAGGCGAGGTCATCGACATGGCCATCGGTTTCGTCGAACTTGCAGCCGCGTGGCAGCCAGATGACTTGCTCGGCACCGAGGTAATCAGTCAGGCGTCGGGTGACTTCGTCCTTGCCCAGATGCTGGTTGCGATTGCGGTTGAGCAGGCATTGTTCTGTGGTGAGGATGCTGCCCTGACCGTCACTCTGGATGCCGCCCAACTCGGCAATCAGCGGCGCGCGGTAGCGGTCGAAGCGCTCGATTTCGAGGATCTTGCTGGCGATCTGGTCGTCCTTGTCCCACGGGTAATACAGGCCGCCGTCAAGACCGCCATAGGCGTTGAATTCGAAGTCGACGCCACGCACTTCACCGCTCTGATCATTGACCACAAAGCATGGGCCGCTGTCGCGAAACCAGGTGTCGTTGCAGGTCATCTCGACCACGCGCACTTGCGGCGGCAACTGCCGGCGGGCCGTGGCGAACTGCGCGGCCGATGCGCACACGGTGACCGGTTCGCTGTGGGAGATGGCGGTGACGATCTGCACCCAGACTTTCTGCGCCGGTTTCGCGCCGTTGCGCCAGACATCGGTGCGCTCCGGCCAGCCGAGCCAGCAGCCGGACTTGGTTTCGAATTCGCCGGGCAGACGGAAGCCGTCCTGTTTGGGGGTGGAGTCGAGCAAACGTGCCATGGTCAAACCTCGTCTTCGCGATGGGAATGACCACAGGCTAAGGGCGCGGGCCGTGGGCTCGCCAACGATGATTATTACGGAACAGTTGAATTCAACTCATCAATCGGCCAGTTGATCGTTGAACCATTCGAGCATCTGCGCCACCGCCGGACGCTCCAGCCGCAGCCGCTCGCAGACCAACGCGTATTGGCCAAGGGCAGTCATGCTGGATGCGAAGGGCCGCACAAGGCGACCACTCTGTAAATCCTCCTGCGCGGTGAGGTTATCGCCCATGGCCACGCCCTGCCCTTGCGCCGCCGCTTCCAACGCCAAACCAGCGTGGGCGAAATACAACTGACGCTGCGGGCGTAGATCACCGGCGTGGCTGGTCAGCCACGCGGTCCAGGTCTTGCCGTCCTGATCGTCGTGCAGCAGGCAGTGACGGGCCAGATCCTTCGGGGTTTTCAAGCTGCCCTGGTTGAACAGGCCGGGGCTGCACACCGGGAAGAACTGCAAGGCTGGCAGTGGCCGCACGAAGTAGGCGCTGCTGTCCACCGGGCCGGTGCCGTAGGTGATCGCCAGGTCGATGTCTTCGCCGGGCGCCGTGGCGTCGATCGGTTGTTCGTAGAGGTGCAAGGTGATGTGCGGATAACGCGCGTAGAAATCAGTGAGGCGACTCATCAACCATTTCTGCGCGAGCTCGGCGGTGACGGCCAGTCTGAGCACGGCCAGCGACGACGGATCGCGCAATTCATCGCAGGCATCGCCGATCAGTTCGAAGGCTTGTTGCAGGCTTTGCATCAGCCGCCCGGCGGCGATGGTCGGGCGGATTTGTCGGCCTTCGCGGATGAACAGTGGGACGCCGAGTTGTTCTTCGAGCTGGCGGATCTGATGGCTGACGGCGCTGTCGGTGACGCACAGTTCGGCGGCTGCCCGGCCGAAATGCGCGTGGCGGGCGGCGCATTCGAAGGTGCGCAGGGCGGCCAGGGAGGGAAGTCGTCGCATGTGGGGGGGTCCGTTTTTTTTTGTCATGCTGACTGGCTCGTCGATATGAGTCCAGCCCGTTACCCTCACCCCAGCCCTCTCCCGGAGGGAGAGGGGGCCGATCGGGGGATATTGACGATGTACGCCGACCTGAACGTGCTTGGGTAAATCCATAATCGACCGGATTTCCCAGGTCGATGGATGACGCAAGACAACTCGGTCAGTCCCCTCGCCCTCTGGGCGGTCCGACGTTTCGGGAGGGTTAGGGTGAGGGGCTTTTGCCTGTATCGCACTGTATACCCGGAAGCCGCAGACACACCCAACGCACAATCCGCCACCCCGCCGACACATCCCCGATACACCCCAACGCTGAAATGCCCCGGTCGATTTCACTCAACTCACCGGAGACGCCTCATGACCACCACCCTTTCAACTGCGGTCAAATCCCTGCACCTGAACCTCGACCGCGCCGGTACCTGGCTCGCCCCACTGACCCTGCGCCTGTTCATCGCCTGGGAATTCTTCGAGTCCGGACTGGAGAAATTCAACGGGCAGAACTGGTTCGAAGACATCCAGGACAAATTCCCCTTCCCGTTCGATCACCTGCCGGCGACGCTCAACTGGGAATTGTCGATGTGGGCTGAACTGATCTGCGCACTGGCGATTCTGGTGGGCTTCGGCACGCGGATCTCGGCGATCTCACTGATCGTGGTCACCGTTGTTGCCACCGCCGCTGTGCACTGGCCGGCTGACTGGTCGTCGCTGAGCGAGTTGGCGCAGGGTTATGCGATCACCAACAAAGGCTTCGGCAACTTCAAGCTGCCGGCGATTTACCTGGCCGCGCTGCTGCCTCTGGTGTTCGCCGGGGCGGGAAAGTTGAGTGTCGATGCGTGGCTGGCGCGGGTGTTCTGGAACCGGAGCACCCGCTGAGGCTCAATGCGCCCGATCAAGGCCGGCGAGCAAGGCGCTGTCACGGCTGTAGATGTCCGGTGAGTAACGCACGCGGCCGCTGCTGTCGACCTGTGCCGTCCAGTAAGTCATCAGGATTGGCACCGGCGCTGACAGGCGAAATTCGTGGGTGGTGCCGGTGGCCAGCAGGGTTTCGGTGCGGGCCTTTTCTGCGGGTGTGAGCAACAAGTCGCGCAATTGCATCGGATGCTCGACCCGCACGCAGCCGGAGCTGAAGGCGCGCGGGCCTTTTTCGAACAGCGCCTTGCTCGGCGTGTCGTGCAGATACACCGAGAACGGGTTGGGGAAGCGGATGACCATTTGCCCCAACGGATTACGCGGCCCGGCATCCTGACGCAGCATGATGTTGCCGGGGTTGTCCCAGTCGATGTCCGCTGCCGCCAGCGGCTGACCGTTGGCGTCGAGCACTTGCAGGTTCTGACGGCTGAGGAAGGTCTGGTCCTTGCGGATTTCCGGCAGTTTGTCTTCTTTCCAGATGGTCGGCGGCACGGTCCAGGTCGGGTTCAGGGTCAGGCGTGTCACCCGGGATTTGAGCAACGGCGTCTGGCGCTCGGCGCGGCCAACCTGAGTGCGCGTTTGCCACACCGCCACGCCGCCCTGATACAGCGTCAGTTCAGCGGCGGCGACGTTGACCAGCAAGCCATTGGGCTCCAGGTCCTGGGCCATCCAGCGGAAACGCTCGAGGTTGACCCGCAACTGTTCGCGGCGGGTCAGCGGACTGATGTTGAGTTCAGCAATCGTTCCCGGCCCGACCACCCCGTCAGCCTGCAAGGAATGGTTGGCCTGAAAACTCTTCACGGCGTCGACCAGCACGCCGTCATACGCATTGCCGGGCGTGCCAATGATCTGGGTCAGATAGCCCTCGCTGTACAGACGCTGGGCCAGTTCCGGTACGCGTTTGTCTTCCATGGCCGGGCGCAGCAGCGGCCCGTTGCCCACCGCTTGCCATTGCGGCAAGGTTTTGAGCCGTTGCGCCGCATAGAGCTGACGCAGGTCCTGATATTGCGCCAGACGCGGACGGGCAAGGTCGAACGCAGCGGGAATGTCGTGCAGGCCGGGAACGGCGATGGCCAATAATTCCGCCTGACGGTCGCGCGGAGTGGCGTCGGCATGCCACAGCGGTTCGAAGTGCGATTGCAGCAGGAGACCGTAGTGCAAATCCTGCAGGGCCTGGAGATAGTTGCGACTGATGTCGATGTCGGCACACAACTCGCCATCCTGAGGCGCCGTGGTGGCGATCGGATAGTTTTTTGGATTGAGGCCATCATCGGCCAACAGCTGTAATTGCGCATGCAACACCGGCAATCGTGCGGATTCGTTGGCCCACACCGGCATCCAGTCCTGCTGCTGGTAGAACGCTTGCAGTTGCGTCAGCGCCGGGCCGTTGAGGCGCGTGGCAATCGCCGGACACGACTGCGCCAGACTGATCAACACCGCCTGCAACGGACTTTGCGGCTCGACCGGCATTTCCGCCGGTGGTGTTGGCAATGTCTCCAGCGGTGGCAGCGGCTCATCGGCACAAGCGACAAACGGCGCAGCGAGCAAACAAATGCTCAAGTAGCATGCGTACTTTTTGAACAACTGCTTTACTCCAATCCATGGCCGTCTAGATGATGGCCAACCTTACATCAGGTGCGCTGAACAGTCAGGCTCGATCTGCGGGCTTGCGGGTATTGACTGGGAGTCAGGAGCCAAAGTGCCAAATATGTAGCAAGTGAGGACACTTTATAAAATGTTGACGTTTTTGCGCCGACTTCTGCTGACTGCCACCGCTATCGTCGTGACCAGTCCAGTTTTTGCCGCCGGCAAACCATCGCCGGTTCTCTTCACCAGCCTCGCGCACGCCGCGCCAGAACTCAATCCCCAAGCGCTGAAAGGTGCGTTGAACGCCATGCAATGCGCGGTCAACAACGGTGCGAAGCCGTCCCGCCATCTGGCGATCATCGACTATTCGCAACCGTCCACCGAACGCCGCCTGTGGATCTTCGACCTGAGCAAAAAGAAATTGGTGCTGCGCGATCTGGTCGCCCACGGCTCCAACTCCGGGGAAAACTTCGCCACGCAGTTTTCCAATGTCGAAGGCAGTTACCAGTCCAGCCTCGGCCTGTTCCGCACCCAGGAAAGTTACAGCGGCACCCACGGTTATTCGCTGCGCATGGACGGTCTGGAGCCGGGTTTCAATGACATGGCCCGCGATCGTGCGATCGTCATTCACGCCGCCAGCTATGTGAATCCGTTGTGGAGCAAGAAACAGGGGCGCATCGGCCGCAGCCAGGGCTGCCCGGCGGTACGACCACAGATTGCCAAGCAGGTGATCGACCGCTTGAAGAACGGCCAGTTCATGTTTTCGTGGTACCCGGATCAGCGCTGGTTGAAGTCTTCGCCTTATCTGAACTGCCAGCCGCAGCAGGTGGCGAGCATCCTCAATACCCACGCCAGCTGACCGACCACCACAAATCCCCTGTAGGAGCTGCCGAAGGCTGCGATCTTTTGACTTTGACTTTCTAGAAGCAAGATCAAAAGATCGCAGCCTTCGGCAGCTCCTACAGGGAGACTCGCAGTCACTTTCATTACAACTTTGTCATTCAGCTGTCGGTTTGCCGTGCGGATCGCTCGGTAGCCTGAAGTTGTCCCGGCGCCAATGCCGATCAACCTTGACCACTGAGTGACTGATCATGAAAAGCCTCCTGCTCGCTTTCACCGCCCTCCTCGCCACCGGCAGCGCGTTCGCCGCGAACATGCCCGACACCGCCGTGATTCATGACAAATCCGGCTTCTACGTCAATCTGGATGTCGACAAAGTCCTGTCCAGCACCGATATTTCACAAGCGTGTGGCGTGGTCCCGGCGCAATTGAATTACCTCGACCATCAGGGCCGCGAACATGTGCTGGACTATCAGGTACAAGGCAGCGGCTGCATCAATGACCATTGAGACTGATCGATGAATATTCTGGTTGTCGAAGACGAACCCAAGGCCGGCAATTACCTGCTCAACGGATTACAGGAACTGGGTTACAGCGTCAGCCTCGCCCGCGACGGTGCCGACGGGCTGCACCTGGCGCTGGAACACAGTTTCGATGTGATCGTGCTCGATGTGATGATGCCGAAAATGGATGGCTGGGAAGTCCTGCGCCGGTTGCGCAAGGAGGCTGACACGCCGGTGCTGTTCCTCACTGCTCGCGATGACATTGCTGACCGCGTCAAAGGCCTGGAACTGGGCGCTGATGATTACCTGATCAAGCCGTTTTCCTTTGCCGAACTGGTGGCGCGCCTGCGCACCCTGACCCGGCGCGGGCCGATCCATGAAGACGAACAACTGCAAGTCGCCGACCTGCAGATCGACGTACTCAAGCGCCGCGTGAGCCGTGCCGGTGTACGCATCACCCTGACCAACAAAGAGTTTGCGTTGCTGCAGTTGTTCGCCACGCATACCGGGCAAGTGCTGGCGCGTTCGCTGATTGCCTCACGGGTGTGGGACATGAATTTCGACAGCGACACCAATGTGGTCGATGTCGCCGTGCGCCGCTTGCGGGCGAAGATCGATGATCCGTTCCAGCTCAAGCTGATCCACAGCGTGCGCGGCATCGGTTATCGCTTCGATACGCAGCCATGAGCAGCCCTCGGCCGTATTCGTTGACCTTGCGCCTGGCGCTGGTGTTCGCCCTGCTTGCGTTCGCCTCGCTGGCTGGCCTCGGCGCTGCGCTGTACAACGAACTGGAGCGACAGTTGATCCGCCGTGATGACACAGCGCTGGTCAGCCGCGTCGATCAGTTGCGCACCTTTCTCAACGACAGCAACACTCTGGAGCTGATCAAGAACAAACCGGCGCTGTTCCAGAACATGCTCGGCAACCACGAAGCACTGCTGACCATCGGCACGCCGGGGCAACCGCCGCTGCTGGTGGTCAACCCGGGCAACCTGAATACACCGACGTTGCCAGCGGTGCCCATCGATCATGCGATGACACTCAAAGACGTACAGCATCTGCCGAGTGTCGACGGCGTGCCGTTTTCGGCGGTGGCGGCGAGTATCGATTCCGGAGAACTGGGCAATCTGCAAGTCACCACCGGGCGCCTGATGAGCGAGCGCACGGCGATGCTCGCCAATTACCGTTTGAGTGTTTATGGACTCGCCTCGCTGGCGGCGCTGTTACTGGCGGTGGTTGGCTGTTTGCTGGTGTATCGCGGTTTGCTGCCGTTGCGGCAACTGGCGAAGCACGCTCATGGCATTGGTGTCGGCAACCTTGGCGAACGCCTCGCCAGCAGCGGTGCGCCGCGAGAATTGCAGCCGATGATCGAGGCGTTCAATGCCATGCTCGACCGCCTCGCCACGGGTTTTGCGCAATTGAGTCAGGTGTCCACCGACATGGCCCATGAACTGCGCACGCCGATCAACAACCTGCTCGGCGAAACCCAGGTCGCGCTGCAGCAGAATCGCAGTATCGAGGCTTATCAGCAGTTGCTCGCCTCCAACGTCGAAGAGCTCGAACGGCTGACGCGGATGCTCGACAACATGCTGTTTCTGGCGCGCACCGATCCGGCCAGTGCCCTGAGCCAGCGCCAGGAGCTGGATGCGGCGGATGAGATGCAACGCATTGCCGATTACTTTGAAGGATTGGCGGCAGATGTCGGGATGAGCATCGAGGCCCGTGGCAGCGGTGTGATCTGGGCCGAGCCGATGCTGCTACGCCGCGCACTGGCCAATCTGTGCGCCAATGCGATCAAGTACGGAGAGGCGGATTCGACGGTGCAGGTGGAAGCGATTGCCGAGGCGGATGGCAGTTATTTGCGGGTGCGCAACCACGGCACGACCATTGCGCCTGAGCATCTGGCGCGGCTGTTCGAACGTTTTTACCGGGTCGATCAGTCCCGTGAACGCTCGGCCCAATCCAATGGTCTGGGCCTGTCGATTGTCGCGACCATCATGCAGTTGCATCAGGGCCGCTATAGCGTCAGCAGTGTCGATGGCATCACCTGCTTCGAATTGTTCTTCCCCGCCCGGCAATCACCTTCATCGACTTTTCCGCCGTCATCGCTGGCAAGCCAGCTCCCACAATGATTGGCGCTGAATCCAGATTTCCGGCCAACCCAAAACCCTGTGGGAGCTGGCTTGCCAGCGATGAGGTCAGCTTGATCAACATCAACTTTCCCTGACCCCGCAGCTACCGCGAGCAGGTCGAATCGGCGCGCTGTCGCTCCCACAGCTTGATCTCGGCTCGGCTGATGATCAGGGCTGTCAGCATCAGTGCTGAGGCGACGCCGAAAGTGATGTGCAATCCACTGGCAATCGCCGTTGCCGGCGCTTGCGTCGGATCCCCCGCCGCCAGCGCAAACACCGCACCCATTACTGCCGCCCCGGTAATCAACCCAAGATTGCGCGCCAGCCCGAGCATCGCCGAAACCACGCCGCGCTGCTCCTGACGTACTCCGGCCATCAACCCGGTGTTGTTCGCCGCCTGAAACAGCGCATAGCCAACGGCGACCACTGCAATCGGCAGCAAATAGGCGGGCAACCCCAGACTCATCGGCAACAGCGCCAGCAAGCCACAACCGCAGGCCATGCCAAGCAACGCGCCCGGCACGATCCGGCGCGCGCCGAAACGATCCACCAGACGCCCGGCCGGCACACCGCCAAACGCAGACAACAGCGGTCCGATCGATAACGCCACGCCGACCATTGTGCTGCTGAGACCCAAACCCCGGTGCAAGTAAAACGGACCGACCACCAGCGTGGTCATCATCACCGTGGTCACCAGCAACGTCAGCGTCAGACTGCTGCTCAATCGCGCGTCGCTAAACAGCGACAAACGAATCAGCGGCGACTTGGCCTTCATCTCGACCACGATGAACAATCCTGCGCCGCCCAGGCTGGCCAGCAGCAATGGCACGGTGAAACCTTCAAGGGTCATTGCCAGCGCATAGGCCGCCAGCGTCAACACCAGCACCACGCTGCCAGAATAATCGAACGCGACTCGCGGCCCTGTTGCCCGATCCGCCGGCAAATAGCGGTACACCAGCCACGCATTGAGCAAGCCCAGCGGTACGTTGAGCAAAAATATCGCCTGCCAGCCGACATGCGTCATCAACAGCCCGCCCAGCGACGGCCCGAGACTGGTGCCCGTCGCCGACATTGTTGCCAGCAACCCCATCGCGCTGCCCGCCCGCGATTTGGGCACCGCATCGGCCACCAACGCCACGGTCAAGGCGAACATGATCGCCGCGCCGACGCCTTGCACCGCTCGCGCACCGATCAGCCAGCCCAGTCCCGGTGCCAGCGCGCAGGCCAACGAAGCGCTGGTGAAAATGCCGATCCCGATCAACAGCAATCGACGTCGACCAAAGCCATCGCCCAGCCGCCCGACACTGACGATCAGCGTGGTGATCGCCAGCAGGTAAGCCAGCACGATCCATTGCACCTGTTGAAACGTCGCCTCGAACGCCGTCGCCAGAATCGGCAACCCTGCGTTGGCAATACTGGTGTCCAGCGACGGCATCAACATCGACAGGGCCAGACTGGTCAGCGCCCATCGGGCCGAAGTGCTCAGGGATTCTTGGGACATGGCAGGCTCACAGTGCAAAGGTGACCGGCCATAGCCTGAGCCTCGACAACACACGGCGCAAGACGCATGCTTTGCACTCAATACCTGCATGGAACGCCATGTCATGAGCGCCCCGGATCTGAACCTGCTGATTACCCTCGACGTTTTATTGCGCGAAGGCAGCGTCGCCCGCGCTGCCAAATGCCTGCAGTTGAGTCCATCGGCCATGAGCCGCGCCCTCGCCCGTCTGCGCGAAACCACGGGGGATCCGTTGCTGGTGCGAGCGGGTCGTGGCCTGGTACCGACGCCGCGCGCACTGGAACTGCGCGAACGGGTCAGTCATCTGGTGCAAGACGCCGAAGCGGTTTTACGACCTGCCGAAGTGCTCGACCCCGGCCGCTTGCAACGCACCTTCACCCTGCGCAACACCGACGGTTTTGTTGAAACCTTTGCCGCCGCTCTGCTCGCGCGGATCGCCGAAGAAGCACCCGGCGTGCGCCTGCGTTTTGTGCAGAAAGCCGACAAGGACAGCACGCCGTTGCGCGAAGGCCGTGTCGATCTGGAAACCGGCGTGGTCGACGACAGCACCGACCCGACGCTGCACAGCCGCATCCTGTTTCAAGATCAGTGGATCGGTGTAGTGCGTGAGGGGCATCCGTTGAGCGCGGGAAAAATAACCAGCAAGCGCTTTGCCGGTGGCCAGCACATTCTTATCTCCCGACGTGGGCGCAGCAGCGGCCCGGTCGACGAAGCACTGCTCGCGTTCGGACTGACGCGGGACATCGTCACCTCGTTCGGTGGCTTCTCGGCAGCGCTGACGCTGGTGCGGGAATCAGAGCTGATCGCCACCGTCCCGCAGCGTCACACCAGCAAACTGCGCAGCGGCCTGCACAGTTTCGCCCTGCCCTTCGCGATGCCGGACATCAGCGTGTCGATGCTCTGGCACCCGCGCATGGACGCCGACCCGGCGCATCGCTGGTTGCGCGATTGTGTGCGGCAGGTCTGCGCTTAACGCGCGTCGCCACCCGCTGGTTTGTAGAAGAGGAATTTTTTCGTTTCGGCAGTCTTGCGGTACTCCTTGGCCCAGCTCGGATGCACGTTGCGGTCGTGGAAATACAGCGCGCCGTTGGTGCGATCCTTGAGTTGGCGGTTCAGCGCTTTGCGGGCGATGTCCTTGGCCAGCGTGTATTCGGCATCTTCCTTGACCTGATCCGGACGCCCGTCGCACCACCAGGAAAACTGGCAGCTCTTGGTTTCCGAGCCTTGTTTGACGACAGCACACACCGTGTCGGGAAAGCCTTCGTGGCCAAGGCGATTCATCACCACACTGGCCACCGCTTCCATTTCCGGCGTGTCTTTGCCTTTGGCTTCCCAGTAAATACTGCGCGCCAAACAGGTGATCGGATCGTCCAGCGGCGCCGCGCCGGCCGGGTCGACCGCCTGCACTTCGGTCGGGGTAATGGCTTCGGCTTTCGGTGCCGGTGCGGCGCTGACTTTGTCCGCCGCTTTCTCTTCCAGTACTTGGGCTTTTTCTTCAGCCTTCGCTTTGATCGGGGCCTGATCGGTGGCCCAAGCAGAGCCTGCCAACAGGGTGAATACGAGACAACCCGCCCATCCTTTCAATCCCATGTCTGTTCTTCCGGCAGCGCCCGAGTCGGGCAAGGTGTTACGTCGGGGAGACACCCGTATCCCGGGGTCTTCGGTGAGTGTAGACGGCAAATCCATCGGCAAAGTTGCGCAGAAAAACCGCTGAATGAAGAAAAAAGACATTGCACTCCCCGGGGGCCTTTCGCGCATCATGGGCGCATTCAGCTCCAGGGAGATTTCCATGCGCTTCATGCCATCCGTTTTGCGTCTTGCCGTTTTGTCCGTGAGCGTTATGTTTGCCATTCCGGCCATGGCTGGCGATGAATCGCAACTGATCGAGTCGATCAACAGCTACCGCAGCCAGCCGCAGCGTTGCGGCAGTCAGGCGTCGAACGAACTGCCACCGCTGTCAGCTGATCCACGGCTGAGATTACGCGCTACCGGTGCCGTCGATCTGCAGCAAGCCATGGCCAGCGCCAGTTACCCGATGGTCAATGTGCAAGCGATCACGCTCAACGGCCCGCGTGATGCGGCGTCGGCGATGAAGGCAATTCAGGAGAGTTTCTGTCAGGTGGTGCTCGATCCGCAGTTCGTCGATGTCGGTGTCAGCCGCGATGACCGTGACTGGCGCATCGTGCTGGCGCGGCCGCTGCTGTCGGCCAAGCTCGGTGACGCGCAAAGTGAGGGACAGAAGTTGCTCAATGAACTCAATGTCGCCCGTAGTCAGGCGCGTCAGTGTGGTGGTCAGGCGTTCGCCGCTGCCGCACCGCTGGCGTGGAACGCGACGCTGGGCACGATCGCCCAGGATCACAGCCGCGACATGGCCAACAACAACTACTTCGACCACAAGGACCGCGACGGCCGTACTCCCGGCGATCGCGCCGAACTCGCCGGCTACAGCGGCCAACAGGTCGGCGAAAACATCGCCGCCGGACAAGACACCGTGCACAAAGTCGTCGAAGGCTGGCTCGCCAGTCCCGGCCACTGCGCCAACCTGATGAACCCGCAATACCAGGAACTCGGCGCCGCCTACGCGACCGACCCGAAAAGCAGTGCCGGTATCTACTGGACCGCGATGTTCGGCGCCCAGTAACTCAAATCTCAAACACACCGCCCCCACAGGGGCTTGAGTTGATCAGTAGATCTTCGGCCGAACCGAGATCCAATGTGGGAGCGAGCCTGCTCGCGAAGAGGCCCTTACATTCAACATCAACATTGTCTGACCTGACGCCTTCGCGAGCAGGCTCGCTCCCACAATGATCGGTGTAATGCTCATCATCCCTGAACAACACAAAACCCTGTGGGAGCTGGCTTGCCAGCGATGAGGCCCGCCCCTTCAACATTGATGTCGACTGACCCACCGCTATCGCTGGCAAGCCAGCTCCCACAGGGTCAGCAGTCGCTCGGAAGATTGAGGCAATAAAAAACCGCAGCCTGGCTGCGGTTTTTCAGGCTCAGTGGGTCCTCATCCCCGCTGCATACATCGCCAGTTTCAGCAGGCTCGCCACCACCGCCAGCGACACCACGCTGCCCAGCCAGATCAGCAACAACCAGCCCAGACGCTTGTACCAGCGGCTGGATTTCACTTCGCGCGAATCAATGGTAGCCATCGCCAATCCTCACTTTGCCGCGGAATACGTAGTAGCTCCAGAAGGTGTACATCAGGATCACCGGCAGGATGAACAGTGCGCCAATCAGTGCAAACAATTGGCTCGACGGCGGTGACGCGGCGGCCCAGATGCTCACCGACGGTGGGATGATGTTCGGCCAGATACTCAGCGCCAGGCCGATGTAACCGAGCAACATCAGCACCAGCGTAAACACGAATGGCCAGTGCGTATGGCGCTGACGCAACGTACGCAGCAGCCCGAACAGCGCCAGCAACGCCAACACCACCAATCCGGCAAACACCTGCAGATGCCCGTGTGTCGACCAACGTGTCGCCAGCTCCGGATGCAGTTGCAGGGTCCACACGCCGATCACCAGCACCATCGCCATCAACAGCAAGGCCAGCGGCCGGGTGAACAGACGCATCCGCGACTCCAGCATGCCTTCGGTCTTGACCAGCAACCACGTACTGCCAAGCAACGCATACGCGATCACCAGCCCCACGCCACACACCAGCGGAAACGGTGCCAACCAGTCCAGACCGCCGCCGGCAAACTGCCGATCGACTACCGGAATCCCGGACACGTACGCGCCAATCACCACACCCTGGGAGAACGTCGCCAACAGCGAGCCACCGATAAACGCCTTGTCCCACCAATGACGTTTTTGCGGCGAAGACTTGAAGCGAAACTCAAACGCCACGCCACGGAAAATCAGCCCGCAGAGCATCAGGATCAGCGGCAGATACAACGCCTCGAGAATCACCCCGTACGCCAGCGGAAACGCGCCATACAACGCCGCGCCACCGAGCACCAGCCACGTCTCGTTACCGTCCCACACCGGCGCGACGGTGTTCATCATCACATCGCGTTCCTGCTCATCCGGGATCAGCGGAAACAGGATCCCCAGGCCCAGATCGAAGCCGTCCATGATCACGTACATCATCACCCCGAAGGCGATGATCACTCCCCAGATCAACGAGAGATCGATACCTTGAATACCCATGACTCAATGCTCCTTCATAGGGGCGGTAGCCGCCGAAATCGGTCGACGCGGCGCCTGCAACTCATCGCCCGCAGGCGGATGTTCGTGGTGCGGCTGCGGGCCTTTTTTCACCAGTTTCATCATGTAGCCGATGCCCACGCTGAACACGGTGAAATAGATCACCACGAATAGCGCCAGCGACGTACTCATCTGCGCCACCGAGTGATGCGATGCCGCGTCGTGAGTGCGCAACAAGCCATAAACCACCCACGGCTGACGCCCGACTTCCGTGGTAATCCAACCGGCCAGCAGCGCAATCAGCCCGCTCGGCCCCATCAACAACACCAGTCGCTGGAAGCCGCGATGCTGATAAAGCTTGCCGCCCCGGCGCAGCGCCAACCCCAGCAAACCAACGAGGATCATCAACATCCCCAACCCGGCCATGACGCGGAAGCTCCAGAAAATCACGGTCGAATTCGGCCGGTCTTCTTTCGGAAAGCTCTTCAGCGCCGGGATCTGCTTATCGAGGCTGTGGGTGAGGATCAGGCTGCCGAGATAGGGAATCTCCAGCGCATACTTGGTCTTCTCCGCCTGCATATCAGGGATGCCGAACAGCACCAGCGGCGTCGGGCCGTTGTCGGCGTTTTCCCAGTGACCTTCGATGGCGGCGATTTTTGCCGGTTGATGTTCCAGCGTGTTCAAGCCATGGGCGTCACCGACCACTGCCTGGATCGGCGCAACGATCAACGCCATCCACAACGCCATGGAAAACATCTTGCGCACCGGCGCCGTGTTATTGCCGCGCAGCAAATGCCAGGCAGCCGAGGCACCGACGAAGAACGACGTGGCGACAAACGCGGCAATCGCCATGTGCGCCAACCGGAACGGGAACGACGGGTTGAACACGATCGCCAGCCAATCCAGCGGCATCACCCGACCGTCGACGATTTCAAAGCCTTGCGGCGTCTGCATCCAGCTGTTGGACGCAAGAATCCAGAACGTCGAAATCAACGTGCCGATGGCGACCATTACCGTGGCAAAGAAGTGCAAGCCACGGCCGACACGGTTCCAGCCGAACAGCATCACCCCGAGGAAACCGGCCTCAAGGAAGAACGCAGTCAGCACTTCATAGGTCAGCAACGGCCCGGTGATGCTCCCGGCAAAATCCGAGAAGCCGCTCCAGTTGGAGCCGAACTGGTACGCCATGACCAGTCCCGAAACCACGCCCATGCCAAAGTTGACCGCAAAGATCTTCGACCAGAAATGGTAGAGATCGCGGTACGTGTCGTTATGGGTTTTCAGCCACAGACCTTCGAGTACCGCGAGGAAACTCGCCAGGCCAATGGTGATCGCCGGAAAAATAATGTGGAACGAAACCGTGAACGCGAATTGAATTCGCGCCAGGTCCAGTGCCTCCAGATTGAACATGATGATGTCCTCATCCAGGCTGAAAAGCGGCAGCACGAATCCGGGCCACCGCCAGACGCGAACGCCTGCAGCCAGTCAAATTGCTATGGTTTTTATGAGTCGCGGGTTACGCCAGCGACGACGGGATCAGGTTGCTGACCTTCGCGGCTTCGAGGCGGATCGCGACGAACTTGGAGGTCGGCGTATACGTGCGGTCGCCGTAGCTTTCCAGCGGTACCAGCGGGTTAGTCTCCGGGTAATACGCCGCTGCCTGCCCTGGCGGAATGTCGTAGGCAATCAGGGTGAAACCGCTGACCCGACGCTCGCGCTCGTCATCCCACAGCGCCACCAGATCAACCTTCTGCCCCGGTTCAAAGCCCAGGCGCTGGATGTCCTGCTCGTTGGCGAAGATCACATCGCGCATGCCGTAAACACCGCGATAACGGTCATCGAGGCCATACAGCGTGGTGTTGTACTGATCGTGGGAACGCATGGTTTGCAGAATCAGATGCGGCTTGACCGGCAGGTTGCGCACGCCCTCGCTGATCAAGTGCTCGGGCAGCACGCACGGGGTGAATTGAGCCTTGCCGCTGGCGGTGTTCCAGACCCGATCCGAAGCGTCGTTACCGAGGTGGAAGCCACCCGGAATCAGCAGCTTTTCATTGAAGTTTTCGAAGCCCGGAATCACGTCGGCAATCAGGTTGCGGATGCGCCCGTAGTCGCCCACCACCCACTCCCAATCGATCGGGTGCTTGCCCAACGTCGCGGCGGCGATCCCAGCAATGATCGCCGGCTCGGATTTCAACTGCGCCGACTTCGGTTTCAATTGACCGAACGACAAATGCACCATGCTGAACGTGTCTTCGACGGTCACGCCTTGCGGGCCTTCGGCCTGGATGTCGATGTCGGTGCGCCCGAGGCATGGCAGGATCAGCGCGTCATGACCGGTGACCAGATGGCTGCGGTTGAGCTTGGTCGCGATGTGCACAGTCAGGTCGAGTTTGCGCATCGCCGCGTGGGTGCGCGGGGTGTCCGGCGTGGCTTGGGCGAAGTTGCCGCCCAGACCGATAAACACCTTGGCTTCGCCACGCTCCATGGCGCCGATCGCCATCACCGTGTTGTGGCCGTGCATGCGCGGCACGTCGAAGTTGAAGCGTTTTTGCAGCGCGTCCAGCAAGTCCTTCGGCGCCAGTTCGTTGATGCCCATGGTGCGGTCGCCCTGCACGTTACTGTGGCCGCGAACCGGCGACAGCCCCGCGCCCGGACGGCCGACGTTGCCGCGCAGCAGTTGCAGGTTGATGACTTCCTGCAGGGTTGCCACTGAATGCACGTGTTGGGTCAGGCCCATGGCCCAGCACATGATCACGCTTTTGGCGCGGCCATACATGCGCGCGGCCAGTTCGATGTCATGCAACGGCACGCCGGACTGCTCGAGAATGTGCTCCCAACTTGTCGCCTCGACTTCAGCCAGATAGCTGTCGAGCCCTGTGGTGTGCTCGGCAATGAACGCATGATCGAACACCGGCTCGCCGCCCGTTGCCTGCGCTTCGCGCTCCCACTGCAGAAGGAATTTGACCATGCCGCGAATCATCGCCATGTCGCCACCAAGGGCTGGGCGGAAGTACGCGGTGTTGGTCGCTTCCCAGCCGTTGCTGAGCATTTCGATCGGGTTCTGCGGGTTCTGGAAACGCTCCAGGCCACGCTCTTTCAGCGGATTGATACAGACCACTTGCGCGCCACGTTTCACCGCTTCACGCAGCGGTTCGAGCATGCGCGGGTGGTTGGTGCCGGGGTTCTGGCCGATAACGAAAATCGCATCGGCGTGATGCAGGTCCTCGTAGACCACGGTGCCTTTGCCGACACCGAGGGTCTCGATCATGCTCACCGCACTGGCTTCGTGGCACATGTTCGAGCAGTCGGGGAAGTTGTTGGTGCCGAAGGCGCGGACGAACAATTGATAGAGAAACGCCGCTTCATTGCTCGCACGGCCGGAGGTGTAGAACTCGGCCTCGTGCGGCGATTTGAGGTTTTTCAGATGATCAGCGATCAGCGCAAAAGCATCTTCCCAGCTGATTTCCACGTAGCGGTCGACCCGCGCGTCGTAGCGCATCGGGTGGGTCAGACGACCCTGATACTCCAGCCAGTAGTCGCTCTGCTCGGCCAGGCTCGACACTGTGTACTTGTTGAAGAAAGCCGGGTCGACCAAACGTCCGGTCGCTTCCCAGTTCACCGCTTTCGCGCCGTTTTCGCAGAACTTCAACATGCTCGCGCCCGGCGCTTCACCCCAGGCACAACCCGGGCAGTCGAAGCCGCCGTTCTGGTTGGTCTTGAGCATGGCACGGATGTTTTTCAGGGCGTTTTCGCTGCCCAGCCAGCTTTTGGTCAGGCTGATGACAGCGCCCCAACCGGCAGCGGCGCCTTTGTAGGGTTTGTAACGGTCGACTTGTGACATGGGACTCTCCATGACGATGCACACAGGCATGAACCTGATTCGGTTAAACAGCGACGGCCGACTTTCAAGGTTGAAAAGGGGTCGTTGGGGTTGCCGGGGCAAGGATATGAACCGTTACAAAACATTGTCTAATCGCTATTAATGACCGACTTATCGAAAGCATCTATCACGGATTAAAACCCTTTATTTACGGGGCTTTGCGAAACTAACGAAGCAACTTTTTGCGCAAAATAATTCATCATCGACGGGATCAATCAGCTGTTCATTAACAGTGATTGGACGGCACTTAAAGTTAGCCATAACCTGCGCTGACCAAACTCCTTCAACCGGGGTTTTCATTCCTGCGAGGCTGTCATGTCAGAGCGTGTCTTGATCGATGGTTACAACCGCCGCGTCGACTATCTGCGCATGTCGGTGACCGACCGCTGCGACTTCCGCTGCGTCTATTGCATGGCCGAAGACATGCAGTTCCTGCCCCGCCAACAAGTGCTGACGCTGGAGGAAATCTATCAACTGGCGCAGAGCTTTGTGGCGCTGGGGACGCGCAAGATTCGCCTGACCGGTGGCGAGCCGTTGATCCGCCCGGGCGTGGTCAAGCTCTGCGAGCAGATCGCCGCCCTGCCCGGCCTGCGCGAACTGTGCATGACCACCAACGGCTCGCAACTGGGCAAACTCGCGGCGCCGCTGTTCGACGCCGGGGTCAAACGCCTTAACATCAGCCTCGACAGCCTCGATCCGCAGCGCTTCAAACAGATGACCCGCACCGGCGATCTGGCGCAGGTGATCAACGGCATCGATGCCGCGCGCAAGGCTGGTTTCACCCGCACTAAACTCAATGTCGTGGTGATGCAGGGTCGCAACGATCAGGAAATCAATGATCTGGTCAGCTTCGCCATTGATCGTCAACTCGACGTCTCCTTCATCGAGGAAATGCCGCTGGGGATCATCAGCGAACACAGCCGCGCCGAGTCGTTTTTCTCCAGCGCCCAGGTGCGAGAAAAGATTGCCGAACGCTACACGCTGATCGACTCGGCGGAGTCGACCCAAGGCCCGTCGCGCTACTGGCGGCTGGCCGAGGCGCCGGAGATTCGTCTGGGTTTTATCTCACCGCACAGCCACAACTTTTGCGGCACCTGCAACCGCGTACGCCTCACCGTCGAAGGGCGCCTGCTACTGTGTCTGGGTAACGAGCATTCGGTGGATCTGAAAGCGCTGCTGCGCGCCCACCCGGGCCAACCGCAGCGGCTGGAGAAAGCCATTGTCGAGGCGATGAAGCTCAAGCCGTATCGACATAATTTCGAAGTGAACGACGATGTTCAGGTTGTGCGCTTCATGAACATGACCGGCGGCTGATCCCGCCAGTTTCATCGGTTATCGGAACCGCAAAGCATGATCATCAGACCCAAGGTCAACCAGTTCGCCATTCTCTTCACCCTCAAGGGTTCGATTGCCAAACGCATCGCCCTGCGCACGCTGATGGTCACCCTCCTTGCCTCGGCCATTGTGTTGGTGGAAATCCTCCATCCGAGCAACTTCACCAAGGTCAATGCCACGCCGTTTACCTTGCTCGGTTTGTCGCTATCGATCTTCATGAATTTTCGCAACAACGCTTGCTATGACCGTTGGTATGAAGCGCGCAAGGCTTGGGGCGAAGTGATCGTGCACATTCGCTCGGTGATTCGCGAAACCCATGTGATTCGTGAGTCCGCCGAGCGTAAACCGTTGCTGCTCAACCTTTGTGGTTTTGCTCATGCGTTGAACGCGCGGTTGCGTAAAGAAAGCGAAGCGGACGCCAGTAGCCAATGGATCATGCCGAAACCCGATCCGCAGACACCGGATTACAGCGGCCGCATTTTGCAGACGGTTGGCCAGCAGTGTTCCGATCTGCATCAGAACGGTGAGCTGACTGAGTGGCGCTATATGCTGCTGGCCAATCACCTGACCAGCCTGACCCAGGCGCAAGCGGTGTGCGAACGGATCAAGACTACGCCCCTGCCGTTTCCCTACACGCTGTTGCTGCACCGGACGATTTATCTGTTCTGCATCCTGCTGCCGTTTGCCATGGCCGAACCGTTGGGCTGGCTGACACCGTTGTTCACGGCGATTGTCAGCTACACGTTCTTTGGCCTCGATGCGATTGCCGATGAACTGGAAGACCCGTTTGGCCGCGACGAAAACGACCTGCCGACTGATGCGCTGGTACGCACCATCGAACGCGATATCCTCGCCGAACTCGGCGCCGAAGTGCCGCCGGCGCTGAAGCCAGTGGACTATGTGCTGAGCTGATCCGTAGCTCTCCAGACACCTCAAAACCCTGTGGGAGCTGGCTTGCCAGCGATGAGGCCGTGTCAGCCAACGTCAATGCCAACTGACCTGCCGCCATCGCTGGCAAGCCAGCTCCCACACGTTCTGTGTACACCGCGGATATTGATGCCCCCACAGTTTGATTGGTGGTGAGGTCAGAAGAGTTCGTTGAACGGGATAAAGCGCAGCGGGTCGCCGAGGTTGTGCGTGCTGTTCTCGGGGATTTCCACCAGGCCATCGGCCCAGGTCGCGCCAAGCAGGACGCCGGAGCTTTGATTGGGATAGAGCACCGCACGCCCCGCCTCCAGCCTCACCCGCAGGTATTCACGGCGGCCGCCAGCCTTGTGCCAGTCGAAACCTGCATTGACCGTAAAACTCAGCGGCATGACATCTTCCACACCCTGAATACGCAGCAAATACGGCCGCGCCAACAAGCCAAACGTCACCAGCGCCGAGGTCGGATTGCCCGGTAAACCAATCACCGGCACCGTGCCAAAATGCCCGACCGTCAACGGTTTGCCAGGCTTGATCGCCAGTTTCCACAACAGCGGTTTGCCGCTGTCGCGCAGCACTTGCCCGAGGCAATCGGCATCCCCGGCTGACACGCCGCCCGTAGTCAGAATCAGATCAACGCTTACTTGCAGTTGCTCAAGTTTGAGCCGCGTCTGCGCCGGGCGATCCGGGAGGATGCCGGCGTCGATCACTTCGCAGCCCAGCTCCCGCAACCAGTGGCCGAGCAATACGCGGTTGCTGTTGTAGATGCTGCCGGGCCGCAGTGGCTGGCCCGGCTCGACCAGCTCATCACCGGTCGACAGCAACGCCACACGCGGGCGACGCACCACGTGCAGTTGCGCCAACCCTTGTCCGGCGGCGACTGCCAGTTCGAACGGTCCAAGGCGTTTGCCGGCGCGCAGCAGGATGTCGCCGACGCGATTTTCCTGACCTTGCGCGCGGATGTTCTGCCCCGCCTTCAGCGGCTGCAAGAAGCGCACGCGGCCGTCCTCCAGCACTTCGACGTTCTCCTGCATTTCGACGCAGGTGGCGCCGGGCGGCAGCGGCGCGCCGGTAAAAATCCGTGCGCAGGTGCCGGGCAGCAACGTGTCCGGTGCCAGCCCGGCGTAAACCTTCTGTGAGACCTTCAGCGGCTGTCGGTGCAGATCGGCGAGATTGAGCGCGTAACCGTCCATGGCACTGTTCGGCCACGGCGGCAAGTCGAGGGTCGCCACCAGATCACTGGCCAGCACCCGCCCACGCGCATCGTCGAGCGCCAGCAGTTCGCTGTCGGCCAGACGTTGCTCATTGGCCATGCACAGCAATTGGTCGAGGGCGTCCTCGACCGGCATCAACGGTGCTTTGCTCATCCGCGTGACCCGCAGGCTTGCACGGCTTTCAGGTGCGGGACGAAGTTGCATGGGCGATGACGGTTGTCCAGTTGCTCGGCAAGAATGCCTTCCCACGCCGTGCGGCAAGCGCCGGTCGAGCCCGGCAGGCAGCACACCAACGTGCCGTTCGACAACCCGGCCAGCGCGCGGCTTTGCACGGTGGACGTACCGATATCCAGAATCGAAATCGCCCGGAACAGTTCGCCGAAGCCGTCAATCTGCTTATCAAACAAGCAGGCCACCGCTTCCGGCGTGCTGTCGCGACCAGTGAAACCCGTGCCGCCAGTGATCAGCACCACCTGAATGCCTTCGTCGGCAATCCAGTTCGCTACCTGAGCGCGGATCTTGTACAGATCGTCCTTGAGCAAGTTGCGCTCGCTCAACGTATGACCGGCTTCCAGCAACCGACTGACCAGCAACTGGCCCGAGGTATCGCTGGCGTAATCGCGCGTATCGCTGACCGTCAGCACGGCAATATTCAGGGGGACAAACAGGGCATCGGCTTTGGCACTCATGGCAGTTCTCCGGCAGCAGTCAATCAACATTGCCGAGCAGCCTAAGTGCCACTTATGAGTACTGTCTAATCACTCTCGCCAACCACATTATCGACCGGCTCTATCGGTGCTTTTCACCTCGCTAAACGCCAGTAAAACCGGGCCTGATAGAGCTGATCGATAGTGCCTTAAATACTTCCGATTGGACGAACAACTGTTCAAGTGAGATCGTCGCACCCTGCGCTTTTCGTGCGTCTCGCGCATCCGCGTCAATACTCAATCAAAAAATCCCCATCGAGCAGGTGCCATCGTGGACATCAAACAACTCAAGTTCCTGATCGCGCTGGACGAAACCCGCCACTTCGGCCAGGCCGCCGCACGCTGCCACATCACCCAACCGACGTTGTCGATGCGCCTGCGCAATCTCGAAGATGAGCTGGATCTGGTGCTGGTCAACCGTGGCCAGCGCTTCGAAGGTTTCACCCAGGCCGGCGAACGCGTGCTGGCCTGGGCGCGCACCTTGCTCGCCGCGCATGACGGTTTGTTCGCCGAAGCGGCGGCGTGTCGCGGGCAATTGGTGGGTAGCTTGCGTCTGGGTCTGGTGCCGCTGAGCAGCTTCAACCCGGTCAATTACATTCAGGGTTTGTCGGGGACATATCCAGAGTTGAAGTTCAGCCTGTCATCGCTCAGTTCCGACGAGATCATCGCCGGGCTGGGCAACAATCAGCTTGATCTGGGCGTCTGCTATCTGGACCACGTCAACCCGAACTATTTCGAGTTTTTCGAAATCGGCGAGACCCGCGTCGGCCTGCTCTACGACAACCGCCACTTCCAGTTCGAAGGCTCGGAAATGAGCTGGGAAGACGCCGCCGAATTACCGCTGGGGATGATCACCGCCGGCATGCATTACCGTAAATCCATCGACTTGAGCTTCCGCAGCCGTGGGCTCAGCCCGCAGCCGATCATGGAAAGCGATTCGACCTATCAGCTGTTGCAGGCGATTCACCAAGGCTTCTGCTGCGCGATCATGCCGCTGGACAGCGGGCTTGAGGAGCCGATCGAGCACCTGTCGTTCATGCAGTTGCCGGATGCCAGCGTGCTGGCGCCGCTAGGCCTGGTGATGCGCAAGACCGAGCCGCGTTCGGCGATTGCCGAGAAGTGTTTTGCCGAGGCGCGGAAGTTGTTTGGGGTTGAGGTTTCTGCCGAATAAGCAAGGGTGGATGTCCCGGCCTCATCGCTGGCAAGCCAGCTCCCACAGTTTCCGATGTGATCACAGTTTCTGTGCACGACACAGAAACCTGTGGGAGCTGGCTTGCCAGCGATGGGGCCTGACCAGCCAAGACAAATCCTGGTTGATCGACCAAAGCAATCACCACATCGGAACAAGCGATTGGACGCACTTTTAACGCCCCCGTAGCCTGAACACTCTTCAGCGCTTCGGGACTTTTCAGATGCTCTGCCACGTCGAAACCCTCACAGAATCCACCAGCGAACCCAACGCCCCCGCGCCACAACCGGCGCAAGTGGCGTTTCGCGAATACCTGCCCGGCGCCGCCATCTCCCACGCCGCGCTGGCTTCGGAAATCGCCCTCGCCATCAGCTACAACGGCCTCAGCCAAGCAGTGATGATGGTCTCGCCCGGTAACCTCGAAGACTTCATCCGTGGCTTCAGCCTGAGCAACGCGATCATCGACAGCGTCGACGAGATCTACGACATCCGCCTCACGCATTTCGATCAGGCCTGTCAGGCCGACGTGCAGATTTCCAGCCGGGCGTTCTGGGCCCTCAAGGATCATCGTCGGCAAATGACCGGCACCAGTGGCTGCGGCATCTGCGGCGTCGAAGCGCTGGAGCAGGCGTTGCCGCAACTGCAGATTCTGCAACCGTCAGCACTGCCGCCGGCCGAACATTTCGACGGCATTCGCCAACGCATCGAAGCCGCTCAACAACTGGCCCGCAGCAGCGGTGCCTTGCATGCCGCGCTGTTCTTCGACGCTGACGGTGAAGCGTTGCTGTGCCGCGAAGACATCGGCCGTCACAACGCCCTCGACAAGCTGATCGGCGCGATGCAATTCGCCGCCGTCGATGCCGCTGAAGGCTTTGTCGTGGTCACCAGCCGTTGCAGCCTCGAACTGATTCACAAAGCCGTGCGCGCCCGCCTCGGCACCCTCGTCAGTCTGTCCGCGCCTACCGCGTTGACCGTGCGCTGGGCACTCAAACACCGACTCAATCTGATCCATGTACCGCACCGCAACGCCCCGCGAATTTACAGCCCGATCCAGGAGTTTTCCGCATGAGCCACACCCTCACCCACCTTGACGATCAGGGCCGCGCCAACATGGTCGACGTCAGCGACAAAGCTGCGACCCGCCGCGAAGCCAGCGCGCAAGCCTGGGTGCAGATGCGCCCGCAAACCCTGCAAATGATCCAGGCCAACGGTCACCCGAAAGGCGATGTCTTCGCGGTGGCGCGGATCGCCGGCATCCAGGCCGCCAAACGTACCCACGAGCTGATCCCGCTGTGTCACGCGCTGCTGCTCAGTTCGATTCACGTCGAACTCAAGGCCTGCGAACCGGATCGCGTGCAGATCACCAGCACCTGCCGCCTCACCGGCCAGACCGGTGTCGAACTCGAAGCGTTGACCGCCGCCAGCGTTGCCGCGTTGACCATTTACGACATGTGCAAAGCGGTGGACCGGGCCATGGTTATCGGCGATATCCGCCTGCTCAGTAAACAGGGCGGTCGCTCGGGACACTTTCAATGGGAGGACGCGCAATGATCCTGATCAACTACTTCGCCAGCTACCGTGACCGGCTCAATCTGGGCGGTGAAAAAATTCCGCTGACTGACACGCTGGGCTGCGTGGAAGACGTGCGGCAAATGCTCATGCAGCGCGGCGATCTGTGGCGTGAAGTGCTCGGCGCCGGCAACCTGATGTGCGCGGTGAATCAGGAGTTGTGTCAGCCGAGTCAGGTGATTGAGGATTTCGATGAAATCGCGTTTTTCCCGCCAGTGACCGGAGGTTGATCGATGGCTATTCGCGTCCAGCACAAAAGCTTCGACGTCGGCCAGTTGACGGCTGATCTGCACGCGCGCAATCCACGGGTCGGCGCGGTGGTGAATTTCGTTGGTTATGTGCGTGATCTGAATGTTGGTCAGAGCGTGAATGAATTGTTTCTGGAGCACTATCCAGGCATGACCGAAAAAGCCCTCGAACAGATCGCCGAAGAGGCCCGCGAGCGCTGGCCGCTGTTGGGTGTGGAGATTGTGCATCGGGTCGGTGCGTTGTCGGTGAGTGAGCCGATTGTGTTTGTCGGGGTCAGCAGCAAGCATCGGCATATGGCGTTCGAGGCGTGCGCGTTCATCATGGACGTGCTCAAGACCCGTGCGCCGTTCTGGAAGCGCGAGACTACGCCTGAGGGTTCTCACTGGGTCGAGGGCCGTGAGAGCGATAGGGATGCGGCGTTGCGCTGGAGCCTGGCGCATGCCTGAAAAGCAAAAGCCCCTCACCCTAGCCCTCCCGAAACGTCGGACCGCCCCGAGGGAGAGGGGACTGATTGGGGGAATATTGCAGAGATTCACCGACTTGAAAGATTGGCTCTGAATCCATAATCGACTCGATTTTTCAGGTCGATGGATAACGCCAGACACCGCGGTCGGCCCCCTCTCCCTCTGGGAGAGGGCTGGGGTGAGGGTTAAAAGTCTGATTAGATAGCCACTCCGCCAGGATTCAACTCCGGAGTCTCGCTTGAGCACAGCGCCGAACAACCTGCCCCGCCCCGATCCCGTCACCCTGCGCCAGGCCTGGCGCTTCTGGCTGAAACTCGGCTGCATCGGTTTCGGCGGGCCGGCCGGGCAGATCGCGATCATGCATCAGGAGTTGGTCGAACGTCGGCGCTGGATCTCCGAAAAGCGTTTTCTGCACGCACTCAACTACTGCATGTTGCTGCCCGGCCCCGAGGCTCAGCAACTGGCGACTTACATCGGCTGGCTGCTGCATCGCACCTGGGGCGGTGTCATCGCCGGTGCGCTGTTTGTGCTGCCGTCGCTGTTCATTCTGATTGGCTTGTCGTGGCTGTACGTCGCTTTCGGTGACGTGCCGGCGGTGGCCGGGGTATTTTACGGGATCAAACCGGCGATCACCGCGATTGTCCTGCACGCCGCGCATCGCATCGGCTCGCGTGCATTGAAAAATGCCTGGCTGTGGGCGATTGCCGGGGCGTCGTTCGTGGCGATTTTCGCCTTCAATCTGCCCTTCCCCTTGATCGTCCTCGGGGCTGCGTTGATCGGCTATCTGGGCGGACGGTTCGCACCGCAGCGGTTCAGCAACGCAGGGGCGCGCAACAGCGAGAAATCCTTCGGCCCGGCGTTGATCGACGACGATACGCCGGCCCCCGAACACGCCCGTTTCAGCCTGCCGAAGCTGCTGCGTCTGGCTTTGATCGGCGCAGTGCTCTGGTGTTTACCGATGGCGTTGTTGACCGCATTATTCGGCTGGGACGGCACGTTCACGCAAATGGCCTGGTTCTTCACCAAAGCCGCCCTGCTCACGTTTGGCGGCGCCTACGCGGTGCTGCCTTACGTTTATCAGGGTGCCGTCGGGCATTACGGCTGGTTGACGCCGACACAGATGATCGACGGCCTCGCCCTCGGCGAAACCACCCCCGGCCCGCTGATCATGGTGGTGGCGTTTGTCGGTTTCGTCGGTGCCTACGTGCAACCGGCGTTCGGCCCAGAACATGCCTTTGCCGCCGGCGCACTGGCAGCAACGCTGGTGACCTGGTTCACCTTCCTGCCCTCGTTTCTGTTCATCCTCGCCGGCGGGCCATTGGTGGAATCGACGCACAACGAACTGAAGTTCACCGCACCGCTGACGGCAATCACCGCCGCCGTGGTCGGGGTGATTGTGAATCTGGCGTGTTTCTTCGCTTATCACGTGTTCTGGCCGAATGGCTTTAACGGGGCGACAGATGTTTTTTCAGTGGCGCTGGCCGTTGCGGCGGCATTGGCCTTGTTCGTTTTCAAACGCGGTGTGATCAGTGTGTTGATCGTTTGCGCCCTCGCCGGGCTGGGCTTTGAACTGATGCGCTGAACCCTGGCCTGCGAATCTCCCGTTTACACGCCCGCGAATTCCCCCTTACTATCCGGGCACACCGGTCGGCGGGCATCCCCCGCCACCGACGTTTTCCGCCAACGGAAACACGCGTTATGAGTACGTCACTACAACAACCAGAATCGTTGAACGTCTCTACCCTGCGCGCCCTCTCTCACAAGGGCGGCGTATGAATCGTATCGTCAATCTCCCCATGGCCCTGCGCCGTTCCAAGCTGCGTCACTCCGCACGCCCGCCGGATATCGCCCGGTCTATCTGATCGCGTCCGTTAAAGAACCGCGACAGTCTCCTGCTTCTTGATATCCCTGCCAGGACACCTACGCCTTTTTGCCGCGTCGTGTCCGGCCCGAATCTGCGCGCCTGTGCGGCGCCATCGTGAGTGATTGATTATGAAATTCGCAGCCATCGAAGACGCACGCCTGTTCCTTGACCAGAACCCCGATATTGACATGATCGAGTTGTTCATTCTCGACGCCAACGGCGTGCCACGCGGCAAGCTGTTGCACCGCGAAGAACTGCTCGCCGTGTACCAAAGCGGTCGACCGCTACCAAGCACCATCCTCGGTCTGACCGTGCAGGGTGAAGACGTCGAGAACTCCGGCCTGGTCTGGGACGTCGGCGATATCGACTGCCGCGCCTATCCGCTGGAAGGCAGTCTGGTGCGCCTGCCATGGCGGCAGATTCCGACCGCCGCCGTGCAGGTCAGCATGCACCCGACCGAGGGCATGCCTTCGAGCATCGCCGACCCACGACACTTGCTGATCAAGGTCATCGACGGGCTCAAGGCCGAGGGTTATCACCCGGTGATGGCCTGCGAGCTGGAGTTCTACTTGCTCGATGCCAAACGCGATCACAACGGCCGTCCGCAACCGGCACTGGACGCTGACGGTGGTCGACCGCGACACACCCAGGTTTATGGTTTGCGCGAGCTGGAGCAGATCGAACCGTTCCTCGCCGACCTCTACAGCGCCTGCAAACTGCACGGCATTCCGGCGCGCACGGCGATCTCCGAATACGCGCCGGGTCAGGTCGAAATCACCCTCGAACATGGCGACGCGCTGGAGGCGATGGATCAGGCGGTGCGCTACAAACGTCTGGTCAAAGCCATCGCCCACAAGCACGGCATGCAGGCAACGTTCATGGCCAAGCCGTTCGATGATCTGGCCGGCACCGGCATGCACATGCATGTGAGTCTGGCCGATGGCGCGGGACACAATCTGTTTGCCTCGGAAGACCCGGCCGGCACGCCGCTGCTGCGCACGGCGATTGGCGGCATGCTCGCGTCATTGCTCGATTCGCTGCTGCTGTTCTGCCCTAACGCCAACTCGTATCGACGCTTTCAGGCCAACAGCTACGCGCCGCTGGCGCCGACCTGGGGCGTCGACAATCGTACTGTCAGCCTGCGCGTGCCCGGTGGCCCGGCCAACACCCGGCACATCGAACACCGCATCTGCGGCGCCGACGCCAACCCGTATCTGGCAGCGGCGGCGATCCTTGCCGGGATTCATCGTGGCATTCGTGAAGACCTTGATCCGGGTGCGCCGGTCGAGGGCAATGGTTATGCGCAGGCGAAGGAATTGCTGCCGACGGATTGGCTGACGTCGCTGCAGGCGCTGGAAAATTCGGTGTGGGCGCGGGATGCATTGGGGCAGGAATTTCTCGGGGTGTATCTGGCGGTGAAGCGTGCCGAGTATCGACAGTTCATGGCCGAAGTGGGTGAGCAGGATTGGCGGTGGTATCTCACCGACGCCTGAATATTCACCACTATCCCTTGTAGGAGTGAGCCTGCTCGCGATGAGGCCATGTCAGTCACATCATAGGTGAATGACACACCGCTATCGCGAGCAGGCGAAGGCCTACAGGGACCGCGTACAACCGAAGAATTTGTGTGGACACTGACATGACCGAACGCTGCAATTCCTACTACACCGCCACCCTTAACCAAGACACCGACTACCCGACCCTGCAAGGCCGGCACAAGGTTGACGTGGTGATCATCGGCGGCGGCTTTACCGGCGTCGCCACCGCCGTCGAACTCGCTGAAAAAGGCCTGAAAGTCGCCATCGTCGAAAGCCACAAGATCGGCTGGGGCGCCACCGGGCGCAATGGCGGACAAGTCACCGGCAGCCTTTCCGGCGACGGCGCGATGCGCAAACAGATGCGCGCGAAACTCGGCAATGAAGTCGATGATTTCATCTGGCACCTGCGCTGGCGCGGACATGAAATCATCCAGCAACGCGTCGAGAAATACGGCATTCAATGCGACCTCAAACACGGCCACTTGCACGCCGCGTACAAGCCCAGCCACATGATTGATTTGCGTAAGGATCATGAAGAAGCCGTACGGCGCGGATTAGGCGATGAAGTCAGCCTGCTCGACCGCAGTCAGGTGCGTGATCTGCTGCAAAGCGACCTCTACCACGGCGCAATCAAGAATACCCGCAACATGCATCTGCACCCGCTCAACCTGTGCATCGGTGAAGCGCGGGCGGCGGAAAGTCTCGGGGCGCTGCTCTTCGAAAACAGCGAAGTGCTGGAGATTATTCACGGCGCTACGCCCGGTGTGCGCACGGCTCACGGGCAGATCGACGCTAATCAAGTAATGCTCGCTGGCGACGTCTATCACAAGCTCGAACCGGGACAGCTCAAGGGCAAGATTTTTCCGGCCATGGGCGGCATCGTCACCACCGCACCACTGGGCGATCTGGCGAAACAGATCAACCCCGAAGACCTTGCGGTATACGACTGCCGCTTCGTCCTCGACTACTACCGCCTCACCGCTGATGGCCGCTTGTTGTTCGGTGGCGGCGCCAACTACAGCGGCAAGGATTCACGGGACATCGCCGCCGAACTGCGCCCGTGCATCGAGCAGACCTTCCCGGCGCTCAAAGGCGTGCAGATCGATTACCAGTGGAGCTGCGCAATGGGCATCGTCATCAACCGCATCCCGCAACTGGGCAAGCTCTCGGACAACGTCTGGTATTGCCAGGGCTACTCGGGGCACGGCATCGCGACCACGCACATCATGGGCGAAATCATGGGCCGGGCGATCACCGGGCAGATGGAGCAGTTCGATACGTTTGCCCAGTGCCAGCACATTCGTGTGCCGATGGGGGATTTGCTCGGTAACCCGTTGTTGGCGGCGGGGATGTGGTATTACCAGATGCTTGAGCGACTTCGCTAAGCCTGTGTTGATCCTGCTGACCCCATCGCTGGCAAGCCAGCTCCCACAGTGTCCGTGGCGTACCCAAATTTCATGTACACCGCAAAAAACTGTGGGAGCTGGCTTGCCAGCGATGAGGCCATCAGCCCCACCCCAAAACCTCAATCCGGCAACTGCTCCACCACAATCCCCAACCGCCGATAATCCTCGACACTCCCCGACGCCACATGCCGCTCGGTAATCAGCGTATGCAGGCGCGCACACGGCGCCACCACAAACGGCTCCACCGCCCCGAGCTTGTCCGCCGTGGTCACCGCAATCACCCGCGCGGCGCCATCGAGCATCGCCTGCTTCACCGGCACTTCATCGAAATGCAGCGAAGTGATCCCCACTTCCGGATGAATCGCACAAACCCCGGTAATCGCCAGATCCGCCCTGATCCCGGCCAGCAGCCGTAGCGCCTCATGCCCACCCGCCGCCATCGTCCGCGGGTTCAACTGGCCGCCAGCGAGAATCACTTTCACAGCCTTGAATTCAGACAGGGCAATCGCCGTCATCGGTGAAGCGGTCACCGCCGTGATGCTGATATCTGCACGCAACGAGCGCGCAACTTGTAGCGTGGTCGAGCCGGAATCGAACAGCACAATCTGCCCGTCTTCAATCTCCTGCGCCGCCCGTTGCGCCAGACGAATCTTCACCTCATCCGTCTCGTCCAGCCGCGTGAAGTAGTCCTTGCCAGAGTCTTTCGGACGCGGCAACGCCCCGCCGTGTACGCGTTGCACCAGCCCGGCATTGTCCAGTTCGGCGAGGTCGCGGCGGATGGTGTCTTCGGACACCGCAAAGTGCTGACTCAGCTCGGAGGCCATGACCTTGCCGTCACGTTCGAGGAGCAAAAGGATTTTCTGCCGGCGCAGAGAGGGCAGTTCGGCTGCGGAATGATCGTGCATGGTTATGCCTGTTTATGCTTGTAATTGCAGGTTTCGCAAGACTAGCGAAAGCCCCAAGTAAACACAAACCGACCGGGTATCAATCGTTTCGATCATTGGAATCGACAAGGCGAATTTTTTCTTTGCTTTCAACCTGTTCAGAATGGCCGCACTTCTAAAAGGCTCAGGATGAATACCTCATGAATCTCAATTTTGCGTTTGCGTGCATGATCGTCGTGTCGTTTGCGATTGCCCTCGGCCACGCCTGACTGCGCCTCAGACCGACGCCAGCAAATGCTCGCGCAGCCATTTGTGCGCCGGATCGCGATGCGAGCGTTCACCCCAGAACATCGCCATCTCGTAACCGGGTACTTCCAGCGGCGCGTCGACCACTTGCAGCGCCGGGTTGCCACGCACCAGGCGTGACGGCAGCATCGCCACCAGATCGGTGGCCGCCAGCACCGACATCGCCATCAGAAAGTGTGGCACCGACAACACCACTTTGCGCATCAGCCCGACATCGGCCAACGCCCGATCAGTCACCCCGAAAAAGCCTCCGCCCTCGCGCGACACCATCACGTGTTCCAGCGCGCAGAACTGTTCGCGGCTCGGCGCCTGCATCAAACCTGGATGCCCGACTCTACCGGCCAGCACATAACGCTCGGTGAACAGCGGACGTCGATGCAGCTCCGGCGGCGCATCTTCGCTGATGTGCAGCGCCAGATCGAACACGCCTTGCTCGGCCTGTTTGACCAGATGCGCCGGGGTCAGATCGATCACCGCCAGCCGCGTGCCCGGCGCCTGTTCGCGCAATCTGCTGAGGGCCGGCAACACCACCGTCGACTCGCCGTAATCGGTCGCGGCGACTTTCCAGGTGTGCGTCGCCAGCGCCGGGTCAAACGCACTGGCCGGCGCCACCGCCCTCTCCAATGCCTCCAGCGCCTCGCGCAACGGTTCACGTAATTCATCGGCGCGTGCCGTCGGGCGCATACCACGCGGCCCGGGCAACAGCAGCGGATCGCCAAAGATGTCGCGCAACTTGGCCAGATGCACGCTCACCGACGGCTGCGACAGGTTCAGGCGCTGCGCCGCGCGGGTGACGTTGTGCTCCGACAGCAGCACATCAAGGGTCAGCAGCAGATTGATATCCAGTCGTCTCAAATTATTCATGGCTATACCAGACATATCAGACATTCATTTCCAATATACCGGTTGAACGCCGATCCTGCAGTCACTCAGCTAACGGAGCTTCAACATGAAAGTGCTACTGGTTTACGCCCATCCAGAACCGACTTCCCTCAACGGCTCGCTGCGCGACTTCAGCGTCCAGCGCCTGCAAGCCGCCGGCCACACCGTGCAGGTCTCCGACCTCTATGCAATGAACTGGAAAGCCAGCCTCGACGCTGACGATGCCCCGCAGCGCGATGCGACTAAACCGTTCCACGCCTCCCTCGACTCGAAAGTCGCCTACGCCGAAGGCACTCAAGCCACCGACATCGCTCGCGAGCAGGAAAAACTGTTGTGGGCGGATGCGCTGATTCTGCAGTTTCCGCTGTGGTGGTTCACCATGCCGGCGATTCTCAAAGGTTGGGTTGATCGGGTGTATGCATACGGCTTTGCCTATGGCGTCGGCGAGCATTCCGACAGTCGTTGGGGCGAGCGTTATGGCGAAGGGAAAATGAAAGGCAAACGGGCGATGTTGATGGTTACCACTGGCGGCTGGGAATCGCACTATGCACCGCGAGGGATTAACGGGCCGATGGATGATTTGCTGTTTCCGATTCAACACGGGATTTTGTATTACCCCGGTTTTGAAGTGGTGCCGCCGTTTGTGGTGTATCGGACAAGTCGGATGGATGCGGCGCGGTATGCCGAGACTTGTGATGAACTGGGGCGGCGGCTGGATGAGCTGTGGAGTACGAGGCCGATCGGGTTTCGGCAGCAGAATGGTGGGGAGTATGAGATTCCTGCTTTGACTTTGAAGAGCGATATCGCGCCGGATAGCGAAGGCTTCGGCGCACACATCCGCTAGTGCCGCATCGACCACGTAGAGCAAAAGCCCCTCACCCTAACCCTCTCCCAGAGGGAGAGGGGACTGACCGAGTTGTTTTTCCGAGCTACGCCGACCTGGAATATCGAGCCGAACTCAAGTTTTGAACAGCCCACAATCGACTCCCTTCCCCCCCTCGCCCACTTGGGAGAGAGGCGACTGACCGAGTTGTTTTTCCGAGCTACGCCGACCCGGAATAGCGAGCCGAACTCAAGTTTTGAACAGCCCACAATCGGCTCCCTTCCCCCCCTCGCCCACTTGGGAGAGAGGCGACTGACCGAGTTGTTTTTCCGAGCTACGCCGACCTGGAACATCGAGCCGAACTCAAGTTTTGAACAGCCCACAATCGGCTCCCTTCCCCCCCTCGCCCACTTGGGTGAGAGGCGACTGACCGAGTTGTTTTTCCGAGCTACGCCGACCTGGAATAGCGAGCCGAACTCAAGTTTTGAACAGCCCACAATCGGCTCCCTTCCCCCTCGCCCCCCTGGGGGAGAGGGCTGGGGTGAGGGGGATGGATCTAACTGACACACCGCAACATGCAGGCATCAGTGGCTCCGGTCAGGTTTCCTCCCGCGCCCTCCGCACTTGCACCAACAACGCCGGGGCAAAATGCAGCAACACCATCCGGCTCAAATGATGAGTCAGGATAAATACCACATTCAGCCCGCCACCAAACGCGACAATCGCAATCGTCTCAATCGCCCCCGGCATGTACGCCAGCCATAGCGACAGCGGATCACTGCCCAACCAGCGCGCCGCCACCTCAGCAAATACTGCGGCTACCACGATCATCAAACCCACTGAGACCAACGCCGTGCGCCCGTGACGTCCCAGTTCCGCGACGCCAAGGCCTTGAAACCTTGAACCGATCCGCACGCCGAGAATCAGCGCCGCCAGATTCAAACTCCAGTCCGGCATATGAAAACCGTGCAGCCATCCCGATTTCACGAACACGGCAGTGATAATGATCGCCGTGAGCATGAACGGCGCCGGTACGCCGATCACCAGCAGCAAGCGTCCGAGCAGTACACTCAATGCGATCACCGAAAACGCGGTCAGTGCCATGCCTGTCGTTAAAGGATCACCATCGGCAACCGCCACCGCAGCCGCCTGGCCGGGAATCAGGAAACTCACCAGTACCGTGATCAGCAGCAAGCGCATCAGATGCACAATGATGACCTTGCTCGACGCTTTCTCCGACTCGAGTAAATCGAACACCGCTGCCAATGCGCCGGGATAAACCGCCAACAGCGCATCGGTACGGTTCCAGCCTGCGCCGCGCGTCAGCCACCATCCGGCCAACGCGATTTGCACCGTCAGGCAAATCAGCAACACACCAAGGCTAGGCAACATCGTCGAGGCCGTCTCGCTGTTCCACGCTTCGAACATCAGCCCGGTGGCGATACCCAGCGTGACCTGGATGTAGCCCAGTCCATAAGGCGTTGCCGGCGCGATACCGGTTTTGCTGGCAAACAATGCGGTGACGACAATCGAGCCTAACAACAAACCGTGGGGCACGCCTTCGAACTGCAACAGCGCGCCGAAACCGGCAGCAATCAACAAACAGAGAATGGATTTCATAGTCGCCTTCCTGGCTATCTGCCTGACACACCACAACCCATGTAGGAGCTGCCGAAGGCTGCGATCTTTTGATCTTGATCTTCAAAAATAAAGTCAAAAGATCGCAGCCTTCGGCAGCTCCTACATCGGGCGCAGCAAGTTATGCGCGCAACCGTCCAATCGCGCGACGGTACTTCTCGATCCGCTCCAAATCCTCCCAACTTGGCGAGGCAATTCGCGACAGGTCGCTGTTCTCCTCCAAGTCCGCCAGCTTCACCACCCGACCGATCGGGTTCTGTGCGGCGCGGTCGACGAAGTCTTCATAGGATTCGCCCGGCACTTTGGTCACGGATTCGATAGCGCTCAAAACGTCTTCGCTGAAGCCTTCTTTGCGCAGATCAACGAGGCTGATGCCGCAATCCTCAACCACATCGTGCAGCACAGCGACGATGCGTTCTTCCAGCGTGCTCATGCGCAACATGACTTTCAGCGGATGCAGAATGTACGGCGCTCCGCCCTTGTCGACCTGCCCGGCGTGAGCCGTGGCGGCGATGGCGATAGCGCGTTCGAGGGTCTGGGTCATGGGAGTCTCCGTGGGTTAAACGCCGTAGCGGCCGCCGACGTGGATGTTGCGTTTGAGCCAGTTGCCGATGGCCTTAAGACGCCCGACTGGCTTCGCTGACCCGCAATGCCGCTGAAGGATCAGCGACACCAAACCAGCCTGATCGGCTTTTGGATGGGCATCGATCAACTCGGCAACCCACGCGCAATCAGCCTTATTCAAATGCTCACGCCACTGTCCCGGCCAGGCGTCCAGTTCATCCAGCGCCAACCATCGCGCACCGCCATGCTCCATATGCCCGCCGGACATCGACTGTTCGAAACAGAAAGGCGTGTCTGGCTTTGCAGGGTCAATGTGAAACAGATAGATGTCGTGGAATGGATGCTGCGAGGGGGGCGCGTTATTGCGGCTGCCGATTTCAATCATGGGCAATGTTCCAATCCTTGGGCGCTGAATGTTTCCGATTGTTTCGCAGTGTACGTGATAGGAGCAAATCAAAAACCCGATGGAACCCCCTCCTCCGCACAATCTCGAAACTGTATCAGCGCCAAATTCTCGATCAGACACGGCGCCATTGGAGAGGAAAGCCCGATGAACATTCGATTCCTGCTTCTGATCGCCACCTTCGCCGTCATCCCCACCTGCGTCATGGCCGAAGGCTGCGACGTCCAGACCCAATCCTCCAGCGCCTCGGTGCCAGCGGTGGAAACCCACAGCTGTTATGAATATGAAGGCATGCCGGTCAACTCAATCGACTGGTCGTGCAGCAACGAAAGCAAGGACATGCTGAGCAGCACTAAAACCAAGGTTGAACACTGCGCCGATCACTATCAGGCCACGTGTATCGCCACGATCACCCAGGAATCCCTGGCCAACCCGCATTCCACCAGCAAGGACAAAAACGCCAAAGCCCTGAATATCCCCGACAACGCGCAAGTGACCACGTATTACTACGACGTGGAGCATTTGGCGCAGGCGCGGATTGATTGTGAGAATGGTGGCGGGCATTGGAAAACGAAGTAAACGACTGATTTCCATGCCAGCGACAGGCAAAGAAAAGCCCGGCTCAAAAGGACCGGGCTTTTTAGTGCGCAATATCCGTTAACCACCGCCGTTACCACCACTGCTGCTACCGGACGGTTGACCCGCAGGGCTGGGCTTGGAGGCAGAAGGCACCGGCCCATTGTCGGTCTTGCCACCATCACCACCCTTGGGCAGCGAGTCGGCATCCGGGTCGGCATTGGTGGCTGGAGACGCCGGATCACGCGTCTGGCTGTTGCCGTCGTTCGCTGTCGGGGTCGGCGTTTCGCCGGCCGCGATCGCGTACAGCGAACTGCCGGACAGCAAGGCCGCGAGGGTTAACACCGCGATTTTATGGTTCAGCATGGTGGTTCTTCCTTTGCTGGGTGAGTTACAGCATTGGAAGAGTGGCTGGCTCGAAGGTGCGGTGTATTGGATGAATGGTCATGGTTTAGGCGAAAAAAAACCGACGCCTGTTCAGGCATCGGTTTCCCCTATTGGTGACAGGAACCGGATATCAGCGCCTCATCGCTTCACACTGGCTGCGCAGAATCTTTAAATCGGCACTCATTCTTTGGGCGTACTGACCAAGCAGGCAGAGAAGTATTTGTTCTGGAATTCAGTGGTCGCGGCCGTTTGCTGCTCTGCGGTTTCGCGCCGTGGCTCTTCATACGCATCTTGAATGAGCCTCTGATACATCTTGGTGATCAACTTATTCTCATTTTTTTCCGAAATGTCCCAAAGCGTCGCCATGGGAGCGCCATCCTGACGTGCCTGCATCACGACCATCGCCGCGTTTTCAAGGATCTTGCAGCCTTTCAGATATTCGGTTTTTGAGATGGCCTGTGCGGAAAAGCTGCAAGTAAGTAATGCAGCACAGATAAAGAGACGATTACGTAGCACAGTGGTCTTCCTTGGAAAAATGGCCCGGGACTCTATCATTGATATCGTAACGCCATCAATTCGAACTGATCTGCAAGGTTCAACGTTTCAGGGCTTCGCAGCGGGTGCGCAGGTCATGGTTGTCGATATTCCCGCAACTGCTGCCGCCGGTCGTGGCGTTGCAATAGGCTCGTTGATCATGGTCATCGATGTTGCCGCATGAGCTGTTGCCCTGCTCCGCATTGCACCGCGCACGCAAGTCGTGATTATCAATATTGCCGCAACTGCTGCCGCTCTTCTTCGCGTTGCAGTAGGCGCGCTGATCATGGTCATCGATGTTGCCGCAGGAGCTGCCACCCAACTCGGCGTTGCACGAGGCGCGCAAATCGTGATTATCGATATTGCCGCAACTGCTGCCGCTCTCCCTCGCATTGCAATAGGCCCGCTGATCGTGGTCGTCGATGTTCCCGCAACTGGCGAACGTGTAACTGCTGAACATCAACAACATGGCGAGTAATAGTCTCATCACACACTTCCTTGGGTTGCCAGGAAACAGCCTGGCACTGGTTGATCCTGTTCAATGAGCGTCGCGACACGCCATCAAATTGACATCGCTTTTTAGGAAAGTTCCAAATCGAGGTGTGTGCGAATTTGAGTTCTGAAAAAGGCGTAGGAAAACGCGTCGTGTGGTGAGGGGATTCGTCCGTCGAGGGCGATGAAGTGGCACAGACATGGCGAGCTTTTTTGCCCTGAGACTTCGAACGCATCGGATTACGTCGATTGCACCTTGAAACGCGGTTTTACGGCATTCCAACCGGCTCCCTCGCCGACCGGTTTTGCGTCCTACAAGTCGGTTGGGGCTGATGAGATTGCTGCCTAGGGGCTTTGTAAAGAGCGAATGAAAAACAACCGAAGAAAGGATAGGCATTAGACCATGAGAAAATCCTGACTTTTTGGTGATATGCCTTATCGCATATCGCTTTAACAACCTGTCAACTTTAACAGGTGTATTTTTCGCAGATATATATAAATTTAGTTAGGTAATATCTCATTCACTGAAATCACCGGAAGGAATAAAACATGAATATCTATCGCGACTCTATTCGAGCTCTCTTGGTAGCCAGCGCGATTGGCTATGCCAGCCTTTCGATGGCTGGAATTGTAGATACCGAACAATCAGTACGTGGCGATAAGGCTGTATATGTAACCTGTACGGAAGCCGAAAAACGCAATGATCAATGCCAAGACAAATGACGCTTGCAGAACAGCAGACGAAAAGAAACCGCAATAACGCGGTTTCTTTCTAACTACCGTCTTCTGATAACTGCAATTAAACCACACACTAGCGCGTCAGAAATTCGCCGGCGTATTCGCACTAATAATCTCCGCCTCATCCGCCCCAATATTCCGAAACTTATGCGGCAGCGTAGTCGGAAAATAATACCCATCCCCCGCATTCAACACACTCACCGACCCATCCACGGTCAACTCAACCGTGCCACGGGTCACCAGCCCGCACTCCTCGCCCTCAGCATGCACAATCGGCTCTTCCCCAGAGCTCGCGCCCGGTGCGTATTGCTCACGCAGCAGACGCATCTGACGACTTGGCACGGAGGCGCCGATCAGCAGCAGGCGCAGGCCGTGGCGGCCGAGGTCGGGTTGTTCGTTGGCGCGGAAGACGTATTGGTGTTCGCGCGGGGGTTGGTCGAAGGTGAAGAAGTCGGCCAGGGACATCGGTATGCCTTCGAGCAGCTTTTTCAGTGAGCTGACGGAGGGGCTGACGCGATTCTGTTCGATCAGGGAGATGGTGGCATTGGTCACGCCGCTACGCCGGGCCAGCTCGCGCTGGGAGAGTTTGTAGCTTTCGCGTACTAGTTTGAGTCGAGAACCCGTATCCATGACTGCCTTATGTGAGAAGTACTTAGGCTCTGCGCGAAAACTGCCTGCGCGGCGATCATGCTGCGTTAAAAACAGGCTCGGAATGCTCATGTAGGGCCCTACACTCCGCTTCCTCGCCTGTTTTTGCCTTGCCTGATCGCCGCTCGGCGGTTCTCGCGCAGACCCACGGGTAATGGGGGTGGGTGGCGGGTGCCGCGCGTGGGGCGCGGATCACGTTGCTCCCGTGTCCCGGAACCGTGAAAGGCGGCTATTAAATCACGTTTGCCGGTGTTGCTCAGCAGGTTCGATGGACGGTGCGGCAAAAGTCCTTCTTGCCTTGGTAATACGGACCTGTAGGAGTGAGCCTGCTCGCGATTCGGTGGCACATTCAACATTATTTTTGACTGGATGGCCGCCTTCGCGAGCAAGCTCGCTCCCACAGGTTTTTTGGTGTTTCTGTGGGAGGGATGGTGGCTGGACTGGCCTCATCGCGAGCAGGCTCACTCCTACATTTTGATCTTTGGTGTGTCAGGTAAAAAAACCGGCGGGGTCTTGGGCCGCCGCCGGGGAGGTAACTTAGATGCCAAAGCGGTCGCGCAGCGAGTAGTAGACGGCGCCGAGGGCGGTCAGTGGCGCGGAGAAGGTGCGGCCGCCGAGCATTGGCATGTGTGGCAATGAGGCGAACGCATCGAAGCGTTCGGCGTCGCCGCGGATCATTTCCGAGATCAGCTTGCCGGCGAGGTGCGAGCAGGTGACGCCGTGGCCGCTGTAGCCTTGCATGTAGTAGGCGTTCTTTTCGATGCGGCCGAATTGCGGCATGCGTGACATGGTCAGCAGGAAGTTGCCGGTCCAGCGGTAGTCGATCTTGACGTCTTTGAGCTGCGGGAAGGTCTTGAGGATCTTCGGGCGGATCAGTTGTTCGATGTCGTCCGGTTCACGCGCGCCGTAGACCACGCCGCCGCCGTAGAGCAGACGGTTGTCGGCCGTCAGGCGGTAGTAATCCAGCAGGTAATTGCAGTCTTCGACGCAGTAGTTGTTGGTGATCAGGCTGCGCGCCTGTTTTTCGGTCAACGGTTCGGTGACGACGATCTGCGAACCGCACGGCATGCTTTTCGCGGTCACGCGGTTGTCGAGACCTTGTGGCAGATAAGCGTTGCCGGCGATCAACAGGTACTTGGCGCGGACCTGGCCTTTGGCGGTGCGCACAACGTTGGGCTCGCCGTATTTGATTTCCACGGCCGCCGATTGCTCGTAGATCTTGCCGCCCAAACGGGTGATCGCAGCCGCTTCACCGAGCGCCAGGTTCAGTGGGTGAACGTGGCCGCCCTGCATGTCCAGCAGGCCACCGACGTAAGCATCGGAGCCAACTTCGCGACGAATGTCAGCCGCGTCGAGCATCTTCAGATTGCGGTTGCCGTAACGCTCCCAGCTGCGCTTTTGCTCAGCCAGACCGTTGAGTTGTTTTTTGTTCATCGCTGCGAAGATGCCGCCCGGGCGGTAGTCGCATTTGATGTCGTATTCCTTGATGCGCGAACGAATGATGTCGGCGCCTTCGAAGATCATGCTACCGAGAATTTCTGCGGTCTTGTCGCCGTAGCGCTCTTCGATCACATCGACGTCACGGCTATAGGAGTTGACCAGTTGACCGCCGTTGCGCCCGCTGGCGCCGTAGCCGACTTTCGCCGCTTCCAGCACCGTCACTTTGTAGCCGGCTTCGGTGAGGAACAGCGCCGAGGACAGACCGGTGTAGCCGGCGCCGATGATGCAGACGTCACACTCGACTGACTCTTCCAGAACCGGAAAGTCGATGACTTCGTTGCGGGTGGCGGCGTAGTAGCTGTTTACGTGTTGTTGCTTCATTTTATTGTTCTCCGAAGGTCGCTCATCAAGAGCGACCACCGCTGTCGAAAATCAGAGCTTGATCCAGGTCGCTTTCAGCTCGGTGTACTTGTCGAACGCGTGCAGCGATTTATCGCGGCCGTTGCCCGATTGTTTGAAACCACCGAACGGTGCGGTCATGTCGCCGCCGTCGTACTGGTTGACCCAGACGCTGCCGGCACGCAGGCCACGGGCGAAGGTGTGCGCCTTGCTGAGATTGCTGGTCCAGACGCCAGCGGCGAGGCCGAAGATGCTGTCGTTGGCGATCTGCAGCGCTTCTTCCGCAGTGTCGAAGGTGATCAGCGACAGCACCGGGCCAAAGATTTCTTCCTGAGCGATGGTCATCGCGTTGGTAACGCCGTCGAACAGCGCCGGTTGCACATAGAGGCCGCCGGTTTCTTCGAGGGTGCGTTGGCCGCCGGCGATCAGTTCGGCGCCCTGCTCGCGACCGATGCTGATGTAGCGCAGCACGTTGTCGAGTTGACGCTGATCGACCACGGCACCGACGGTGGTAGCCGGATCGAGTGAATGACCGGGTTTCCACGCTTGCAGCGCTTCCACCAACAGCGGAATGAATTGCTCGCGAATCGAGCGCTCGACCAGCAAGCGCGAACCGGCAGTGCAGACTTCGCCCTGGTTAAAAGCAATGGCGCCGGCCGCCGCTTGTGCTGCCGCGCGCAAATCCGGAGCGTCGGCAAACACCACGTTCGGGCTCTTGCCCCCGGCTTCGAGCCAGACGCGTTTCATGTTGCTTTGGCCGGCATAAATCATCAGTTGCTTGGCAATCGCTGTGGAGCCGGTGAAGGCCAGCACGTCAACGTCCATGTGCAACGCCAGCGCCTTGCCGACGGTGTGGCCGAAGCCTGGCAGAACGTTGAACACGCCTTTCGGAATGCCAGCATCGAGCGCAAGTTGAGCGATGCGGATTGCGGTCAGCGGCGATTTTTCCGAAGGTTTCAGAATGAACGAATTGCCCGCCGCCAGTGCTGGAGCGAATTTCCAGCTGGCCATGATCAGCGGGAAATTCCACGGCACGATGGCCGCAACTACACCGGACGGCTCGCGAGTGACGAGGCCGAGTTGGTCGTGCGGCGTCGCGGCGACTTCGTCGTAGATCTTGTCGATGGCTTCGGCGCTCCAGCGAATCGCATTGGCGGTCGCCGGGATGTCGATGCTCATCGAATCGCTGATCGGTTTACCCATGTCGAGGGTTTCCAGCAGCGCCAGTTCTTCCTGGTTCTGCAGGATCAGATCGGCGAAGCGAATCAGGATGCGCTTGCGCTCGGCCGGGGCTTTTTTCGCCCAGATGCCGGATTCGAAAGACTGACGCGCGACGTCAACGGCGAGGTTGGCGTCGGCTTCATCGGTGCTGGCCACGGAGGCGAGGAAACGGCCATCGACGGGGCTCAGGCATTCGAAGGTATCGCCACTGATGGCCGGGCGGTATTCACCGTTGATGAACGCGCGGGCTTCGATGGTCAGGGACTGGAAGCGTTGTTCCCAGTCGTTGCGGGTCGTTGTCATTGTTGTGGCTCGACAAGGGGGAATTGGGGGGCTGTCTGGTTGCGATGTCTGGCTTGAGGTGGCTGCCCTCACCCTAACCCTCTCCCAGGGGTAGAGGGGACCGATCGGGGGATGCTCAGAATCTCCGCCGACCTGAAAAATCTTTGCCGATTGCATAATCGACTGGATCGTTCAGGTCGCTGAACATCTCAAGACAACCCGGTCAGTCCCCTCTCCCTCGGGGAGAGGGTTAGGGTGAGGGGCTCTTCAGCTTTTGAGGGCCTCAGCCAATCACACCGTATGCAGATACCAGTTGTACTCAAGGTCTGAAATCGAGTTCTCGAACTCGGCCAACTCGCTTTCCTTGCACGCGACAAACACGTCGATGTACATCGGGTCGATGTAGCGGGCCATGACTTCGCTGTCGTCCAGCTCGCGCAGTGCATCACGCAGGTTGTTCGGCAGGCTCTGTTCGTTCTGCTCGTAGCTGTTGCCTTCCACCGGGGCGCCCGGTTCGATCTGATTGGTCAGACCGTGGTGAATACCGGCCAGCACCGACGCCATCAGCAAGTAGGGGTTGGCATCGGCACCGGCGACGCGATGCTCGATACGCACGGCGTCGGCCGAACCGGTTGGCACACGGACCGCAACGGTGCGGTTGTCGATGCCCCAGCTCGGCGAGTTCGGTACGTAGAACTGCGCGCCGAAGCGGCGGTACGAGTTGACGTTCGGGCAGAGGAACGCCATTTGCGCGGGCAGGGTCTCCAGCACACCGCCGATCGCGTGACGCAGTGCGGCGTTCTGCTCGGGATCCTCGCTGGCGAAGATGTTGTTGCCTTCTTTGTCCAGGATCGAAATGTGCACGTGCAGACCGTTGCCCGCCTGGCCCGGATACGGCTTGGCCATGAAGGTGGTGTCCATCTCGTGGTCGTAGGCGATGTTCTTCACCAGACGCTTGAGCAGGACGGCGTAGTCGCACGCCTTGATCGGGTCGGAGACGTGATGCAGGTTGACTTCGAATTGCGCCGGGGCGCTTTCCTTGACAATGGCGTCAGCCGGGATGCCCTGCTCTTTCGCGCCTTCGAGGATGTCTTGCAGGCAATCGACGTATTCGTCGAGATCGTCGATCAGGTACACCTGAGTCGATACCGGACGCTTGCCGGACACCGGCGAACGTGGCGACTGCGGACGACCGTTCACGTTGTCTTGGTCGATCAGATAGAACTCGAGTTCGAACGCGGCGCAGATGGTCAGACCGAGGTCGTCGAATTTGCGTACGACGTTGGCCAGCACTTCACGCGGGTCAGCGAAAAACGGCTGGCCTTCGATCTCGTGCATGGTCATTAGAAGTTGTGCGGTTGGGCGCTTCTGCCACGGCTCGATGCTCAGGGTGCCGGGGATCGGATAGCAAATGCGGTCAGCGTCGCCGATGTCCAGACCCAGGCCGGTGCTTTCCACCGTGGAGCCATTGATATCGAGCGCGAAAAGCGAGGCCGGCAGGTTGATGCCTTTCTCATAAACCTTATGAAGACTGGTGCGTTCGATGCGCTTGCCGCGCACCACACCGTTCATATCCGCAATCAGAAGGTCGACGTACAAAACCTCAGGATATTTCTTAAGGAATGCGTTTGCTTCGTTGAGTTGAACGGTACGCAGAGGGACCGACATGATGCACCTATTTAGCTGTTAATTATTATGTTCACTGCTGTTTCGCCGAGCCAGTCAACCCGAACGGCAAAGTGAAGTCAATAGCGAACAGATGGCCGCTCAGGGTTTATTTTTCGGGCTTTTTTTAACACTCGCGTGCCAATACAGGCGCCACAGACCCTGAAATCATGAAGATATGATGAACGGCGTTTAGAATTTTTTACATGACAGTTGTTAATTAAAATCAACGAGGCTAAGCTCCGGAAAAGCTCGTTCAAGTGTCAAACTTCGAGGTGAATAAAAATGGCATTCAAGCCATTGATCGGCGTTACTGCGTGCGTCAAACAGATTGGCCTGCACCCCTATCACATCAGCGGCGACAAGTACGTACGTGCTGTCAGCGTTGGCGCTGAAGGGCTGCCAGTGGTCATTCCTTCTTTCGGCAACCTGACTGAAATCGAAGACCTGCTCGGTCAACTCGACGGCCTGTTGCTGACCGGCTCGCCCTCGAACGTGGAACCCTTCCACTATCAAGGCCCGGCCAGCGCCCCCGGCACGGATCACGATCCGGCGCGGGATGCCACCACCCTTCCTTTATTGCGTGCAGCCATTGCGGCGGGCGTTCCGGTGCTCGGTATCTGCCGAGGCTTCCAGGAAATGAACGTGGCGTTCGGCGGTAGCCTGCATCAGAAGGTGCATGAGCTGCCGGGCATGCTCGATCACCGCGAAGCCGATAGCCCGGACGTGGCGGTGCAATACGCACCGGCCCACGCCGTGACCGTACTCGCTGGCGGTGTGTTCGAAGCACTGGAGCTGCCGGGCGAGTTCCAGGTCAACTCGATTCACAGCCAGGGCATCGACCGCCTCGCGCCCGGCCTGCGCGCCGAAGCGGTGGCGCCGGACGGTTTGATCGAGGCGATCTCGGTCGAGCACAGCCCGACTTTCGCCCTCGGCGTGCAATGGCACCCGGAATGGCAAGTGCTGGACAACCCGAACTACCTGAAGATTTTCCAGGCATTCGGCGCGGCTTGCCGGCAACGGGCGGCGCGGCGCAACAAACGCTGATCCAACCCAAGAATACGTAACGATTTACTGCCCCCTCGGACGTCGGGTGTGCCTGCGCACATCCGTCATTCGTGAACAGCAACACCCGTAATAACAACAAGTACGACCCAGGCAGCCAGGACGGCGGCGCCGACCAAGCCCTCGGCAGTGCAAGGTCAGTCAGGCATGCGCAATTCCCCTGTAGGAGTGAGCCTGCTCGCGATAGCAATAGACCAGTCAACAGAGATGTCGACTGACATGGCCTCATCGCGAGCAGGCTCACTCCTACAGGGGATGTGTAATGACTGAGATTGCGCTTACAGGCTTGCAATCCACTTAAGCCCGGCCACATTGGCCAGGCGAACGAAACCTGTTGGGAGTTTCACATGGCAAACGCCTCCAGCACTTACAGGAAGGCACTTGAAGGTCATCAGCAACCGAAAAAGGTGCTGGTGAAAGTCGATCGTGTCACCAAGAAGTTCGACGAAACCGTGGCCGTGGACGATGTGTCCCTGGAGATCCATCAGGGCGAAATCTTCGCTCTGCTCGGTGGCTCCGGTTCGGGCAAATCGACCCTGCTGCGCATGCTCGCCGGTTTCGAGCGCCCGACTGAAGGGCGGATTCTGCTCGACGGCGTGGACATCACTGACATGCCGCCGTACGAGCGGCCGATCAACATGATGTTCCAGTCCTACGCGCTGTTCCCACACATGACCGTCGCGCAGAACATCGCCTTCGGCCTCAAGCAAGACCGTTTGCCCGCCAGTGAAATCGACGCCCGTGTCGATGAAATGCTGCGTCTGGTGCACATGACCCAATACGCCAAACGCCGCCCGCACCAGTTGTCCGGCGGTCAGCGTCAGCGCGTCGCCCTCGCCCGCTCGCTGGCCAAGCGTCCGAAGCTGTTGCTGCTCGACGAGCCAATGGGCGCGCTGGATAAAAAGCTGCGTTCGCAGATGCAACTGGAACTGGTGCAGATCATCGAACGCGTCGGCGTGACGTGCGTGATGGTGACCCACGACCAGGAAGAGGCCATGACCATGGCCGAGCGCATCGCGATCATGCACCTCGGCTGGATCGCTCAGATCGGCAGCCCGGTCGACATCTATGAAGCACCGGTCAGCCGCATGGTCTGCGAATTCATCGGCAACGTGAACGCCTTCGACGGCACTGTGGTGGAAGACCTTGAAGGTCACGCGATCATTCACAGCCCGGACTTGCAGCAGAAGATCTACGTCGGTCACGGCGTCAGCACCTCGGTGCAGGACAAGTCGGTCACCTACGCGATCCGTCCGGAAAAAATGCTCGTCAGCACCACCCAACCCGAGTTCCGCTACAACTGGTCCGAAGGCAAGGTGCATGACATCGCCTACCTCGGCGGTCACTCGGTGTTCTACGTCGAATTGCCCGGCGGCAAAATTGTCCAGTCGTTCATGGCCAACGCCGAACGCCGTGGCGCGCGCCCGACCTGGGACGACAAAGTCTACGTCTGGTGGGAAGACGACAGCGGCGTGGTACTGCGCTCATGAGAACCTTCAATCAGCAATTCCTGCGCCTGGTGCCCAGCGGGCGAAAACTGGTCATTGGCATCCCGTTCATCTGGCTGTTCCTGTTCTTCATGCTGCCGTTCTTTCTGGTGATGAAGATCAGTTTCTCGGAAGCCGCACTGTCGATCCCGCCGTACTCGGAGATCTACACCTACGCCGAACAGAAATTCCAGCTGCTGCTGAACATCGGCAACTACACCATGCTCGGCGAAGACGAGCTGTACCTGTCGGCCTACCTCGGTTCGCTGAAGGTCGCGGCGCTGAGCACGATGATGTGTCTGCTGATCGGTTTCCCGATGGCCTACGCGATCACCAAGACCGGCAAGGAAACGCAAAACGTCCTGCTGCTGTTGATCATGATGCCGACCTGGACCGCGATCCTGATCCGCGTTTACGCGTGGATGGGCATCCTCAGCAACAACGGTTTGCTCAACGCGTTTTTGATGTGGACGGGGCTGACCGATCACCCGATCGAGATCCTCAACACCAACACTGCGGTGTATATCGGCGTGGTCTACGCCTACCTGCCGTTTATGGTGTTGCCGCTGTACGCCAACCTCGTCAAGCACGATGGCAGCTTGCTGGAAGCCGCGCAGGATCTCGGTTCGAGCAACTTCAACAACTTCTGGAAAATCACCGTGCCGCTGGCCAAGAACGGGATTATTGCCGGCTGCATGCTGGTGTTCATTCCGGTGGTCGGTGAGTTCGTGATTCCGGAACTGCTCGGTGGCCCGGAGACGCTGATGATCGGTCGCGTGCTGTGGCAAGAGTTCTTCAATAACCGCGACTGGCCGGTGGCGTCTGCGCTGGCGGTGGTGATGCTGTTGATCCTGATTGTGCCGATTCTGCTGTTCAACCGCAGCCAGGCCAAAGAGATGGAGGCACGGGGATGAAACGCTTCGGTTTTTCCAAGTTCATGTTGATCTTCGGCCTGATGTTCATTTATTTGCCGATGCTGATTCTGGTGATCTACTCGTTCAACGCCTCGAAACTGGTGACGGTGTGGGGCGGCTGGTCGGTGAAGTGGTACGTCGGTTTGCTCGACAACACGCAACTGATGGGCTCGGTAGTGCGCTCGCTGGAAATCGCCTGCTACACCGCGATTGCCGCAGTCGCGTTGGGCACCCTCGCCGCTTTCGTGCTGACTCGCGTCACGCGCTTCAAGGGTCGCACGCTGTTTGGTGGTCTGGTCACCGCGCCATTGGTAATGCCTGAGGTGATCACCGGCCTGTCGCTGTTGCTGCTGTTCGTGGCGATGGCGCAGTTGATCGGCTGGCCGCAGGAGCGTGGCATCGTCACGATCTGGATCGCCCACACCACGTTTTGTGCCGCTTATGTCGCGGTGGTAGTCTCCGCCCGCCTCCGCGAACTGGATCTGTCGATCGAAGAAGCGGCGATGGACCTCGGTGCGAAACCGTTCAAGGTGTTTTTCCTGATCACCATTCCAATGATCGCGCCGTCGCTGGCGGCGGGCGGGATGATGTCGTTCGCCTTGTCGCTGGATGACCTGGTGTTGGCCAGCTTCGTTTCCGGACCAGGTTCGACGACGTTGCCGATGGAAGTGTTCTCGGCGGTGCGTCTGGGCGTGAAACCTGAGATCAACGCCGTGGCCAGCCTGATTCTGCTGGCGGTGTCGCTGGTGACTTTCCTGGTCTGGTACTTCGGCCGCAAGGCAGAAGCCAACCGCAAGCGGGCGATTCAGGAAGCGATGGATCAGACCGCAAACGAGTCGTGGCGACCACAGCAACAAGCCGCCACCGCATAACCCTGTAGGAGCTGCGGCACGCTGCGATCTTCTGATCTTGATGTGAAAGATCAAAAGATCGCAGCCTCGTTTCACTCGACAGCTCCTACACATGCTGGCGCTGTTAACCGAGTTTTGGCTTTGTGTTTTTGAATAAAAAGAATGGAGTTGTACCAATGAAAATGTTTGGCAGGACTCTGCTGACACTGTCCTTAATGGGCGCGATGGTCATGGGCGCCCAGGCCAACGACAAGGTGCTGCGTGTTTACAACTGGTCCGATTACATTGCACCGGACACCGTCAAGAAGTTCGAAGACGAGACCGGCATCCGCGTGACCTACGACGTCTTCGACAGCAACGAGACCCTTGAGGCGCGTTTGCTGGCGGGCAAGTCCGGCTACGACCTGGTCGTGCCGTCGAACAGTTTCCTGGCCAAGCAGATCAAGGCTGGCGTCTATCAGACCCTGGACAAATCGAAGCTGCCGAACTGGAAGAATCTCAACCCGGTGCTGCTGAAAAACGCCGCCGCCAGTGATCCGGATAACGCCCACGCGTTCCCGTACATGTGGGGCTCGATCGGCATCGGGTTCAACCCGGCCAAGGTCAAGGAAGTGCTCGGCGCCAACGCCCCGACCAATTCCTGGGACTTGCTGTTCAAGCCGGAAAACGCTGAAAAGCTGAAAGCCTGCGGCATCAGTTTCCTCGACTCGCCGACCGAAATGATCCCGGCCGCCCTGCATTATCTGGGCTATCCGGTGAACGACAAGGACACCGCGCACATCAAGGAAGCCGAGGCGCTGTTCATGAAGATTCGCCCGAACGTGGCGTATTTCCATTCCTCGAAATACATCTCCGATCTGGCCAACGGCAACATCTGCGTGGCGGTCGGTTACTCCGGTGACGTGCTGCAGGCCAAGGCTCGCGCGGTGGAATCGGGCAACAACGTGGTGATCGACTACAGCATTCCCAAGGAAGGCGCCGGCAGCTTCTACGACATGGTCGCGATCCCGCGCGATGCCGCCAACGTCGACAACGCCTACCTGTTCATGGACTTCCTGATGCGTCCGGACATCATCGCCGAGATCACCAACAGCAACGGCTACAGCAACGCCAACGCGGCGGCCACGCCACTGGTGGATGAAGCGATCCGCAACGACCCGGGCTCGTACCCGTCGCAAGCGGTAATGGCGACGTTGTATGCGGTGCCGGATCAGCCGATTGCCACGCAGCGGATCATGACCCGTGGCTGGACCCGGGTGAAACTCGGTAAGTAAGCCCGATGATCGTTCCCACGCTCCGCGTGGGAATGCAGTCCGGGACGCTCTGCGTCCCAAAGCGTGACGCGGAGCGCCACAAGAGGCGTTCCCACGCAGAGCGTGGGAACGATCAGTGTAAAAATTTCCCGTTCACGCAGCGCCTTACCACCGCTGCACCCTGCTATGAACGGCCTCACCTGGCTTCCTCGGCTCAGGTGAATTCTCAGGCGTCTTCGGGCGCCTTTTTTTGTGCGCTCACATCAGCGACCAATCTTGCAGGATCCGATAGCGACCCTTGTGTGATTCGAACAGGGCAAAGCGTTCGGAGCGCAGGAAAAACTCCGGCGGCGTGGCCGACTCAGGCTCCGGCGCACGGTAGTCACGGGCCAGCGTCAGATGCGGGCGAAACTCGCGGGTTGTTTCTTCAAAGCCAAAGGGCAACATCGCCTGCTCTAGTGCGTAGACCAGCCGCAGCAGCGCTTGTGGCGCCTGCTCCGGCGCCAGCGACAACACCCCGGCGCGATGCCAGACCTGCAAGTGGTTCAACGAAATCTTCAACGCCTCTCCCGGCGTGCGCACTTGTCCGGCCGCCTCGCAGACGTCGTTGATCTGCGCCAATGGCACCGCGCCGAGAAACAGCAGCGTCAGGTGAAAATTGTCCGCCGGCACCGGCTTACCGGTGCGCACCCCCAACTCCCCGCGCCACTGAGCGATCGCCTTGCGTTGCGCCGGCGGGCAATCGAGGGCGAAAAACAGTCGCTTCGCTTCATCGGTCATGGCCCTGCTCCCCTGTCCATCGTTATTCGCCGGATTCTACACAGCCTGATCAGACGACTCGTGACAGGAAGCTATAGTTCAAGGATTGCCATCAACCGGAGGCCGCCATGCGCGAGATCCTCAGCAAAGAACCGTGGTGGGCGCGACCACCGCATCCCGGGCAGGATGAAAAGGAGCTGGAATGGGGCTGGCTGGTGCATTACAGCGAGGGTGAGCCGCGTTTCGAGTTCGTCCGCGAGCGGCCCACTGACGAACAGATTCGCGAGCGCAAAAGCTGCCGCATCACCCCCTCACCCGAGTGAACACAGTACCTGTAGGCCTTCGCCTGCTCGCGATAGCGGCAGGTCTGCCAAGCCAGCTCCCACAGGGTCGTGCGGTGCGCCCACCATTGCTGGTTTCACACAAAACCTGTGGGAGCTGGCTTGCCAGCGATAGCGGTAGGTCAGGCAATGATGATTTTGAATGTACGGGCGCCATCGCGAGTAGACGAAAGCCTACAAGAGATTTTGCGCAGGCCTCAGGATTCAAGAATGTTCTTGAAACCACCAAAGATCATGCGTTGTCCATCGAACCCCATCGGGTTGACGTCCGGTTGCATGCGCGGGTCTTCCATCATTTTTGCCATGCCGGCATCACGGGTGGCTTTGTCCGGCCAGATCAGCCAGCCAGATGAAACTGTTTCGCCTTCCTTGAGCTTGACCGCCATCGGGAATGACGTGACCTTGCCCTCCGGCACGTCATCGCCCCAGCACTGAACCACGTCCTGTGCGCCGTATTCCTTGAACAGTTTCGCGGCGATTTCACAGTGTTTTTTGTACTGCTCACGATTGGCGCTCGGCACCGGCGCTACAAAAATATCGATGTAAGCCATGATCACTCTCCTTGCACGTTGGGTTCGATCTGCTGACTGGTCGATTGCGGCGGCTGCCACTCGACAGGATTCACCCCCAAACCGACCGACGGTTCATCGCCCCCACCCAGATTGCGCTCGACCTGCCCGGCCATGTGCAACGTGCCGGCCATGACGCCAGTCGTCGGGTTCTGCACCAGTTTCATCCAGGCCTTGTCGAAGGTGCTGCCCAGACTGCTGCGGATCAGCGCTTCGCTGTCAGGGCGGTCATTGGCCTGAATGATCGCGCGAATGCCGGCCACACCGACCGAAATCAGTCCGCCAGCCAGTTTTCCGGCCGCTGCTGCGACTGCGCTGGCAGCCCCACGCGGGGCCATTTCCGCTTCCATCCGCTGACTGGCGCGCTTGGCCACCGGGGCCATGCCGGCATCGGTCGAGGCAATCCCCTTTGCGCCGCCCTCAGTGTGGATCTTGTCGATCAGCGCAGCGTAGGCCGGCAGCGTATTCAGCGGCTCGGTGCTGATGACCTGAAACAGCGAGGCATCCCGCGCCGGTGGCGGGCCAAGCGCAATGGCCGGGACTTTCTGCAAACGTCCATTGAGCTGACCAACGGGCACACCATGGCGTTGGGCGATGAGCGGCATCTGCTGCGCCATCAACTGCGCATAGAACGCCGTGGCCTGACCAAGAATCGCATCCGGATCGATCTCCACCGCCACCGGCGCCAGCACCCTTTCCTGATACTGCTCAAGCAGATACGCCGCGAGACGCTTGGCCGAGGCGTCCTGCTCGCCACCGGCATTGATCGTGTACCAACTGACCTTCATCGACAGCCATTCCTGGGTCCAATAGCTGCTGAACCACGGGATGAAATTTTCTTCAGTTTGCTGATAGACCCGAGTGCGCCAATGTTCCATCGAGCCACGGGCGAAGACTTTGACTTGCTCGGTGGACCGCTGCGAAGCGCTGACGATTTCCCGGTCGATCTGCTGCCAGGTTGCAGGCGACACCACCACGGCCTGCGGCGCTGACACCGGGGCCCGCGCCGAGGTGGCGCAGCCGGCCAGCAACAACAGTGCGGCGACGAACAGCGCACGCGGGTTCACGGTAGCGGTGTCCTTGAGATGAGTGGGATGCAGATTTGAGTATAGGTGGGTCAATTGAGCCTGATGTTGGAAGTACCGGCCTCATCGCTGGCAAGCCAGCGCCCACAAGGATTTCCAGCGGCCGCAGATTTTGTGATCACCTCAGAACCTGTGGGAGCTGGCTTGCCAGCGATGAGGCCATCAGCAACACCCAAAAAACCCCAACCATCACTGCCATCGATATTCACCATCGCCACGATTGCCTTCCGCCCACCGCCCATCAAAGGCACGATTGAGCCATCCGAAACACAGCGAGGAGTTCACAACATGATTCACACCCACGTCACACTCTCCGTGAGTTTCCCGGTGTTCGGCAGCAACTATTACGACCAGCACGCCGTGTCGCACAAAGCGCAGGCACTGGTGTTCAACGAAGATTTCGAAGATCTGTTGATGCCCGCTGCGACCAATCACTTCAGCAATGAAGTGGTCGGCATCAACGATCAATTCCGTTTTCTGAGCGACATTCTCGCCACCCATTTGCTGGACATCGAGGCCTCCGTGCCTGCGCGATCCAGCGTCCGGGCGAGCGCTCACTTTTCTTGAGTATCGAGGGCTAAACAAAGAGGGCGTCCCATCGCGGGACGCCCTCTTGCGTTCAATCAGTCATCATCCCGATCACGATAGTAACGACGCCCGTCGCGGCGATCATCGCGGTCATCCCAGCGCCGGTCATGGTCGTAATTGCGGCCATGATCGCGGTCGTAATGCCGGCCATGGCGGTGGTCATCATCAAAATCCGCGACACAGCCACCGAGCATTACGGCGGCGGTCACGGTCAGCAGCATCGTTGTTGCGCGCTTCATTCAACACTTCCCTAAAACCAAGGTCTTGACGACGGAATCGGCCACACTGCCCGCGCCTTCAGGACGCAGTGCGCGCAGCCGCAGATACGACCGGGCAAAACGCCGTTGATTCAATGGCCACTAGCGACCGTTTGTCGCCCCGTCCGCGCTGCCCGAGCGGCGGCGAAATGCCACCTATACTGCTTGCAACCTAGCCCCACGCAATGGATCTGCGCCCTCAATAACAACAAGCAGAGGTGGACCATGGTCTGGCAGCAAATTTACGACCCGTTCGGCAACCCGGTGATCTCCACGCTCATGGCCGCCGTACCGGTGGTGGTGATGCTCGCGGCACTGGCGTTTTTCCACGTCAAGGCGCATCTGGCAGCGTTGTTGGCGCTGGCTTCCGCCCTGCTCATATCGATTTTCGCCTTCGGCATGCCGGCGAGCATGGCTGGCTCTGCGGCGTTGTTTGGCGCGGCCAATGGCTTATTGCCGATCGGCTGGATCGTCCTCAACATCATCTTTCTGCATCGCCTGACCACCGAGAACGGCTCGTTCAAAGTGCTGCAGGACTCACTTGCGCGCATCACTGATGATCGACGTTTGCAGTTGCTGCTGATTGCGTTCTGCTTCGGTGCATTTTTCGAAGGTGCGGCGGGATTCGGCACGCCAGTGGCGGTGACCGGGGCGATTCTGATCGGCCTCGGCTTTTCGCCGCTGGCCGCATCCGGCTTGGCACTGATCGCCAACACCGCGCCCGTGGCTTTTGGCGCACTAGGTACGCCGATCATCACACTGGCCAAAGTCACCGGGCTGGATGAAATGGAATTGTCGATGATGGTCGGTCGGCAGTTGCCGTTTTTCTCGGTGCTGGTGCCGTTCTGGTTGATCTGGGCATTCGCCGGGTGGCGCAAGATGCTCGAGATCTGGCCGGCGATTCTGGTGGCCGGCGTCAGCTTCGCGATCCCGCAATTTCTGGTGTCGAACTACCACGGGCCAATGCTGGTGGACGTGATCGCCGCGCTGATTTCCATGGCCTGTCTGACGCTGTTTTTGAAGGTATGGAAACCAGCGACCATTCACACCTCCGCTGCGCTTTCGGGGCGCGTCGACAACTCCAAAGTCGATGAAGAAAAAATCACTGCCAGCGCCGCGTTCAGCGATCAGGCGCGCCCGGCGGTGATGCGCGCGTGGATGCCGTGGATCATCCTCACTGTGTTCGTGTTTGCCTGGGGCACGCAGGGCTTCAAGAACATGTTCGACACCCGTCCGGCGATTGATCCGGTCACCCAGTCAGCCAAGCTTGATCCCACCGGCAAACCGCTACGCGAGGCCAACCCGATTTTCGCCCCGGCCGTGACGTTCACCAGCCTGCACCTGCAAATCGAAAAAGTCCCGCCGGTGGTCGCGGCACCGAAGGCTGAAGAAGCGGTGTACAAATTCACCTGGCTCACCGCTACCGGCAGCGGGATTCTGCTGGCGGCGATTGTTGGTGGCTTGCTGATGGGCTACTCGATTCCGCAACTGATCAAGCAATACCTGCGCACATTGTGGGTGGTGCGGTTTTCGCTGATCACCATTGCAGCGATGCTGGCGCTGGGGTTTCTCACGCGTTACTCCGGACTCGACGCGACCATGGGTCTGGCGTTTGCAGCGACGGGGATTTTCTATCCGATGTTCGGCACGCTGCTCGGTTGGCTGGGTGTGGCGTTGACCGGCTCCGATACAGCGTCAAACGTATTGTTTGGCGGCTTGCAGCGGGTGACTTCGGAACAGCTCGGGATCAGTCCGGTGTTGATGGCGGCGGCCAACAGCTCTGGCGGGGTGATGGGCAAAATGGTCGATGCGCAATCGATCGTGGTCGCCTCCACCGCGACCCGCTGGTATGGGCATGAGGGCGAGATTCTGCGCTACGTGTTCTTCCACTCGATCGTGCTGGCGATTCTGGTCGGCGGGCTGGTGACATTGCAGGCGTATGTGGCGCCGTTTACCTCGATGGTGGTCGGCGGGCATTGAGGCTGGATGATCTGGCCCCATCGCTGGCAAGCCAGCTCCCACAGGAACTCATGCTGTAAACAAAATTTCGTTCACAACATCGAAACCTGTGGGAGCTGGCTTGCCAGCGATGAGGCACTGACATTCAACACTCATGTTGACGGACAAGACGCCATCGCGAGCACGCGAAGGCCTACAGGGGATTGTGTCGTACCGTCGATTAATGAGCCACACGCATAACTCTATAGCGAAAATCCGACAAAACCTTTTCCTCTTCCCGACAGTCACTCCTTAACGAGACCGGCGATGACGCTGGCTGCCCGCTTGGGCCAACCACGACCCTGCTGCCCTGATGAAGAGAGAAAAGGAATCGAACCATGACGATTTCCCGACGCGGATTTCTGATCCTCGGCGCCGTGACCGCCACCGCCTTCGCGATGCCGCCGTTTATCAGCCTCAAGGCCTACGCGGCCAATCTGGAGCAACCGGCCATGAGCAAAGTGACGATCAACGTCAACGGCAAGCCGCGTGCGCTTGACGTCGACACCCGCACCACCCTGCTCGATGCCCTGCGCGAGCATCTGCACTTGACCGGCAGTAAAAAAGGTTGCGACCACGGCCAGTGCGGCGCCTGCACGGTGATCGCCGATGGTCGACGCATCAATTCTTGCCTGACCCTGGCGGTGATGCATGAAGGCAGTGAGATCACCACCATCGAAGGCCTCGGCATGCCCGACAATCTGCACCCGATGCAGGCCGCGTTCATCAAGCATGACGGCTATCAGTGCGGCTATTGCACGCCAGGCCAGATCTGTTCGGCGGTGGCGGTGATCAAAGAGATCCGCGACGGCATTCCCAGCCACGTCAGCCCCAGCCTGACCGAGCAACCGCAACTGATCGCCAGTGAGTTTCAGGACCGCATGAGCGGCAATATCTGCCGCTGCGGGGCTTACTCGAACATCATTGAAGCGATCACTGAAGTCGCGGAGGTGCCGGCATGAGACCGTTCAATTACAGCCGCGCCGACTCCCCCGCCGCTGCCGCTGCGCAAGCGGCACAGGTCGAAGGCGCACGCTTCATCGCTGGCGGCACCAACCTGCTGGATTTGATGAAGCTCGACATCGAAACCCCGCTGCATCTGATCGACGTCAATCACCTCGGCCTGGATCAGATCGAAGCCACGCCCGAAGGCGGATTGCGCATCGGCGCACTGGTGCGCAACACCGATCTGGCTGCCGATGCGCGCGTCCGCAAAGATTACGCTCTGCTTTCCCGCGCCTTGCTCGCCGGGGCTTCCGGGCAGTTACGCAACATGGCCAGCACCGCCGGCAACCTGCTGCAACGCACGCGCTGCCCGTACTTCTACGACACGAATCAGGCCTGCAACAAACGCCAACCCGGCAGCGGTTGCGCAGCGATCGGCGGGGTCAGTCGGCAACTGGGGATTATCGGCGTCAGCGACGCGTGCATCGCCACACACCCGAGTGATATGGCGATTGCCATGCGTGCCCTCGATGCGCAGATTGAAACGGTGAAACCCGATGGCACGACACGCAGCATCGCCATGGCCGATTTTCATCAATTGCCGGGCACCACGCCGAACATCGAAACCAGCCTGACGCCTGGCGAGTTGATCACCTCGGTGACACTGCCCGCGCCCGTCGGCGGCACCCACGTTTATCACAAGGTGCGAGATCGCTCGTCCTATGCGTTCGCGCTGGTCTCGGTCGGCCTGATCCTGCAAAAGGACGGCAGCGGCCGCATCGCCGTCGGCGGCATCGCACCGAAACCATGGCGGGTTGAAGCCGCCGAAGCGTTGCTGCCCCAAGGCGCCAAAGCCGTCAGCGCACGCCTGCTCGACGGCGCCACGCCGACCCACGACAACCAATTCAAACTGACCCTGGTCGAGCGCACGCTCGGTTCGGTGTTGGCGCAAGCGAGGGATGAAGCATGAAATTCGACACGCCCGCCACCACCAACCCGATCGACCAGTTGAAGGTCGTCGGCCAGCCCACCGACCGCATCGAAGGGCCGTTGAAAACCTGCGGTCAGGCGCCTTACGCCTATGAGCAGCGTGAAGCGGTGGCCAATCAGGCTTACGGCTTTATGGTCGGCTCGGCCATCGCCAAGGGGCGCATCAACAATATCGATCTTGAACAGGCGAAAGCCGCGCCAGGTGTGCTGGCCATCGTCACCGCCGCCAACGCCGGCAAACTCGGCAAAGGCCAATACAACGCCGCGCATTTGTTGGCCGGGCCGGAGATTCAGCACTACCACCAGGCGGTTGCGCTGGTGGTTGCCGAGACCTTTGAACAGGCGCGCGCCGCTGCGCAAATGGTCAAGGTCGACTACGTCGCGGCCAAAGGCGAATTCGATCTGGCCAGCGTGCGCGACCAAGGTGTCGAGCCGAAAGACGAATTGCCCGACGTCAGCCACGGTGATTTCGCCAAGGCATTCGCCGCCGCGCCGGTGCAGTTCGATCAGACCTACACCACGCCGGATCAGTCCCACGCGATGATGGAGCCGCACGCCACGTTAGCGGCTTGGAAAGGCGATCAACTGACCTTGTGGACATCGAACCAGATGATCGCCTGGAGCGTCGACGACATCGCGACGACGCTTGGTTTGCCTAAAGAAAAAGTCCGGCTGATTTCGCCGTACATTGGTGGAGGTTTCGGCGGCAAGTTGTTCATTCGCGCCGATGCGATTCTTGCCGCCCTGGGTGCGCGCATGGCTGGCAGACCGGTGAAAGTCGCCCTCGCCCGCCCGCAGATCGCCAACAACACCACCCACCGCCCGGCGACGATTCAGCGCATTCGCATGGGTGCGACGGCGGACGGCAAACTCACCGCGATCGCCCACGAAGGCTGGTCGGGCAACTTGGCTGAAGGCAAGGTCGAGGTCGCGGCGCAACCGAGTCAGTTGTTATACGCCGCTGAAAATCGACTAGTGAGCATGCGCCTCGCGCCGCTGGATCTGCCCGAAGGCAACGCCATGCGTGCACCTGGTGAAACGCCGGGGCTGATGGTGCTGGAAATCGCCATGGACGAGATGGCCGAGCAGCTCAAGCTTGATCCGGTCCAGTTCCGCATTCTCAACGACACCCAGGTCGACCCGGTGAAAACCGAGCGGCCATTCTCGCAGCGGCGCCTGATCGAATGCCTGCAAACCGGCGCGGAGAAGTTCGGTTGGGACAAGCGTAATGCGCAACCGGGAACACGGCGTGAAGGTCGCTGGTTGATCGGAATGGGCGTGGCAGCGGCGATCCGCAACAACCTGCTGGTCAAGTCGGGCGCGCGGGTACGGCTGGAGCGTGACGGCAAAATCACCGTTGAAACTGACATGACGGATATCGGCACTGGCAGTTACACGATCATCGCGCAAACAGTCGCTGAGATGATGGGTGTTGGTTTGAAGGATGTGAGCGTGCATCTGGGCGATTCGAGCTTTCCGGTGTCGGCAGGTTCCGGCGGACAGTTCGGCGCCAACTGCTCGACCGCCGGGGTATACGCCGCGTGCATGAAGCTGCGTGAAGCGGTGGCGGGCACGTTGGGCATGGCGGTGGATCAGGCGGAGTTTGTCGACGGTCAGGTGCGGGTTGGCAACAAGCACGTGCCGCTGCGCAATGCTGCGCAAAATGGCGTTATCGTGGCCGAGGACAGCATCGAATTCGGCGACCTTGCCAAGCAGTATCAGCAATCGACGTTTGGTGCGCACTTCGTTGAGGTTGCGGTGGATGCCGCGACCGGTGAAGTGCGTGTCCGCCGGATGTTGGCAGTGTGTGCGGCCGGGCGGATTCTCAACCCGAAAGCGGCGCGCAGTCAGGTGATTGGCGCGATGACCATGGGCGTCGGTGCGGCGTTGATGGAAGAGTTGGCGGTGGACAAGAAGCTGGGTTTTTTCGTCAACCATGATCTGGCCGGGTATGAAGTGCCGGTGCATGCCGATATTCCGCATCAGGAGGTGATTTTCCTTGATGAGACTGATCCGGTGTCTTCGCCGATGAAGGCCAAGGGGGTTGGTGAGTTGGGGATTTGCGGGGTCAGTGCAGCGGTGGCGAATGCGATTTACAACGCCACGGGGGCTAGGGTGCGGGAGTATCCGATTACGCTGGACAAGATCTTGTCGTCGTTGCCGGAGATGATCTGAATGACCTGAAAAAGCCCCTCACCCTAGCCCTCTCCCAAAGGGAGAGGGGACCGATTCGGGGATATTTGAGGGCTGCACCGACGTGAGCGTCTTGCTGTGAATCCATAATCGACGCAGCCATTTCAGGTCGATGGATAGCACAAGACACCTCGGTCGGCTCCCTCTCCCTCCGGGAGAGCGCTGGGGTGAGGGAAGCGCTTCACTCGGAACGCGAATACTGCTCATCACTCACCTGCTCCATCCAATCCACTACTTTGCCATCCAGTACTTCAGCAATGGCGATATGACTCATCGCCGTGGTCGGCGCCGCGCCGTGCCAATGCTTGGCCCCCGGCGCAATCCACACGGTATCGCCAGGACGAATCTCACGCACCGGCTGCCCCCATTCCTGTACAAACCCAAACCCCGCCGTGACGATCAAGGTCTGTCCCAACGGATGCGTATGCCACGCGGTGCGCGCGCCCGGCTCAAACGTCACCGTTGCGCCACTGACCCGTGCCGCGTCGGAGCCTTTGAACGGCGCATCGACACGCACAGTGCCAGTGAACCAATCGGCCGGGCCTCTGGCCGAAGCTTGTGAGCCATTGGGTGTCACGGTCACGCGCGGATTGTCATTGGCCTGCACCTCACCCGCCAACAGGGAAAGGGTCAACGCAGAAGCGGCAATCGGGTTCATGGCAATTCCTCCAGATAATCAATGCCACTACTTTACCCAGCCGAACTCTTCCGATAATCGACTAGAATTCAAAAAAACTTATGCAGGACACTCATCAATGCTTCGGGAAAACGCCACCGACCTCCTCGCCTTCCTCGCCGTGGCCCGCGAGCGCAGTTTCACCAAAGCGGCGGCCAAACTCGGCGTTTCGCAATCGGCGCTCAGTCACACGATTCGCGCGCTTGAAGCGCGTTTGGGCTTGCGCCTGCTGACCCGCACGACTCGCAGCGTCTCGCCCACCGAAGCCGGCGAACACCTGCTGCAAACCATTGGCCCGCGCTTCGAAGAAATCGAACTGGAACTGGCGGCGCTGAGCAACCTGCGCGACACCCCGGCGGGCAAGATCCGCATCAGCGCCACCGATCACTCGCTGAACTGGTTGCTGCACCCGGTGCTCAAGGATTTTCTGCCGCAGTACCCGGACATATCCATCGAGGTCTGCTGCGATTATGGTTTCGTCGACATCGCTGGCCAGGGTTTCGACGCCGGTGTACGCCTGGGCGAAGACGTCGCACAAGGCATGATCGCCACCCGCATCGGCCCCGACATGCGCATGGCGGTGGTGGGCTCACCCGCCTATTTCGCCAAACGCACCCCGCCGCAAACGCCACGCGATCTGACCGAGCACGCCTGCAACAACCTGCGCCTGCCCACCAACGGCGGGTTGTACAGCTGGGAATTCGAGAAGGATGGTGAAAGCCTGAAAGTGCGGGTGTCCGGCCAGATCACCCTGAACGGCGTTTACCCGTTGCTCGACGCTGCGCTGGACGGTTTCGGATTGAGCTACATCCCGGAGAACGTCGTCGCGCCGTATCTGGCCGACAGCCGTTTGCTGCAGGTGCTTGAGGATTGGTGCCCGACGTTTGCCGGGTATCACCTGTATTACCCGAGCCGACGTCAGGCTGCGCCGGCGTTTGCGTTGTTGCTGGAGGCGTTGCGCTATCGCGGTTGATGGCTTGTCATTTTTTATAACAACCCGCAGCGCCCCAAAACGCCTTGGCTAACGTCGCCGCCTCTTTCACAGAATTCGCAGTCACGGTTGCAAACTGTCCACGCTGCGCTCCCATACACATGTATTTTTCATCAAGCGCGTAAGCAGCAAACAGAATGAACACGAGGCAAACTCCGGTAAAACAGGCGAATCGACGGCTTTGCGCATCCATGATGATTCTTCCTGAGCGAAGTAGTGTCATCATGATTACGTGCGAACAAAGCCCCTCCAACTGTCAGATCTGACAGTTTCCAAGACCATTTGGAAATTAAAAACCTCAGCCATCGAAGCAAACGGAAGATCCCGGCTCGCTCAACCTGCCAACGCAATCAACTGATGCCGCTGCGCATCGGTGAGCATCGGCCCGAACCCGGCCCTGGCGTTGTCGGCCATGTAACGCGGATTACCCGTGCCCGGGATCACACAAGTCACCGCTGAATGCGAGAGCAGAAACTTCAAAGCCAATTGCGGCCAACTGTTGACCTGCACATCGGAAACCCAGCCTGGTAACGGTTTGCCCTTCAACCGCGCGAGCAGATCACCACCACCAAACGGCCGGTTGCAGATCACCGCAACACCGCGCTCACGGCACAGCGGCAGGATGCGTTTCTCCACGCCACGGTCATCGAGGGCGTAGTTGATTTGCAGAAAATCCAGTGGTTCGGCCTTCAGCACCGCCTCAACTTCGTCGTAAGCCGAGGGCGTGTAATGGGTGATGCCGATGTAACGGATGCGCCCCTGCGCTTTCCATTCACGCAGGGTTGGCAGGTGGGTTTGCCAGTCGAGCAGGTTGTGAATCTGCATCAGGTCGATGTGTTCGGTGCGCAGCAGGCTGAACGACTGCTCCATCTGCGCGATGCCTTCCTTGCGCCCGCGCGTCCACACCTTGGTCGCCAGAAACGCCGGCGAACGCGGTTCGTGGATCGACAGCAGCTCACCGGTGGTCTGTTCGGCACGGCCATACATCGGTGAACTGTCGATCAGCGTGCCGCCCTTGCTGAACAGCTCATCCAGCACTGCAGGCAATTGCCGGTAGGCCGGATCACCGGGGGCGACGTCGAAGCCGCGATAGGTGCCCAGACCCACGATTGGCAGCGACTCGGCGCTGGACGGGATGGCGCGGGTCTGCATGGCGTGGCCTCCGGAAGTCGCGGACGTCGTGGCGGTGGCCAGCGCCCGATCAAAGGTGAAGACCGCCGAAACCCCGGCGGCCAGCGTGAGCAATCGGCGACGGGAGTAACCCTCAGTGTGGCTCATGCTGGTTCCCCTGCTGCGTGGATCTGTTGCTGGTTGTGTGTGCGGGCCGCCCGCTTGCAGGGCTGAACTACACTGCGACAGCGATCCTTCACACACCGTTAAAAGTAGCCGAATGTCCCGAACCCTGATGTCACTCGTCGCATTGATCGTTGCCGTGTACCTGGTGCTGTGCGCGGCGCTGTTCTTTTTTCAGCGCTCGCTGATCTATTTTCCGCAGCCCAATGCCGTCACAAGCACCGACTCACAACTGACCTTGTCGATGCCGGACGCGCAGGTTTCGGTGCTCACCCGCGAACGTGTCGGGCCACGGGCGCTGATCTATTTCGGCGGCAATGCCGAGGATGTATCGCGCAATCTGCCGGAGTTTGCCGAGGCGTTTCCTGATTACGCGGTGTATCTGCTCAACTATCGCGGTTTCGGTGGCAGCGGCGGTTCCCCGTCCGAAGCGGCGATTGCCGAGGATGCGTTGGCGCTGTTCGATCAGGTCTACGCCAGTCACCCGCAGGTTGCCGTGGTCGGGCGCAGCCTCGGTTCAGGAGTGGCAGTGCGTCTGGCCAGTCAGCGCCCAGTACAACAGTTGATTCTGGTGACGCCTTACAACAGCCTCGAAGAAATCGCGGCGCGGCAATACCCCTGGGTGCCGGTGAAGTGGTTGCTCAAGGATCATTTCGAGTCAGGCAAGTACGCCGCGCATATTCGCGTGCCGACGCTGTTGCTGGCGGCCAGTGACGACGAGGTGATTCCGCGCGCCAGCACCCAGCGTTTGCAGGAGAGTTTCCCGCAAGGCGTGGCGGTGCTCAGGGTGGTGCCGGATTCGGGGCATAACTCGATTTCGGATCGTGCGCAGTATTTGCAGTGGATGGCGGATGTGTTGAATCGCTGATGTGTTGGCTTGCCAGCGATGAGGCCAGTCCAACCACGCTTGATCTTCCTGAAACAACCAGCGCCTCGTCGCCCCACAACAAAACCTCTCCCCGCCCCTTGAACCAAGTCCAAAAAGCCCAGTCCTATCCGCGCCGCTTTCTGCGGTTCACTCAACTTTTGCGCTGTCCCTCTTCAGAGCTGCCCGTCTCATGCGCCACGCCGTTCGCTCGTCTCGCTTGGTTTCGCTGTGCCTGCTGATCCTTTCGCCGCTGTTCGCTGCAACCGCCCATGCCGGTGCGGAGCGACAACTGGTGGCCGCCATCAACGACTATCGCGCCCATCCACAACGCTGTGATCGACGCCCGGCGCAACGGCTGGCACCGTTGGCGCTGAAGTCGAACCTGGCCTTGCCGATTGGTTATCGCTACGCCGGCGGCATGCGTGAAGCGTTGAAGTCGTCAGGCTATTCCGCCATCGCGGTGCGCAGTATTCGCGTGGTCGGCGCCGAGGACGCCGAAGAGGCCTTCGACCTGCTGCAAGACGAGCACTGCGCCGCGCTGTTGGATGCGAGCTACGCCGATATCGGCATCAGTCGTTCGCGCAATGAATGGCAAGTGGTGTTGGCGCAACCGGTGCTCGACAGCCGCGTTGGCGATAACCGCAGCGTCGGCAAGGCGCTGCTCGCTGAGGTCAACGCCGCGCGCGCCCGGCCACGGATGTGCGGACGCCAGCGCTTCGCCGCCGCCCGGCCATTGAGCTGGAACGCCGCGCTGGGCGCCGCCGCACAGGGACACAGCAAAGCCATGGCTTACGGCAACTATTTCGCCCACCGCGATCCGGATGGTGACCTGCCCGCCGATCGTGCCCGTGCGGCGGGTTATCGTGGTCGGCAAATTGGCGAAAACATCGCTGCCGGGCAGAGTTCACCGGGCAAGGCCATGGCCGGATGGCTGGCCAGTCCCGGGCATTGCGCCAACCTGATGAACCCGATGTTTACCCAGGTTGGTGCCGGTTTTGCCAGTGAGGCGCGCAGTGATGAAGGGGTTTACTGGACGATGGTGTTTGGTGCGCAGTGACTGCCAGCGTCCAGCCCCAATCTCAACAGTTCCTTGCGCAGCATTGACGGCGATCGCACGGCCAATCCGGCCTGCCAGTCGAGTGGCAATAAGCGATTGAGCTTTTGCTGGCTGACCTCGGCTGGCGCCAGAAAGCAGCTTTTGCGGTCGCGGATACTGATCACATTCAGCAGCCCGTCATCGCCCTGCTCTGCCATCCAGCGCTTGATCATCGGCCGGTGTTTTTGCAGCAAGGCATCGGCATCCCACACCGTCATTTGTGCGAAGAAGCCAGGCAGGTTGCTCTCGGGTTTCATGCGCTTCGAGTCGGCTGCCAATGCAGCGGCCAGGTCCGATTCGATGCGAGTCTGGCATTCGAGAAAATATTGTCGGGGCCAGTCTGACGTCAGCTTTGAGCGTGAAGCGAGGTCGACGTAAGCCTCAATGTCCGCTGGTGTGGTCATCTGCCCGCAGAAGTTCAGCGTGTTGTCGAGAATCGCGGTGGCCAGCAAAGCGGCACTTTGTACGCTGATCTGCGGCAGCACACCGGCCGTCTGCCAGCGCTGAAAAACCTGGGTTGCCGCAGCGCCGATCGGACGAATATCGGCGGCAGACCCAAGCTTCTGCTGCCAATAGGTTTCGTATCCTGGATGGTGATCGATGATTTCTACCACCCGCTCGAGCACCACCATCGGGTCGAAATGGTGATAGTCCGAGACATCGACCAGGACAAACTCATCGTCCAGCGTCGGCGGGTAATCGTCAAAAGCAGCAGCCCAGCCGAGCACAGTGTGCGAAACGCTGGCGTTGGGTTGTGCGTTACTGGCGGCGCGGGCGGGAATGCCTTGCAGGTTGAGCAATTCTGCGTAGGCGATGCAGCAGGCGTAGGCGTCGATGTCCAGATAGGACGCGCCGGAGGTGATGATTTTCATGGGCCGGCAAAATCGCACATTGTCATGACGTTGTGGTGACAGCGAAAAGATCGCAGCCTCCGGCAGCTCCTGCACAGGATCTATGGTTTCCCTGTAGGAGTTGCCGAAGGCTGCGATCTTTTGATCTTCAGGCTGCGCGCTGTCCTCCCGCGACCATCGCCGAAGCCGCCAGCATCGCCCGCAACAACACCGCACAGCCGGCCGCCAGATCATCCGGCGCGGCGTTCTCGATTTCGTTGTGGCTGATGCCGCCCTCGCACGGCACGAAGATCATTCCGGCCGGGCCGAGTTCGGCGAGGAAAATCGCGTCATGCCCAGCGCCGCTGACGATGTCCATATTCGACAAGCCAAGCCCTTTCGCCGCGCCGCGCACCGCTTCCACACAGCCTTTTTCGAAGTACAGCGGCGGGAAGTCTGCTGTCGGCGTCAGTTCATACGTCAGACCGTGTTCCTCACAGGTGGCTTGGATGACTTGTTTAACCTCGGCAATCATCGAGTCGAGACGCGCCGGTTCCAGATGACGGAAGTCGAGGGTCATGCGCACTTCACCGGGGATGACGTTGCGCGAGCCGGGATAGGCTTGCAGGCAACCGACGGTGCCGCAGGCGTGGGGTTGATGGCCGAGGGCGGCGCGGTTGACGGCGCCGACGATCACCGAGGCGCCGACCAGCGCGTCTTTACGCAGGTGCATCGGTGTCGGGCCGGCATGCGCTTCGACCCCGCGCAGCTTGAGATCAAACCACTTCTGCCCCAACGCACCGAGTACCACGCCGATGGTTTTCTGTTCGTCTTCGAGGATCGGGCCTTGTTCGATGTGCGCCTCGAAATAAGCGCCGACCTTATGCCCGCTGACTTCGCGCGGGCCGGCGTAGCCGATGGCGTTGAGCGCTTCGCCAACGGTGACGCCGTCGGCATCGACTTTGGCGAGGGTTTCTTCGAGGGTGAATTTCTCCGCAAACACCCCGGAGCCCATCATGCACGGGGCGAAGCGCGAGCCTTCTTCGTTGGTCCAGACCACCACTTCCAGCGGCGCTTCGGTTTCCACGCCAAGGTCGTTGAGCGTGCGCAGGACTTCGACGCCGGCGAGCACGCCGAAGCAGCCGTCGAATTTGCCGCCGGTGGGTTGGGTGTCGATGTGGCTGCCGGTCATCACCGGTGGCAGATTCGGATTGCGCCCGGGGCGACGGGCGAAGATGTTGCCGACAGCATCGACCGTGACGCTGCATCCGGCGTCCTTGCACCATTGCACAAACAGGTCGCGGGCCTGGCGGTCGAGATCGGTCAGGGCCAGGCGACACACCCCGCCTTTGACCGTGGCGCCGAGTTTGGCCAGCTCCATGAGCGACGCCCACAGGCGATCGCGGTTGATGTGCTGATGGCTCGATTGCAGAACGTCTACGGCTGCGTTCATGGGGATCTCCTCAGGCTGCTTTTCTTATGGATGTCGCTGTGGTGTCTGGTAGACCGCTATCGCTGGCAAGCCAGCTCCCACAGGTTCTTGAGTGAACACACAATTTGTGTACGACTCGATCCCTGTGGGAGCTGGCTTGCCAGCGATGGGGCCCTCATTCACACCGCTGTTTTCACGACCGAAGGCTGTGCACGCATCACGCACAACCCGTAATAAATAATCCCGCCCAGCGCCGAGCCGGTGAACCAGCCATAGCTGTAAAACCAGCTGAACGCATCGCTGCCCAGCGACAACAAGGTCAGCACCACCGGCACGCCAAACGCAACAAAACCGGCCCAGTTCCACGCTGGATAAACGTCGTCGCGGTACAACCCGGCCAGGTCCAGTTGCTGTTTCTTGATCAGGAAATAGTCCACCACCATGATCCCGGCGATCGGCCCGAGCAGGCTCGAATAGCCCAGCAACCAGTTGGAGTAAACGGTTTCCAGGCTGACATCGGAAACGATCAAACCGAGTTTTTTCAGCAGCTCATGGCCCATCAGCGCCAGCCCGACAAACCCGGTCAGCAACACCGCTTTGGTGCGGTTGATCACCTTGGGCGCGATGTTCTGGAAGTCGTTGGTCGGCGAGACGATATTGGCAGCAGTGTTGGTCGACAGCGTGGCGATGATGATCAACGCCATCGCCACCGCCACCCACACCGGGCTCTGGATGTGGCCGATCAGACTGACTGGATCAGACACGGTGACGCCGACCAGTTTCACCGACGCAGCGGTCATGATTACGCCAAGGGAAGCGAACAGAAACATGGTCAGCGGCAGACCGAAAATCTGCCCGAGGATCTGATCTTTCTGGCTCTTGGCGTAACGGCTGAAGTCCGGAATGTTCAGCGACAACGTCGCCCAAAACCCGACCATCGCCGTCAGCCCAGCGGCGAAGTAACTCACCACACTGGCGCCCTCCGGACGTTTCGCTGGAATCGCCAGCAGCTCGGTCATCGACACATTGGGCATCGCCCACACCAGCAAGCCGATGCCCACCGCTACCAGCAACGGCGCCGACAAGGTTTCCAGCCATTTGATCGACTCGGCGCCACGAATCACCACCCACAGGTTCAGCGCCCAGAAGATCATGAAGCCAATCACCTCCCCGGTGCCGCCGAGGGATTTCCAGCCCTCGAACACCGAGCCGAGAAACAGGTGTATCGCCAGCCCGCCGAACATCGTTTGAATGCCAAACCAGCCACACGCCACCAACGCCCGAATCAAACACGGCACGTTGGAACCGAGAATGCCGAACGATGAGCGCAGCAACACCGGAAACGGAATGCCGTACTTGGTGCCGGGAAAGGCGTTCAGTGTGAGCGGAATCAGCACGATAACGTTGGCAAACAGAATCGCCAGCAACGCCTCGCCAACGGTCAGGCCGAAGTAAGCCGTGAGGACACCGCCGAGGGTGTAGGTCGGCACGCAGATCGACATGCCGACCCACAACGCGGTGATGTGCCATTTGTTCCAGGTTCGTTCGCGCACCTTGGTCGGTGCCATGTCGTGGTTGTAACGGGGACTGTCGAGGACGTCGCTGCCGGCTTCGAGTTCATACAAGCCGTCGCGCTCGGTCACTTGCGATCTGTTCTGTTGCATGGCCGCTCCACTGTTCTTCTGATTATTTTTTTGCTCATCAGGCGGCTTGCACACGAGGGTGCGAGCCGGACGATGGCCGGAGGAACTGACAACTTTCGTGCACCGGCCATGGTGTCAGCGGCGGCATCAATAAACGTGCCGGGTGCCCCGCTTGCGCATCGGGCCGAGCGTTAAACGCTTTGCAACTTTCTGATATTCATCAGTTTTAATTATTCACCGGGTGAGTTCGCGGAAACTTGTCTGGGTGCTCAGGCTAAACACCTGGCAAGTTGTCCGAACAGACAGGACTCAATCTGGTGCACTGCATTTATTTTCATCGTGAGCGAGCAACCGCAGCTCAACTTCAAGCGGCTGATTTCACATAGGAAATCTTGCTCATATTTCCATCCTGTCAAGTGCGTCAAAATGGTGAACGGCCTCACCATTTTGGTGATTTACGTTTTTTATCGTTATTTTTCATACACTTAAAACAGTCATAAGCTTATAAAAAATAATCTTGATCTATTGCAAATCTGCGACTAGTTTCTATTCCTGACAGCGCTGACAGGAATACACCCTGCAACGCCGTACATCAATAAAACATCTAGAACCGACACAAGTCGGTCAATGCCTGCGAGGAACTCGGAATGTCTCTGTTGATCCGTGGCGCCACCGTTGTTACCCATGATGAAAGTTATCGCGCCGACGTCTATTGCGCCGACGGCGTGATCAAAGCCATCGGTGAAAACCTTGATATTCCCGCCGGCGCCGAAGTACTCGACGGCAGCGGCCAATACCTGATGCCCGGCGGCATCGATCCGCACACCCACATGCAACTACCCTTCATGGGCACTGTGGCCAGTGAGGATTTCTACAGTGGCACGGCGGCCGGTCTGGCCGGCGGCACCACATCGATCATTGATTTCGTGATTCCCAATCCGCAGCAGTCGCTGATGGAAGCCTTTCATCAGTGGCGCGGCTGGGCGGAAAAGTCCGCCTCCGACTATGGCTTCCACGTCGCGATTACCTGGTGGAGCGAGCAGGTGCGTGAGGAAATGGCCGAGTTGGTCAGCCATCACGGCATCAACAGTTTCAAGCATTTCATGGCCTACAAGAACGCGATCATGGCCGCCGACGACACGCTGGTGGCGAGTTTCGAGCGCTGCCTGGAACTCGGCGCGGTGCCGACCGTGCACGCGGAAAACGGCGAGCTGGTTTATCACTTGCAACGCAAGTTGATGGCCCAAGGCATCACCGGGCCGGAGGCGCATCCGCTGTCGCGGCCGTCGCAGGTTGAAGGCGAAGCGGCCAGTCGGGCGATTCGTATCGCTGAAACCATCGGCACACCGTTGTATCTGGTGCACGTTTCGACCAAGGAAGCCCTCGACGAAATCACCTATGCGCGCAGCAAGGGTCAGCCGGTGTACGGCGAGGTGCTTGCCGGGCATTTGCTGCTCGACGACAGCGTCTATCAACATCCGGACTGGCAGACCGCTGCCGGTTACGTGATGAGCCCGCCGTTCCGCCCGCGCGGTCATCAAGAGGCGCTGTGGCACGGGCTGCAAAACGGCAATCTGCACACCACCGCGACTGACCACTGCTGCTTCTGCGCCGAGCAGAAAGCCGCCGGGCGCGATGACTTCAGCAAAATTCCCAACGGTACGGCGGGTATCGAAGATCGCATGGCGGTGTTGTGGGATGAAGGCGTCAACAGTGGTCGTTTATCGATGCAGGATTTCGTCGCCCTCACCTCCACCAACACCGCGAAGATTTTCAATCTCTATCCGCGCAAAGGCGCGATTCGCATCGGCGCCGATGCCGATCTGGTGCTGTGGGATCCGCAAGGCAGCCGCACCATTTCCGCCAAGACCCACCATCAGCAGGTGGACTTCAACATCTTCGAAGGCAAGACCGTGCGCGGCGTGCCGAGCCATACCGTCAGCCAGGGCCGGCTGGTCTGGGCCGATGGCGACCTGCGCGCCGAGCGTGGCGCCGGTCGGTACATCGAACGGCCGGCGTACCCGGCGGTGTTTGATTTGCTGAGCAAGCGGGCTGAGTTGCATAAGCCGACTGCTGTGAAACGCTGATCCCCCGAAGATGATCGTTCCCACGCTCTGCGTGGGAACGATCAAACCACTGCCCATCAGAGGCAGAGAACCTCAATAACCGTGAGGCACAAAACCGTGATCGAGACCCTGAACCATCTCCCCCACCCGCACGAAAGCGCGGCCGCCCTCGCCGGGCATTTCACCGATCTGGCGCCACCGCTCAACGATCGGCAGGCGCATCTGGAAGCCTCGCGCTGCCTGTACTGCTACGACGCACCGTGCGTGAATGCGTGCCCGAGCGAGATCGACATCCCGTCGTTCATCCGCAATATCCATCAGGACAACGTTCCGGGTGCGGCGCAGAAAATCCTCTCGGCGAACATCCTCGGTGGCAGTTGCGCACGAGTCTGTCCGACCGAAATCCTTTGCCAACAAGCCTGCGTGCGCAACAACGCCCACGAATGCGCGCCAGTGTTGATCGGCCTGCTGCAACGCTATGCCGTCGACAACGCACACTTCACCGAACACCCGTTCCAGCGCGCCGCCACCACCGGCAAGCGCATCGCCGTGGTCGGTGCCGGACCGGCCGGTTTGTCCTGCGCCCACCGCAGTGCCATGCACGGCCACGACGTGGTGATTTTCGAAGCACGGGAGAAGGCTGGCGGCCTCAATGAATACGGGATCGCCAAGTACAAACTGGTCGATGATTACGCGCAGAAAGAACTGGATTTCCTCCTGCAGATCGGTGGTATCGAGATTCGTCACGGGCACAAGCTCGGCGAGAATCTGACCCTGAGTGAACTGCATCAGCAGTTCGACGCGGTGTTCCTCGGCCTCGGTCTCAACGCCAGCAAGCAACTCGGTTTGGCCCACGAAGATGCCCCGGGCCTGCTCGCCGCCACCGATTACATTCGCGAACTGCGTCAGGCCGATGACCTTACGCAACTGCCACTGGCCGAACGCTGCATCGTTCTCGGCGCTGGCAACACGGCAATCGACATGGCCGTGCAAATGGCTCGGCTCGGTGCTCGTGATGTGAATCTGGTGTATCGGCGTGGCGCGGCGGATATGGGCGCCACCGACCATGAGCAAGACATCGCCAAAGCCAATCAGGTACGCCTGCTGACCTGGGCGCAACCGGAAGAAGTATTACTTGACGATCAGGGTCACGTGCGCGGCATGCGTTTCGCCCGCACCGATCTGGTCGAAGGACGCCTGCAAACCACCGGCGAAACTTTCGAGTTGGCTGCTGACGCGATCTTCAAAGCCATCGGCCAAGCGTTCGATGGCAGCGCCCTCGCCGACCCGCTAGCCCGCGAACTCAAGCGCCAGGGCGAGCGCATTCAGGTCGACGAAAACCTGCGCACCAGCATCCCCGGCGTGTATGCCGGCGGCGATTGCACCAGCCTCGATCAAGACCTCACCGTGCAAGCCGTGCAGCACGGCAAACTCGCCGCCGAGGCGATCAACGCTCAACTGATGCTTAACGTGGAGGCTGCGTAAATGGCCGATCTGTCGATTGTCTTCGCTGGCATCAAAGCGCCGAATCCGTTCTGGCTGGCCTCCGCGCCACCGACTGACAAGGCTTACAACGTGGTCCGCGCGTTTGAAGCGGGCTGGGGTGGCGTGGTCTGGAAAACCCTCGGTGAGGATCCGGCGGCGGTCAACGTGTCGTCGCGTTATTCGGCGCACTACGGCAATAACCGTGAAGTGCTCGGCATCAACAATATCGAGCTGATCACCGACCGTTCGCTGGAAATCAACCTGCGCGAAATCACTCAGGTGAAGAAGGACTGGCCGGATCGCGCACTGATCGTTTCGCTGATGGTGCCGTGCGTCGAGGAGTCGTGGAAACACATCCTGCCGCTGGTCGAAGCTACGGGCGCTGACGGCATCGAGCTGAATTTCGGCTGCCCGCACGGCATGCCCGAGCGTGGTATGGGCGCGGCGGTCGGTCAGGTGCCGGAGTATGTCGAGCAAGTCACACGCTGGTGCAAGACCTATTGCTCGCTGCCGGTGATCGTCAAACTGACGCCGAACATCACCGACATCCGCGTCGCCGCCCGCGCGGCCCATCGCGGTGGCGCCGATGCGGTGTCGCTGATCAATACGATCAACTCGATCACCAGCGTCGATCTGGAGCACATGGTCGCCCTGCCCACCGTCGGCAGCAAGAGCACCCATGGTGGTTATTGTGGCTCGGCGGTGAAGCCGATTGCGCTGAACATGGTCGCCGAAATCGCCCGCGACCCGCAGACCCAGGGCTTGCCGATCTGCGGCATTGGCGGCATCGGCAGTTGGCGTGATGCGGCGGAATTCATGGCGCTGGGCAGCGGCGCAGTGCAGGTGTGCACGGCGGCGATGCTGCATGGCTTCCGCATTGTCGAGGAGATGAAGGACGGGCTGTCGCGGTGGATGGACAGTCAGGGCTACGCCAACATTGCCGAGTTTTCCGGGCGTGCGGTGGGCAATACCACGGACTGGAAGTACCTCGACATCAACTATCAGGTGATTGCCAAGATTGATCAGGAGGCGTGCATTGGTTGCGGGCGTTGCCATATTGCTTGTGAGGACACTTCACACCAGGCGATCGGTAGTCTGAAGCAAGCGGACGGCACGCATAAATATGAAGTGATTGATGAGGAGTGTGTGGGTTGTAACTTGTGCCAGATCACTTGCCCGGTGGCGGATTGCATCGAGATGGTGCCGATGGAGACTGGCAAGCCGTTTCTGGACTGGAATCATGATCCGCGGAATCCGTATCACGTGGCGGTCTAGCCCCTCACCCTAACCCTCTCCCAAAGGGAGAGGGGACTGATTGGGGGATATTTTAGAAATCCACCGACGTGAACGATTTGCTTTGAATCCATAATCGATTCATGCACAAGCACGAACTGCCTTGAATCCATATTCGACTGGATTTTTCAGGTCGATGTAACCCGAAAGACACCTCGGTAGGCCCCCTCTCCCTCTGGGAGAGGGCTGGGGTGAGGGTCAGCTTTTGCTTCAGGGTTCCAACCCGATCCCCCGCAATATCACACTTGTCACCGTCTGCACCGCCCGCTCGAACTGCATGTCCGACAACGGCTGATGTTCATTCAGAATATTCACCTGATGATCAAAGTCAGCATAGTGCTGAGTCGACGCCCAGATCATGTACAGCAGACTCGACGGCTCCACCGGCAAAATCCGCTTGTCCTCGACCCACTGGCGAATCTTCGCTTCCTTCATTTTCGCCCAGTCATACAGGCTGACATCCAGCGCCTCACCCAACGTTGGCGCGCCGTGGATGATCTCATTGGCCCAGACTTTCGAACCGTACGGCCGGCTGCGCGAGTGGTTCATCTTGGCGCGGATGTAGCTGCTCAGCACCACGCGCGGATCATCAAACATCTCGAAGCACAGTGCGTCTTGCTTCCACACTTCCAGCAGGTCGAACAGCACCGCGCTGTACAGCTCGCTCTTGGTGCTGAAGTAGTAATGCAGGTTGGATCGCGGCAGTTGCACTTCAGCCGCGATGTCGGCCATGGCGGTGCCGCCAAAGCCTTTTTCGGCGAAGACTTTTTCCGCCGCGAGGAGAATTTTCTCGACGTTGTTGCGACGAATCTCGATCTTGTGATTGCCCATGAGGGCTCCCTGACAACAGCGTTGCCCAAGACTAGCATCCGCTCTGGTCCGCGGGCGACCGCTGCAAACAAAACTTCGTGCTGGCGTGAGCGGATGGCTAAACTGACGCTTCTTCAATCCTGCCTCAGAGGTATTCGCGATGCTGTTCAAGAACGTCCTGACCACCACTGCCCTGCTCGCTTCGCTGTTTGCCGCATCCTCGGTATTTGCCCACGCCCACCTGAAAAGCCAGACCCCGGCCGCCGATAGCACAGTCGCCGCTCCCGCCGATTTGCGCCTGACCTTTTCTGAAGGCGTCGAAGCCAGTTTCACCAAAGTCACCGTGACCAAGGATGGTGCGCCGGTCGCCGTTAAGCCACTGACCACCGAAGGCGACAAGAAAACCCTGATCGTCACCCCCGCCGCTCCGCTGTCCGCTGGCGAGTACAAAGTCGAATGGCACGCGGTGTCGGTCGATACGCACAAAAGCGAAGGCGCTTATCAGTTCAAGGTTGGTCAGTAATTCATGAGTGAAGCGCTGGTGCTGTGCCGCTTTGTGCATTTCATCGTGGTGTTGATGCTGTTCGGGGCCTGGTTGTTCAGGCCGTTGCTGCTCAGGGATGAGGCGCTGCAAGTGGACCGGCACCTGGCGCGACTGACGCGTTGGCTGGCCGTTGTGGCGCTGGTCAGCGGGATTGCCTGGGCGCTGTTGATCACTGCGAGTATGGCCGGTTCGGTAGCGGCGGCGTTTGATCCGGACACGGTTGCACTGGTGTTGGGCAATACGTTTTTCGGTCAGGTGTGGCGCTGGCATCTGCTGATCAATGCCGCGCTGTTGGCGTTGCTGCTTACGCCTTGGCATTCGAACATGCCGTTGCGGTTGGGCTTGAGTGCGTTGTTGTTGGCAACCCTCGCACCGGTCGGGCATGGCGCCATGCTCGATGGCGTGAGCGGGCAATTGCTGATTCTCAACCAGATCGTGCATCTGATCTGTGTGGCGGCGTGGCTGGGCGGGCTGTTGTTGCTGGTGATGATTCTGCGTCAGCCGACGGAGCCGATGCCGGCGATTTTGCAGCGTTTCAGCGGGGTCGGCTATGCCTTGGTCGCGGGGTTGCTGATTACGGGTTTGATCAATGTGCGTGTGCTGACCGGCCAGTGGTGGCCGACACCATTGTTCAGCGGGTTTGCCTTGATCCTGTTGATCAAGGCGATGATCGTGCTGGGGATGCTTGGGCTAGCGCTGTTCAACCGCTTGCGGGTTGAAGATTGTGAACAGCGGATGGGCGCGCTCCGGCGCAGTGTGATGCTCGAATGGCTGTTGGGCATTGGCGCGGTGGCGGCCGTCTCGCTGCTCGGCACCCTGCCCCCGATGATCACTGCCTGAAGATCACAGAGCCCCCTGTAGGAGTGAGCCTGCTCGCGATAGCGGTGTACCAGTGACGAATCTTCCGACTGACACACCGCTATCGCGAGCAGGCTCACTCCTACAATTGGATCTCTGTGTTGATCAGTGAGGTTGGGTGTTGCCTGCTGCGGTGTCGATGCTGACCACCACCGACATCCCCGGACGCAACCGTTCCTCTTCCTGTTGATCCGGATCGATGGTGATCCGCACCGGCACCCGCTGGGCAATTTTCACAAAGTTGCCGGTCGCGTTATCCGCCTGCAACAACGCAAATTCAGAACCAGTCCCCGGCGAAATATGCTGCACATGCCCGGTGAATTTACGGTGGTTCAAGGCATCGACGGTGAAGCGCACCGGTTGCCCGACGCGCACATTGTCCATCTGGGTTTCCTTCATGTTGGCGATCACCCATTTCTGGTTCGGCACCAACGCCATCAACTGCGCCCCGGAGTTGACGTAGGCGCCGAGACGCACGCCGATCTGCCCGAGCTGACCGTCACGCGGGGCAACGATGCGCGTGTTCGACAGGTCGATCCGCGCCAGTTGCACCGCTGCTTCGGCGCTGGCCACGGCCGCTTCCAGCGAGCCACGATTGACGATCACCGTTTGCAGATCCTGGCGGGCGATTTCCAGATTGGCCTTGGCCTGCGCCACCCCCGCAACACTCTGCGCATTCGCCGCCAGTGCTACATCCATCTCACGCTTGGACACCGAACCGTCGCGCACCAATTCCTGGTTACGGCGCAGATCGGCCTCGCTCTTGCGCAACTGCGCTTCGCTGTCGGCCTGTACGGCCTGACGCAATTTGATCGTCGCCTCGGCGCTGTTGCGTTGCTGCACGACATTGGCCAATGCGGCTTTCTGTACCGCCAGTTGCGCCAGCGACTGGTCGAGGCGCTGCTGATAGATGCGGTCGTCCAGGCGCACCAGCAAATCCCCGGCCTTCACGTACTGGAAATCCTGCACCGGCACTTCATAGACATAACCGGCGAGTTGCGGGCCGATGATCGTTACCTGGCCGCGAATCAGGGCGTTTTCGGTGGTCTCGACGGCACTGCTGAACGGCGGCAATTGCCAGGCATACAGCACGATCAACACACCGACGATGGCAATCGCCGCGAAGCCCATTGAAGAGATGATCCGCACCCGCAGCGAGCGCGGCTCGGTGTTCGGTGATGACGGCGGCGCTACACCTTCAGGTGTGGCGGCAATGGCATTGGTGGTCGTGGTGGTCGGTTCGGTCATGAAGAAGTGGCACCGCTCGAAGGTGTGGATGGCGCTGGGGCGACGGCTTTGGTGGTGCTCATCAGCCACAGCGCGCGAATGGACAGCCAGATCATGGTCAGCACCGCAATCACGGCGATCAGCATGAACACATCGTTATAGGCCAGCACGTTGGCCTCACGGGTGGCGGCATTGGACAGGCTGCGAATACCCGCCAGGTTGCGCAGACTCGGGTCGGCCAACAGCGAACCGTAGGCCGAGCCGCCGCTCTGCACGCGTGCAGCCACCAACGGGTCAGACAGCGTCAGGTGCTCAACGATGTGACTGGAATGAAATTTTTCCCGGACGATCTGGAAGGTGCCCAGAAGCGCCGCGCCCAGCAGGCCGCCGAGGTTATTGCAGATCCCGAACAGCACGGAAAAGCTCACCAGATTACGCGGATTGGTCAGCACGTTACGGGTGCCGAAGACCATGGTCGGGCCGAGGAAAAACGTGCTGCCGAAGGCCAGCAGGAATTGACTGAAATAGAGGTTTTCCGGGCGCGTCAGGTTGTTGGAAAAACTATCCATCACCGACCCGGTGGCCATCAGACCCAGCGAGATGATCAACGGCATCAGCAGGTGCTTGGGGTCGATCGTCAGTGCGCTGGTCAACAGTCCCGCAACACTGCCGATCAGCATCACCACGTACAGGCTGTGCAACTGCTCATAGCCCATGTTCAGGTTCTGCATGAAACCCACCGCACCGGTGGACTGCTCCGAGGTGACCATACGAATCAGGGTCACCGCCAGCGCCAGGCGGATCATCGTCCCGCTGCCCAGCCAACGAGTCATCAGCAGCGGGTTGCTGCGGTTATGTTCGATGGCCAGACCGGCGATGATCAAGGCAATCGAAGCAGCCAACGCATAGCCGATCCAGTCGGCCTCCAGCCACCAATCGATCCGCCCGAGCGACAACACCGCACACAGCAACGCCACGCCAGTGGCGAGAATGGCGAAGGTGAGAAAGTCGAGCTTTTCGAAGGTCTTAAAGCGGTCGCCCGGCGGCAACTTGAGCATCAATACACAGCCCAGCGAGAGCAGCGCCATGCCCAATTCGAACAGGTACAAACCTCGCCATTCGGCAATCTGCAGCAAGTCTTCGGAGAACAACCGCGCCAGCGGCAAGGCCAGTTGCGAGGTGCCGAGGCCGAGCACCAGCGCCTTCATCCGCCACTTCGCCGGGAACGCCTGAACCATGTAATACAGACCCAGCGAACTCAGCGCTGCGCCGACCATGCCGTGGGCCGCGCGCACCGCCACCGCCGAATTGAGGTCATTGACGAACAAATGGCCGAAGGTCACCAGCGCATACAACACCAGGAACACTTCGGTGAACGCACGCAACCCGAACTGCTGGCGAAACTTCACCAGCAGCAGGTTCATCGACACGTTGGTCATCACGAACGCTGCCGGCAGCCAGGCCATTTCCGCGGTGGTCGCGCCGAGCGCACCTTGCAGATACGGCAGGTTGGCCACCACCAGCGAGTTGCCCAAACCACCGGTGACCGCCACCAGCACACCGACCAGCGCATAGGCCAGGCGCTTGGGATTGGAATGCAACGGCGTTGAGGGGGAACCGGGCAGACTGGGCTTTTCGTGGGGCTGCCAGTTGCGCGGGGCGTATTGATCCATTGCAAGGCCTTGTGCGGAAGGTGGGTGAAGTTTGCCGCAAATTCACCGGCAACACACATCCCATGGACAACACAGATACTTGTAGGAGCTGTCGAGTGAAACGAGGCTGCGATCTTTTGATCCTGTTTTTTTTAAAAAGCCAGATCAAAAGATCGCAGCGTTCCGCAGCTCCTACAAAGTGATCTGCGTCGCGACGGCAAGTCATCGTATAACTTGCTGTTGACATTCCCGTAAAACCTAGGAAATATCCGCACCCATGTTGTACGACGACGTATGACAAATAATAAAAACAACAAACGAAACAGGGAGCGTCACAGTGAGCACACTCGTCTGCAGTTCCGTCCGCCCTTCCCGCTTTGCCACGCTTCGCCCGCGTTCCACCCTCGGCCTGATCGGCTGCAGCAGCCTTGCCTTGGCCTTACCGATGAGCGCCGATGCCGAAGGCTTTCTCGAAGACAGCAAAGCCACGCTGAACCTGCGCAACGCCTACTTCAACCGCAACTTCGTCAACCCGGCCTACCCGCAAGGCAAGGCTGAGGAGTGGACGCAAAACTTCATCCTCGATGCCAAATCCGGCTTCACCCAGGGCACTGTGGGGTTCGGCCTCGATGTGCTGGGAATGTATTCGCAGAAGCTCGATGGCGGCAAAGGCACGGGCGGCACGCAACTGTTGCCGATCCACGATGACGGACGCCCGGCCGACAACTTCGGCCGCCTCGGCGTGGCGCTGAAAGCCAAGGTATCGAAGACCGAATTGAAGGTCGGCGAGTGGATGCCGGTGCTGCCGATCCTGCGCTCCGACGATGGCCGCTCGCTGCCGCAGACCTTTCGCGGCGGCCAGATCACCTCCACCGAGATCAATGGCCTGACTGTCTACGGTGGCCAGTTCCGTGGCAACAGCCCGCGCAACGACGCGAGCATGGAAGACATGTCGATGAACGGCCGTGGCGCGTTCACTTCCGATCGCTTCAACTTCGGCGGTGGCGAGTACAGCTTCAACGATAAGCGCACGCAGGTCGGTGTCTGGTACGCCGAACTCACGGACATCTACCAGCAGCAGTATTTCAACCTCAGCCACAGCCAGCCGTTGGGCGACTGGACGCTGGGCGCCAACCTCGGTTTCTTCACCGGCAAGGAGGACGGCAGCGCTCAGGCCGGCGACCTCGACAACAAAACCGCGTTCGCCCTGCTTTCGGCCCGCTACGGCGGCAACACCTTCTATGTCGGCCTGCAAAAGCTCAGCGGCGACGACGCGTGGATGCGGGTCAACGGCACCAGCGGCGGCACCCTCGCCAACGACAGTTACAACGCCAGCTACGACAACGCCAAGGAACGCTCTTGGCAGCTGCGCCACGACTACAACTTCGTCGCCCTTGGCGTTCCCGGTCTGACCCTGATGAACCGTTACATCAGCGGCGATAACGTGCACACAGGGACCATCACTGACGGCAAGGAATGGGGCCGCGAGTCGGAACTGGCCTACACCGTGCAAAGCGGCCCGCTGAAGAATCTCAACGTGAAATGGCGCAACGCGACGATTCGCCGGGACTTCAGCACCAACGAGTTTGACGAGAACCGGATCTTTATCAGTTATCCGATTTCGTTGTTGTAAAGCCAGTCGCCACACCGAGCTTCCCTGTGGGAGCGAGCCCGCTCGCGAAGGCGGCGTGTCAGTCGATACAAGAGTTACCTGGACCGGCCTCATCGCTGGCAAGCCAGCTCCCACAGGATTTTGTGGTGAATGCGGTAATTGAAAACAACGCTGATACCTGTGGGAGCTGGCTTGCCAGCGATGGCGGCGGCAGATTCACCATTGATGTTAATTGACACACCGCTTTCGCGAGCGGGCTCGCTCCCACAAGGAGATTGCATTGCAACGAAGGAGTCGCGGTGATTGAAAAGTGAATGAGCTCCTTCCGTCATTTACACCAAAAGTCGCGTTGACAAGTTCCGGAAACCCTACCGATACTTCAGCGCAGTCATACGACAACCTACAACAAACCTAATAACAACGTGTAAGGGATTGCCATGACGTCTACCTCTACTCCCCGCGCCCCGTTCAACCGTCTGCTGCTGACCGGCGCCGCCGGTGGCCTGGGCAAAGTCCTGCGCGAACGGATGCGCCCTTATGCCAATGTCCTGCGCCTGTCGGACATCGCCGCCCTCACCCCGGCCATCGATGATCGTGAAGAAATCGTGGTCTGCGATCTGGCCGACAAACACGCCGTGCACCAACTGGTCGAAGGCGTCGATGCGATCCTGCATTTTGGCGGTGTCTCCGTCGAGCGGCCCTTCGAAGAAATCCTCGGCGCCAACATCTGCGGTGTGTTTCACATCTACGAAGCCGCGCGCCGGCATGGCGTCAAGCGGGTGATCTTCGCCAGTTCCAACCACGTCATCGGCTTCTACAAACAGGATGAACCACTCGACGCCAGTTCCGCGCGCCGCCCCGACGGCTACTACGGTTTGTCCAAGTCCTACGGCGAAGACATGGCCAGTTTCTATTTCGATCGCTACGGCATCGAGACCGTGAGCATCCGCATCGGCTCGTCGTTCCCCGAGCCGCAAAACCGTCGAATGATGCACACCTGGCTGAGCTTCGACGACCTCACGCAATTGCTCGAACGCGCGCTATACACGCCAAACGTCGGTCACACCGTGGTCTATGGCATGTCCGACAACAAGGACGTCTGGTGGGACAACAAATTCGCCAGCCACCTCGGTTTTGCCGCGAAGGACAGCTCCGAGGTGTTCCGCGAAAAGGTCGAAGCGCAGCCAATGCCGGCCGCCGATGATCCGGCGCGGATCTATCAGGGCGGCGCGTTTGTCGCCGCAGGTCCGTTCGGCGACTGATCACTCTGACAACGACGCAAGGGAATGAGTATGCAAGCCGATTTGATCGTCGATGCGCGCAACGCCGTGGGCGAAAGCCCGGTCTGGGTGGCAGAGGAAAACGCGCTGTACTGGGTGGATATTGCCAACGGCGGGCTGCAACGCTGGAGCGCCGAGACCGGCCATGTGCATGCCTGGAAAACCCCGCAGATGCTCGCCTGCATCGCGCGCCACAGCCGTGGCGGCTGGGTCGCCGGCATGGAAAGCGGCTTCTTCCATCTGCATCCGCACAGCGACGGCAGCCTCGACAGCGAGCTGCTCGCGAGTGTCGAGCACAACCGTGACGACATGCGCCTGAACGATGGTCGTTGCGACCGTCAGGGCCGCTTCTGGGCCGGCAGCATGGTGCTGAACATGGGCCTGAACGCGCCCGAAGGCCGGCTCTACCGCTACGATGCCGGGCAGTCTGGCGTCATCGAAGCGCAGCTCGACGGTTTCATCGTGCCCAACGGCCTCGGTTTCAGCCCTGACGGCAAGACCATGTACCTGTCAGATTCGCATCCCGACGTACAACTGATCTGGGCGTTCGATTACGACACCGAGACCGGCACACCGTCGAACCGCCGCGTCTTCGTCGACATGAACCACTTTCCCGGCCGTCCCGATGGAGCCGCCGTGGACGCCGAAGGTTTCTACTGGATCTGCGCCAACGATGCCGGCCTCATCCACCGCTTTGCCCCGGACGGTCGTCTTGATTTCTCGCTGGAAGTGCCGGTGAAGAAACCGACGATGTGTGCCTTCGGCGGCAGCCGCATGGACACCCTTTTCGTCACCTCGATTCGTCCCGGCGATGACCACGATCCGCAATCCCTGGCCGGCGGCGTTTTCGCCCTCAACCCCAACGTCAAAGGCCTGCCGGAGCCGCTGTTCAACGATTCCCTGTAATACCCGCTTGTACTGCACCGCTGCGCCTTGAACACAAAAATAACAAGACTGGAGACTCACCCCCATGAACTTCAAACGCACCTTGCTGGCCGCTGCACTCCCGCTGATGGTTACCTTCACTGGCGCCGCTCAGGCCCTGCAACTCAAATTCGCTGACATTCACCCCGCCGGTTATCCAACCGTGGTGGCCGAAGAAAACATGGGCAAGACCCTGACCAAGGAGACCAACGGCGAACTGACCTTCCAATACTTCCCCGGCGGTGTGCTGGGCTCCGAAAAGGAAGTCATCGAGCAGATGCAAGTCGGCGCCGTACAGCTGTCTCGCGTCAGCCTGGGCATCGTCGGCCCCGTGGTCCCGGACGTGAACGTGTTCAACATGCCGTTCATCTTCCGCGACCATCAACACATGCGTAACGTCATCGACGGCGCAGTGGGCGACGAGATCCTCGACAAGATCACCAACTCCGAATTCGGCCTGGTGGCCCTGGCCTGGATGGACGGCGGCACGCGCAACGTCTACACCAAGAAACCGGTGCGCAAGCTCGAAGACCTCAAGGGCATGAAAATCCGCGTGCAAGGCAACCCGATGTTCATCGACATGATGAACGCCATGGGCGGTAACGGCATCGCCATGGATACCGGCGAGATCTTCAGTGCCCTGCAGACCGGCGTGATCGACGGCGCGGAAAACAACCCGCCAACCCTGCTCGAACACAACCACTTCCAGAATGCGAAGTACTACAGCCTCACGGGCCACCTGATCCTGCCAGAGCCGATCGTGATGTCGAAAATCACCTGGGAAAAACTGACCCCGGATCAACAGGCGCTGGTCAAGACTGCCGCCAAGGCTGCCCAGGCCGAAGAGCGCGTGCTGTGGGACAAGAAGTCCGCTGCCAGTGAAGAGAAACTCAAGGCCGCCGGCGTCGAGTTCATCGAGGTCGACAAAAAACCCTTCTACGACGCCACCGCACCGGTGCGGGAAAAGTACGGCGCGAAGTATGCCGACCTGATCAAGAAAATCGAAGCCGTTCAGTAACGCCTCCCGCTCCGTCCTCATGAACAAGGCCCGGTGCGCCCGATGACTGCGGCGCACCCGGTTACGGTGGAACCCGATGAAGAATCTACTGCTGCGTATCAACGACAAGATCTACATGACGTGCATCTGGGTCGCCGGCCTTTCCGTCCTGGCGATTTCCCTGATGATTCCCTGGGGCGTGTTCGCCCGCTACGTGCTGGGCACCGGTTCGAGCTGGCCCGAGCCCACGGCGATCCTGTTGATGATGGTGTTTACCTTCATCGGTGCCGCCGCCAGTTACCGCGCCGGCGCGCACATGGCCGTGGCCATGCTCACCGATCGCATGCCTCCACAACTGAGATCTGCAGCGGCGATTTTTTCCCAGCTGCTCATGGCGGCGATCTGCATCTTCATGACGATCTGGGGCGCCAAGCTGTGCATGTCCACCTGGAACCAGTTCATGGCAGCCCTGCCCGATCTGCGCGTTGGCGTGACCTACTTGCCGATTCCCGTGGGCGGCTTGCTGACACTGGTTTTCGTGCTGGAAAAACTCTTGCTCGGTGACCAGAGCAAACGGCGGGTCGTGCAGTTCGATCTGGTTGAAGAAAGTGAAGGTGCCGCTTAATGGACGCTCTGATTCTGCTGGGCAGTTTTATCGTATTGATCCTGATCGGCATGCCGGTCGCCTACGCGCTCGGCGCGGCCGCCCTGATCGGTGCATGGTGGATCGACATTCCGTTCCAGGCGGTAATGATCCAGGTCGCTTCGGGGGTGAACAAATTCTCGCTGCTGGCCATTCCGTTCTTCGTCCTGGCCGGGGCGATCATGGCTGAGGGCGGCATGTCGCGTCGATTGGTGGCGTGTGCCGGGGTGCTGGTGGGTTTTGTCCGCGGCGGTCTGTCACTGGTCAACATTGTCGCCTCGACCTTTTTCGGCGCGATCTCCGGTTCGTCGGTGGCCGACACCGCGTCGGTGGGTTCGGTGCTGATTCCGGAAATGGAACGCAAGGGCTATCCACGGGATTTCTCCACCGCCGTGACTGTCAGCGGTTCGGTGCAAGCGCTGCTGACCCCGCCAAGCCATAACTCGGTGCTTTACTCCCTGGCCGCCGGCGGCACGGTTTCGATTGCCTCGCTGTTCATGGCGGGCATCGTGCCGGGCTTGCTGATGAGTGCCTGCCTGATGGTGCTGTGCCTGATTTTCGCGAGAAAACGCGATTATCCCAAGGGTGAAGTGATCCCGATGCGCCAGGCGTTGAAAATCGTCGGCGAAGCCCTCTGGGGCCTGATGGCGATGGTGATCATCCTCGGCGGCATCCTGTCCGGCATCTTCACCGCTACCGAATCGGCGGCCATCGCCGTGCTGTGGTCGTTCTTCGTCACCATGTTCATCTACCGCGACTACAAGTGGCGCGAACTGCCGAAACTGATGCACCGCACAGTACGGACGATTTCGATCGTGATGATCCTGATCGGTTTCGCCGCGAGCTTCGGCTACATCATGACCCTGATGCAGATCCCGGCGAAGATCACCACGCTGTTCCTGACCCTGTCGGACAACCGCTACGTGATCCTGATGTGCATCAACGTCATGCTGCTGTTGCTCGGCACGGTGATGGACATGGCGCCGCTGATCCTGATCCTGACGCCAATCCTGATGCCGGTGATTCTCGGCATCGGCGTGGATCCAGTGCAGTTCGGCATGATCATGCTGGTGAACCTGGGGATCGGACTGATAACGCCGCCGGTGGGTGCGGTGCTGTTTGTCGGTTCGGCGGTGGGCAAGGTCAGTATCGAGAGCACCGTGAAGGCGCTGCTGCCGTTCTATGCCGTGCTGTTCCTGGTGTTGATGCTGGTGACTTACGTGCCGGCAATTTCGCTGTGGTTGCCGCATCTGGTGTTGTAAGCCGATAAAAAGATCGCAGCCCTTGATGGGCTGCGATTTCTTTTGAACCTCACGCCCGCAACAACATATACCCCGCCACCACCAGACAGACTCTGGCAAACCCCACCCGTAAAAACTCCGATACGCCCCCGGTGACCGCGCCAAGTGCAGCGAGGACCACCGTGCATCAGGCGGGGATTTGAAGCGTCCGGTTTCTTCATTGAGCATGCAGTTCTGGCCCCAACTGCCGTGCCCGGATCGCTCAGGCTTTCTCCCTGACGTTCACGTCGAAACATACTCCAAGCGATCTGGCCACCAGCAGGCTGAACAGTATCATTAGGAGAGTGCAAAGGGGTCGAGGGCAGCTGCGCAAACCGGGCTTATCGTGCAGTTGCCAGTTGCACCGGGGGTATTGTTCCAACGAAAGGCCTTATGGCAATGGATGACCGAGGTTTGCTTCAAAACAGCATTAAACACTCATCACCGTAGTACGCACCAATCAGCTAAACACATCACGGACTGAAATTTGTGGAACCGGAAAACTCAAACAATCAAGCCGAGCGCATATAGAAAGTCATACAAGCTTTTAAATACACAATAACTACTCGAACAAATCAAATAGCCTACATAAATTCCCACGCGCTGGCGCCACAGCTTCGTCAAGCCCGATGGCGCCCTTGCAAAAAAAATGGCAATATGCCACTCAAACGCAACAGCCAACCGCACCGATGAAATCTACGATTTTCTTTGCAGGGAGTTAACATGACCGCCAACAACACCGCCCCTAAAACTGATTTAATCGGATTGAGTCGTTTGCGTGAATGCCAAGCGCAAAGCATCAAAGTAGCGTTAGAATACTTAAACTCTGTACTTATACCTAAGCATTCTAAATCATGCCTAATCAGTTTGCCTACCGGTGCCGGAAAGACTGGGGTTATTGCCATTACTGCACACTCTTCAGTTCAGAAACGAATACTGATTCTGTGTCACCGCAGAGCAGTTTGCGATCAACTCATAGAACAGGTACGCGGTCGTTTCTTTGAGAAAGTCGCCTCCACCCATGAAATATCAAAAAAAGAAATTTTCGAAAACATTGAAACGACCAATTCAGACGGAATTTACATTTCTACATTTCAAAAATTGATCAGCCTTAATCACAAGCAACTTCAAGACATCAAGAAAAACATTGATCTAATCATAATCGACGAAGGCCACTCCGAACCTTCACCCGTCTGGAGAACGCTTGTTCGAGAGACAGATGCACACAAGATCATTTTTACTGCCACACCTTACCGAAATGATTTATTTCAATTCGACATCGATGACAACCACCATTATATTTATACGTTCGACGAAGCCCGAAAAAGTGGCATCTTGGCAGAACCGGAATTTTGCACCGCACAAAATCAAGAGGAAATAAAGAAATCCATTCAACTATTCCTATCGGACAATCCAGATACAAAATGCATCGTAAAGTGCAAGGACTTTAAAGCCATCGAGCATTACTATGACTTACTCAACAAAGATTTCCAAGTCCTGGCGATACACGAACAATTCGTCAACGACCCCAGAGACAATGTTAAAGCCCGAACCCCGAAACAACTCCGATCAACTCCGCACAAAGTAATAATCCATCAGCACAAGCTTGATGAAGGGATTGACATCCCGGAGGCCAAACTACTGGTACTTACTTACACGGTAAGTTCAGGCAGGGAGCTTGTTCAGTGCATTGGACGAGTCGTCAGAAATCATGGTGATTCCGCGCCACTCGTTCTTGAAATAAAAAATGATGCCAACGAGAGAATTTGGAAGAATTATCTGATCTTTGACAAATCATTAAAATCCGCCCCTGCCGTGCAAAAATTCATCAGTTCTCTCAACACGAACAGACTGATAGAAACCTATCTCGAGACTTTCCCTGAAGCCAGTTATCACAACAAAAACTTTCTAAAGAAATTCGACTTAAACAATTTCAAACCCGAAGACTCATTAATAATTCCGACAGTTTCGGTATGTTTCATAAACACACATGCAAGCTTCGATATCCAGGCTGCAACGGAGCTATTATGCTCGCGGAGCAATCAAACGGGCGAGCTCGCAAAAAAATTTGGCTTGAACAACGGCATAGTTGTAATCGCCTCGATCGTATTCAACAAATCAAAGTTCCTCACAGAACATTTCTTCTTTGAACCTTCCTTAGAGATAACAATATTTAAAACTCTAAAAAATAACGTTCTTGCCACCTTTGACAGCAGAGGTCGACGCTTCAATAACGACGCAGAGCTTTGCACAGAGCGCGCGTTATCTATCAAAGAACTGCTCAAAGTCACGACGCTGGAAGAAACCTGCAAAACCAAGGAAACAAGCAGTAAATCCATCAGCACCGCAAGAAGAAGGCCGGAAAGAGTTTCCATAAAAGGAGTTGATCTGGATCAGATGGCCAGTCTTCAGAGAAACTCATCTTATAGAATAGCCACGCTCAAATGTGACAACATTGACAGTGAGCACAATTCGCAAAGCAGCTACTACATTGGCGTTGACTCAGGAAGAATTTCAGATCAAAAGAATGGAGAGTTCACGCTAAGTGAACTCAACAAGTGGCTGATCAACATGGAGAAAAACTTTTCAACAAAGAAAACAATCACTAGTAGTCTTCTACATTCGTACGCCAAGCCCATACCTGTCAACACAAATCTCAAAATTGAAAGTGTTATTTTCGACTTTAGTGACTTCTCAAATCCAATCGACATTACCGTCGATGGAGAGCAGATCAAATTAAGCAACAGCTTTCTCTATCTGGAAAACAATAATGGATTGACTCTTGACCCCAAACACCCCCATCTAAAAATAAGAATATCTATTAACAATAAATCTCCGTTCATCACATTCCACACGAGTCATAACATTCTTTACAGACATCGCAACGACGAGGAATACGTCGACGCTACAGACATATTTAATAAGTACCTTCACAAGGTACTCCTTCAAAACGGAGTAAGCTTTTCCGGAGGAGAATTCTACGAAGTCAAACTCCCTACCCAGGGACAATTCAATATAGCTTCGTCAAGCCTCCAAAATATAGTTATTGGCATGCCTGACTTATTAAACCCTAAGCTGGATGAAAAGGGGTACGTGCAAGTAAAAGCGAAGCCAGAAAAGAAAACCATAAAGGTGAACGGTGAAGAGTTCAATACAAATTCCGTATTTTACCTCATCGACCTCATCAAGAACAATGGCTTAACCAACCCCACATCAAACCAATTAGGTCCATTCAGAAACTACATTGCGGGGGCTGACTTGGTTTTTTGCACTGACATGGACACTGAACCGGCAGACTTCATCCTGTCATCTCCCGAAAAACTAGTATATGTGCATATAAAATGCGGAGAACGTAAAAAACCAAAGTCTTCCGCTGGTGCATTAGCAGAGGTTGGCGGCCAGGCTATAAAAAATATTGAAATGCTGATCAGCGGTGAAAAAAGCCTCAAATCGGGCAACGCGACAATTTTGACAAAACCTTGGCCTACCGAAAAATCGCCTGAAACCATTACTGAAAGACTGAGGCTTTTTAACGGCAAGATCGTAAGCTGCAGGGATCAAAGTTCCAGAGACAAGGCTGTTGAAGAAGCATGGAGCGTCATAGGCAGCAGACGTAGGTCGAGTCGTGTGAAAAAAGAGGCGTGGATAATCGCTGCAAACAGCTTTTCAGCAGAGCACTTTGAAGCCGAATTAAATAAAGGGCTAAAGGCACAACCTGAATCCTTGCAAGCTTACCAACTTATTCAAAGCTGGATTTCTACTGCCAATGACAACGATATAGAGTTAAAAATCTTTGTTTCAAAAAAACCATAACGCTCAATTTTCAGGGACCGACAGGGGGCGCGATTTATAAAAACGATTTTCGAATAGCCCTCACTAAAATGTGATATTCGAATAAGAAAACATATAAATCGCCACCACCAGACAGACACTGGCAAATCCCACCTGCAACGCCCGCGCCGGCACCCGTGCACAGAGCTTGCGCCCGATGATCATGCCGACAATGCTGGCGACGATGAACGCCGCGCCCTGCCCGTCAATCCGCACACCGGCGTGGAACGAGCCGATCACGCCAATCGCCGAAATCAGACTGATCACCATCAACGACGTGGCGACAATCCCGCGCATCTGCACGTCGGTCAGTTGCTTGAACGCCGGCACAATCAGAAACCCGCCACCGACACCGAGCAATCCGGACACCACGCCGGTAATTGCGCCTAACGCAGCCAACGTTGCGGTGCATTTGGCGGTCCAGTCAAAGCGCCCGGTTTGTTCATTGAGCATGCAATTCTTCTGGCCCCAACTGGCGTGACCGTGATCGCTCGGCCCCTCCTGCTGACGCTCGCGGCGCAGCATGCGCCAGGCCACCATGACCATCAACAGACTGAACAGGACCATCAGGATTTTCTCCGGCAACTGGTGCGCGAAGTAGATTCCCAACGGCGAGAACACCGCACCCAACGCCGCAATCAACAACGCCGCGCGATAGCGCACCAGGCCATGACGCAGGCCGTCGATGGCACCGACCGCCGCCGCACTGCCGACCGCAAACAGCGCCACCGGCGCCGCTTGCGTCATCGTCCAGCCAAGCCCGAGCACCAGTGCCGGCACCGCAAGAATCCCGCCGCCGGCCCCGGTCAAGCCAAGGACCAACCCCATCACCACGCCAAACAGACTTGCCAGCAACATAGGGTTTTCTCAGTCAACCTTGGACAGACCAGTCAGCCACTCGCGGCCTTTGAGCATGCCGTTCCAGTAGAACCACGGCAGCAAGGTTGCCTTGAGAAACCATGCCGAACGTCGCGCCACGGTCGGATCCAGTGGAAAAGTCGGTAGCAACTTGCCGGCATAACCGAACTCGGCGAGGATCACCTTGCCCTTCTCCACCGTCAGCGGGCAGGAACCATAGCCGTCGTACTTCAGCGGCAGCGGTTGTTGTTTGCGCAGGGCCCGCAGGTTTTCCGCGACCACAACGACTTGCTTGCGCACGGCAGCTGCGGTTTTCGCGTTACTGGTGCCGCAGATATCACCGAGTGCGAATACCTCGGGATAGCGCGGATGCTGAAGGCTGTGCGGGTTGACTTCGCACCAGCCGGCGGCGTCGGCCAACGCGCTTTGTGCGATGAAATCCGGCGAAACCTGCGGCGGCACGACGTGCAGCAGATCGAAGGTTTTCGCCTCGCGGATGACATTGCCATCGGCATCCTTGATCTCGAACCACGCGGTTTTCGCCGGGCCGTCGACCTTGACCAGATTCGAATTGAACGCCAACTGCGCGTTGTACTTTTCGATGTACTTCATCAACGGCGGAACAAACGTCGCCACACCGAACAGCGCGGCGCCGGCCAGGTTGAATTCGACATTGATATTGTTCAGCGCACCGTTTTTACGCCAGTGATCGCAGGACAGGTACAGCGCCTTTTGCGGCGCGCCGGCGCATTTGATCGGCATCGCCGGTTGGGTGAACAGCGCTTTGCCGCCGCGCAGTTTCTGCACCTGATCCCAGGTGTACTGCGCATGCTGATAGCTGTAATTGGAGGTGACGCCGTGCTGGCCGAGGCTTTCCTGCAAACCTTCGATTTTCTCCCAGGCCAGACGCAGGCCGGGGCAGACAATCAGGTTCTGATAGCTGACGGTACGTTGATCATTGAGGGTGAGTTGGCGTTTGTCCGGGTCGATCGCGGTGACTGCCGCTTGCAGCCAGTTCGCTTGCTTTGGCATGACCTTGTTCATCGGCCGTGCGGTGTCTTTGACGTCGTAGGCACCACCGCCGACCAGCGTCCACGCCGGTTGATAGTAATGCTGGGCGCTGGGTTCGATCACGGTAACTTTCAGAGCCGGATCACGTTTGAGCAGACTGGCGACGAAACCGATACCGGCCGTACCGCCGCCGATGACCACGATGTCCGCACTGATGGATGGGCCCCAGTGTTGATCGTTCATTGCTTGTTCCTTTTGCTGCACGCAAGGATTTCTCAGCCTTCACACAAATCCATTGTAGGGGTTGTGTGTTGGCTGGCATTTATTGATGGCCGAGACTTTTCAGCACTGCCCCGCAATACAGTCCGGAGAGAGTTTTCATGACCTGAATGACTTCCGGACTGGCGAGGCCGTAGAAAATGTATTTGCCCTCACGACGGGTCGCGACCAGCCCTTCATCGCGCAGGATGCCCAGTTGCTGCGACAGCGTCGGCTGGCGCACACCGGTCATCTTTTCCAGTTCGCCGACATTGCGTTCGCCCTGGGTCAGTTGACAGAGGATCAGCAGGCGATCCTCATTGGCCATGGCCTTGAGCAAGGCGCAGGCCTTGGAGGCCGAAGCGCGCAGTTGGGCGACTTCACATTCGGTCAGACTGGATTGCATTTGCACGATGCCTTCAAGGTCACTTAAGCTGCGAACATTATGTTTTTAGATAAAGTGTTGCAACCCATTTTCCTCGTTCAGGTTGGTGTCCATGCCCGCGCAGATTGAAGCTTTCCTCGACCCCGCCTCCTCGACCTACAGCTATGTGGTCTATGAAGCCGACGGCGGGCAATGTGCAATCGTCGATCCGGTACTCGATTACGACGGCGCCGCCGGGCGCACCTGCACCGCCCAGGCCGACAAAATCATCGCCTTCGTTCGCGCCCACAACCTGCAAGTGCAGTGGCTGCTGGAAACCCACGCCCACGCCGATCACCTGTCCGCCGCGCCGTATCTGCGCCGAGAGCTGGGCGGGAAAATCGCCATTGGCGAATCGATCAGCAAAGTGCAGAACGTGTTCAAGGCGCTGTTCAATCTGGAGCCGGAGTTCTGCGTTGATGGCTCACAGTTCGATCACCTGTTTGCGCCGAACGAGTCATTCCGGATCGGCAATCTCAAAGCCACTGCCCTGCATGTGCCGGGGCATACACCGGCTGACATGGCCTATCTGATCGATGGCGAGCAGATTTTGGTAGGCGACACCCTGTTCATGCCGGATGTCGGCACCGCGCGTTGCGACTTTCCCGGCGGCAACGCCCATCAGCTGTTCAACTCGATTCACAAACTGCTGGCCTTCCCCGCCAGCGTGAAACTCTACGTTTGCCACGATTACCCGCCCGAGGGCCGCGACGCGCAGTGCCAGACCACCGTCGGTGAGCAGCGCAAAGGCAATATTCATGTGCATGACGGGATCGATGAGGCAGCGTTCGTCGAGATGCGCACAAAACGTGACGCCGGGCTGGGCATGCCGACGCTGCTGCTGCCAGCGATTCAGGTCAATGTGAGAGCGGGGAATTTGCCACCGGCGGAGGAAAACGGTGTGGTTTACCTGAAGATTCCGCTCAATTCCCTATAGGAAAAAACCACCCGCCCCATTGCAGGATTATTTTTCCTACGAACACTGGCGACAGTGATGAACTGGTGAAAATCCTGTAAGCGAGCAGACTCCATTGGGCAAACATTCAATGGAGTTTTCGCAATATGGATATTCGTCGTAATCACCGTGACATGACCGCGCAACAGAAATCCGCATTCATCGATGCCATCCTGAGGCTGAAAAACAACGTCGACAGCGTCCTGCGCCCCGGACAGCAGAGCCGCTACGATGACTTTGTGCAGATCCACAAGAATTCGATGGGCCGGGGCAATCCGCTGGTACCCAATCCGCATCTGAGTCCGCTGTTCTATCCGTGGCATCGAGTTCTGATTCGCCAGTTCGAACTGGCCCTGCAGTCCGCCGCCAGTGACACGACCATCACCCTGCCCTACTGGAACTGGCAACTGACCGGAGCGGACAACCCCTTCACCTCGGACTTCATGGGGTCAAACGGTGACAACCTGCAAGATCAGCGTGTCACCAGCGGCGCGTTTTCCAGGGAGCACTCGCAATTCGATGTCAGGGTCTGGGACGAGGGCGTTGGCAACACCGGCATTCGTCGAAATCTGGGGGCAAGCGGCGCACTGCCCACCCCGCTGGATGTTATTTCGGCCCTGAACAGAACGCCTTACTGGATGAATGAAAGCGGCTGGGAAAACATTTCGGAAAGCCTTTTGCACAATCCGGTACATGCCTGGATTGGCGGCAGCATGGCACAAGCCTCCTCACCCAACGATCCGATATTCTTCCTGCACCACTGCTACCTCGACTCGCTGTGGGAGCGCTGGAAACATCAGCATGCTGGAACCCCAGGCTTTACCAATGAGGCTGGCTCGGCCACCAACGAAACCGTGCTGGTATTTCATCCGGCCAATGAACTGGCGCCCTGGGAGCAAACCTTTACCGTCCAACAAACCCTCTATACCGCGGAACTCGATTACCGATATGACTACATCTGACTTCAGTTACCTAGCGTCAGGCCGTTCGCTGGCAAGGGCAATGCAGTCTTGTAGCGCACCTGTTTGAGCGCAAAGCTCGATCGGATATTCGCCACACCGGGAACCTTGGTGAGGAAGTCCATCATGAAGCGTTCCAGCGACTGAATCGTCGGCACCAGGACCCGGATGAGGTAATCCGGGTCTCCGGCCATGAGGTAGCACTCCATCACTTCCGGGCGATCGGAGATCGCCTCTTCGAAATGCTGCAGCGCTTCCTCAACCTGCTTTTCCAGGCTGACGTGAATAAACACGTTCACATGCAGCCCCAGCAGATCAGCATCCAGCAGCGTGACCTGCTCGCGAATCAGGCCCAATTCTTCCATGGCCTTGACCCGGTTGAAGCACGGCGTTGGTGACAGGTTTACCGAGCGTGCGAGGTCGGCGTTGGTGATGCGCGCATTCTCCTGAAGGCTGTTGAGAATGCCGATGTCGGTACGGTCCAGTTTGCGCATGAGACAAAACCACCTGTTTTTTATGTTTATGCAGAATTTCTATCTGCAAATCGTCTCCAGCGCAACGAAACAGAGATAAATATTCTTCTTGCCCGGGCCTATGATTGTTGTAGGACAAGATTTCTTCTACCGAAGAATGACTGCCAGCTCACTACAAGAAATTCACAAGATCGAGCGTAGAAGCCATGACCCAAGCGTATGAACCGCTGCGTCTGCACGTCCCTGAACCCTCGGGCCGTCCAGGCTGCAAAACCGATTTTTCCTACCTGCATCTGACCGATGCCGGTACGGTGCGCAAACCTTCCATCGACGTCGAACCTGCCGACACCGCCGACCTGGCGCGTGGGCTGATTCGCGTGCTCGACGATCAGGGCAACGCCCTCGGCCCATGGGCCGAAAACGTGCCGGTCGAGATTCTGCGTAAAGGCATGCGCGCCATGCTCAAGACGCGCATCTACGACAACCGCATGGTGGTCGCCCAGCGTCAGAAAAAAATGTCGTTTTACATGCAAAGCCTTGGCGAAGAAGCCATCGGCAGCGCTCAGGCCCTGGCCTTGAACATCGACGACATGTGCTTTCCGACCTATCGCCAGCAAAGCATTCTGATGGCCCGCGAAGTGCCTTTGGTCGACCTGATCTGCCAACTGCTGTCCAACGAGCGCGATCCGCTCAAAGGCCGCCAGTTGCCGATCATGTACTCGGTCAAGGAAGCCGGTTTCTTCACCATCTCCGGCAACCTCGCGACCCAGTTCATTCAGGCCGTCGGCTGGGGCATGGCCTCAGCGATCAAGGGCGACACGAAAATCGCCTCGGCATGGATCGGCGACGGCGCCACCGCCGAATCGGACTTCCATACCGCCCTCACCTTCGCTCACGTTTATCGTGCGCCGGTGATCCTCAACGTCGTGAATAACCAATGGGCGATTTCGACCTTCCAGGCCATCGCCGGTGGTGAAGCCACCACCTTCGCCGGACGCGGCGTCGGTTGCGGCATCGCTTCGCTGCGCGTGGATGGCAACGACTTCTACGCAGTTTATGCCGCCTCTGCCTGGGCCGCTGAGCGCGCCCGCCGCAACCTCGGCCCGACCATGATCGAATGGGTCACCTACCGCGCTGGTCCGCACTCGACCTCCGACGATCCGTCGAAATACCGCCCGGCCGATGACTGGAGCCACTTCCCGCTCGGCGACCCGATCGCCCGCCTCAAGCAACACTTGATCAAGGTCGGTCACTGGTCTGACGAAGAGCACGCTGCCGTCAGCGCCGAGCTCGAAGCCGAAGTGATTGCCGCGCAGAAACAGGCCGAACAGTACGGCACCCTCGCCGGCGGCCAGATTCCAAGCGCCGCGACCATGTTCGAAGACGTCTACAAAGAGATGCCGGAGCACTTGAAGCGCCAGCGTCAGCAGTTGGGGATCTGACATGAACGATCACAACAACAATATTCAGTTGGAAACCGCTATGACCACGACCACCATGACCATGATCCAGGCCCTGCGCTCGGCCATGGATGTGATGCTTGAGCGTGACGACAATGTCGTGGTGTTCGGTCAGGACGTCGGTTACTTCGGCGGCGTGTTCCGTTGCACCGAGGGCCTGCAGACCAAGTACGGCACCTCCCGCGTATTCGACGCACCGATCTCGGAAAGTGGCATCGTCGGCGTGGCCGTCGGCATGGGCGCGTACGGTCTGCGTCCGGTCGCCGAGATCCAGTTCGCCGACTACGTCTACCCCGCCTCCGACCAGATCATTTCCGAAGCGGCGCGCCTGCGTTATCGCTCGGCTGGCGAGTTCACCGCACCGATGACCCTGCGCATGCCATGCGGCGGCGGCATCTATGGCGGTCAGACCCACAGCCAGAGTATCGAGGCGATGTTCACTCAGGTGTGCGGCTTGCGCACGGTGATGCCGTCCAACCCGTATGACGCCAAAGGCCTGCTGATCGCCTCCATCGAAAACGATGACCCGGTGATCTTCCTCGAGCCGAAACGCCTGTACAACGGCCCGTTCGATGGCCACCACGACCGCCCGGTAACGCCGTGGTCGAAACACCCGCAAGCCCAGGTTCCGGACGGCTACTACACCGTGCCGCTGGACGTTGCTGCGATTACCCGTCCGGGCAAGGACGTCACCGTGCTGACTTACGGCACCACCGTTTACGTGTCGCAAGTCGCTGCCGAAGAAAGCGGCGTGGATGCAGAAGTCATCGACCTGCGCAGCCTGTGGCCGCTGGACCTGGAAACCATCGTCAAATCGGTGAAGAAAACCGGCCGCTGCGTGGTGGTTCACGAAGCCACCCGCACCTGCGGTTTCGGCGCCGAACTGGTGTCGCTGGTGCAAGAGCATTGCTTCCATCACCTGGAAGCGCCGATCGAACGCGTCACCGGTTGGGACACCCCCTACCCGCACGCGCAGGAGTGGGCGTATTTCCCAGGGCCGTCCCGAGTGGGCGCAGCGCTGAAACGGGTTATGGAGGTCTGAATGGGCACGCACGTTATCAAGATGCCAGACATCGGCGAAGGCATCGCAGAAGTAGAACTGTCGCAGTGGCACGTCAAGGTTGGCGATCTGGTGGTTGAAGATCAGGTGCTGGCGGATGTGATGACCGACAAGGCGATGGTCGATATTCCGTCGCCAGTGCACGGGAAAGTGATTGCGCTCGGCGGTCAGCCGGGTGAGGTGATGGCGGTTGGCAGTGTGCTGATCAGCATTGAGGTTGAAGGTGCCGGTAACTTGAAAGAGTCCGCCGCACCCGCGCCGGTCAAAGAAGCACCTGCGGCGCCGAAAGTTGAAGCCGTTGTTGAAAGTAAACCTGCTCCAGCCGCCCCGCGTCCGGCTGCTGTTTGCCAAGGCCCGATGGTTGCTCGCGAAGCGGACGAACGCCCGCTCGCTTCGCCAGCCGTGCGCAAACACGCGCTGGATCTGGGGATTCAATTGCGCCTGGTACGCGGCACTGGCCCGGCCGGTCGCGTGCTGCACGAAGACCTTGAAGCCTATCTGGCACAAGGTCAGTCCAACGTTTCAGCGCCAGTCGCCGCCGCTTACGCCCAACGTAACGACGAAGAACAGATTCAAGTCATCGGCATGCGCCGCAAGATCGCCCAGCGCATGCAGGATGCTACCCAGCGTGCCGCGCATTTCAGCTACGTCGAAGAAATCGACGTCACCGCGATTGAAGAACTGCGCGCGCATCTCAATGAAAAACACGGCGCCAGCCGTGGCAAGTTGACCTTGCTGCCGTTCCTCGTCCGCGCGCTGGTCGTTGCCCTGCGCGACTTCCCGCAGATGAACGCCCGTTACGATGACGAAGCCCAGGTCATCACCCGCCTCGGTGCGGTGCATGTCGGCGTCGCCACGCAAAGCGATGTCGGCCTGATGGTGCCCGTGGTGCGTCATGCCGAAGCGCGCAGCCTGTGGGACAGCGCCGCGGAAATCTCGCGTTTGGCCAACGCCGCGCGCAATGGCAAGGCCAGCCGCGATGAATTGTCCGGCTCGACCATCACCCTGACCAGCCTCGGTGCATTGGGCGGTATTGTCAGCACGCCAGTGTTGAACCTGCCGGAAGTGGCGATCGTCGGCGTCAACAAAATCGTCGAACGGCCAATGGTCGTCAAAGGCCAGGTGGTGATCCGCAAGATGATGAACCTCTCCAGTTCCTTCGATCACCGCGTGGTCGACGGCATGGACGCGGCCCTCTTCATCCAGGCCATTCGTGGCTTGATCGAACAACCTGCCACTTTGTTTGTGGAGTAAGGCGCGCATGCAATCTCTGAACACTACGCTGCTGATCATCGGCGGCGGCCCTGGCGGTTATGTGACGGCGATCCGCGCCGGGCAACTGGGCATTCCAACGATTCTGGTCGAAGGCCAATCGCTGGGCGGCACCTGCCTGAACATCGGCTGCATCCCGTCGAAAGCGCTGATTCATGTGGCTGAGCAGTTTCACCAGACCCAGCACCACAGCCAGCATTCGGCGCTGGGCATCAGCGTTGCCGCGCCGAGCCTCGACATCACTAAAAGCGTCGAGTGGAAGGACGGCATCGTTGATCGTCTGACCACCGGCGTCGCTGCCTTGCTGAAAAAGAACAAGGTTCAGGTCATCAATGGCTGGGCCAAAGTCATCGACGGTAAAACCGTGGATGTCGGCGACACGCGCATCCAGTGCGAGCACTTGGTGCTGGCCACCGGTTCGACCAGCGTCAATCTGCCGATCCTGCCGATTGGCGGGCCGATCATCTCCTCCACCGAAGCGCTGGCGCCGACATCCGTGCCGAAACGCCTCGTCGTAGTTGGCGGTGGTTACATCGGTCTGGAACTGGGCATTGCTTATCGCAAGCTTGGCGCCGAGGTCAGTGTGGTCGAGGCGCAGGATCGTATTCTGCCGGCCTACGACGCTGAACTGACGCAACCGGTGCATGACGCGTTGAAGCAACTGGGCGTTAAGTTGTATTTGAAACACAGCGTGCTGGGTTTCGATGGCACCTTGCAGGTGCGCGACCCTGAGGGCGAAACCCTCAACCTGGAAACCGATCAGGTGCTGGTCGCCGTCGGCCGCAAACCGAATACCCAGGGCTGGAACCTCGAAGCGCTGAATCTGGATATGAACGGTTCGGCGATCAAGATCGACAGCCGCTGCCAGACCAGTATGCGCAACGTTTACGCCATCGGCGATCTGAGCGGCGAGCCGATGCTGGCCCACCGCGCCATGGCCCAAGGCGAAATGGTTGCCGAGTTGATCAGCGGCAAGACCCGTGAATTCAACCCGACCGCCATCGCTGCCGTGTGCTTCACCGACCCGGAACTGGTGGTGGTCGGCAAGACCCCGGACGAGGCTAAAGCTGCGGGTCTGGACTGCATTGTTTCCAGCTTCCCGTTCGCCGCCAATGGTCGGGCGATGACGCTGGAGTCGAAAAGCGGCTTCGTGCGCGTGGTCGCTCGTCGGGATAATCATGTGATTGTTGGCTGGCAGGCTGTGGGCGTTGGCGTGTCGGAGTTGTCGACAGCGTTTGCGCAAAGCCTGGAAATGGGCGCGCGGCTGGAAGACATCGGCGGCACCATTCATGCGCATCCGACCTTGGGTGAAGCAGTGCAGGAAGCGGCGTTGCGTGCCCTCGGGCATGCGTTGCACCTGTAGCTGCGGTGATCGTTCCCACGCTCTGCGTGGGAATGCAGCCGGGGACGCTCTGCGTCCCAAAAGTCGAACGCGGAGCGTCCGATGAAGCATTCCCACGCAGAGCGTAGGAACGATCAAGCGTGGGAACGATCAGTGGAGCGAATTCCGGCTGCGAAACCGCTCAAGAATGAAGTATTGTTGTGCCCATCCAAAAAACGTCAGAAGCCTTGAACCGTTTCGACGGTTGTTCAGTGATAGAGGGTGTCATGGGTAACGAAAGCATCAATTGGGACAAGCTGGGTTTTGACTACATCAAGACCGACAAGCGCTATCTGTCGTACTTTCGCGATGGCGAGTGGGACAAAGGCACCCTGACCGAAGATAACGTGCTGCACATCAGCGAAGGCTCGACGGCCCTTCACTATGGCCAGCAGTGCTTCGAAGGCATGAAGGCCTATCGTTGCAAGGACGGCTCGATCAACCTGTTCCGCCCGGACCAGAACGCCCTGCGCATGCAACGCAGCTGCGCGCGTCTGCTGATGCCGACGGTCGACACCGAGCAGTTCATCGAAGCGTGCAAAGCCGTGGTTCGCGCCAACGAGCGCTTTATCCCGCCATACGGCACTGGCGGCGCGCTGTACCTGCGTCCGTTCGTGATCGGCGTCGGTGACAACATCGGTGTGCGCACCGCACCCGAGTTCATCTTCTCGATTTTCTGCATTCCGGTCGGTGCTTACTTCAAGGGCGGCCTGACCCCGCACAACTTCCAGATCTCCAGCTACGACCGAGCCGCCCCACAAGGCACCGGCGCAGCCAAGGTCGGCGGCAACTACGCCGCCAGCCTGATGCCGGGCTCGAAAGCGAAGAAAGCCAACTTCGCCGACGCGATCTATCTCGATCCGATGACCCACACCAAAATCGAAGAAGTCGGCTCGGCCAACTTCTTCGGGATCACCCACGACAACAAGTTCATCACCCCGAACTCGCCGTCGGTGCTGCCAGGCATCACCCGCCTGTCGTTGATCGAACTGGCCAAGACCCGTCTGGGCCTGGAAGTGGTTGAAGGCGACGTGCTGATCGACAAGCTGTCGGACTTCAAGGAAGCCGGCGCTTGCGGTACTGCTGCGGTTATCACGCCGATCGGTGGCATCAGCTACAACGACCATCTGCATGTGTTCCATAGCGAGACCGAAGTGGGCCCTGTGACCCAGAAGCTCTACAAAGAGCTGACTGGCGTGCAGACCGGCGACATCGAAGCGCCAGCGGGTTGGATTGTCAAGGTTTGATCTGACGGCGATTGATGTAGAAAAGCCCTCCACCGAGTGATTGGTGGGGGGCTTTTTTATGGCGTTTGGCGGGGATTGTTGTGTAGGGCTTGAGATCTTTTCCCCCTCACCCCAGCCCTCTCCCCCAGGGGGCGAGGGGGAAAGGGAGGCGATTTTTGTGCTTTTCAAAACCTGAGTTCGACTTGATCGTTCAGGTCGATGTAGTACGCGAGAACACCTCGGTCGGCCCCCTCTCCCTACGGGCGGTCCGACGTTTCGGGAGGGCTGGGGTGAGGGTAAGCTCTTAGCTCTTCAAGGCAATCCGTTTACCTGCGCGACTGGCAATCCCGCTCGCCTGCCCATTCTGCTGCTTGCCCATCCGCGCCTGCGTAATCAACCCTGGAATCAACTCCCCCTCCGGCAAATTCTTCCAGAACCGCGCCGGCAAATGCCCCTGCATGACCTTCTCGTTCAACCGCGCCGGATTGAAGATGTGGCTGTAATAGGTCAGCCACAGATCACCATGAGGATCGTCGACATTCTGCGCCAACTGCTGCCATTCCAGCGGGCATTGACGCTGATGGATCAGTTGCTCGCCATCGTAATAAACCCCATCGCGCGGCGTGGCGATCAACCAGCGATGCCGGCCCATCCTCCCGATGAAATGCTCACTGGCGCTGTGCAGTATGTCGTGGGCCGGCTCATGCCACGCCACGTATTGCGGACCTGCGCTGGATGACGGGCGTTCGATGAAACGCACAAACGCATGCAGATGATGGGCTTCTCGATTCACTTGTTTGATCCGTCGCTGCAACTCACTGCCGAGTTTGTCACCGGCCATCATCGCCGTGCGGTCGCCGTGGCTGACGCGCCACAACACTTCATACAACAGGCTCCAGCGTTGATCGCCGCGATAGCGTGAGGCTTGTTCCAAGGTGTCGATCAGCGCACGTGGGATCCTCGCCATAAACGGCCGCTGCCCTTCAGGCACCGGCTCATCACTGGCAAACAGATCAGCCACGCCTTGCGAAGCCCAGCTCACCAGACTCGGATCGACTTCATGGCTCAGCAGCCAGCGCGCCTGCTGGCGCCAGGTATCGAACAAATCGTCGCAATCAAGATTGATCATCCCCACAGCCCCATCTGCTGCGGCATCGGCCGGTCGCGCAATTGCTGATAGAGCATATGGCTGGTGACCTCGGCCTGCTGCGGGTGGTAGTCGCTGGTGATGATGAACGGCTTGGCCTTGGCCAGCACGCAGCGCATACGCGCGACGTCTTCGTAGCGAATGCGCCGCTGTCGGCGCAGCTCGACCAGACGTTCGGTGGTGCGCAAGCCGATACCGGGAATACGCGCGATCAAGGAGGCTTCGGCACGGTTCAGATCCAGCGGGAACACCTCGCGATTCTGCAACGCCCAAGCCAGTTTCGGGTCGATGTCCAACGCCAGATTGCCCGGCCCCTTGAGCAATTCATCAGCGCTGTAGCCGTAACTGCGCAGGAGAAAATCGGCCTGATACAAACGGTGCTCGCGCATCAGCGGCGGCGCAGCCAGCGGCACGCTTTTCGGGCTGTCGGGGATCGGGCTGAAGGCCGAATAGTAGACCCGGCGCAGACGGAAGTTGCCGTACAAGGCCTGCGCGCTGTGGAGGATGGTGCTGTCATCGGTGTCGTCGGCGCCGACAATCAATTGCGTGCTCTGCCCGGCTGGAGCGAATTTCGCCGAGCGCGGTTCGTTCAACACGGTCTGCACGCCGGTGTAGATGGTGTTCATCGCCTGCTTGATCGACTTGATGTCCTTCTCCGGCGCCAGCACTTGCAGGCTGGCATCGGTCGGCAGTTCGATGTTGACGCTCAGGCGATCGGCGTAGCGCCCTGCTTCTTCGATCAATGCCGGATCGGCTTCGGGAATGGTCTTGAGATGGATGTAGCCGCGAAACTCATGCTCTTCGCGCAGCAGCTTCGCCACCCGCACCAGTTGTTCCATGGTGTAGTCCGCCGAGCGAATGATGCCGGAACTGAGAAACAGTCCGCTGACGCAGTTGCGCCGGTAGAAATCCATGGTCAGCGCGACGACTTCTTCGGGGGTGAAGCGTGCGCGCGGGACATCACTGGAGCGGCGGTTGACGCAGTACTGGCAATCGTAAAGGCAGAAATTGGTCAGCAGAATCTTCAACAATGACACGCAGCGGCCGTCCGGCGTGTAGCTGTGGCAGATGCCCATGCCATCGGTCGAACCCAGCCCGCTCTTGCCCTCGGAGCTGCGCTTGGGCGCGCCGCTGCTCGCGCAGGAGGCGTCGTACTTGGCGGCGTCGGCGAGGATGCTCAGCTTGTCGATGATTTGCATGGCGCGGGCTCTATACTGTTTGCATATACAGTATAGGGTCGTCTGCGGTGATACAAGGTGGCAGATGCGCCCCTCGTCGGTCAGAAACGCAAAATCAAAAGATCGCAGCCTTCGGCAGCTCCTACAGGAGTCGCGTACACCCAATAAATCTCAGCCCTACCCAATCCATGTAGGAGCTGCCGAAGGCTGCGATCCTTTGATCTTGTGGTTTTCAATCGGCAACTCAACACCAAACCGCGCGCTGATCTCCTTGCGCCCTAGCGCCGTCAACGCCAGCGCCCGACTGTCCAGATCCTGGGTCACCCAGTTGCGCTTCAACGCGGTCTGCAACAACGCCGCGCCTAGCGAGCCACCGAGATGCGGCCGGCGCATGCTCCAGTCCAGGCACGGGCAGGCAAATTTGCGGCGCAGCGTCGTCAAATCCTGCACGTCTATTCCCAAACCAAGAAACAACGCCTCGCCACTGTCACTCAAGCGATAGGCCTGCTCGTCGGTTGCCACCAGCCAACCGGCTGCGATCAAGCGGTCATGCAGCATCACCGCCAGCGTCCCTGCCATATGGTCATAGCAGGTGCGCGCGAATTGCAGGCGATCCGGGGTGTGAGGCTTGAACGTCGGCGCGGCGCTCTGGCCAATCACCATCAACGCTTCCAGCGCCTGCGCCACGCGCTGATCGGCAAGGCTGTAATAGCGATGGCGGCCCTGCACATGCAGGCGCAGCAGGGCCAGGTCCTTGAGTTTCGCCAAGTGAACACTCGCGGTCGAGGCGCTGACTTCGGCGATCGTCGCCAGCTCGGTGCTGGTGCGGGCGTGGCCGTCCATCAGCGAACAGAGAATTTTCGTCCGCGCCGGCTCGGCGATGGCGGCGGCCACCTGCGATACGCCGATGTCTTGATGTTCTGCGTGCATAGTTCGCTCCCGGACGAATCGTCGTCGTTGCGCAGTGGAGATAGTAGCAACACTTTCCCCGCCGACAAGGATGCAAACCATGAACCCGATCAGCGCCGCAACGCATGTCGATCCTTATCCCTACTACGCCCAACTGCGCGCAGAAGGTGGGCTGACGTTTCATCCGGAGTTGAAACTGTGGGTCGCCAGCAGCGCCCGCGCGGTGTCTGCGGTGTTGGCCCACGCCGATTGTCGGGTGCGTCCGGCGCAAGAACCCGTACCCAAAACGATTGCAAAAGGCATGGCTGGCAAGGTCTTCGGCCAATTGATGCGCATGAATGACGGTGAGCGCCAGCGCTGCCCGCGTTCTGCGATTGAGCCTGAGTTGGCCGCGCTCGACCTTGAGGCCGTCGACAGACTGGTTGCCACGCGGCTGATCACGGCGGACGCCGATGGTGTGTACAAGGCAATGTTTCGTGGCCCGGTGTGCGTGGTCGCGGCGCTGCTGGGATTCACGCCAGCACAGGCCCGGGCGATCAGTGAATTGACGGCGGACTTCGTCGCCTGCCTGTCGCCGTTGAGCAACGACCTGCAATTGGCCGCAGCGGATGCAGCGGCCGAACACCTGCGCGACTACTTCATCGAACTGCTCGCCGAACCCGCCAGCGATTTTCTCGGCGCGATCCAGCAGCGCTTTAGCGGCGATGAAGAAACCCTGATCGCCAACCTGATCGGCCTCTGTTCGCAGACGTTCGAAGCCTGCGCCGGCCTGATCGGCAACACGCTGTTGGCGCTACGTCGTCAGCCAGCACTGCACGGCGAATCCATTGAGGCGCTGCTCAGCGAAGTGCAGCGCTTCGACCCGCCCGTACAGAACACCCGGCGCTTTGTCGCCGCGTCCTGTGAGATTGCCGGTGTGCGGGTCGAAGCAGGCGATGTGATTCTGGTGCTACTGGCCTCGGCCAATCGTGATCCGGCGCTTAACGAACGACCGGAGGAATTTGTGCCACAGCGCGCCAACCGCCGCAGTTTCAGTTTTGGCAGTGGTCGGCATCAATGTCCGGGGCAAGCGGTGGCGATGAGCATTGCCGGGGCGACGGTGAGGGAAATACTCGAAAACGGTACCGATCTGAATCGCCTGAACTGGCACTACAAGCCTTCGCTCAATGGGCGCATTCCGCTGTTCAGCGACGTGGGCGCCTGACAGTCCGCCTTCGCGAGCAAGCACGCTCCCACAAGGTTATCGGATGTGCACACTATTGTGGTCACCCGATAGCAATTGGGGGAGCGAGCCTGCTCGCGAAGAGGCCAGCCCAGTCACTGCAAATGCTGGCTCAAACCGCCCACTGCAAAATCAGCCAGCTATTGGCACCACTGATCACCACAAACAACCCCCAGGCCAGCACCCGGGTCGGCCAGCGATTCACAAACGGCCCCATCAGCTTTTTATCATTGGTCATGCGAATCAATGGATACAGGGCAAACGGCAACTGCAGACTCAACACCACCTGACTCAGCACCAGCAACTTGCCAATCGCGTTATCGCCCATCAGCCACACGCCGATAAACGCTGGAATCAACGCCAGCCCGCGAGTGATCAAGCGTCGCTGCCAGCACGGAATCCGCAGATTCAGGTAACCCTCCATGATCACCTGGCCAGCGATGGTACCGGTGAAGGTCGAACTCTGCCCCGATGCGAGCAAGGCCACGCCGAACAACACACTGGCCAGCGCACCGCCGACCAGCGGATCGAGCAAGTGGTAGGCGTCCTGAATGTCCACCACGTCGGTGTGCCCGGACTGGTGAAACGCCGCTGCCGCGAGAATCAGGATCGCCGCATTGACCAGCAACGCCAAGGCCAGCGAACCGATAGTGTCGATGCGCGCCAGTTTCACCGCGTCCTGCTTGCTCGCCAGATCCTTGCCGATCATCCGCGTCTGCACGATCGAGGTATGCAGATAAAGGTTATGCGGCATCACCGTCGCGCCGAGAATACCGATCGCCAGGTACAACGGCGCCGCCTCGCCAATCGCCGCCAGCGACGGTTTGAAACCCTGGGCGACGTCGGGCCAGTACGGTTTGATCAGCAACAGTTCAACGAAAAAACACACGCCGATGGTCGCGACCAGCACCAACATGATCGCCTCAAGTCGGCGGAAACCGCGATTTTGCAGGGCCAGCACCAGCAAGGTGTCGAACGCCGTCAGGGCAATGCCGAAGGTCAACGAACAACCAAGCAGCAAGTGGAACGCCAATGCGCAGCCGAGCACTTCGGCCAGATCGGTGGCGATGATCGAGATTTCCGCCAACACCCACTGCAGGCGCGCGGTCGGTGTGCTGTAGCGCTCGCGGGACAGCTGCGCCAGATCGCGCCCGGTGGCGATGCCCAGTCGCGAGCACAGGCACTGCACGACCATGCCCGCCAGACTCGCCAGCAACACCACGAACAACAGGCTGTAACCGAAGCGTGAACCGGCCTCGATGGCGGTGGCCCAATTGCCCGGATCCATGTAACCGATCGACACCAGCAACCCGGGGCCGGCGAAACGCAGCACGCGTTTGAAGAACGACGCATTGGGATCAACCGCAACACTGCCAGCCACTTCCGGCGGGCAAAACGGCGCGGTGGCGATTTTGGGCAAGCTGAATTTCACGCACACATCCAGAAACAAGTCGAAAGACGCAGCTTAGAGGTTTCCGCCACAGCCTTGAAGCGCAAAAAAATCTATCGACTCCCCCCCAACAACTGCTCGCGCAGCTCAGGATTGCGTGTGCGCGGATCGAGCCAGATATCGAAAAACGCCCGGGCAAACAGCGGATCATCAATCTCGTGCTGCAATTGCTGGCCGACAAAAAACCGCGCGCCCTGCCCCGGCAAATACACGCCGGTAATCCGCGTGCCAGCCTGCACATCGACGAACGATTGCTGCATCTGTACCTGCCACCCGGCCAATTGCGCCGGGCTGACGCGGGCACCGGCCAGACGTTTGATTTCATCGACGCTGGCCTTGACCAGATCGTCGCGAGAAATGTTACGGCGGTAAATCAACTCCAACGCAAACGGCTGGCCGTCGACCAGGGGCCGCGCGGCACTCCACAGGCGCGCGTTGTAGACATCGAAACCGAACACACTGAAATCGCCGGTACCGATGATCTGCGCGCCGGGCACCGCGTCCTGCCAATTGGCCCAGGTCGGCGTCAGCAACAACGCCCACAAACCGATGCCGCAACATCCGCGCAACACCTTCGGTGTTCTGTTCATCGCGTTATCGACTCCGGCAAGCCTTGATAATCAGAGCATAGTCGGGTATTGCTCCCGACACTTTGTATACAAAAACTGCGCACATAGGCAGCAATCGCCGATCGACAATGCTAACGTGGCGAACCTTCAACGGATGGAGACTCCTGCGTGCTGATCCTTAAACTGCTGCTGATTCCCGGTTTTCTGCTGCTGATTTCCCTGGCGGGCAAACGCTGGGGGCCGAGCGTGGCCGGGTGGCTGTCGGGGTTGCCGGTGGTGGTCGGGCCGATTCTGTTTTTCCTCGCCATCGAGCAGGGTCCGGGGTTTGCCGCGCAGTCGGCGGTGGCGGCGTTATCGGCGATGTTCGCGATGATTGCGTTCTGCATCACCTACGCGCAGGTCGCGCAACGGGCGAACTGGCCGTTGGCGCTGACGGCGTCGCTGACGGTGTGGGCCGTGATTGCTGGGGTGTTGTCGCTGATTCCGGCGTCACTGCCTTTTTCCGTGGCGGCGGCGGCGATTGCGTTGCTGGCATCGCCTTATCTGTTTCCCACGGTGCAACCGGTGCTCAGCGGCACGGCGCCGAAGTCGGACAAACTGATCTGGCGGATGATCGCCGGCGCCGCGTTGACCCTGGTGGTGACGATGCTCGCCAGCACCGTCGGCGAGCGCTGGAGCGGTTTGCTCGCGGTATTTCCGGTGCTCGGCAGTGTCATGGCGGTGTTCTCGCAACAAACGCGCGGCCCGGCATTTACCGCTGCATTGTTACGGGCGACGGCGACCGGCATGTATTCGTTTTCGGCGTTTTGTCTGGTCTCGGCGCTGACCTTGCCAAGCATGGGGCTGAGTGGATTCGCCGTCGGTGTCGCAGTGTCGGTGGCCATGCTCGGCGTGACCAAACGCCTGTTGGCCCGTCCGCTGGCGAAAGCGCAGGCGCAATAACCACTCGGATGATTCGCGCTGGAACGCCCGGCCCCCTCCGTGGGATGATCGCCCGCCTCGCGCGACCATCCACCGGAGATTCACATGTCATTGTTGAGCAAAAAAGCCGTCGTTCTGCTGGTGGCGGCCCTCGCCGGTTTCGGCGCCCTTCACGCGCAAGCGGCCAAGAAAAATGCCGGCACCGAGAAAGTCTCGATGCTCGAGGGCAAGTTCACCTTTGTGCTGCCAAAAGGTTTCGTCGCTGACCCGCTGCCGACCAGCCCGAGCGGGACCACGGGCACGATGTACACCAACGAGGCCACAAAAACCGTGGTCATTACCGCTGAGAACAAGATTCCCGAAGGCCAGCACGTCAAGGACAACGACGGGCAGTTCCTCGACGGCAGCGTGTCGAGTTTCATCGAAGACCAACGCAAGGCCCTGCCGGACTTCAACAAACTCAGCGAGAAGAGCCTGACCCAGAAAGGCACCGGCCTTGGCTTGCGTCAGGTCGACAGCACCGCCACCCAGGGCGGCGGCCAGACCCTCAACACCACGCTGATGGCCGGCTCCGGCACAAAGATGGCGCTGGTGCAGGTGATCTCCCGCGCCAGCGACAAGAAGGGTCACGATGCCCTGGTGAAAACCATCCTCAAGGATTGAGCTGCTGCAACCAGCCGTTCAAGTCGCGCAGCTCGGCCGCACTGATGCTGTGGCCGACGCCGGGATAGGCATGGAACTGCGGTTTATAACCGAGTTTCTGTAACTGAGCGTTGGCCTCGGTGCCGTTCTTATACGGCACCGGATCATCGGCGGTGCCGTGGCCGATAAAGATGTTCAGCGGCAACGGCTGCTGTTCGCTTTTGAGTTCAGCCTTCAGCACTGGCAATAAACGCCCGCTCAACGCCGCGATCCCACCGACCGCCACTGGCGGCCGCAGCCCCACTTCGTAGGTCATCATCGCGCCCTGGCTGAAACCGATCAGGTACACCTTGTCCGGTGTGGTGTGATATTTCTTCGCTGCTTGCGCGATAAAGTCGCGCAGCTTCTGGCCGCTGACCTTCAGATCATCGGTCTCGCCGTTGTAGGCGCCTTCACCCTTCTTGCGAAACCACTGGAAACGTCCTTCACCGAGCGACAGCGGCGCCTGCACCGACAAGTAGTTGTATTGCGCCGGCAGCTGAAATTTCATGCCGATCAGATCGGCTTCGTTACTGCCGTAGCCGTGCAGGAAAATCACCAGCGGACGCGGTTCGGCATCGGCGTGAACCAGTTCGAGGTACTTGAGCGGCAGATCGGATTGCAGCGTGGTTTGCGCCTGCACAGCAGTGGACGCCAGCAGGGTCAACAGAGCAAAGATCTTCAACATAGAGCCTTCCTTCACGGAGTGTCGGGTTCGGGGGGGAGCCTAACATCCTGCGGCGAGGATCCAAATTCGGTGGTGCTGCTGATGCCGCCATCGCTGGCAAGCCAGCTCCCACAGAATTTGTGTGAACACAATGTTTGTGAACACCTTCAATCACTGTGGGAGCTGGCTTGCCAGCGATGAGGCCAGTGAACCCAGCGTAGATCCATCAGTCGTTGGTCAACTTGCCCGTCCGAAACGCCACCCGCCCCGCCACTTTCGCCTGCCAGATCCCCGGCTCGGTGTAGCGCCCGCGATCCAGCGCAAACAGCACGCCACTGGTGCCCGCGCGCACGGTGGTCACGCGATCCTGCAACGGATCGACCACCTCAAACAGCGCATCGCCCTTCTCCACCCATTCGCCAGCATTGCGCAGAAAACTCACCACACCATGGTGCGGCGCGAACAGGTATTCAGTGCCCTCGAACGGTAGGCCTTCACAGCACTCGCTCGGCGCCGCCGGCCACTCGCCGCTGATGAAACCCTGCTCAGCAAGGAAACCGAGAATCGCCTCGCAATTGGCCTGCGCCTGATCGACCCGGGTATCGCCCATGCTGCCCAGTTCCAGCGTGGTCGCCAGGTTCGCCGCCGGAATCGCGGCGTTGGGGAACGCCCGCGCCAGACGCAACCACGGCGTCGAGCAGGATTCATCAAACGAGCTGCCGCCGGAATCTTCACACAACAGCGCCACGCCGGCCTGCAAACGTGCCGCCAGCGATTGCCACTGTGGCCAGTGCTGCGGCAGCGCGTACAAATGAATCGCCGCGTCGAAATCACAATGCAGATCGAGGGTGATGTCGGCATCGCAGGCATGGCGCAGCAACAAACGATGCAACGCTTCCAGTTGCGACGCCGGGGCCGGCAGGTCTTCGAACACTTGACCCATGGCTTGGCGGATCAGTGCAACGTTGGCCTCGGCATCCGCGCCCAGGCGTTCACCGATCAACGCCCCGACCGGCGCGCTGAGTTCGACGAAGGCGCGGTTGAAGTTTTTGCCGCTGCCGAGTTCGAAACGGCCCATGTGCGCACCTTGCACGTGTTGATCGAGGCCGATCGGGTTGGCCACCGGCACCAATTCGATCACGCCCTGCAAACGGCCTTGCTGCTCTAACTCATTGAGGCGTTGCTTGAGTTCCCACGCGGTGCGCATGCCCGGCAGTTCATCGGCGTGCAGGCTGGCCTGGATGTACACCTTGCGGGCGCCCGCGCCATAGCGGAACACGCTGAGCGAGCGTTCGCTGCCCAAGTGGCTCCAGGGCAGAACATGGTCGATGCGTTGCATGGGAAGACTCCGATGTTTCTGTAGGAGCTGCCGAAGGCTGCGATCTTTTGATCTTGTTTTTCACAAGCAAAGTCAAAAGATCGCAGCCTTCGGCAGCTCCTACATGGGAAATGTGTGAAACAGGATAAATCATGGGCGCAAAAAAAGTGGCCACCGCGCAAACGGGGCCACTTTTTTCTACGGCGTATTAATGGCCGTACACATCAAAGTCGAAGTACTTGTCCTGGACTTTCTTGTACTCGCCATTGGCGCGGATTTCGCTGATGGCTTTGTTGAATTGCTCGGCCAGCGCGGTATCGCCCTTGCGCACCGCAATGCCGGCGCCGCCGCCGAAGTACTTGGCGTCTTCATAGGTTGGGCCAACAAATTCGAAGCCTTTGCCGGCGTCGGTTTTCAGGAAACCGTCGCTGAGGTTGACCGAGTCGGCCAGCATCGCGTCGATACGGCCGGAAACCATGTCGAGGTTGGCTTCCTGTTGCGAGCCGTAACGCACCAGGTCGATACCGGCCGGCACCAGTACTTCGGTGGCGTAACGGTCGTGAGTACTGGCACGCAGCACGCCGACTTTCTTGCCTTTGAGCTCGGTCAGCGGGTCTTTGACACCGGAGCCTTCCTTCATCACGAAGCGCGCCGGGGTGTGGTAGTACTTGATGGTGAAATCGACGTTCTTTTTGCGGTCGTCGGTGATGGTCATCGACGACAGGATCGCGTCGATCTTCTTCACTTTCAGCGCCGGGATCAGGCCATCGAATTCCTGCTCGACCCAAGTGCATTTGACTTTCATCTGCGCGCACAGCGCATCGCCGATGTCGACGTCGAAACCGGCGAGTTTGCCGTCAGGGGTTTTCATCGAGAATGGCGGGTAACCGGCTTCGATACCGATGCGGATCGGCTTGGCGTCTTCGGCCACGGCGGTCAGGGACAACATCGACAGTGCCAGGGCACCGAACATCACTAGCTTCTTCATTTATAACTCCTGTGTGCGGAGGCTTTTATTGGCAGCTTTCGATTCAGCGTTCGGTCATGGCCAATTGGCTACAAAAACCGAAGTGGCCGGCAGTCTATGGCGGCGCGCACAGGGTAAATTGTGTTTAAGCGACAAATACTTATGAAAGATCGGCGCACCGATTGACCGGGGTCAACGGGTGCGCCGTCGTGGTGCAAGGGCTGTAGGACAAGCGCTTTTTTTGCTCAGGAATTCTCTTAAAAGAACGTCAGCATTCGCAGCCGATGGCGGTTTTGGCGGCTTGTTCAACGCTCAGTTGAAAACCTTCATCCAGCCATCCGGTCACGCCGCCGATCATCTCCTTGACCGGGTAACCCAGCGCCGCCAGTTTTACCGCCGCCTTGTTCGCGCCGTTGCAGTGCGGGCCGGCGCAATAGACCACGAACAGCGTGGTTTTCGGGTAACTCGCCAACTCCGCCGCCGTCAGCAAACGGTTCGGGATATTGATCGCGCCCGGCACATGCCCGCGCTCATAGGCCAGTGGTCCACGGACATCGACCAGAACAAAATCAATCTCGCCAGCCTCCTGGCTACTGAAGACGTCGGAACAATCAGTTTCGAAGGTCAGACGATTGCTGAAGTGCATCAGGGCGATCGCCGACGGAGCGGCAGGGATGTCGCGAACCAGGCTGGTCATGGGTGTTGCTCCTTTATCTGAACGGGTGTGAACAGACTTTATCGAGCGGCCGCTTGCGGCTACAGTGGCGCACAAGACACTCACCGGGAATTTTCCGCCAAATGCCGACATCACCAGGTCTGGTCGCGATTCTGGCCTACGACGGCCTCTGCACATTCGAGTTCGGCATCGCCGTGGAGGTCTTTGGCCTGACCCGGCCGGAGTTCGATTTCCCGTGGTACACCCACGCCATCGCGGCGGTCGATCAAGGCCCGATGCGCGCCTTGGGCGGCATTCAGGTGCTGGCCGATGGTGGCCTGGAATTGTTGGCCGAGGCGCGCACGATCATCATTCCCGGCTGGCGCGACCGCAACGCGGCAGTGCCTCCAGCATTGATCGACGCGCTGTGCCAGGCCCACGCGCGGGGTGCGCGATTACTGTCGATCTGCTCCGGTGTATTTGTGCTGGCGGCCACCGGCCTGCTTGACGGGCATGGCGCCACAACCCATTGGCGTTACACGGCGGAACTGGCGCAGCGCTTCCCGGCAATTGCGGTCGATCCGGATGTGCTTTATGTCGATTCCGGCCAGTTGATCACCTCGGCCGGCAGCGCTGCCGGAATCGATGCCTGCCTGCATCTGGTGGCGCGGGACTTCGGCACGCAAGTCGCCAACTCGGTGGCGCGGCGTCTGGTGATGTCGCCGCAACGCACCGGCGGTCAGGCGCAGTTCATTCCGACCCCGGTCAGCCCGACACCGCGCAACGATCTGTCGCGGGTGATGCAATGGGCGCGCGAGCGCTTGCATGAACCGCTGGAAGTGCGTGATCTGGCCAGTGAAGCGGCGATGAGTGAGCGCACGTTTCTGCGGCGATTTACCGAGGCCAGTGGGCAATCGCCCAAGGCGTGGTTGCAGCACGAACGGTTGGCGCGGGCGCGGGAGTTGCTGGAGAGCACGCCGCATAACACTGAGCAGATTGCCGAGCGTTGCGGTTATCGGTCGGTGGAGAGTTTTCGTGTGGCGTTTCGTGGTGTGGTGGGTGTGCCGCCGTCGGTGTATCGGGAGCGGTTTGGGCGAGGTGTGAGGGTTGAATCCTGAGGTGATTTTGAAGGCGCCTTCGCGAGCAGGCTCGCTCCCACAGGGGGTACGCATTTCAAAGGTGGGAGCGAGCCTGCTCGCGAAGGCGCGCAGTCAAACGCAGCATCATTTAGACATTAGCCACAAGGCTACAGCGCCTTGCGCCTTTGCCTACAACTACGCCAGAATCCGCCGGCTTGTGCGGCTAGGGGGTCGCCGGTAACTTGGTTCGCGTCACTGAATGTTCAGTGATCGGGTTTAGTCGCTCGGTAATCCACTGAAACTGCACAACGTTCCAGACAGTAGGTATTTCGATACCTCACTCAATGGTAGCTGTGCGCAGGGCGCCTTCGGGTGCGCCGGTTTTGGTGGAGTTCCCGGTCGACTAACCTGCGTATAGCTGCCACCTTTTCGTTTAGTCGCGAGGTGGTGTCAGCATCACTTTGGAAAACTACACCATGTTCAAAATCACGCCAAATCCGCCCGAAACAGACGCGGAAATCGATCCAAATCCAACGTCTCCCTATTCCACGCCTGGCTCCAGAAAACTCCACGAAGCCGCCGAACGCGCCCTCGACCACTACCTGAAACCCACACCGCCTTCACCACCGCGCAGACCCAGCACCATGTTCCTCGTCGACCCGAACACCGGCGCCGAAGACCTCATGGCCCACGCCTGCGAATCCATGGCCTCGGCCAGCGTCATGCTCAGCGACTTCGCCGCCCTGCTCGACTCGCCCTACCGCAACACCGTGCTCGGCATCCAGCAAGTGGTCATGCTCGGCGAACTCGCGGTCAACCGCGCCCTCGACAAAATCGAACCTGCACTGAGGCAATAACCATGACCCACAAAACCGATGCACAAGTCGTCGCGGCACTGGTGGCCATGGGTTTCAACGAGCGGGACGGACGCTGGGCACAGAACACCTGCCTGGTGCTGTTCGAAAGCGAACGCGAATCCATCGTCGCCTCCGCCGTCACCGTCCTTCCCCAACTCGATGAACTGGAAATCGACGCCGTGCTGCCCGCACTGCGCCGCGTGACACGCCGGTTCCCCTCACTGCAAAAAACCGTGGCCGACACACTGGCCGAAATGGCACACGCAGCCTGATTGACCGCGTGATCGTTCTTCGCGAGCAGGCTCGCTCCCACAGGTGTTCACGGTTACTCGCGGCATTCGAGTACACCGCCGTTCCAATGTGGGAGCGAGCCTGCTCGCGAAAGCGTTCTTTCTGCATCGGGCGCGTGAGTCACTAAGCTCGAAAATCCGCGAGGATAAAGGGTGTGTGGTCACGCAAGTAAACGTCGACATCGTCCAGCGAGTGCAACGCTTCACTGGATGACTCCACGCGTTCTTCATCGTCATGACGAATGACCGTGACGAAAAAGGTTTCTTCCTGTCGGACCAACGTCGCAGTGCGTTTGACTGGTCGCCCATCCTCCTGAGCAAAGGACATCGCACGTAACGTTTCATTTTGCAGAGCTTCAGACACGTTTGCTTTTAGGGCCTTGCGTTTGGCGAGCAGTTCTTTCGCGACTACCCAACTGCCAACTGCAGTGGCAGCGGAAACGAAATACATGTAGTTGTAAGTCGATCCTCTGCGCGAGGCATGCCTCTCCACCAGCCAATCGGCAACTTGTGAAACCCACTGCCACACATCCATCGCATTTATTCCCAAGCGTAAAAAACGACCCGGTTTCAATCCTCCCGCGTCAACACTTCCAACAACTCAATCTCAAACACCAGATTCGAATTCGGCGGAATCTTGCCCATCGTCCGCTCGCCATAGCCCAAATGCGCCGGCACCAACAATTTTCGCTTGCCCCCCACCTGCATGCCCATCAGACCCTGATCCCAACCCTTGATCACTCGTCCGGTGCCAATCACGCACTGAAAAGGTTTGCCACGGCTGTAGGAAGAATCGAACTCGCTGCCGTCTTCCAGCCATCCGGTGTATTGGGTGGTGATCAGCGCGCCTTTGACGGCGGCTTTGCCTTCGCCGACCTGAAGATCGATTACCTGCAGTTCATCATTCATAACATTCACTCTATTGTTCAGCCGGCCGCCGTTTTCCCAGAAATGCCGGGCATTGGCAACCTGCCAGCGCAGATCAACATGTATCCGAACCGAGTATTGAAGCATTAACATAGCCAACCGCCACTACTCTACGGATCGATTCGCCATGCTGGCAGCACCCGAATGACTCTGTTCTGGATCAGCCTCGCCGTGGGCGTGATCATGCTGACCGTCATCGCATTGCTGCTGTGGCGCGAACGCGATTTGCGCAGGCAGCTCGCGCAGTATCGGGATCTGCTGAGACGGGCCGCCGATGGCCAACACATTCAGCAGGACGGCGACGTCGAGCGCTTCAAACGCAGCCAGTACTTTGCGCGCATCGGCACTTGGGACTGGGAAGTCGACACGGATCGGCTGTACTGGTCGGATGCGATTTACGGCATGTTCGGCTTCAAGATCGGCGAGATCACCCCGTCCTACGCGTTGTTCTGTTCTTGTGTCCATCCAGACGACCGCACCAAGGTGCGCGAAGGCGAACTACGCTGCCTGGAGACCGGCGAAAATCACGATGAGGAATACCGCGTGGTATGGCCCGACGGCACCATTCGTTGGTTACGGGAAACCGGCAACGTGGTGCGCAACGACCACGACGCGGTGGTGAAAATGATGGGTGTGGTGCGCGACATCACCGAAGAAAAAGCCTCGGCCAGCTACCTGCAACACCTCGCTCACTTCGATCCGCTGACCGGCCTGCCCAATCGCCTGGTGCTGGAACAACGCTTGTCCGAAGCGCTGGATTACGCGCGGCAGTCCGAGACCCGCGTCGCGCTGGTATTCGTCGACCTCAACGGTTTCAAAACCATCAACGACCGCTACGGCCATGCCGCCGGCGACCGCGTGCTGATCACCATGGCCACGCGGCTGAAACGCATCCTGCACGCCACCGATACGGTCGCGCGCATTGGCGGCGATGAGTTTGTGGTGATCCTGCAAGGCCTGTCGCCGAGCCTGAGTTTGCAGGACGAAGCCCGCAGCATCTGCCAGAAAATCTTCATCGAACTGTCGCCCCCGATCAGCATCGGCAACGACCAGCGCCACATCGGCACCAGCCTTGGGGTGGCGGTGTTTCCGGACCATGCGACGGCCATGGATCGCTTGCTGCACATTGCCGATCTGGCGATGTATGAGGCCAAGCGCAGTGGCAATAATCAGTATCGATTGGGGGGTGGGCAGGTGATGAATCAGGTTCGGGTTGAGTAGGCGAATAATCCAAGGCGCTACCGAAGTAGCGCCAACATCACAATCCACCTGACAATGTGCCGTTTTAAATGGCTGCCAATAAAAGCTTAGAGCTTATAGTCAGACATCATTGCCGCGACAAGCACATCGGTCCTTGCGTCAATTTGTTCATGATCCCAATTTGCAGCACTTGAAAGACTAGAAAGCTTTCTGCCTACTTTGAACTTCAAATCGTTCAGCAACAAACCATTTTTATAGCCTATCGAAGCTTTATCACCGGCGAGAGTAACCACACTTTTCTTCTGTTTTTCAACCAACTCTGCGTTGGACAGATTTGAGTTGTAAGCAGACAACGTTAAGTTTCCAATCTGATCGGCGAATTGCTCCTGAATCTCAAGCGCCTTCTCAGTATCGCCACCCGCCAACATTTTAACCCAGCCAGGTTTCAATGTACCTTGAGGAAGAACATGTTCTATGGTCCATACATATCGGCCTTTGTCGTCTCTACGCCACAAATCAATCTGACGTTCTTTTGTTTCGCGCTCCATGACATAATTGCACAACAAATAACGAGCGACGCCTGGATTATAATAATAAATATGAGTACTCAAGGCCTCTTCAAATTCGCCATCATCCGCCGGCGTATCGCTGCCCTTTGCTTTGAGCAGCGTGCTGCGAACCAACTCATAAGAAAAGCTTCCACTTTTCTTGAGAGCCTTCTCACAAACACTCACCAGATCGATAAACAAGCCGTCTAATCGGTTAGTTGCAGGAGTACTGGTAAGGTTTCGACGCACGAAGTATCGCGCGAGAAAATCGATTGACTTATTTACGTCAGCAGATGCACACAACCCTTCTTTCTCTCTGTCCAGCATATACAGTAGAAACTGATGACTTGGCTTGGCATCCAGGCGGGATAAATTCAACAACTTCAAGCGACGCAATGGGGAAATCTCTGCTCGTTCCGGTTGCGTAATAGCACTATAAAAATTGGCGCGGCGAGCCAGTGCATCCAACAAACCACCTGCGTCTTTTTTTATCAAATACTCAAAAATTGAAATCAGCGAAGTCTTCGTTGCCCGTTTAAAATTGGGAACGCTACGCCCTGACTCCACCTGAAACGCATTATAAAAGTGACGCAGATAGCTTTCATGAAGACTTGAATCCGGGCCTAGACTTTCGGTCATGGTAGACCAGATTTCGAAAGCCTCATCAATGGCACCAGTGCTACTTCGTTCCAGCGTGGCCAACATTGCATTCTTGATGATATCCAGAGCGGACAGCGGTACACCTCGATTGTTAATCGCCTCAAAAAGTCTAAATGCATCTGAATGATTGTCGACCTTGATATGAATAAAAATCAGCGCATTCACTCGTTGAGCCAGCAACTTCAGCGCGGTCACTTCATCGGGCAACTCATCAGAAAAATAGCGAATGCATTTAGCTATACGGCGATTCCCCCAATTCCTTGGTGCTTCATGCTCAACGAGCGCTAGCAAGCCGTAATGACTCAGTGCATTAATATAATCAACACGATTTAAATCCTGACTCGACGGCAGTATTCGGCAATAATAATCGGTGCGATTTTTTCGGCCGATATAAAAGTCACCCAGCAACGTATTTTTGCTCGAATGAACCGGCATTTTTTCATCTTTTTGATATCTACGCTCTCGTACTACCTTACGCCGAACATCATCCATCAATGCCTTTAAATCAGCGATATCGTCCTCATCCAGACTCGACTGCTCCTTCAAATCAACTTCAGTCGAAAGCACTTCATTCAGCCTTGACCAAATAGCAATCAACAAACAGGAAATAGTAGTAATTCGCTGCTGCCCATCAATCAGCTCATAAACCCGAGGCTCTCCGGGTGCACCTGAGCTGGCATCAACGCAAATAACCGACCCCATATAGTGGCCTTCTTTGTCATTCGCATCGTCATTTATATCATCTATCAACTGTTGCCAATCGCGGGCAGACCAAGAATAAGGTCGCTGATACTTGGGAACTCGATAGCTTTCCTGGGTACCTTCAATCGTGAGAAGTTTACTTAATGGCTGTTTTGACGGTTCCATTCGACGATTCGCTAAGCTGATAATGTTTTAGTTACCTCGGCAAATTTGCACCGAATCCCTGCACGCTTTTTCACGAAGCAGATTCTAATTAAAACCATCAACCAGTGTCAAAGAGCCACTACCCAAAACCATCAACCATTCAATATTTCATCAAATACCATTGTAAAAACTCGATGAGATTAGAAAAATGGAAATTTTACAGCCGATGCCCTAACCATTCAGTCGATTCAACAAGAGCTGGTTAGGGCGTCACGTTGCTTACCGCTCAACCGGTTTCATCTCGACAATCGTCCCGTTGGTGATCATCACCATGACGTACTGATCATTGATCTGTACCCACTGCGCCTGCTCAACAGGTTTTTTCAGGCCCTTGGTTTTCCAGTCGATGGCTTTTTCACTACGCTGATAAATATCCGGCGCACGGTCGTTGACCTTCAGTTCGCGGTCGCTGACCGGGGATTGAACGGCCTGTTCATTTGAGGTTTGCGCCGCTTGAACAAGTGGGCTGATCCCGGCAATGCCGGCGACGAGGGCCAGGCTGGCGATTAGGGTTTTGCTGTTCATCGGTGAACCTCCTGAATTGGGTAGTACCTCAACTCCGACTGCGTGGGGCGGGAATCATTCCTTTTTTGCCGGGGGTGGGCGCTAGAGGTCATTGGAATGTGGGTGTCCTGGAGACAAAAGCAAAATCAAGAGCCCCTCACCCTAGCCCTCTCCCGGAGGGAGAGGGGACTGACCGAGGTGTTTGGCAGAAGTGCGCCGACGTGCGATACCGAGTCGAATGCAAGTTTCAAAACCAACCGAAATCGGCTCCCTCGGGAGAGGGCTGGGGTGGCGAAACCATAAACAGCCGTTACAGCAGCAATGGATTTGTACCCAAAAGAACCCATTGATCCACTTTGCACATCAATCCATGCCAACAATGCAATTAACATCCAGTTACACCTGCGCCACCATCCGCCTCAATAAAAACCGTGCGCCGCCCTCCCGTCGCGCACGTCATAAAAGCGGTGGAGTACTTTTCTATGACAGCCTCAATCCCACACAACGGCTCGCGGGCCGGCGCCATTTTCCGGGTGACCTCGGGCAACTTCCTCGAACAGTTCGACTTCTTCCTGTTCGGCTTCTACGCCACGCAGATCGCGGCGGTGTTCTTTCCGGCGAGCAGTGAGTTCGCTTCCCTGATGATGACCTTTGCCGTATTCGGCGCGGGCTTTTTGATGCGTCCGCTGGGCGCCATCGTGCTCGGTGCGTACATCGATGATGTCGGTCGGCGCAAAGGTTTGATCGTCACGCTGTCGATCATGGCCAGCGGCACGATATTGATTGTGCTGGTGCCCGGTTACGAAAGCATCGGCCTGTTTGCCCCCGCACTGGTGTTGATCGGGCGCTTGCTGCAAGGCTTCTCGGCCGGGGCGGAACTGGGCGGTGTGTCGGTGTATCTCGCCGAGATCGCCACGCCGGGTCGCAAAGGTTTCTTCACCGCTTGGCAGTCGGCCAGTCAGCAAGTGGCGATCATTGTCGCCGCTGCTTTGGGCTACGCCCTGAACGCGTGGATGGCGCCGGATGTGGTGGCCGATTGGGGCTGGCGGATTCCGTTTTTCGTCGGTTGCATGATCGTGCCGTTCATCTTTTTTCTGCGCCGTAACCTGGCGGAAACCGAAGAGTTCGCCGCACGCAAACACCGCCCGAGCATGGGCGAAGTGTTCCGCACTCTCGGCCAGAATTGGGGCGTGGTACTCGGCGGCATGTTGATGGTCGCGCTGACCACCACCGCGTTTTACCTGATCACCGTGTACGCGCCGACCTTCGGCAAAACCGTCCTGCACCTGAGCACCTCCGACGCGTTGCTGGTGACCTTGCTGGTCGGCGTGTCGAACTTCTTCTGGTTGCCGATTGGTGGCATGTTGTCCGACCGTATCGGCCGTCGTCCGGTGTTGATCGCCATGTCGCTGCTGGCCCTGGCCACCACCTATCCGGCGCTGTCGTATCTGGTGCAGGCGCCGAGCTTCAGCCACATGTTGCTGTCGCTGTTGTGGCTGTCGTTTATCTACGGCTTGTACAACGGCGCAATGATTCCGGCGCTCACCGAGATCATGCCGGTTGAAGTGCGGGTTGCCGGTTTCTCCCTCGCCTACAGCCTGGCCACAGCGATTTTCGGTGGCTTCACCCCGGCGATGTCGACCTTCCTGATTCAGTACACCGGCGACAAAGCCGCGCCGGGTTACTGGATGAGCATCGGTGCGCTGTGTGCCTTGTGCGCCACTCTTTATCTGTACCGCCGTGCCGGTGGTCGTCTGCAACCTGTCGCGGCCTGAGGAAAACTCGCCATGAAAAAACTGTTTACTGTCACCGCCCTGCTCGCCGGTCTCGCGTTCAACCTCGCGGCCCAGGCCGAAGAATTGAGCGTGATGACCTCCGGGGGCTTCACTGCCGCCTACAAGATTCTCGGGCCGAAATTCGCTGCCGCCAGCGGCAACACATTGACCACCAGCCTCGGTCCGTCGATGGGCAAAGCACCCGAGGCGATCCCCAATCGCCTCGCCCGCGGTGAACACGCCGACGTGGTGATCATGGTCGGCTACGCCCTCGACGACTTGATCAAACAAGGCAAGGTCGACCCGGCCTCGCGCGTAGAGCTGGCGGATTCGCGGATCGGCCTGGTCGTGCGTGAAGGCGCGCCAAAACCGGACATCAGCAGCGTCGACAGCCTGAAGAAAACCCTGCTCGACGCACAGTCGGTGGCCTACTCCGACAGCGCCAGCGGCGTGTACATCGAGCAGCAGTTGTTCAAGAAACTGGGCATCGAAGAGCAGCTGAAGCCGAAGGCAAAAATGATCCCGAAAATCCCGGTCGGCTCGGTGGTTGCCACCGGCGACTATCATTTGGGCTTCCAGCAGGTCAGCGAATTACTGCCAGTGCCGGGCGTGAGTTTCGTCGCGAAGATCCCGGAATCGGTGCAGTCGGTGACGCGCTTTGCCGCCGGGATTCCGGTCGGCGCGCAGCATCCTGAAGAAGCCAAAGCCCTGCTCGCCTACCTCGCCGCGCCGGCCGCACAAGCTGATGTGCAGGCCACCGGGCTGGACTCGGTCAAGCGCTGACAATCGGCGGCTGGACCTTCATTTCCACCACCAGCCGCTCCAGTTCCAATGCCGCCGGGGTCAACGTACGACCCCGGCGCTTGATGATGCCGACACTGCGCATCACTTGCGGATCGGTCAGCGGCACTCGCGTCAGGATCGGATGATCCGGCCCGGGCATCGCCATCAGCGGCACCGCCGCCACGCCCAACCCCGCTTCCACCAGACCGATCATCGTCGTGACATGGCGGGTTTCGCAGATGCTCGAGCGCTGCGGCACCACCGTGCTCAACGCCTGATCGAGCAGAAAGCGGTTGCCGGAGGTCTTGTCGAGCGAGATGTAATCCTGCTGATAGAACTCGTCCCAGCTCACGCTGCTGCGCCCGGCCAACGGGTGATCGCGGCGACAGGCGACGACGTAGCACTCCTGCACAAGCGGTTCGAACTCGACTTTGGCATCCTGCGTACCGAGAAAACTCAAGCCGAAATCCGCCTCGCCATTGACCACCGCACTCAAGACATCGTGCGCACTGGAGTCGAGCACTTTGACTTTGATCCGTGGAAATTGCTGGTGATAGCGCGCGATCACGCGGGGCATGAAGTAGTACGCCGCCGAGGGCACGCAGGCGACGGTGACGTGGCCTAAACGGGTCGAAGCGACTTCGCTGATGCCCAGCAACGCGACATCGAGATCATCGAGCAAACGCTCGACACTGGGCATGAAACCGCGCCCGGCCTGGGTCAGGCTGACCTTGCGTGTGGTGCGCTCGAAGAGTTTAACGCCGAGGGCGTCTTCGAGCTTTTCTATGCGCCGGCTCAATGCGGGTTGCGACAGGCGCACGGTGTCAGCGGCCTTGCGAAAACTGCCCTGCTCGACCACGGCGCGGAAGGCTTGCAGGTCGTTGAGGTCGAAGTTGATGGCCATGGAGGGACTCGGGGGATTGATTCGCTTGGGTTATAAATGTAACCAATTGATGCATATTATTACAGACTCGACATCAGATCACCTGTGGGAGCGAGCTTGCTCGCGAATGCGATCTGTCAGTGACAACCCTGTTAACTGACACTCCGCTTTCGCGAGCAAGCTCGCTCCCACATTGGATCTCCAGTGGCCTATAGGTCTTGGTAACCCTTATCCTTGTCACCCCCGCCGTACCGTTGTCAGGAGTAACCCCCCATGCCCCATGAAGGCAATCTGTTGCAAGCCGCCGTCGTCTTTCTGTTCGCGGCCGTGCTCACCGTGCCTTTGGCCAAACGTCTGCAATTGGGTGCCGTGCTCGGTTATCTGTTTGCCGGGGTGATCATCGGCCCGTCGGTGCTCGGCCTGATCGGCAATCCGCAAAGCGTCGCGCATATTTCCGAACTCGGTGTGGTGTTGCTGTTGTTCATAATTGGCCTTGAGTTGTCGCCGCGACGCTTGTGGGTGATGCGCAAATCAGTGTTCGGCGTCGGCCTGGCGCAAGTGCTGCTGACCGCTTCGGTGATCGGCGTGCTGGCGTTGTCGGTGTTTGGCCAACCGCTGAACAGTGCGATTGTGCTTGGCCTCGGTCTGGCGCTCTCATCCACGGCATTCGGTCTGCAAAGTCTGGCCGAACGCAAGGAACTGACCAGCCCCCACGGGCGGCTGGCATTTGCGATTCTGCTGTTCCAGGACATCGCCGCGATCCCGTTGATTGCGCTGGTGCCGATGCTGGCCGGTGGTGCGCACGACACCAGCAACGCCGAGAGTCTGAATCACGCACTGCAAGTGCTCGGCGGTATCGCGGTGGTCGTGGTCGGTGGGCGTTATCTGCTGCGTCCGGTGTTCCGCGTGGTGGCGAAAACCGGTCTGCCGGAAGTGTCGACGGCTACGGCGTTGCTGGTGGTGATCGGTACGGCGTGGTTGATGGATCTGGTCGGCGTGTCGATGGCGCTGGGGGCGTTTCTCGCCGGTTTGCTGTTGGCGGATTCGGAATATCGCCATGAACTGGAAGCGCAAATCGAGCCGTTCAAAGGGTTGCTGCTCGGGCTGTTTTTCATCAGTGTCGGCATGGGCGCCAACTTGAGTTTGCTGCTCAGCGCGCCGATCACCGTGTTGGGGCTGACGCTGCTGTTGATCGGTTTGAAGTTACCGCTGCTGTTCGTCGTCGGGCGTCTGGCCGGTGGCTTGAACAAGGTCAGTGCGATTCGCCTTGGCATCGTGCTGGCAGCCGGTGGTGAGTTCGCTTTTGTGGTGTTCAAGATTGGTCGTGATCAGGGTCTGTTCGAACCACGCCTGTATGACTTGCTGGTGCTGACCATCACCCTGTCGATGGCGGTAACACCGTTGTTGCTGTTGATCTGCGCGCGGCTGGTCAGCCCGAAAGTGCAGCCGGTGGAAGTGCCGGAAAAATACCGTGAAATCGACACTGACACCCCGCGTGTAGTGATCGCCGGCATGGGCCGGATGGGTCAGATCGTGGCGCGGATTCTGCGTGCGCAGAACATCAAGTTCGTCGCGCTGGACACCTCGGTGGAAACCATTGAACTGTCGCGCAGCTTTGGCGGTGTGCCGGTGTTCTACGGCGACCCGATGCGCCCGGAAATCCTCAATGCGGCCAAGGTCGGCGAGGCGGAATATTTCGTGATTGCCACGGACGACCCGGACACCAACATCAAGACCGCCGAGGTGGTGCGCAAGCTGTATCCGCACATGAAGATCATCGCTCGGGCACGTAACCGTCAGCATGTGCACCGCTTGGTCGATGTCGGCGCGGAAGCGATTCGTGAAACCTATTACTCGAGTCTGGAAATGAGTCGACGCACCTTGGTCGGCCTCGGTTTGACCCAGGCCCAGGCCGATGCACGGATCAAGCGCTTCAAGCACCACGACGAACAGGTGCTGGAGGCACAGCACGCGATCTACGACGACGCGGCCAAAGTCCTGCAAACCGCCCAGGAAGCCCGGGCGGAACTGGCGCGGTTGTTCGAATCCGACCAACTCGAAGAAGAATCCCGCAAATCCTGAGCCTTGCCAGAAACCAAATGTAGGAGTGAGCCTGCTCGCGATGGCGGTGTGTCAGTCGACTTATTCATTACTGACAGACTGCTATCGCGAGCAGGCTCACTCCTACAAGGGATCTGTGTCAGGCCGGCTCTAGCGTGCGCTCCTGTTTGATCGGTGCCACCTCAAACCGATCCGCCAAAAACGGCGTGATGTCCAGCGGCAGCGGCTCATCGTTGACCAGTTTGTCCAGCAACACGCCAGTAATCGCCGAGGTCAGAATCCCGGTACGGAAGTGGCCGCAGGCATTCAAATACCCTTCCACCCCGCGCATCGGCCCGAGTATCGGCAACTCATCCGGCGAGCCCGGACGCAAGCCCGCCCACGTGCGCTTGAGGTTGACGTCTTTCAGCTCCGGCAGACACCGCACCGCGCCCTGCACCAGCCCGGCGATTTCCGGGTAGGTGGTGGTGACGTCGAAGCCTTTGTCTTCAGTGGTGCTGCCGATCAGGATCTCGCCGTTGTCCTTTTGCGCCACGTAGCAGTCGCTGGTGGTCAGGCAGCCGTTGAGGATTTTCGGCATGCGCTCGGTGAGCAGAATCTGGCCTTTCACCGGTTTCACCGGGATGCGAATCCCCGTCGCCCATTCGCTCAGATCCGCCGCCCAGGCACCGCCGGCGTTGATCAGCGTCTTGCAGTGGAATACGCCCTCCTCAGCCGTCTGCACACCGGTGACGCGGCTACCGTGGTGCAACACGCCGGTGACGTTGGTGTTGACGAAAATGTCGACGCCGTTCTGCCGCGCGCCTTCCATGTAGGCATCGGCGAGGCGGAACGGGCTGACCTGGTGATCGCAGAGAAATTCCAGTGCCCCGCGTGCTTCATGGCTGACGCTCGGTTCAGCCTCGCGCAGCGCCGCCTGATCAAGCCAGCGCACCTGGTCGGCCAGGTGCGGAATGCAGCCGACGATGTGCTCGGCGTAGAGCCGGTCTTCGTCGTCGTAGATGACGAATTTCAGCCCGGTCTTTTCGAACTTGAAATCCATCCCGTGATTGTCTTTCAGCTCACGGTGCAGCGCCGGGTACAACGCGTTGGACTGCAAGGCAAAATCGAAAAACGACTCCGGCAGAATGTGCGGCGTGCTCGCGTCCACGGCGACCGCCGCGCCCTGGGTTTCGCGTTTGCGGTTGGCCGACATCATGCGGAAGAAAATCACCCCGCAACCGAGGCCGACCGACTCACCGATCGCCCACAAACCGCCGGCCGAGGCACGGGTCGCGTTGCCCGGGCGCTTGGCGTCGATCAGTGCGACCTTGAGGTTTTTGCGCTTGGACAGTTGATAGGCGCAGGACGCCCCGATCACGCCACCACCGGCGATGACCACGTCGTAGAACTTACTCATGGGCAGCGGCCTCCGTGCCGATGGACTGGAACGCGGAAAAGGGAATCGGATCGATCGGGAAACGCGGGCGCAGCCAACCAACGTCCTTGCGTCCGGTGGCCTGGCGCAGGCGGTCGCTGCAGTAGCCGACGCACATCCGGCCCTGACAATCGCCCATGCTCACGCGGGTGCGCATTTTCAGGCTGGCGATGTCTTGCACGCCCTGCTCCAGCGCCAGGTCGATGTCGGCGCGGGTGGCGTGTTCGCAACGGCAGATCACCGTGTCAGCGGCGGGCAATGCGATCTGGCCAACGCCGCGTTCGGTGTAGCGATCCACAGCGGCGCGAAATCGCACGATGGCTTTGAGTTTGCTCAAGTAGCGGTCGCGACGCACACGCGCCAATTCCTCTTCGAGCACTCCGCGTTGCAGCAGAATCGAGGTCGCCGCGATCTTGCCAGCGAGCATCGCCGCTTCACCACCGCGAATCCCGCCCATGTCGCCGGCCAGATGCACGTGGGGTTCGTTGCTTTGCTGCCAGACGTTGGCGTTGGCGCGCAGATAGCCATCGTCACTGAAGCCGTGATCCAGGCCCATCTGCTGACTCAGTTGGGTGCGCGGAATAAAGCCGTAACCGACCGCGAGGGTCTTGGCCTCGAAACGCTCGACGCGGCTCATGTCCGGCTCCCAAGTCGCCGAGTACGGCGCGACGCTGACGCTTTTCAGTTCGTCTTCGCCGTGGGCTTCGACCACGCCCCAGCCGTAGTTCATCGGGATACCGTGCAGTTTCAGGTAGGCGAGCATGCTCAAGCCATCGAGGAACAGTTGTGGCTTGTTCAGCAGCGCCAGACTTTCACGGGCAATCTTGCCGAACGCGCAGGCTTCATACACGCCCGCGACGCTGACGCCCGAAGCGTGCAACTGCGTCGCCACCAGCGGCAGCAACGGCCCGGTGCCGGCGATGATCACCGGCCCTTGCGGCTTGACCACGCCGCTTTTGATTTGCAGTTGCAGGCCGCCAAGCATGATCACCCCCGGCAATGTCCAGCCGGGAAACGGCACGCTGCGTTCGTGGCAACCGGCGGCCAAGAGCAATTGTGGATACTCGATTTCGTGCAGTTGCTCGTCGCCATCCAGCACCACTAGCGCGCGGGTCCCTTCGGCGCCGACCACGCGATGGTTGAGGCGCACGTCGATCAGCCCGGCCTGCTCCTGAAAATCACCGTGCAGTTTGCCCAATGCTTCGGAATAACGCGGGCCGAGATAATCCAGTTGCACGCCATCACGCAGCGGCCCGCGATAAACCACGCCGCCAAGCCGCGATGCTTCTTCAAGCAAGGTGCAGCGCACACCGTGGCGCGCCAGTTCGATGGCCGCTGCCATCCCCGCCGGGCCACCGCCGACGATTACCGGTTGCAGGTTCATACGACCTCCTGCGCAGTGATGCGGTTGACCTGGGTTTCAATCTGCATGCCGTCGCGCACGACGGTCTGACAGGCACGGCGTTTGTGCCGGCCATTGATTTTCACCAGGCAGCACTGGCACACGCCCATGCCGCAGTAGGCGCCGGTGATCTGGTCGTGATCATTACGGGCAATCTGGCGAACGCCGAGGGACTGGATAACGCTGAGGACGGTTTCACCAATGGCGGCGGTGACCGCTTGGCCGTTGATATGGACGGTCATATCCGCCTGCGCCAACGGCTGGATATCGAAAGTTCTTTCTTGGCAGTGCATTGCGATGTTCATCCGTGAAAGTTCGGTTGAGGTGGTGTCAGCTCCTTGCTGCACTACACCGGGTCGACGCGTTTATTGTTGCTGTGATTGGGGCGTCGACACGGGTACTCCGTCAGCGCAACAAGGTGCGCGTGAAGCACTGTAGTTCATACCTCAGCAAAGGCCTGGATCATTTACGTTAGGCGATCTCGCCCGGCGAAATATTGATCCAGGCCAGTGAAAGCGGCTGGATTGTCCAACGATCAATTGGAGAAGACGTACTGCCCTTTGATCTTCCTTGTACCGACCAAAGCGAGGTCCGGAAACAGCAGCGATTTGACCCAGGCGGCGTAGAACACCATGGCCAGAATGAACGCCACGCCGAGCAGAGTCGACACGGGTTCTTCACTGAAGCCGTAGAATTCACGAGGAATCTGGCTGATCGTGAAGGTGACATAGATTGTGTAAATCACCGCGATGCCCTTGTAAAAGCCCCACGCAAACAAGAGCGGAATCACGCCAATAATCAAGACCATGGTCAATGCCATAGCGATGCCACCGTCATTGATTTGAAGCAGCCCGGCTATCGCCCCGAGAAGTCCCCAGATACCCATCAGTGCGACCAGAATGTTGACTTTAACGGCGTGTCGTTTTCTCAGGGCGGGATCCGGATGCGCCCCGATCCAGCCCGCCAGCACTCGATCCTTGACCTTGCCACCCGAAAACGCCTTGAAGGTTTCGGCCCTGGAATGCCCGCTATCGAGCATTTCGACGACTTTTCGTTTGATTGCTTGCTTGTTCAACGTATTCATCCTTAAACGTGCGCGCAACGGCCGCCCCGTTGCCGACGCGGATTTTCCCCTTGTTGCCCGTCAGAAAGCAAAAAGCCGCTTCCACCCGAAGGTGGAAACGGCCGAGGCATGGGCCTCAATGGAGCAATCAGTGCACGAACAGGGCGATCAGGATGATGATCGGGATCGGTACGCCGAGGAAAAACAGCAGTAATGAGCGCATGGTCATGCTCCTTGTTTAACGGACTGGAGTGGTCGTGGTGTAGGTGTCGACTTCTACGTACTCGACGGCATCCCGACGACGACCGCCGTAGGTGGCCGCGAGGCTGGCGAAGAACGCACCGGCCAACAGCGAGATGAACATCCACAGCGAGGTCCAGGCAGCGACTTTCGCAGCGGTGTCGGCGGCTTGTTGAGCTTTCAGTTTGGCGTCGGCCAGGGCTTTCTGAGTGCGGGCGTAGATTTCATCGACGCGGCGCTCAGCATCGGCCTGAGTCAGGTTGGTCCGCTGGGCGACCAGTTGCGCCAGGTAGGTACGGTCTTCGGCACTCAGCTGACCGTTGGCCAGGCTTTGTGCAAAGATCCGCGCCACGGCGCCATGCGCTGCGTCATCGCTGACCGAGGCTGGACGGTCATCGCGGAACAGGCTGTCGATGTAGTAACCGTACTGGTTGCTGTCGGTGTTGGCCGCCGCAGAACCGGCCGCTTGGGTCATGGCGCTGGCAGCACCGCCAGCGACACTGGCACCGGCCTGCACACCACCACTGATCACGCTGCTGACCGAGCCGACCACCAGCACCGCAGTGACCAACGTCGCCACACACCAGGCAAGGAAGCCGTGCGCGGTGTCACGGAAATACACTTCGTCACCGTGCATGTTCGCCCACTTCACCCGCAGGCGACCGGCGATGTAGCCACCCATGCCGGAAGCGATGATTTGCGTCGCCGCCAGCCAGACGATTGTCGAAATGCCCAGGCCCTTGGCGCTGACGCCCTCTCCGGCCCACGGTGAAACGGCAGAGAAACCCAAACCAAACCCGAGCAGGACTAAAATCATCGACAGTGCAGCGGCAGCCGCAGCACCGGCGAAAATCGCGCCCCAGGACACGCCCGAAACGCTGCTCGACTCTTCAACGGCGGGATAAAACCCATCAGGGGATCTATTCATTGTTGTTCTGCTCCAGGCATGAAAAATGGTGTTACAACTCGTCAGCAGATGAATTGCAGTGACCGTGCCAGTCGCGAGAAATAAATAAATCTTTTATTTTCAATCAGTTAGAAAGAATGAACTTCCTCGGACCATGCAAATTGCAACAAGGGCCGAATAACAGCGGGTTTTATGCATTGGCACAAATGCCAGTTATTTACGTTTGTAGCTTTTGTTGCCGCTAGGCGTCAGGCAATACACCCCGCCACGTGGGCCAGTGCAAAACGATCCCGTGCCGCAGGCGCAACCATCATCACTTTGCAGGAGGTTTTGTGGACGGGCCTGCTGGGGCTCGCCAAACATCGCCGCGCAGCTTTTCTTCGAGCCGCTGATGGAACCGTCATTGCACAGGAACAGGTCGCCATCGCAGCGAGCGATCCCGCCTTTTTTGCCGGAACACGGCGTATTGGCCGCCCATGCCGAAGCGCTGAACAGCACCAGCAACAGACCGGTAATTGGCATCCAGCCACGGCGAATGGAAATACGCACGGGACAACTCCTGTAGAGAATTATGGCCAGATGATATCAACGTTCCGGCAAATTAATCCCCAAAGCGCGCAAATGACAGCTACAACATGAAAGTTAATTTAAAGCGTCGCCGGAATTTCTTGGCAAAATGCTGCCATTCCGTTTGAACCGATCAGCAGGCCTGCCTATGACTCGTATCTTGACCATCGAAGACGACGCCGTGACCGCCCGGGAAATCGTCGCCGAACTGAGCAGCCACGGGCTGGAAGTCGACTGGGTCGACAATGGCCGCGAAGGCCTCGACCGCGCCGTGAGCGGCAACTACGACCTGATCACCCTCGACCGCATGTTGCCCGAACTCGATGGCCTGGCCATCGTCACTACCCTGCGCACCATGGGCGTGGCCACGCCGATTCTGATGATCAGCGCGCTCTCCGATGTCGACGAGCGCGTACGCGGCTTGCGCGCCGGCGGCGATGACTACCTGACCAAACCGTTCGCCACCGATGAAATGGCCGCGCGGGTTGAAGTGTTGCTGCGTCGGCAGAACAGCGGCGCCACTCAGGCCACGACGCTGCAGGTCGCCGACCTCGAACTCGACTTGATCAGCCACGAAGCGCGACGTGCCGAACAGGTGCTGACGCTGCTGCCGACCGAATACAAATTGCTCGAATTCCTCATGCGCAACAGTGGCCAGATCCTCTCGCGCATGATGATTTTCGAAGAGGTCTGGGGCTATCACTTCGACCCCGGCACCAACCTGATCGACGTGCACATCGGCCGTCTGCGCAAGAAGATCGATGCCGCCGGCCATGTGCCGCTGATCCGCACGGTACGGGGTTCGGGTTATGTCATTGCCGAACCCGTCTGACGGCTGGCGTTCCTCCAGCAGCCGCTTGCTGGCGCTGTACAGTTCGCTGTTCGTGGCCTGGAGCGCGATCCTTATGGGGGTCATGTATTACGAGGTCTCCGGCTACCTCGATAACCTCGCCAAACACTCGCTGATGCAACGCCAGCACCTGTTTTCGCACTTTCGCGGCGAACAGCTGGAAGACGCCCTCGCCGCCAGCATGACCTTCGACATTCGTGGCATCGACGCTTATGGCCTGTTCGATGCCAACGGCGTTTACCTCGGCGGTGCGCTCCAGCAGATCCCCGAAGGCCTGCCGCTGGACGGCAAGATCCACATGCTTGCCGAATGCGCCGACTCCGACGACCCGACCCTGCCCAATGACAGCTGCGACGCGGTGGCCACGCAAACCCGCGACGGCCGCTGGCTGGTGCTGCTGCGCGACAACGGCTCGCTGTTCGCCGTCACGCGGATCATTTTGCATGCGTTGTTCTGGGGCGTATCGCTGACGATTCTGCCGGGAATCGCCGGTTGGCATTTGCTCCGGCGTCGGCCACTGCGGCGGATCAGAGCCATTCAGGACAGCGCCCAGGCGATCGTGGCCGGCGACCTGACCCATCGCCTGCCACTGTCCAATCGCCGCGATGAACTGGACATGCTCGCGGCCATCGTCAACGCCATGCTGGAGCGCATCGAGCGTTTGATGAATGAAGTCAAAGGCGTCTGCGATAACATCGCCCATGATTTGCGCACCCCGCTGACGCGCCTGCGCGCGCAGTTGTATCGCATGCAGCAGCAGGCCGGCGAAGGCTCGCAGGAAGCAGCGCAACTGGATCTGGTGCTGGCCGAAGCCGACACGCTGATGGCGCGGTTTCGCGGTTTGCTGCGGATTTCCGAACTGGAAGATCGCCAGCGCCGCTCAGGTTTTGTCGAACTCGACCCGGTGCAGTTGCTGGAAGAACTGCATGAGTTTTATCTGCCACTGGCTGAGGAAGGCGAACTGCGTTTCGAGCTGAACATGCCGGAGACGTTGCCGCCGCTCAATGGCGATCGGGCGTTGCTGTTCGAGGCGCTGGCGAATCTGCTGAGCAACTCGATCAAGTTCACCCCGCCGGGCGGTACGGTGATGCTGCGCGGGGTGAACGCAGGTGGGCAGACGCGCATTGAAGTGCATGACTCCGGACCGGGAATTCCCGAGGCTGAGCGTGAGGCGGTGTTCCAGCGTTTCTATCGCGCCGAGGGTGGGCAACCGCAGGGTGGCTTTGGCTTGGGGCTGTCGATTGTGGCGGCGATTGTCAGCTTGCATGGCTTCAGTCTTGAAGTCGGCAGCAGCGATCTGGGCGGGGCGAAACTGCTGCTCGATTGCCGGCAGAGCCTGATCGAAAATTCCTGATCCCTGACATGATCGTTCCCACGCTCTGCGTGGGAACGATCATCAACTCAGGTTGGGTAATTGGCTCGCAGTGCCTCGAGGCCACCCTGATAGATACCGCTGAACAGCGCCACCACCTCCTCATCACTCACGCCTTTGGCATTGAAGCGCCCCGACCACGTCACCCGTGCGCCCTGCCCCTGTGCTTCAACCTTGATCGTCGCCAGATAGTCAGTCGCCGGGAACGGTGCCTGTTCAATCGAATAGCTGTAAGTCTTCGCCGCGTTATCGAACGCCTGCAGACGCTCGACCACCACAGCGCCGTCAGCGGTTTGCAAGGTGCGCACGCGGCCGCCGTCGCTCAGTTCACTGTTGGGTATAAAGGGCAGCCAATCGGGCAGCGTGTTAAAGCCGCCGATCAATTGCCAGACCTGATCGGCCGAAGCCGGAATATCGATGGTTGCAGATGCTGTTGGCATAAATAAACGTCTCTCCAGAATTCAGATAGTCAGGCTGTCGACCACGCCGCCATCGACGCGCAAAGCGGCGCCAGTGGTGGCCGACGACAGCGGCGAAGCAATGTAGGTCACCAGATGCGCGACCTCTTCGACATCCGCTACGCGCTGGATGATCGAGGTCGGGCGGGCCTTGCGTACAAAGGCGTCGGCTTCATCGCGCAGGTTACGCCCGGATTCGGCAGCGGCATCCTTGAGCATCTCTTCGAGGCCATCGGTGAAGGTCGGCCCCGGCAGGATCGCATTGACCGTCACCCCGGTGCCAGCCAGACGTTTGGCCAGACCGTGCGACACCGCCAGATTGGCGCTTTTGGTCACGCCGTAATTGATCATGTCGGCCGGTGTGGCGACGCCGGATTCCGAGGACAGGAAAATCACCCGGCCCCAGCCCTGCTCGACCATCGCCGGCACGTAATGCCGAGACAGGCGCACGCCGGAAATCACGTTGACCTCATAGAAGCGCGTCCACTCGCTGTCCGGCGCTTCGAAGAAATCCACGGCGTCGAAGATGCCGAGATTGTTCACCAGAATGTCGGCACGCGGTTCGGCGGCGAACAGTTTCTGCGCGCCTTCGGCGGTGCCCAGATCGGCCATCAAACCACGCAGTTGCGCGCCCGGCACCTTCTCGCGAATGCTCGCCAGCGCTTGCTCGACCTTGCCGGTATCGCGACCGATCACCACTACCGTGGCGCCGGATTCGGCCAGCGACTGGCTGATGCCCAGACCAATGCCGGCGGTGCTGCCGCTGACGATGGCCAGTTTTCCACTCAGATCAATCTTCATGCTTTCACCTCATCGATTGGCAATGGTGCACGTTCGGAAACCAGTTTGGCGTCGCGCATGGCCTGCCAGAAACCGGCAGGAATAACGGCTGACAATGCGCCGACATCCTCAGCGATACGACCGGGTTTGCTAGCGCCGGGAATCACTGCAGCGACCGCCGGATTGGCCAGCGAAAACTGCAGCGCAGCGGCTTTGATATCGACGTTGTAAGCGGCGGCGATGCGCTTGATCTGCTCGACCTTGGCGATGACCTCAGGGCTGGCCTGCTGGTATTCGAAGTGCGAGCCACCGGCCAGAATGCCCGAGCTGTAAGGGCCACCGACAACGATTTCAACGTTCTGCGCCAGCGCCGAATCCATCAAGCGTTGCAACGGGCGCTCGTGATCCAGCAGCGTGTAGCGGCCGGCCAACAGGAAGCCATCCGGCTGCGCTTCGCTGAGGTCGAGGGTCAGTTCGCACGGCTCGACTTTGTTCACGCCCAGGCCCCAGCCTTTGATCACGCCTTCTTCGCGCAAGCGGGTAAGGACTTTGAACGCGCCGGTGCGGGCCTGATTGAAGTATTCCAGCCATTGATCACCGTAGAAGTCCTGAGCGATGTCGTGCACCCAGACAATGTCGAGGCGATCGGTTTGCAGGCGCTTGAGGCTGTCTTCGATCGAACGCATAGTCGCGTCGGCGCTGTAGTCATTGACGATCTTGTTCGGGCGACCGTGTTCGAAAACCCCGCTTTTTTCGCCGAGATCGCGGGCGGCGGCGTCTTCGACTTCATCGAGAATCACCCGACCGACCTTGCTGCTCAGCACGTAGTCGTCACGTTTGTATTGCTTCAGCGCTTCGCCGAGGCGGATCTCCGACAGCCCGGAGCCGTAGAACGGCGCGGTGTCGAAGTAACGCACACCGGCATCCCACGCGGCATGCACAGTGGCTTGCGCTTCTTCTTCGGGGATGGCGCGGAACATGTTGCCCAGTGGCGCGGTGCCGAAGCCGAGTTGGCCGGGCAGTTTGTCTTTCAAGCTCATGGGTTTTTCCTCAATAGGTTCTGGGTCTGTGTGACCGTTGAGCAGATCCTAGATTGCGACACCGAGACCGTCCAAGACATAATGCGCAGCACTTGAGTCCCTAAAGGTCTGACATGATCGACATCCGCCAATTGCGCTACTTCGTTGTCGTCGCCGAGGAAGAACACGTCGGTCGCGCCGCCGAACGGCTGCATATTTCCCAGTCGCCACTGAGCCGGCAGATCGCCCAGCTCGAAGAACGCCTGGGTCTGACGCTGTTCGAGCGCAGCCAGCAACGTATTCGCCTGACTCGCGACGGCCAGACTTTTCTTGCCGAAACCCGCGCCCTGCTCACCCACGCCAATCGCCTCGAGTCCCTCGGCAAACGCCTCGGTCGCGGTGAAGAAGGCGGTTTGTGCATCGGCTATATCGAAAACGCCATGCACGCCGGCGTCCTGCCCAATGCCTTGCGCGTGTTGCGTGCGGATCGTCCCAACGTCCATGTCGCGCTGTACAACCTCAGCTCCGCCGAGCAATTGGAAGGCTTGCGACAGCGTAGTCTCGATATCGCCTTGGTGAGTGAGCCGCCGACCGATGACGACCCTGATCTGTTGGGCTTTCAGGTGCTGGATGATCCGATGCTGCTGGCGTTGCCGGAACACCATCCATTGGCGCAACAAGCGGCGTTGAGTCCCGATGATCTGGCTGATCAGGAATGGATCGGCGTGCAGCCGCGTCAGGATGCCAATGATGAGTTCGTCAGCGCCTGCATCCGCGCCGGCTTCACCCCGGATGTGCGCATGCAGGCGACCGAACCGTTTACCGCGCTGGGTCTGGTGGCGTCGGGGCTGGGGATTGCGATGATTCAGAAAGGCCTGAGCCATAACGCACCGCCGGGCGTGGTGCTGCGCGAGCTGCCGTGGCTGACCTTGACCACGCCATTGTGGGCGGCGTGGCACCGGATCAATTTGCGGCCGCTGGTCGAGACTTTCAGGAAAGTCCTGACTGACGACAAGATATCCGCTGACTGACAGGCCCCCTTCGCGAGCAGGCTCGCTCCCACAGGTTTTGCGGTGGATCTACACTCAACGGATACGCCCCCAGCCGTGAGTTGACCATGAAAATGTCCGCACAAATGACCGTCGTCGCGGTACTCGCCACCCTCGCTTATCTGGGTCTGGCCGTGTGGGGCATTGGCGGTGTGGCGATGTTCTTTTCCCATGGCTCGCTGGTGATCGTCGCACTGGCGACGGTGGCCATGGTGATCGCCTCACTGTTCAGCGAGGTCAACCTCAGCTCCGGTGAGCGTGAAGATCGCGCCAATCGCTGGGTGATTCCGGCGTTTGGGGTGATCGGACTGGTCAGTGGTTTCTTGCCGGCCTACTGCGACCGGGTGAACTTCTGGACGGTGGGCGGCGAAGGCGTGCGCTGGCTCGGCACTTTGCTGTTCATCATCGGCGGCGCGCTGCGATTGTGGCCGGTGTTTGTGCTGGGGCGGCGCTTCAGTGGATTGGTGGCGATTCAGCCGGGGCATCGGTTGGTCACCGATGGCATTTATCAACGGCTGCGCAATCCGAGTTATCTGGGGTTGGTGATCAATGCCGTGGGCTGGGCGCTGGCGTTTCGTTCGGTAGTCGGACTGATGCTGGCGGCGCTGACGCTGATCCCGTTGATTGCCCGGATTCATTCGGAGGAGGCCCTGCTGCGTGCGCAGTTTGGGGCGGAGTACGACGCTTATTGCGCGCGCAGTTGGCGGTTGCTGCCCGGCGTTTATTGATTTGCGAACACAGTCCCCCTGTAGGAGTGAGCCTGCTCGCGATAGCGGTGTGTCAGTCAAATCTGTGTGTCTGACACACCGCTATCGCGAGCAGGCTCACTCCTACAAGGGACTGTGTTGTGTCAGTTTTTTTGCAGGTGAAGTTTGCCGTCGTTGTCGACCTTGACCTGCACCGCAGCATAACTGGCCAACGTCGCATGGGCCGTTTCCAGCGGATGCTGATGCGTGGTGGTGATGATCATCAGCGGTGCACCGGCCGCTTCGGCAGCCTGAATACCGACGGTGGCGTCTTCAAAGATCAGGCAATCATGCGGCTCCAGGCCCAGTCGTTTGGCCGCCAGTAAATAGCCGGCCGGGTCGGGCTTACCCGCCTTCACATCTTCAGCGGTGATCATCACCGCAGGCTCTGGAATCCCCGCCGCCGCCATGCGCCGCAAGGCCAGATCCCGTGGCGCCGAGGTCACCATCGCCCAGCGATCTTTGGGCAGGCTGTTGAGAAACTTCGCCGCGCCGGGAATCTCGACAATGCCTTCAACGTCTCCGATTTCCGCCTCGGTAATGAACGCCGCTTGGGCCTCGGCATCCACCCCCGGCAGGTTCAGACGGGTGATGGTATCGATGGCGCGCACGCCATGAATGGTCGGCAAAAAGGTCTCCACATCGACGCCATGGCGCACGGCCCAGGCTGACCAGATTCGCTCAGCGGCGGCAATGGAGTTGAGGACAGTGCCGTCCATGTCGAACAGAAACGCGCCGAACGCGCGATCGAATACAGCATCGTGAGCAGACAAAGGTTCGCATCCTCTGGCAAAAGACCGGGCGGGCAATGTAGCACTTGCCCGGCCGATTCACCCAGCGTGTCAGTGCAGGCGCGGTGCCTTGGATTTGAAGGCGCTGTCGACGCAGTCGAGCAACTGCCCAATGGCCCACGGCTTTTTGATGAACGCCACCGGATGCTTGACCCCGGAGGTCTCGGGCGTTTCATAGCCGGACATGACCATCACCGGTTTGTCCGGCCAGCGGTCGCCGACCAGGTTGGCCAACCCGGCACCATTGATTTCGCCGGGCATGGTGATGTCGGTCAGCAGCAAGGCCACTTCCGGCGCGTGCTCTTCCAGATACAGCTTGGCGTCATCCGCGCTGGTGCGCGGTTCGACCACAAAACCTTCCTCCTGAAGAATTTCGCAGAGAAACTCCAGAATCAACGGATCGTCCTCAACCACCAGAATCAATCCGTCAGGAAGGTGCGCGCTCGCCGTCGGTGTTGGGCACATGGAACTGCACTCCCTGAATTGCATTAACGATTTAGCGGCTTGAATCCGCTGCTTAACTGGTATGAGCAGCGGGCTCTGCAGAAATTCATTTTTGATACAGGTCTTTTGCGAAAGGCCATTTTTGCCCGTCGCAGGCAATCGTTCGCGACGGCGTATTTGTGGTTAAAATGCCGGCCCTTTTGCTTGCCGATCCTGACTGATGAACCCTGAAGCCCTCGCCATTCTCCACGCCCATCTGCTGCCGGCCCTCGCTGCAGCACCGAGCGAAACCCGTCGCCTGTTCCACGGGCGCGGACGCTGCTGGGCCGGGCTGGAGCAGTTGACCGTGGACTGGCTGCAAGGCGTGGTGCTGGTGTCGCTGTTCAAGGAACCGGAGCCTGAGCAACTGGACAATCTCAAGGCGTTGCTGCTGGAGCTCACCGGTTCCGCCGAATGGAAACAGTCTGGCGCGCACACCTTGCTGATCCAGCATCGCTACTTGCCGCAGAGCACTGCCGAATGGCTGCTGGGTGATGAGATCGACGAAATGAGCATCGTCGAGGGCGGCTTGCAATACCGCGTCGACCTGGGCCGCAAGCAAAACACCGGGTTGTTTCTCGACATGCGTTACGGGCGCAACTGGGTGCGCGAACAGGCCAGCGGCAAACGCGTGCTCAACCTGTTTGCCTACACCTGCGGTTTTTCCGTGGCCGCCATCGAGGGTGGCGCGAGCCATGTGGTCAATCTGGACATGTCCCGCGCCGCGCTGAGCCGTGGCCGCGACAACCATCGCTTGAACGGCCATGACCTGAGCAAAGTCAGTTTCCTCGGCCACGATCTGTTCAAGTCCTGGGGCAAGGTGATCAACAGCGGCCCTTATGACCTGGTGATCATCGATCCGCCGTCGTTCCAGAAAGGCAGTTTCCTGCTGACCAAGGATTACCAGCGCGTGCTGCGTCGCCTGCCGGAATTGCTTACGGCGCAAGGTACCGTGCTGGCGTGCATGAATGATCCGGCGTTCGGTTCGGACTTTTTGATTGATGGCGTGACGCAGGAAGCGCCGAGTCTGCGTTTTGTAGAGCGGCTGGAGAATCCGCCGGAGTTTCCGGACATTGATCCTGAAAGCGGACTCAAGGCTTTGGTCTTCCAGCGCACCCCCTGACACCCCCGAAGATCCCTTGTAGGAGTGAGCCTGCTCGCGATAGCGGTGTGTCAGATATCACCTATTTTACTGATAGACCGCTATCGCGAGCAGGCTCACTCCTACAAGGGGATTGTGGTGAATCAGGGAGTTGGCGGGCGCAACACCAGCGCAAACAACTCACCATGCCCGGTGACATTGAGCTTGTGATACAGATTGCGCCGATGCACCTTCACCGTCTCCGGCGAGATGCCCATTTGCTGGGCCATCGCCTTGCTGGAGAATCCCTGCAAGATCAGCCGCGCCGTATCGACCTCGCGCACCGTCAGCCGCGCATCGAAACGATCAAGCAACGTTGCCAGATCACCGACCGGCGTTTCCGCCAGCGCGCCCTGCGGCGGCAGCAACTGCACATGCCGACGCATCGCCGCCAACACCCAGTCACGCACGCACAGCAGTCGACCCTGCTCGGCCATGCCGAACGGCGTCGAACGGCCCAAGGACAAACCGAGCACGCCGCCCTCGACATTGATCATGAACTGCAACTCGTCCTCGCCCACCACTGAACGAAAATAGCTCTGGTAGTACTCGCTGTGCAGAAACTGGTCCGGCGCCACCGAGGCGAGGCTGTGCAAGCCGTCGGCAATGCCGGTCGATGCGACCTGGTAAAACGGATCGAGCAGGTACATGCCGGCGCTGTAACTGGCCAGTTCTTCCTGCTCGTCGGCGCGGCCCTGGCTGTCGAAGTCGATCAGCAACTGCGGCGCCTGCCCGGCTTTCATCAGCGCCACCAGCGCGTTGTCCAGCGGCACCAGCAAACGCAACGTGTCCACCAGCGCACGCCAGAAACCCTCTTGGCCAACACCGGCGAATACCCGCGCCAGACTTTGATGCACCGGCAGTTCCTGCAGTAACGCGTCCACGCACTACCCCTTTTGAGTAACCCATGATGGGAATGGGTCAGGCGTGACCGGCCCGATAGGCTGAGCACTCCTGTTCATCACCGGCCTGCACAGGCCAGGAGTGCCGCATCATGCGTCGTCACCGTGGCTGTATCAACCTCAGCATAAAACTGGGCCTGCTCGCCGGTCTCAGCGCCAGCTCAATTGCCATGGCCGCCGACGCACCAAGCGTGCATGTCTACAACTGGTACGACTACATCGGCCCGAACACCCTGCACGATTTCCAGCGCGACAGCGGTATCCAACCGGTCTACGACACCTTCGACAGTGCCGAAGTCCTTGAAGGCAAACTGATGACCAGCCGCAGCGGCTATGACGTGGTGGTGGCGAGCAACTTCAGCCTGCCGACGCTGATCAAGGCCGGCGCCCTCGCCCCGCTGCCGCGCGAGCAACTGCCGGGCTGGAAGAATCTCGACAGCGACTTGCTGGCGAAACTGGCCAACAACGATCCCGGCAATCAATACGCCGTGCCGTACCTGTGGGGCACCAACGGCATCGGCTACAACGTCGACAAAGTGCGCGCGGCGTTAGGCGACAAGGCGCCGGTGGATTCGTGGGATCTGGTGTTCAACGAAGACAACCTCGCCAAACTCGGCCAATGCGGCGTGGCGATGCTCGATTCACCGTCGGAAATGCTGCCGGTCGCCCTGCACTATCTCGGTCTGCCACCGAACAGCACCGATCCTGAAGACTATAAAAAAGCCGAAGTGTTGCTGCTGAAACTGCGCCCGCACATTGCCTACTTCAACTCGTCGAAATTCATCAGCGACCTGTCCAACGGCAACATTTGTGTAGCGGTCGGTTGGTCGGGCGCGATGCTGGAAGCCAAGACCAATGCCGAGCAAGCCAACAACGGCGTGAAAATCGCCTACAGCCTGCCCAAGGAAGGTGCGCCGGTGTGGTTCGACACGCTGGTGCTGCTCAAGGACGCGCCGAATCGTCCTCAGGGTCTGGCCTTTATCGACTATCTGCTGCGCCCCGAAGTGATCGCGCCGGTCAGTGATCATCTGTCTTATCCCAATGGCAATCGTGCGGCGACAGCGCTGGTGGCCGCCGCGACTCGGGACAATCCGGCGGTGTATCCCTCCGCTGCAGCGATGGCCACGCTGTACACCCTTGAACCCCTGCCGAAAGCCACCGAACGAGTGCGCACGCGGGTGTGGAGCAAGGTCAAGAACGGCCAGTAAGAACAACGCATTCCCCCTGTAGGAGCGAGCCTGCTCACGATAGCGGTCTGCCTGATAACACTGTTTTGCCGGACAAACCGCTATCGCGAGCAGGCTCACTCCTACAGGTTTTGTGATTCACCAGACATTTTTTAGAGAGACAGAAATCAATGAAACCTCGTGCCCGTGACCTCAACATCCGCATTGGCCAACTACCTCCCGGCCCGCTCAACGCCATCACCGATGTCCCCGGCGTGCGCGTCGGCCACAGCAATGTGCGCGGACGCAGCAGTGCCGGACGCGACATCTGCACCGGCGTCACGCTGATCGAACCGCGTCCGGGTTCGACCAATCAGCAACCGTGTTTTGCCGGCGTGCATGTGCTCAACGGCAATGGTGACGCCACCGGACTTGAGTGGATTCGCGAGGCGGGTCTGCTGACCAGCCCGATTGCGTTCACCAACACCCACAGCCTCGGTGTGGTGCGCGATGCATTGATTGCACTGGATCGCCAGCAACAACCGGACGACGGTCGCCTCTACTGGAACATGCCGGTGGTGCTGGAAACCTTTGACGGCTTGCTCAATGACATCAACGGTTTTCACGTCCAGCCTGAACACGTCGCCGAAGCGCTCTTCGCCGCCGTGGATGGTCCCGTCACGGAGGGCGCCGTCGGCGGCGGTAGCGGCATGATCTGCCATGAATTCAAGGGTGGCATTGGCACTTCGTCGCGGCGCTTGAACGCTGCCCAGGGCGGCTGGACTGTCGGCGCAATCGTACAGGCCAACCACGGTATTCGCAGTGAGTTGCGGGTCGACGGCTACCCGGTCGGACGTTACATGGAGCAGAAAGATTCGCCGTTCTTGCGCGCCTCATTACCGCATCCGGGCATGGGTTCGATCGTCGTCTGCCTGGCCACCGATGCGCCGCTGTTGCCGCACCAGTGCACACGTCTGGCGCAACGCGCGAGCCTGGGCCTGGCGCGCACCGGCGGCGGTAACGAGGATCACAGCGGCGACATCTTCATCGCCTTCGCCACCGGCAACGCTCACGTGCCGCCCGCGGCCTACGAAGGCAAAGGCGCGCCGACCTGCGATGGTTTGCGCATGGTCAACAATGACCACATCAGCGAGCTGTTCCTGGCCGCGACCGAAGCGGTTGAAGAAGCGATCATCAATGCGTTGCTGACCAGCGACAGCACCGAGGGCAACGGCCATTCGGTGCCGGGACTGGATGCCGAAACCCTGCTCGCTGCCCTCGAAAAATCAGGCTGGCCCGGCGCCCGCTGACACCGTAAAAACACTGTAGGAGTTGCCGAAGGCTGCGATCTTTTGATTTTGCTTTTAAAAGACAAGATCAAAAGATCGCAGCCTTCGGCAGCTCCTACAGGGGTTATGTGAAGATTTGGCTGCCGAGTTCCCTTGCAACCGCCAACTGCTCCCGTGGATCGCGCAACTCCGATTCCGGCAGCAACGTCGAACTCAGCACTGTCGCCCCGCAGTAATCGAAAATCCCGTGTTCAATCTGCGCTTTCATCGCCGCGCCATAGCCATGGCGTTCATAGGTGCGCGCATCCGCGCCGGCGAGGCCGACCAGATGCACACGCAGGCGCTGCAGCAGCTTCACATGCTTGAGGTCACCACTGAAATCAAAAGCCCAGCCATTGCTGAACACCCGATCAATCCAGCCTTTGAGCAATGCCGGCATCGACCACCAGTACACCGGGTACACCAGCACCAAGGTATCGGCGCGGTCGATGCGTGCCTGCTCGGCCAGGACATCGGCGGGCGGCGCGGACTCACGGTGATGTACCGCGAAATCGGCCGCGCCGAAACGTGGTTCGAAGCCTTCGGCAAAGAGATCGGCGATTTCAAAAGTGTTGGCCGGGTTAGCCTGAACAAGGCTTTCGGCAATTTGCGCGGTGGCACTGTGGGTCAGCGAGCGTGGGTCGTGATGCGCGACGACGATCAAGGCGTGCATGGCAATTCTCCGGTTGGTGATTGCTCACCAAGGCTTATATACTCTTGGTAAGTTACGAACAGTAAGTTACGTTTGGTATATAAACGATGTCAACCACTGAAATCAGCCAACCCGTCCCCCCCGCTCCGCGGCGTCGCCTGTCCCGTGAAGATCGCCTGCGCCAATTGCTCGATGTCGGCTGGCAAATCATCCGCGCCGAAGGCACCGACGCCCTGACCCTCGGCTATCTCGCCGAAATGGCCGGGGTGACTAAACCGGTGGTGTACGATCATTTCGTCACGCGCTCCGGATTGCTCGCAGCGCTCTATCGGGATTTCGATGCACGACAAACGTTGCTGATGGACGCCGCCGTCGCCCAAAGCGAGCCGACACTGACCGGCATCGCTGCGGTGATTGCCACCGCGTACGTTGATTGCGTGATGCTGCAGGGCAACGAGATACCAGGGATCATCGCTGCGCTGGCGAGCACCCCGGAACTGGAGAAGATAAAGCGCGAGTACGAGGCGATCTTCCTTGAAAAATGCCGCCGCGATCTGGCGCCGCACGCGAGCGGCGGGCAGATCAGCCAGGCCGCATTGCGGGCGATGCTCGGCGCCGCCGAAGCGCTGTCGCACGCGGCGGCCAACGGTGAAATCAGCGCGCAAGAGGCCAGCGACGAACTGTTTGCGACCCTCCTGGCCATGGTCGAACGCGCCGCCGCCCGGGCGACTGGCGGTACTTGAGCCGCCACTTGCACACTCCTACGATGGAATCACGCAGTAGCTCCGCTCTTCGAGCACTGCGTAGGCACGGGTGCTCTGAACCCCAATCAAGCCCGTGCCTTGCTTCATGCGCACCTTGAGCCTCACGGGCTCCACTTCCTCCCCATCAAAGAGCTTTGAGGCTCTTTTTTTGTCTGCGTAAATCAGCAGTCCGGCGGCGCGTCGGCGCAAATCGAGCGCCAGGCCGCTTGTGCCAGCAACTCGCGATAGTCCGCCGGGCTGCCCTTCACTCGTCCGGCCAACCAGGCGCGGCAGTAACTGTCGGCCTGGCCGATGATCAACGACGGCAACAGTTCGGCGGGCAGCGCCTTGAGTTCGGCAGCGCGTCCCGATTCGGCCAGCCAGTCGCGCAGACGCAGATTGCGGGTCTTGTTGCGCTCGGTCAGTTCGTCTTTGAACGGCCCTTTGGTCACGGCAAATCGTGCGTGGTACTGGAAGCGCGCCCACTGCGGTTGACGTTCGACCCAATCGACGTAGCTGAACACCAGCGCCTGCACACCTTCCTCGGTGGTTTTCGCAGCCTCCAGATAGGCATCGCGCAGGCGCGCCTGATCCTCCAGCGCGGTGAAAAACAATGCGGCGACCAAGCCCTCCTTGTTACCGAAATGGTGATAGATCGCCCCGACGCTGGTGTCGCACTCGGCGCGAATCATGTCGATGGTGGTGGCCTCGATCCCCTGTTCATTGAACAGGCTCAGCGCCTTGCGAAAGATATCGCGCTTGAGTTCGGCGCGACGGCCGGGGTAACTGCGTTCCAGTAGATCTGCGGTGTCCATGCGGCTGACTGCCTGAAAATCGGATTGAAAGGCACACGTCGTGCCCATGAAAAAAACACGCACAGGTTGACAGATTTCCCGCAGACCGAATACCGTTCCGTTACAGAATATTATTCTGTAACGGAACATAATTCTGCAAATTCACTTTTCGCGAGGCGTTTCCATGAGTCAGTTTCTCAGCATGTTCAACAGCGCAGGTCCGCAAGCCTTCAGCCAGATGGCCTGCCAGGTCGCGCCGTACTTCAGCACCATCAACCCGCTGGTGACCGAGTTGCGCGCCAATGCGGCGACGGTGCAAGTGCCGTTCCGTCGAGAGATCACCAATCACCTCGGCACCGTGCATGCCATTGCCATGTGCAACGCCGCAGAACTCGCCGCCGGGATGATGACCGATGTATCGATCCCGGCCGGCGCACGCTGGATCCCCAAAGGCATGACCGTGGAGTACCTGGCCAAGGCGAAAACGGATGTGACGGCAGTGGCCAGTGGTGAAGGTGTGGATTGGCAAAGCGAGGGCGACAAGATCGTCACCGTGGATATTCGCGACACCGAGGGCAAGCACGTGTTCACGGCGCGGATCACCATGAACGTCAAACTCGGCTGAATGACGCGCACAAAAAAGCCCTTGCTGCGCCATTCACAGCAAGGGCTTTTTCAGCGATGTGAGGTCAGTGTACGGTCAGGCGTTGCCGGACAAATTCTTCGGTGTGGCGGGTGGTCTGATCGAGGTGTCGATCGCGCTGTTTCTCAGCATCGAGCATCGCCCGCTTGCCGTTTTTCTGCAGTAGATAGGTGTGGATCTGCTGCACTTCCAGCGACCGGTAAATCGGCGTGGTGTCGATAAATCCGCGCAGGCCGTTGCTGCGGTAATGCCGGGTGCTCATCAATACCTGCGTTTCCCGTGAACCGATCACTTCAAAACCCAAGGCTTCGAAGTACGGGACTTTACCCACGGTGCAGGCCAGTTCCGCGTGGGGATAACGCCCGAGCATTTCGCCGATCAGCGCCCGCGCCACGCCCTGACGCCGATGCCCTTCGCGCACGGCCATATAAGCCACGCTGCAGGCTTCCCAATCGCCCTGCACCGGCAGGTACAACAGAAAACCGATCACTTGCTCTGGATCATCCTCGTCGGTGGCGACCAGCAACTCGACGTCGTTGCCCTTCTCGCCATTCAACGCTTCCAGATACAGATGCACCTCATAGCCGACCGCGTACTGATAGACGTTGTACAGCAGGTTGCTCGGGCCGAGACCGACCGCGCTGATGTCGGTCAGGTAATCGACGACCATTTGCAGGATCTGGCTGTTGACGCCTTCGGGGCATGGGGTTTTGTAGTGGGTGATGCGTGGCATGGCGGGCAAACTCCGGCAGAAAAAACACGTCCCCGACGACTGCAATCGGTGAACAGCGACATCATACCGTGCCACCGTCGACTGTCTGCCAAAAGCATAATCCGCCCCTACGGGGCATCCATGGGGAGATTTAAGCTCAATGAGCCCGCCGCCATTCATTATCTGTTGGCTATATTATTTATGCTGATTAAATCAGTGCCTGACCAAAGGAAAGACTACAACTTAGTAATCCCAAGGAGCACCGTTTGAATGACCAGGCAAGCGCATACGCATACGTCTTCAAAGGAATTAGTCATCCTGTTCCATTCAATCGGAGGATCCCAGGCTAAGCTGGCCGATCTTGAAGCTACCGTATTGAGCGCCTGCATCGAAAACAACCAATCAGTTCCTGACTTTTTCTACCCTACCCTCGACACCAGCATGATGTCGTTCGCCGATCCCTGCGACATCACGCTATCGGTGATGCGTCAGATTGATGAGATTTGGCAAACATCAAACGGTGCGTACTCGGGGATATATCTGGTGGGGCACAGCATGGGTGCCCTGCTTGCACGCAAGGTATATGTGTGTGCTTGCGGGGAAACGCCAGAGGCTCCATTCGAGCCTCAGCTCAGCGGGCAATCGCCGCGAATCTGGGCCAATCGAGTAAAGCGCATAGTCCTGCTCGCCGCTATCAATCGCGGCTGGCGCCTGTCCCCCCATCTGTCGATCAGCAATTTTCTTCGTTGGGGCGCGGGCGTTCTCCTTGGCAACACCATCATGGCGCTGACACTGGGGCGATACACTCCACTGGTTTTTCATATTCACTATGGCGCGCCTTTTCTGACCAACTTGCGTTTGCAGTGGATGGCAATGCGCAGGTCATTCAAAGCCAGGTCCTGTGATCCGGTCATCACCATCCAGTTGCTTGGGTCCACTGACGATCTGGTCTCTCCCGAAGACAATATCGACCTGGTGGCGGGGGATGATTTTTATTACCTCGACGTCCCCATGTCCGGCCATGTGAATGTCGTCGAGACAGATGGGAGCGAAGCGGGCCAAAAGCGTTCACGTGTCATATCTCTGGCACTCACTGGCACGCCTGACAGCCTGAAAGAGGGGTCGATCTTACCGACCGATCAGGATCTGCCCAAAGCCGAAAGTGATGTAACCGATGTGGTCTTTGTCATTCACGGCATACGCGATCAAGGCTACTGGACTCAAAAAATAGCGCGCCGGGTGGTTGCCATGGCTCGCCAGCGCAACAAGTTTATCGATCGCCAGAAGGCGCCGGATACCACCAAGACGGAAAAAAAACAGATCATCAAAACCGAGACATCCAGTTATGGGTATTTCGCCATGCTGCCCTTTCTATTACCCCACATCCGCCGCAAACGTGTGGAATGGCTGATGGATCGTTATGCTGAAAACAGGGCCCTTTATCCGGATGCACAATTTTCCTATGTAGGCCACAGCCACGGGACCTACATGCTGGCCAAAGCACTTGATGATTATGCTTGCCTTCGCTTCAAACATATTGCGTTCGCTGGCAGTGTTGTCAGCACGCGATATGACTGGAGCACTCTGATCAGCCTCGGCCGAGTAAAAAGTGTCGTCAACTTTGTTGCCAGTGCCGACTGGGTCGTCGCCGTTTTTCCGCGCACCTTTCAGATGCTTGAACTCCAGGATCTGGGGAGCGCCGGACACGATGGATTCCAACAGGAAAACGCCGCACTGTTCAAATCCGAGTACGTGAAAGGCGGTCATGGCGCAGCATTACGCGAGGAAAACTGGGACGTGATTGCGACGTTCATTCTCGATGGCAGTAAACCGGCAGAACCTGACTTGGCGCACCAGCGCCAGTCATGGACGGTTCAATTAGGCAATTATGCGCCGCAGCTAGTGCTGCTGGCGCTGTTTCTGGTGTTGTGGGGCGGTTACATCCTATTGGCGCCGCTGCTATCCCTGAGTCATGCCCATTGGACCAGCCTCGTGGCTTTCGCAATGTATGTGTGGGGGGTATGGAAAGTTTTGACGTGGTTTTGAACTTCGCAGCACTTGCTGGTACACCGATGTTTACGTCACCGGTCACGATCGTCCAACCTCGCAGCCAATGCGCACGAAGTGGAACCGGTAGCGTCACTGCTGTGGCGCCACCACTTTGAATTTGATGGCGATGTCCTTGGACACCACGCTGTCCGCCCACTCCCCCGCGCCGAGGCCGAACTCGTCGCGCTTGAGTATCAGGTCACCGTCGAAAATGCCGATGGCGCTGCCCGGTTTCAGTTCCACCGGCACCTGCACTTCGCGGGTAATGCCCTTGAGGGTGAGTTGTCCGTCGATCAGATAGCGACGCTCGGCCAATCGGGTGAAACGTCGGGATTCGAACACCGCCACGGGAAATTTTTCAGTGTCGAACCACGCCGGTTTCACCAGCTCGGTGTTGGCGTCTTCGCTGCCGGCATCGATGCTGTTGAGGTCAATGTGCAGCGTGGTACGGGCGTTGGCGAGGTTGTCGGTATCAAAGTCCAGCGTCGCCTCGAACTTGCCAAAGGTGCCATACATCGGCGAGCCCATCTGGTTGTAGGTAAAACTGATCTGGCTGGCGGTGGTGTTGACCCGGGTGTATTCGACTGCCTGCGCGGCACAGACGACGCACAGCGAACACGCGGCAGCCAGCAGCAATCGGATCGACATCGGATTCTCCAGGCGGGGCTTGCCGTCGAGGGACTCGATTGACTTAAGCAAACATCCGTCCGATACGCCAGCGCCTACACCAAGCGCTCGATTTTCTGATGCTGCCAGACCAGTTTGTAATACAGGGTCTGCAGTACCAGCATGCCCAGATATGCCACCGGAAACGCCATCCACACGCCTTGCAAACCATATTGCCCGTCCAGCCAGTACGCCGCTGGCAGCTGCACACCGACCACGCAAATGATCGCAATGATCACCGGCACCAACACCGTGCCGCTGGCGCGCATGATCCCGCCAATGATGGCCTGGAAGCCAAACACCAACAGGCTCCACAACATGATGTGCAGCAGATGCTCAGCCATCGCCCGGGTCGAGTCCTCGGTCAGGAACAGTCCCAGCAACCAGTGCGACAACAGGTAACCGAGCACGATCAGGCCGCCGGTCAGGCATACGTTAATCAACAGCCCGGTGCGCAGGATCGGCCCCATGCGCTCCAGCCGCCCGGCGCCGATGGCCTGTGCACCGAGGATCGACGCGGTGATTGCAATCGACAACGCCGGGAACTGCACATAGTTGACGATCTGCGTCACCGCGCCATAGGCCGCCGTCGCTTGCGAGCCGTGCTGGTTGACCAGCGCCAGAATCACCAACTCCGACAGCGACAGTACAATCATCTGCACGCCGGTCGGCAGGCCGATGCGCAACACCTTGCCGAGAATCACCCCGTCGAGGCGCAACGCAGCAAAGAACTCGCGGTCCGGCGCCAGTGGATGGCCCTTGCGAATCAGGCGCCACGCCAGCCATGCCATCGCCGCCAGGTTACCGGCCAGCCCCGCATACGCCGCGCTCTGAATGCCCAGTTGCGGCAAGCCGAACCAGCCGCGAATCAGCGCCGGTGTCAGGGCCAGCCCGACGCAGGTCGAGACCATCAGCGCCAGCAATGGCGACAGCGTATCGCTGACCCCGCGCAACAGCTGCGTGAACAACACAAACACCAGCAGCGACGGCAAGATCCACATCATCACATGGGCATACGCCACCGCATCGTCGAGCACATCTGCCGGCGTGCCCAGCCCGGTCAGCGCCTGTCGCGCGAACACGCTGCCCAGCACCGCAGCCACCAGACCGATCACCCCCCCGAGCAACAGCGTCGCCCCGGCAATCGCCTTGACCATGTGCGGCTCACGCGCGCCCCATGCCTGACCGATCAACACCCCGGCGCCCGCGCCGAGGCCGATCACCAGTGCGATAAAGAAGAACACGATGGGAAACATCCCCGACACCGCTGCCAACGCCTGGGTGCCGAGCATCTGGCCGATGTAGATGCTGTTGACCGTGCCCGACATCGATTGCAGAAAATTGGACAGCACCATCGGCGCGAGGAACAGCAGGTAGGTGTGCCAGAGTGGGCGTTGGGCGACGGCTTGCATTGAATAGAGGTCCATCTCGACGGCGGGAGGGCTGATGGAGGATAGCTTCGATGAGTTGGACGCGGGGCGCAATTAACATTTCAAATCGGTGTTTATTACCGGTGCCCGCACCTGTGTAATGAGCACGGATCTATAGGTGTCGGTTCAGCACTGTGGTAAACAACTGCCCACTTCCATTGCTCTCATTGAGGCTCTGTTCATGCCGCACGTTGCCAATCTGTTGACCGCCAGCCTCCTCGCCCTGCTCGCCACCAGCGCTCACGCCGCCGCGCCCGCCGAAACGTTGAAGCCGTTGCTGGAAACACTCAACGAACGTCTGAACATCGGCGACCTCGTCGCGCTGACCAAATGGGACAGCGGCAAGCCGATTCAGGACAGCCTTCGCGAGGCGCAGGTCATCGCCAATGCCCGTACGCTGGCCACCGAGCGCCAACTCGACCCGGAGGACGTGGCGCAACTGATTGCTGCGCAAATGGAGGCGAACAAACTGGTGCAGTACGGTTTGCTCGCACAGTGGCAAGCGACCGGTAGCGCGCCGGACACCCCGCGCCCCGACCTGGGCAAGCAGATCCGCCCGCGTCTGGATGAACTGCAAACCCGCCTGCTGCAGCAATACGCCGCCTTCACGCCGTATCGCCATGACGCCAATTGCCCGGCGTGGCTGGCCAAGGCGCGCAGTGGCCTGGCCCACGATGCGTTGCATGAACTGGCCCTGACGCGGGCGACCGGTGAGCTGTGTGTGCGATCAACAGCCCCATGAAACGGGGGTTCGGGCATACATTGCTGGCGTCGATAGTCACCATCACGTCAATGAAGTTCTCATAAATAATCCACGGCGTAACATCGGCTCCAGACAAACAACTACCCCTTGGAGCACACGATCATGAAACGCCAAACCCTTCTCGGCATCGCTTTCTCGGTTTTCGCCATTAACGCTTTTGCCGCCACTGCGGCACACACCCAGGTCGCTGAAGGTGGCTCGGACAAGCTGATTGAAAGTCGTGTTGCCGAGGGCGGTTCCGATCGTCTGCTCGAACGTCGCGTTGCCGAAGGTGGCGCTGATCGTTTGCTTGAACGCCGTGTTGCCGAAGGTGGCGCTGATCGTCTGATCGAACGCCGCGTTGCCGAAGGCGGTTCCGATCGTCTGCTCGAACGCCGCGTTGCCGAAGGTGGTTCCGATCGTCTGATCGAACGCCGCGTCGCTTAACGCTGCGGCTTCATCGCAATCGCAATAAAAGCCCGGCCTGATCAGCCGGGCTTTTTCACGTCCGCCGCCATCCATTCCCCGACTGGCCACCCACCGCCCATTGCGCATACCATGCGGGCACAACTCCAAAACAGACCTCGCCTGCCCATGCTCAAAGCCAGTCTGCGTAGCCACCTCACCCTTTGGTTTGCCGGTTTATCTCTGCTGACACTGCTCAGCGTTGGCTTCTATGTCGGTCACATCGCCACTGAACAAATGAAGCAGGCCAGCGGCAATGCGCTACTCAACACGGCGCGCTCGGCCGCATCGTTATTGGGTGAACAACTGCGCGAACGCCAGTTGGAGGTTTATCTGCTCAGCCGCGCGCCGCATCTTGAGCGTGGCGATCTGGACAACCCGGCGATTCTGAAATCAATGCAACTGCGCACTCAGGCGCGCGCCGAGTATGCGTGGATGGGCGTCACCGATGCCGAGGGCAAGGTGCATCAGGCCGTCAACGAGTTGCTGGTCGGTCAATCAGTGCAACAACGGCCGTGGTTCCAGGCCGGTTTACGCAGTGAGTACACTGGCGACCCTCACGAAGCGGTGTTGCTGGCGAAATTGCTGCCGGGGCTGCCGAACGGTGAACCGCTGCGTTTCATCGATTTCGCCGCGCCGATCCATAACGCCGACGGTCAGGTGATTGGTGTCCTGGGCGCCCATGCACACTGGAGCTGGGTCACGCGCATTGTTGAGTCGGCGGCGTTCTCGCATAAAAACTCAATGCCGGATATCGAAGCGTTGATCATCGATCACGATGGCAAGATTCTCTATCCCGAAGCACTGATGGGCCAGCAACTGGCGGCGACTGATTCGAAGTTGCAGGGCTGGAGCGCGGGTAACGGCTTCCTCACCAGCATGGTCACCGTCCCGACGCCATCGAGTACGGCGCTGTCGTGGTCGATTGCCGTGCGCCAGCCATTGGAAACCGCGCTGCAACCGGCGCGCCTGCTGATGTACAAATTGCTGATACTGGGTGTCGTCGCAGCGGTGTTGTTCGGGCTGGTGGCCTATTATCTGGCGCTGTACCTGAGCCGCCCGATCGAACAACTCGCGCGCTCGGCACGGCAGGTGCAAAACCAACAGCCCGGCGCGCAATTCCCACTGCTGCACCCGGTGCTGGAAATTGCCCAGCTCGGGCAATCCATTGATGCAATGACGCAATCGCTGCTCGGTAAAGAGCGCGAACTGCAAGAGGCCAATGCCTCGCTGGAAGCCACCGTGGCACAACGCACCGCAGCCCTGACACTGGCCAACGCCGAACTGCTGAATCTGGCGACCCACGATGCCTTGACCGGCGTATACAACCGTCGCCGTTTCGATGAGAAGCTCACCGAGTACACACTGCTGTTCCGCCGCACCGGACGCCCGTTTTCCCTGCTGCTGATCGATGCCGACCACTTCAAACGAATCAATGACACGCACGGTCACGCGGTGGGAGATGAGGTACTACAGCAGTTGGCGCAACTGATTCAGAGCAGCTTGCGCACCACCGACTTCGTCGCCCGTTACGGCGGCGAAGAGTTCGCTGTGCTGTTGCCGGAAATCGCCAAACCCGACACCCCGGAAGTTGTCGCCGAGAAAATTCGCGCGGCGGTTGCCGAGGCCGATTTTCCTGTGGTCGGGAATGTGACGGTGAGCATCGGCGTCGGCCTGGCGGATCCGGCCGACAACAGCCACAGTGCTCTGATCAAACGCGCTGATCAGCAGCTCTATCAAGCCAAAGCAGCGGGCCGTAACCAAGTGGCGTAATCAGGCCTTCTTCACTTCGCAAATCCCGTTGGCCTTGTTCTTCCCGGTGTAGGACACAGCAGGCGAACCATCGGGATTGATACTCAGGGAAATGGTCACGCCCGCGCCTTTGGCTTCGAAGTAGTTGTCGTTGAATTTCTTCAACTGGCCTTCCTTGCCATTGATATAAATCGGGCCACCCTCATCGGCGTGCACTTCGATCTTGCCCGGGCACGTAGCGTTGAGCAGGGGGATGCCAGCGTGGGCCAGTCCGGTGGCAAACAACAGCGGCGCTGCCAATAGCAAAGATTTCATGGTGGGTTCCTTGAAGGCGGCAAAAACACCGAATAGCTTTTGCATGTCATTTTTCAATCAGGGACTTGGGTGCCCGGCATATCGCCCGAACACACCAACTTGAATCGCGAACAAGGCGTGGCCGTGACGGTTATGACCCCTGTGGGCTGCATTCCCACGCAGAGCATGGGAACAATCAATCGCAGCCTGCGCCAGCTCCTGCCGTTATTGCGTGAAGGTCTGGAGGTATGCCAGCAGATTGTCGAGTTTCTCTTCGTCGCTCAGCCCCCAGAAAATCATCCGCGTACCCGGCACCACACCTTTCGGATCCTTCAGATAAGCGATAAGCGTCTCACGATCCCAAGTCACCCCCGAGTTCTTCATCGCATCGGAATACACGTAATTCTCTGACGTCCCGGCAGGCCGACCAATGATGCCATTGAGCTGCGGGCCGAATCCGGGACGGGCCGATTCGCCGACCTGATGGCAGCCGCCGCACAAACGCGGGAAGATTTTCGCGCCGGCCTCGGGGTCGCCCGCGGCGTGGGAGAGCGTACTGAACAGGCTGGTGCCGAGCATCAGGGCGAGTGACAGTGCTGCGGTGTTTTTCATCGAGGGTTCCGGGTCGGTCTGCATCGGGCGGCGCAAGGGTAGCATTTTGTTTTTACCGGTAAGCGCCAACGACCTTTCTGATTCTAATCAATGCGTGACGCAACACGTCCATGTCCACCGAGCCTAATGCCAGACGAATCGCATGCGGCGCATGGCCCGACACCGAAAACGGCTCGGCGGTGGTGACGGAAATCTGTTCGTGCATCAGCTCGACGACAATCTGATCGGCGCGCACATCCTCCGGCAACGGTAGCCACAAAAAATACGACGCCGGATGGCCAAGGCTCGGCAGTCCTTTCAACACTTCGGCCGCCAGCGCCTGCCGCGCCTTGGCGTCGTTGCGCTTCTGTTCCTCCAGCAGCGTCACTGTGCCGTCGTCGAGCCAGCCACAGGCGATGGCAGTCATGATGCCCGGCGTATTCCAGGTCGTGGCGCGAATGATGCGTTCCAGCGCCGGCACGGTCTCTGTCGGTGCAGCGATGAAACCGACGCGCAGACCTGTGGCGATGTTTTTCGACAGGCCCGAGACGTACACCGTGCGCTCCGGCGCCAGATCGATCAGCGTACGCGGTGGGTTGTCCACCAGAAATGCGTAGGCTGCGTCCTCAATGATCGTCAGATCATGCTGACGGGCAATCGCCACCAACTGCTCGCGCTGCGCCAGCGGCATCACCCAGCCCAGCGGATTGTGCAACGTCGGCATGCTGTACACGGCGCGCACCGAGCGGCTGCGACAGAGTTTGTCCAGCGCGGCGAGATCCGGCCCATGCTCGTTGAATGCAATCGCCACGACCTCCAGGTGCAGCGCTTCGGCCAGCACCTTGAACCCGGAATAGGTCAGCGCATCGGCGGCAATCACATCACCGGGTTTGAGCAGCGCCATCAGCGTCACCGCCAGGCCTTGCTGGGCGCCATTGACGATCAGCACTTGCTCGGCCTCGACGTTCACCCCGCGCGTCAGCAGATGCCGAGCGACGGACGCACGCTCGTGGGCACGACCGGCGTGCGGCTGGTAGCGCAGCAACGCCTCCAGATCACCCGACAACGCCAGTTGGCGCAACGCGCTGCGCAACAAATCGGCCTGACCGGGCAGCGACGGGTAGTTGAAGTTAAGGTCGATCATGCCGACCGCCACCTGTTTCTGATCGATGCCCTGCCCCGGCGACAGCGAGGTTTCGCGGACAAACGTGCCGCGCCCGGTCTCGCCGCTGACCAGGCCCATCGCCTCCAGCTCCGCGTACACCCGCGAGGCCGTGACCAGCGCTAACCCTTCTTGAGCCGCTAATTGCCGATGAGTCGGCAACCGCGTACCCGGCGGCAATTGGCCCGAGCGAATGTCTGCGGCAAAGGCGTCAACCAGTGTCTTGTAGCGTGAACGTGGCATGCCGGATGTATCCATGACAATTTTTTGATTGTGCTGATTCTCAGCTCTAGCATGACCGCAACGCAACCCACTTCTGAGCGTGAACGGTGATGGAACGGACCTCGAATCTGACGACCCCGGCACTGGAAAAAACCAGCGGCTGGATCAACGGTTTTATCGGCGTGGTGATTTTCAGCGGTTCACTGCCGGCCACGCGTGTGGCGGTGCTGGAGTTCGATCCGGTGTTTCTCACCGTGGTCCGCGCCGCCATCGCCGGGGTGTTGGCGGTGGCGCTGTTGTGGTTGTTTCGCGAGCAGCGCCCGGCGCGCAATCAGTGGCTGTCGCTGTTGATAGTCGCGATGGGCGTGGTGCTCGGCTTCCCGCTGCTGACCGCCCTGGCGCTGCAACACGTGACGTCAGCACATTCGATTGTGTTTGTCGGCTTGCTGCCACTGGCCACGGCAATTTTCGCCGTGCTGCGCGGCGGTGAGCGGCCGCGACCGGTGTTCTGGATGTTCTCGATTCTCGGCAGCGCTTTGGTCGTCGGGTTCGCCCTGGCACAAGGTCTGACGGCCTCGCCCACCGGTGACCTGCTGATGCTCGCGGCCATTCTGGCCTGCGGCCTCGGCTATGCCGAAGGCGCGAAGCTGTCGCGCACCCTCGGTGGCTGGCAGGTGATTTGCTGGGCGCTGGTGCTCGCGCTACCACTCATGGCGGTATTGAGTCTGTGGCTGGCGCCTGCCTCGTTCAGCACGATCAGTCTGTCGGCGTGGCTATGCCTGGGCTACGTGTCGCTCTTCAGCATGCTGATCGGTTTTGTGTTCTGGTATCGCGGCCTGGCCCAGGGCGGGATTGCCGCGGTCGGTCAGTTGCAATTGCTCCAACCGTTTTTCGGCTTGGCGTTGGCGGCGACGCTGCTGCATGAACACGTCAGCATCGGCATGCTCGCGGTGACGCTGGGCGTGATTCTGTGCGTGGCCGGGGCGAAGCAATTCGCCAAATGATCCTCAGGCGCCCGCCTTCCACTCGCGCGGGCTGAGCCCGGTCTTGCGCCGAAACGCCCGGGCCAGCGCCGAGGGGCTTTCGTAACCGACCTCCTCGGCAATCAGCGCAATCGGCTTGCCTTCGCGCAAGCGTTTCTGCGCCAGACTGACGCGCCAGCTCAGCAGATAATCGGCCGGTGTCTGCCCGACGACCCGGCGAAACTGCTCGGCAAACCCGGCGCGGGACAGGTTGGCGACAGCGGCCAGATCCGCCACGCTCCACGGTTTTTGCGGTTGCTCGTGCATCAGGTTCAAGGCGCGCGAAAGACGCGGATCAGCTAGCCCGGCGATCATCCCCGGTTGTTGCTCGCGGCTGCTGATCAAGTGCCGCAACAGCAGAATCACCAGCAGTTCGAACAGGCGATCCATCACCGCCACCCGCCCGCAATGCCCTTCGAAGGCTTCCTTGAACAGCCATTCCACGGTGCTGCCCAATTCCGGGATGTCCGTCAGCTTCAGCACCAAATAATCCGGCAGTGCCGCCGCCAGTGCATTGCCGGAACCGCCGTCAAACGTCAGCGTGGCGCAGACCACTCGGGTGTCCATCGCCTCGTCGGCGAACATGCGATGGGCAAAGGGCCGGGGGAAGAAGATCAGCGACGGTTCACAGAGACGAATTTCACGCTCGCTGCCCGGCTTGAGCAGCAACTCGCCTGCCTGCAACAAATGCACATGGCCGCATGGCTCGCCGTCGTGAACGCTGAGGCCGCAAAACGTGCCGCTGTGAAAGGTCCCGGCAGACACGCCGAAATGGCTGAGCAACGTGGAAAGGCGATCCATGGACGACTCCAAGGGTAAGTCTGGACGATCTGCCGCATATCCTCGACGATTTGCGCCAATCCACCAGCCCGGTTCCATAACATGACCTCCATCCCCGGCGCACTTCGCACCGGACTTTCGGAGAATCACCATGAGCCGCATCCACGCTATCAGCCTCGAAACCGCCGCCGACGCCAGCCGCCCAGTGCTGGAAGGCGTGAAAAAGAAAATCGGTTTCCTGCCCAACGTGTTCACCACCCTGGCGAAAGCGCCAGTGGCCCTCGAAACCTACGTGCAAGCCTCGGCAATCCTCGGCAAGACTTCGCTGAGCGCCCAGGAAAAAGAAGCCGTTTACCTCGCCACCTCGCAGGTCAACGGTTGCGATTACTGCCTGGCGGCGCACACTTTGTTTGCCGGCAAGGCCGGGCTCTCGGCGCAGGACATCGTCGCCGCCCGCCAAGGCGAACTCAACGCCTACGCCGCCCTCGCCCGTCAGTTGACCGAAAGTCGCGGCCATTTGAGTGACGAACAGATCGCCGCCGCCCGCACTGCCGGTATCGACGACGTGAAGATCATTGAAGTGATTGCACTGGTGGCCGTGCAGAGCCTGACCAACTACCTGAACAATGCGGCGCTGACGGATATCGATTTCCCGGCCATCGATGCCTGATCAAAACCTGACAAACACTGTGGCGAGGGCGCTTGCTCCCGCCGGAATGCGCAGCAGCCCCTCAATATTTTGTGGGGCGTCTCGTCTCCGGCGGGAGCCGGCGCCCTTGTCACAAATCGTTTTGTCTCACGCATCGTGCAATGATGTGCGCAGACCTGAAAAAACAGTTTCACTGCGAGCGGGCGTGCTGAAACCAAACACCGCGCGCAAAGGTCTTTCTTCACACGCAGATGCCCGGAAAGACACGATTCCCATGACAGACTGGTTGCAAGACAACGGTGAGATGGCCGAGCAGATTCGACGCCATGATTGGGCAAGCACCCCGCTGGGTCCGTTGCAAAACTGGCCCGATGTGCTCAAGACCACGGTCTCGCTCAGTCTTGCCTCGCACTTTCCTCAAGCCATCGTTTGGGGGCCAGAACTGATCACCTTGTTCAACGACGCCTTCCTGCCGATTCTCGGCGCTAAACCGAACGCTCTGGGAAGACCTTTCAGCAAGATCTGGGAAGAAGCCTGGAGCGAGATCAGCCCGATTGCCGATGCGGCGTACGCCGGGCAAGCCACTTACATCGAAAACTTTGCGCTGACCATCGAGCGAGGCAGCGGACCGGAGCAGGCGTTTTTTACCTTCTGCTACAGCCCGATCCGCGATTCGCTCGGCAACGTGGTCGGCATGCTCGATACCGTTACGGAAACCACCCAGACGGTTTTTCTCAACCAGCGTCTGGCCGTGCTTGAGGCGCTCGGCAACGCCGTTGCCAACGCGACCGATGCCCAAGCCATTCTCGCCATCACCACGCGTCTGATGGTCGAACATCTGCAGCTGTCAAACTGTGCCTACGCCGACATGGACGCCGATGAGGACGGTTTCACCATTCGCGGCGATTGGGCGGCGCCCGGCTCGCCAAGCATCGTCGGCCACTATCGACTGCGCGACTTCGGTGAGAAAGCCGTGACCTTGCTACGTGCCGGCGAACCGCTGATCATCCATGACAACCGCAGCGAACTCGCCCCTGAAGAATCGGCAACCTTCCAGGCCATCGGCATCACTGCAACCATTTGCGTGCCGTTGATCAAGCAAGGACGACTGACCGCACTGATGGCGGTGCACGACAATGTGCCGCGAGCCTGGTCGCGCTTCGAACAGTCACTGCTGAGCGAAGTCACCGAGCGTTGCTGGGCGCACATCGAACGGGTCCGCGCCGATGCCAACGTGCGTGAAGGCCTGCTGGCGCTGGCGGAACTGAATGCCACGCTGGAACAACGGGTCGAGGAACGCAGCTTGCGTCTGGCCGAAACGGAGTCGGCGCTGCGCCAGTCACAAAAGCTTGAAGCCATCGGCCAGTTGACCGGCGGTGTGGCCCATGATTTCAACAATCTGCTGACTATCATTCGCTCGTCAGTGGATTTCCTGCGCCAGCCCAACCTGCCGCAGGAGCGTCGTCAGCGCTATATGCGCGCGGTTTCCGACACCGTCGAGCGCGCCTCCAAGCTGACCAGCCAATTACTTGCTTTTGCCCGGCGTCAGCCGCTCAACCCGCAAGTGGTCGATGCGGGCGAACGGTTGGCGAACATCGGTGAAATGCTCGAGTCTGTCACGGGCGCGCAAATTCATGTCAGCGTCGAACGGCCGGACCAACCCTGCTACATCCGCGTCGATCTGAGTCAGTTCGAAACCGCAGTGATCAATATCGCGCTCAACGCCCGTGACGCGATGAATGGCCAAGGCCTGCTGAAATTGCGCCTTGAGTGCGACAAACCACTGCCAGCGATACGCGGCCATGCCGGCGCCAGCGGCCCGTTTGTGTCCATCGCACTGTCGGACACCGGCGGCGGTATCGATGCGCATACTCTTGAGCATATTTTCGAACCGTTCTTCACCACTAAAGATGTCGGCAAAGGCACAGGGCTCGGGTTATCGCAAGTGTTCGGCTTTGCCAAGCAATCGGGCGGTAATGTCGATGTGTCCAGCCTGGTCGGTCACGGAACGCAGTTTACGCTGTACCTGCCCCAGGTACCGGCGGTTGCGCCGCAGGCCAGCGAGACGTCGGACGAAGGCGAACTGCAGGCGCCGCATGAAAAGCGCCGGGTGCTGGTGGTCGAGGACAATCTGGACGTTGGCCGCTTCGCCAATCAGATCCTGCAGGATCTGGGCTATGACACGACGTGGGCCACCAACGCCGAAGAAGCCTTGAAGTTGGCAGGCGAAGACGCAAGGGCTTTCGACGCAGTGTTTTCCGATGTCGTCATGCCCGGTATCACGGGAGTCGCGCTCGCCAGGGAATTGCGCCGTCGCCGCCCGGATCTGCCCGTGATACTGACCTCCGGCTACAGCGAAGAACTGGCGCGCTACGGTCACGAGGGTTTCGAGTTTCTCGCCAAGCCCTACTCAGCCGATCAGGTCTCGCGGATTCTCAGCAAGATCTGGTTGAAGGCGTCAGCGCCAGCGCCTTCAGTCGTGGTCGACACCGGCACGCTTGAGTAATTTTTTGCAGCGCTCAGACAAATGAAACACCTGCAAATGCTTACCCGCCTTGGCATATCGCTCGCGCAAAGTCTTCAACGCCGCAATCGCCGAGTAATCGACAAAACTCAAATGCCGACAATCCAGCGTCACCCGAGCCGGATCATTGGCCGGATCGAACTGATTGAGGAACGGCGTGGTCGAGGCGAAAAACAGCGTGCCGTGCAGACGATAGAGCTTGCTGCCGTCAGCCTCCAGATGCTCATCGGCATACAGCTCACGGGCCTGCTGCCAGGCAAAGTTGAGCGCCGCAATAATGATGCCGCACAGCACCGCAGTGGCCAGATCGGTAAACACGGTGATGGTGGTCACGGCGATGATCACCAGCACATCATTGAGCGGCACTTTATTCACCACCCGCAACGACGCCCAGGCGAAGGTCTGCTGCGACACCACGAACATCACGCCGACCAGCGCCGCCAGCGGAATACGCTCGATCAGCGGCGACAGGAACAGAATGAACAACAGAATCAGCACGCCAGCAACCACGCCGGACAAGCGCCCGCGCCCGCCGGAACTGAGGTTGATCACGGTCTGGCCGATCATCGCGCACCCGCCCATGCCACCGAACGCGCCGCTGACCATGTTGGCCGCGCCGAGCGCCACGCACTCGCGATCCGGGTAGCCACGGGTTTCGGTGATTTCGTCGGTGAGGTTGAGGGTCAGCAAGGTTTCCAGCAGACCGACCAGCGCCATCAGGATTGCGTAAGGCGCGATGATGCGCAGGGTTTCCAGACTCCACGGGATGTCCGGCAAGGCGAACGTCGGCAAGCCGCCGGCGATGTGTGCCATGTCGCCAAGGGTGCGGGTCGGCAGGCCGAACAGGTAGACCAGCAGACCGACGCCGAGAATCGCCACCAGTGCCGGCGGCACCGCTTTCGTCAGACGCGGCAGGATGTAGACGATGGCCATGGTCAGCGCAACCAGCCCGGTCATCAGGTACAGCGGCGTACCGCTGAGCCAGTCCTCACCGCTCTTGAAATGCTCCAGTTGCGCCAATGCAATGATGATCGCCAAGCCGTTGACGAAGCCGAGCATCACCGGGTGCGGCACCATGCGCACCAGTTTGCCCAGGCGCAGCAGCCCGAACGCCATCATGATCAGACCGCCGAGCAACACCGTCGCCAGCAAATACTGCACGCCGTGTTGCACCACCAGCGCGACGATGACCACGGCCATCGAACCCGCCGCACCGGAGACCATGCCTGGCCGGCCGCCGAACAACGCCGTCAGTGTACAAATGATGAAGGCGCCATACAGACCCATCAGCGGATTGAGGTGCGCCACCAGCGCGAACGCAATGCATTCGGGCAACAGGGCAAACGAGGTGGTGAGTCCGGCCAGGACATCGGCGCGCAGACGAATCGGTTTCATGGCTTACCTGATTGAGCAGCCGTCGAGCGCGACTGCAGGTGTTCGGAGAAAAGAGGGTTGCGGATGTTACGGAATTGTCCGGGATCGGGCCAGTGAACGCTGACACTTGTCGGCTCGGGCTTTATGCTGGCGCGTTCCTGTATCCATTGAGTTGAACATGTCTGCCTTTCTGAGCGCCCGCGAGGTGTGCCAGCGTTTGCGTGAAGCGGCGCTGGGTGTCCTCACTTTCAAAGTCTGCGAGATGCCTGACGAGGCGGGGCGGGTCGCGGTCGATATCGAGGGCTGGCACCTGCTGCTGGACTTTGAAGGTAGCCGGTTACATCACTGTGAATTCGCCCGCAATGGTGATGGGCAGGAAGGTGCGCTGGACAGTTGGCAGCGTTATGGCACCGATCCGGTAAGTTTACTCAGTACCTGGGAATTGGCGCAGATCGAGCGATTGCTCAACACGCAGACGAACGAGGTTGCCCAATGATGGCACTCTGCCCATAATTCGCGCCCTCCTCTATTCCCACGCAAGGAACTGCCGTGAAGAAGTCGCTGTTGTTGATCCCGATGCTGGCCCTGCTACTGCAAGGCTGTGGCATGACCATGACTCGTTACGAGCCAAGCTTCGAGAACGTGCAGAAGCTCAAGCAAACCCCGCCGCTCCACGCGATCAGCAATCCTCAGGTCACGGCCGAATCCGGTGAAGGTTCGCTGGTGGTTCGCGCCAACCCGGTTCGCTCGCCGTCCGGCAGCATCCCGGCGCACATTCAGGATGCGATCACTGAAGAACTGCGCAAGGCCGGCCTGCTCGATCCGCAGGCGCAGCGTCAGTTGAAAGTGTTGGTGGTGAAGAACGAACTGTCCGCAGGCATGGGCACGGGCGACGGCAAACTCGCCGCTCGCTTCACCCTGCTCAACGGCAACGATGTGGTGTACGACGCCACCAAGAATGTCAGCAGCCAGTGGAGCAGCAGCTTTTTCGGCTTCATTGCGATTCCGAACGCGGTCAACGCTTACAACCCGATGGTGCGTGACCTGCTGAAGGAACTGTACAGCGATCCACAGTTCATTCAGGCCCTGAAGTAAGGGCAAAAAAAGAGCCGCGATTGCGGCTCTTTTTTTCTTCAGGCCATTGGAATAGCGGTTTCGAGTGCCGAGTACTTCAGGTTTTTGCTATCGACCAGTTGCTTGAGCAGCGCGTTGACCTGACGGGTGAAAGTGTCATTCACCGCGTCTTTCGGTGTGTTGGCCATCAGCGGGATGAACCAGATACCGATCCAGGTCCCGATCGCATCATGATTGCTCGCGGTGGTCAGGGCCTGACCCTGGCCATCCATGCCTTCCAGGCTCATGGAGTACTGATCGGTGCCGTACGCCGGGATCACCCCCAGGCTGAAACCACTAATAAAGCCCAGTACCATGGAACCGGCATTCGGCGGATGGTTGTACATTTTCAGACGCAGGCTGTAGTCCCCCGGCTGCTTCTGGAACTCGTCCAGGGTGACACGGCCGAACAGACCCGAGTCAGTGAGGATTTTTTGCAGCTGTGGTTTCAGTTGATCACGTGCTTGCGGCACTTCCACGGCGGAACCACTTTTCGGCTCGCCCTGATAGAAATCGAAATCGACGTATACGTTTGGCTTATTGGTGTAGCTGGCCATCGACGGCATGGTCACCGGCGCCACTTCGTCTTTGGTGAAACTGGCACAACCGCCCAGCGCAAGTACCAGCCCCAGCGCCAGAATTTTCCCGAATTGCATGATGATCCGTCCCTATGTATACACATCCAGATGATGGCATTGCGCCTTCATTTTGAAGGCCGGGCGGATTCTAGAGAGAGCGGCGGTCGGGCGAAAGCCTGAATTCGGGAAATCGCAAAAAAATTTGCTCAACCCTGCCGCAAGTCGAGGATGTAGGTGTAATAACCGCTGTCGCGCACGTAGCCGAGGGATTCGTACAAACCTTGCGCCATAAGGTTGTCGGTGGCGGTTTCCAGCACCAGCCCCTTGGCACCGCTCGCCAAGGCAAAGTCACGCGCCGTGTTCATCAGCAATCGACCCACCCCGCGTCCACGTGCGGCGGGCGTGGTGAACAGGTCGCTGAGCAGCCAGGTGCGGTGGGCATCGATGGACGAGAACGTCGGGTACAACTGCACGAATCCCAGCGCCTCGCCGTGTTCATCCTGCGCGAGAAATATCGCCGATTCGTTGCCAGCCATGCGTTCGGCGATGAAGGTTCGCGATTGCTCGAGATTCGACGGCTGTTGGTAAAAACCACGGTAAGCGTCGAACAACGGCGCCACCGCATCCAGATGTGTCGCGTCTGCTCGCACTGCCTGAAGGGTCATGTGCCGGCTCCGTTTCCACTCGTTGATCGAAACAGCATAGCGCCGTCCCTCGAGTGTGCTGGCCTCATCGCTATATAGTTTTGTATATTGCGAGACCGAAATCGCCAGAATCTATCCATGCCGTCCAGCCAACCTGTATTGCCATGAGTGCCATCCGCGTCCGCAACGAGCAGTTGATCCTCGCCGCTGCCCGCGAAGAGTTCGCCGCCAACGGCTTCGACGCCACCCAGACTCGCGATATTGCGGCGCGTGCCGGGGTGCCCAAGGCCAATCTGTATTATTACTTTCAGACCAAGGAAAACCTCTACTGCAAAGTACTGCTGGGGTTTGTCGAGCCGCTGTTGGAAGCTTCAGCGGCGCTGCGTGAAAGTGATGACCCGCTGACGGGGCTGCGTGCTTACGTTGCCGCGCGGATTCGTATTGCTCGCGAGCATCCGGCGATTGCCAAGGTATTCAGTGGCGAGTTGCTGCTGGGCGGTCGACAGTTGCCGGCTGAGTGCCGCGATCTGTTGTATGCCGAAGCGCGGCGTAACGTTGAATGCCTGCGCAGCTGGATTGAGCGCGGCTTGCTGGCGCCGGTGGATCCTGAGCATCTGATGCTGTTCATTTGGTCGGCGACGCGCACGTACACCAACATTGGCTGGCAGATGGGGCGGATCATGGGGCGCGAAGTGCCGCAGGATGAGGATTATCAAACGGCGGCGCAGACGATTACGCGAATGGTGCTGGAGGGTGTCGTGGTGACGCCGCGGGTGGGCGGGATTCGTGGGGTTTTGTTTGCGACGTGAGCGGATGGGCTACCGCGCAGATCAGGGCATGAAGTCTACGGGCAGCTCCAGATGAGCTTTCATGCGCTCATTCCAGTCGTGCAAGGCATCGGGTAGAACTTTTTTCCATTTCGCCACGTTGGTGTAGTAGCGCAGACGCGAATGGCCGGAACTGTCGTAGGTCACCAACAACACCCAGAAATGGCCATCGGATGAGCGCATCACGATGCCGGTGCCACCCAGACCGCGCATCCACATCTCCCAGACCTGACTGCCCGGCACATCGGTGCCTGGCTCACCCGTCATCAGGGAGCCGGACTTTTCCACCAGTGTCTGATAATCACCTTTGAGCAAGGTGTGCAGTGCCTGGTTCTCTTCCGGTGTTTGTGCCAGGCCCAGGCTGAGCATGTCGTAATCCAGTGTCAGCGGGTGCTCCGAGGCGACAAAACGGCCGGTGTAGTAGACGCCCAATCCGGCACTGCAATACCCGCCTTCCCCTGCAAGCGAAATATCCAGCACACCGTTGATGGGAGTGAACAACAGGGTGCACTCATCTTCCGAGTAATCGGCTTTACCGTCGTTGAGTGTGGCAACGCCATCCAGATCACCGGAGTTGGCACCCTCAGCCGCCGTGATGTCGATGCTGATGTGCGTGGCATCGCGGCGCTGGGTTATCACCGTTGCCGAGGTTGAAGTCCCCGGCGGTATGAGTTGCCAGGTTGCGTCCCAACTGAACGGCTGGGTAGCGTGTTCGAGCTCGCTCAGCCGCATCAAATACTCGCGGCGCAAACAGGCCGTCTGATCGCCGCAGGCGTTGCGACTTTTCAGCCACTGCCGCTGGTCAGCCTTGAGGGCTTTGGCATCGGGGACACTGGCCAATGTCGAATGCCAGAGCTTGCCCAGCTTCTCGTCGAGCAGCGAAATCTGCGGGTCGCCACAAACGGCTTTTTCGGTTTTGTTGTTGGCCGTGGAGCAATCGAAACTGCTGGCGTGGGTAACAGAGGCAAACGCAAGGGACGTCAGCAGCAAGGCATAACGCAGGGAGATCGCGAACATCGAGAGATTCCATTCTTCGGACGGCGCGCAGTATGCCAGTGCTGCCAGCGGAAATCCCTGATGTACATAGCAATCAGGGTTTCGCAATCACTGTAGGAGTGGGTAGTCAGAACCTGATGTCGGCGGCGGGTTTGACGTCGATGCGCGCCACGGAGCCGGTCAGGTGCGCCAGATCCTTGTTGTGCTCGGTGATGATGTCTTCGGCGCTCATGTTGCCGTTGTCGACGGTGGAATGCGCGTCGGCGGCGAGCACCACGTCATAACCCAGTTGATGGGCCTGGCGCACGGTGGCATTGACGCAGTAATCGGTTTGCAGACCGCAGATGAGCAGTTTTTCGAAATCTTCGCTCGGCAACAGTTTGCGCAAGTCAGTCTGGTAGAACGAATCCGGGGTGGTCTTGCGTACGCGCAAGTCTTTCGGCGATGTATCAAGCCCTTCGGCCAGCTGCCAGCCTTCGGCACCATGGGCCAACGGGCTGTCCTTTTCTTCATGCTGGATCAGCACCACTGGCACACCTGCCTTGCGCGCGCGGGCGCTGAGGCCGTTGATGGTGTCGATTACACGGTGAATGTCATGGCACTGGTATTCGCCCGAGCAGAGGGCGCGCTGGACGTCGATGATCAGCAATGCGGTGGTCATGATGAGCCTTCCTTGATCAGTCCTTGAGACGGGGGCGGATGTGAGCCCGCCCCCTTTTTTACGCTTCTTAGTAACCCAGTGACAAGCCAGTGTTGCGGCGTGGATCGTTGGCGCCGTAGAAACGGTTTTTCCCGACGGGTTTACCCCCCAGCGACGGTGCGCCGACCAGAATCGCGGCGATGTGATTGGCGTCCTGCGGCCCGGCGAATTTGTGGCCCCAGCTTTCGAGGAGCTTCTTCGTGTCGGGGCTGGCGGCGAAGTCTTCGAGGTTGGTTTCTTCCGGCATCCACTGCTGGTGGAAGCGTGGCGCGTCGACCGCCTCCTGCAAGCCCATGCCGTAGTCGATGACATTGAGCATGGTCAGCAACGTCGCGGTGATGATGCGGCTCCCGCCCGGCGTGCCGACCACCATCACCACTTTGCCGTCCTTGGTGACAATGGTCGGGCTCATCGATGACAGCGGTGCCTTGCCCGGGGCAATCGCATTGGCTTCACCCTGCACCAGACCGTACATGTTCGGCACGCCGACCTTGGAGGTGAAGTCGTCCATTTCATCGTTGAGGATCACCCCGGTCTTGCTTGCCATCACGCCGGCGCCGAACCAATCGTTGAGGGTGTAGGTGACCGACACTGCATTGCCCCACTTGTCGACGATCGAATAGTGGGTGGTGTTGCTGCCTTCATGGGGCGCTACACCAGGCTTGAGCTCAGCCGACACGCCGGCCTTTTGCGGCTGGATGGCATCGCGCAGTTTGGTCGCGTAGTTCTTGTCCAGCAGGTGCTCGATCGGATTTTTGACGAAATCCGGATCGCCGAGATAGCTGTTGCGATCGACATACGCGTGACGCATCGCTTCGATCTGGTAGTGCATGCCCTGAGCGGAATGGAAGCCCAGGTCCTTCATCGGATAGCCTTCGAGGATGTTCATGATCTGGCAGATCACTACCCCGCCAGAGCTTGGCGGCGGCGCCGAAACCACGTGGTAACCACGGTAATCACACTCCACCGGTGCCAGTTCGCGGGTCTTGTATTTGTCGAGGTCGGCCTGGGTAATGATGCCTTTGTTGGCCTGACTGGAAGTGACAATGGCATCGGCTACCCAGCCTTTATAGAAGCCGTCGGCGCCTTTCTCGGAAATGGTCCGCAGGGTCTTGCCGAGGTCCTTTTGCACCAGTTTCTGCCCGACCTGCATCGGCTCGCCTTTGCTGAGGAAGATCGAGCCAGAATCGCGCATGTCCTTCTTGAACACGTCGGTGGCGTACTCCAGCAGTTCGACGTCACCCTGCTCCAGTTCAAAACCGTCTTCCGCCAGTTTGATCGCCGGTGCAATCATTTCCTTGCGTGGCTTGGTCCCGTATTTGCTCAGCGCCAGTTCCATGCCGGACACCGTGCCCGGTACGCCCACCGCCAAATGTCCACGGGTGCTGAGATCGGGAATTACGTTGCCTTCCTTGTCGAGGTACATGTTGGCGGTGGCCGCCAGTGGCGCTTTTTCGCGGAAATCGAGGAAGGTCTTACGCCCGTCCGCCAGTTGAATGGTCATGAAGCCGCCTCCACCGAGGTTGCCCGCTGCGGGGTAAACCACCGCCAGCGCGTAACCCACGGCGACCGCCGCGTCGACGGCATTGCCGCCACTTTTCAGTACGTCGACGCCGACATGGGTGGCCAGATGTTGCGCGGTGACCACCATGCCGTTTTCGGCGGCAACCGGAGCGACTGACGCCGCGTGAGCCATGAGACAGCTGAGTGCCAGTGAGGTCGCTATCAGCGACTTGGCCAAAGGTTCGTACTTCATGAGTCGATCTCTTTTTTGTTGTTTTCAGGGTCTGTGCAAAACAGAGGGGGAACGCTGCAAGAGCACCAAGCAGTATGGTCGGCTTTGCGTATTGCGCCTCCCCGATCAGGCAGTATGCTGGGCGCTGTTGCCGCCCTGATCCGGAGTCTGCCGTCATGCCTTACACGTTCATCACCCTGCCCTCGCCCGTCGGCGAGCTGAAGCTGGTCGCGAACGGTTCACGACTGGCAGCCATCCTCTGGGAAAATGACAAACCGAACCGTGTGCGCCTCGGCCCGATGAGTGAGGCACCCAACAATCCGATCCTGATTCGAACGGCTCGACAACTTGAAGAATATTTTTCCGGGACGCGTGACTGTTTTGATCTGGAACTGAATTTCGCTGGCACCGACTTTCAGAAAAAGGTCTGGGCGGCGCTGCTGACCATTCCATTCGGCGAGACGCGGACCTACAGCCAGATTGCCGAACAGATAGGCAATCCCAGCGCCGTGCGGGCAGTGGGCGCAGCGAACGGACGCAACCCGATCTCCATTGTCGCGCCGTGTCATCGAGTGATCGGCGCGTCGGGGAAGCTCACCGGGTTTGCCGGTGGGCTAGAGGCGAAAGAGCGCCTGCTGACACTTGAAGGTGGCGACTGGTCGCAGATTGGCAAAACCGGGGATTTGTTTTAGTCAGTCAATACAGATCAAGAGATCGCAGCCTTCGGCAGCTCCTACCTGGAATGCGTTTTCCTGTAGGAGCTGCCGAAGGCTGCGATCTTTTGATTTATTGGGCAAAAAGGTTATTCATCGCCGCATATTGCAACAGCATGATGGTCTTGGCGTCGCAGATCTCGCCGCGCTGAAACGCCGCCAACGCGTCGTCGAATCGCCACTCCAGCACTTCCAGTTCTTCGGTCTCCTCTTCCAGACCACCACCGTCGCTAACCTTCGATGCGGCGTCGTATTCGGCAATGAAAAAATGCAGTTTCTCGGTCACCGAGCCAGGGCTCATGTAAGCCTCGAACACCTTCGTCACATCGTGCACGCGATACCCGGTTTCCTCTTCGGCTTCATCGCGAATCCGTTGCTCCGGCGCTGCACCTTCGAGCAACCCGGCCGCCACCTCGATCAACAAACCATCGTGGCCATTGACGAATACCGGCAAACGAAACTGCCGGGTCAGCACCACCGTGCGTTGCTCGCGGTTGAACAACAGAATCGCTGCACCGTTACCACGGTCGTAGACCTCACGGGTCTGACGCTGCCACTCGCCATTGTTGCGGTGATAGTCGAAGGTGATTTTCTTCAGTAGATACCAGTCATGGGACAACACTTGAGTGTCGACAATGTTGACCCGCTCGGCTGTGTTGGACATGACGCCTGATCCTGTTCCTGAGTAAGTCGCCATGGTCGAATAATTGCGCAAACAAAAAAAGCCCGGCAGCGCTACCGGGCTTCTTCATTTGCAACTAACGAGCGATAAACGATTGCTTATCATCGAAAGCTTGCCCTGCGGCGGGTACCCCGTGAATCAACGGCCCATAACGCCGGCTGAACTCCCAGTTGTATGGCACGCCATCCTTGCTGGTACCGTTATCCCAATTCACCGACCAGGTCATCAGGCCTTTGATCGGTATCCCCTTGATCGCCAGACGCTTGAGGACATTCCCGACCACGGTTTTGTCGATCACATAACCGGTGGCTGCCGCATCGTTATTGGCCGGCAGACCGATGACGAACTTGTCCGCCGGGATCCGCGTGAAGCCACGTGTGCCGGTCACCAGACTTTCGGTCAGGTAGTAAAGGAAATCCTCCTTCAGCGCATCGTTGTTCTGCGCAATCCACGCACCCGCGCCGTTGTTCGCCTCCGGCACCCAAACGCCGTCACCGCCCTGGTTGTAGAACTGTGGGGCGATGAAGTCGTAGTAGCCTTCCAGTGCCTGCAAATAGCTGATGTATTTCCCGGTGCTGGTCAGGTACGGAAACTCCGGAGCCATGCTGATGATGAAGTGCTTGCCCTGGCCTGCGTAGTGATCCTTGACCAGTTTCAGTGCGGCCGGCAGAACTGTCTTGTTGGCAGCGAAATCAATCGCGCTCTGTTCAAGATCGATGTCCAGACCGTCGAAGCCGTAGGTTTCCACCAGACGAATGATTTCGTTGGCCAGCGGTTGTTCCTGACCGCTGCGCAATTCGATGTGCGCATCGGCGCCGCCGAGGGAAATCAACACGGCCCGTCCCTGGCTGTTGAGTACGCCGACCTGGCGGCGGAACTCGGCATCGGAAACGTTGAACGGTTTGAAGGTCGGAATCCCGCTGCCCTTCATAAAAGCGACCGCAACCACGTTGTACTCCTTGGGCACGTCCTCCAGCGAGAGGCTGGCAAAGCGGCCCTGGCGGTAACCATCGCTCGGGCCTGCGGGCCAGTTGTGCCAGAAGCCCATAAGGACCTTTTTGCCGGCAATGCTCGGCATCAGCGAGGCGGCATCGCTCGCCGCGTTTTGCACTAAAGAGAAATCGATTTTTGACATGTTCTAATCCTTCAGAACGTGTGGATTTGGCGACGCTGCGCCGTTATTTGAAGTCGACGTCGAAAGCCTGATAGAAGGCGTTGCCGGTGTTGGCGACGATCCACATCAGCACGATCACGTGATGGCCTCTTTTGTTGGCCGGCAGTTTCACCGCGTGATTGACCTTGGCCTTCAACTCATTCGGGTAGCTGTAATAAGGCACCTGAGTGTAGAAGTCCTCGAAGAACGGTTGGGCTTCCAGTTGCGCACGGGTAATACGCTGTTTCGGGTCCCAGCCATCCTTGGTGATCAGCCAGCGGTAGCCGCGGGTGGTGTGCGGTGCGGTGTATTCCCACTTGATTTCGAGGGTTTGTCCCGGGGTGACATTGAGCAGCGGCCAAGTGAACGGACGAGCGAGTTTCTTGCTCATTTCGTCATTGGTGAAGTTCACACAGTCGCGGGCATCGGTCTTGCCGCCGCTGAGGATGTAGCCATCGGCCGGTGGCGTGACGCTGTCCGAGTCGCTCTGGTAAGGCGCCGGAAATGGCCCCGCCGCCAGCGCCGGGAAGTTCTTGCCGCCTTCCATTTCGTTGACCTGCCAGGCGCCGAGCAATCCTTGCTCAATCGCTACCGCACCGCGGCTTGCAGGGGAAATGACACGACCGTGTCGCAGTTGGGTTTGTGGTTGATTCATGTTTTTCACTCCGTTGATTTAAGAACTCTCCTTTCCGAGGAGAGGCCTTCAAGCTAACGGAGACGGATTTTTTGTCCATCGGCGGTTTTGTCGCAGTCAGCAGCCTTGAACCGTAAAAACACCGCAAACACTGGATGCATATACAGTCTTTTGCGACAACGCCCACCAGAGATGACGACAAAAGATTACACGCCAATGCTACAAAGACTGCCATTCAGTGATTACGGCAATTGTTCCTGAAACTCCTTTTCGTATTGCCCGGCGAGTTGTTCTTTCTGTTTTTCGCTGAGCAATTTGCCAGCCATCTGGAAGAACTTCTGTTCCTCTTCCTTCAGGTGATGGTGAACTTTGTCAGAGAGCTTTTTGGCGGTGGCCAGCCAGGCCGGGCTGGACATCTCGGTCTCATCGAGTTCTTCCATCATCTCGTCCATTTCATGATGTTCCGCGATGGCATGGCGGCTCAAATCGACACCGTCATCAAGCTCCATCAACGGAATGTAGAAATGGCGCTCTTCGGCGGTTTCATGGGCCTGGAGTTCTGCCTTGAGCTGTTTGTAGGCTTCGACCCGCTCCGGCGTATCGCCGCTGGTTTCGATCAAGGTCTTGGCGTAAGTACGCTGGCGGTCATGGCTTTCGCGAAGGGCTTCGAAAATATTCATGGGGGTTCCTCATCAACCGCGTGCTGGAATGACGCTGTAAAGCCTAGACCCCGAGGCGAGAGCGGCAGTTCCACCGGGTTGAAGAAGGGCTTGGAAGATGGCCGCGGGGCAGGATAGGCTGCGAATTCAAACAACAAGGAAGTCATGCATGAACTTGCGCATCGAGCTGTCACAAAACCCGACCGAAGAAGAACGCACAGCCATCCTCGCGCCGCTGCGTGCGCACAACGTTGCCAACGCCGGACCGTCGACCTTCGAGCCGATCGCTCTGTTAGTGCGTGATGAACACGACGCGATCCTCGGAGGTTTGTATGCCCACACGTTCTATCGTTGGCTGTTCATTGAGTTACTGGCCGTGCCGGAGCAAGGTCGCGGCAAGGGTATCGGCTCGCAGTTGATGCAGAGGGCGGAAGATCTGGCACGGGAAAAAGACTGCGTTGGCATCTGGCTCGACACCTTCTCCTTCCAGGCACCGGAGTTTTACAAGAAGCTTGGATTTAGCGAATGCGGAGAGATTCTGGATTATCCACTGGGGCATAAGCGGCATTTCTTCCAGAAGCGATTGATCGGTTGAATGTTGCGGCCCCTTCGTCGGAAGGCCACCCGGAGCGAGCCTGCTCCGGGCGGCCTTCCGACGAAGGCGGGTTGAGCATCACTGCGACAATTGCCCCTACAGGCAAGTCGCTAAAGCCGCCAACCGGCGCTTGGCGACAAAGTCATCCTTCTGCGCGTAGTAATTCAACGTCGTGCCCGATGCCTGGGTAATCACGTCGACAAACGACTCTGCCGAACGGGTGTACACCGTCGTCCCGCCGGACTTGCGCGGTTCCAGATACGCCGCCGCATCCACACCGAACACCGCTTCGTCCTGCCAACCAAACTGCACACACTGCGCCACGACTTTTTCAGCCTTGTCCGACGTCAACACCTTGTACGGGGTTTTCGTGCGAGCATCGTCCATCACCGAGCCTGCGCAACCGGCCAGCAATGTCGCGGCCAGCGCTACCATCAGAATTCGCATTGCATTCGCTCATTCAGAAAAAAGCGGACTGTATCATCGCAGCAGCAGGAATCGTTCTGCTTTACTGCATTTATAGCGCGACACGCGCAGGTCGCTGCGGCAACCTAAGCTCATCAGCCTCACAAGGAAAACACATGGCGCCTACCGACCAGCGACATGAACATGCCCTGAAAGTGTTTCTCGACGCGCGTCCCGAACTGCGCGAAACCCTCGATCACCTCAACCCGTTGCTGGCCCAGGCCAAAGGCGAAACTCAAGCGCAGTATCGCGAAGAGCGACTGCATGAAGCGTTTGAGGCTGAAGCGGAAAGTCTCGGGCTGTTTGCCTGGGAGCTCACCTTGCAACTGACCGCTGATTCGTCTGAGGAATATCAGGCGCAGCGTCTGGAAGTGCATCGCGAAGTCGCGGAAATGGCCGGAATGGATTGGCTGGAATATTGCGATCTGTATGGCATAGAGCCGTAACCTCCGCCTAAGGACACCGCCACTCATGTTGCCATCCGCCTCGACTCACCGCGCCAGCCCCGGCCACCTGCACACACAGAAGTGGCGCGGGCGGATTGGTCTGGCGCTGGTGGCCAGCCTCTCGGTACTGGCCGGAATGACCGACGCCATTGGCTTTATGGCCAGCGGCGACTTCGTCTCGTTCATGAGCGGCAACACCACCCGACTCGCCGTGGCGATCAGCGATGGCGATGTCGGGTTGACCGTGCGCCTGGTGATTCTCGTCGCAACGTTCGTTGTCGGTAATGCTTTGGGTGTTGTAGTTGCACGTTTTGGCGGACGCCGGGCGCTTCCTCTGCTGCTGTGTATCGCCACCCTGCTGTGCGCGGCGGCGGCCTGGCCATTCGACACGCAACTGCCAGCGCTGCTGGCGGCGATCATAGCGATGGGCATGCTCAACGCGGCGGTCGAAGAAGTGAATGGCTTGCCGGTCGGGCTGACTTACGTGACTGGCGCGTTGTCGCGGTTCGGCCGTGGATTGGGCCGCTGGATGCTTGGCGAACGGCGCAGCGGCTGGCGGGTGCAGCTGGTGCCCTGGAGCGGAATGTTTATCGGCGCGATTCTGGGCGCAGTGCTGGAGCATCATCTTGGACTCAAGGCGATGTTCGTCAGCGGGTTGCTGGCCGCGATGATCGGGCTGCTCTCCCTGAAAATTCCGCGGCGCTGGCAACTGGGCTACATGCCTCGCTAATCAACGCCCGCCCCGTGCTCCCTGTAGGAGCTGTCGAGTGAAACGAGGCTGCGATCTTTTGATCTTGTTTTTCAAAATCAAAATCAACAGATCGCAGCGTGCCGCAGCTCCTACAGAGATCGTGTTTCCCTGTAAGCGCTGCGATCCTTTGCGGCCTGCAATGCTTTATCATGGCCGCAGTTTTGCTGATCGAGTCCGTCATGAAGTTTGCCATCGCGCTGTTTTCCGCCGCCCATGCGCCCTCCTCGCGCCGCGCCCTGCTGTTTGCGCAGGCTGCGCTGGCCGGCGGGCATGAGATCGTCCGGCTGTTTTTCTATCAGGACGGCGTTTATAACGCCTCGGATGCGCTCGTCACCCCGCAGGACGAACTGGATTTGCCCAAACAATGGCGCAGCTTCATAACCGAGCAGAATCTGGATGGCGTGGTGTGTATCGCCGCCGCCCTGCGTCGCGGTGCGCTCAACGCTGAAGAAGCCAAACGCTATCAACGTGACGCCGTCTCAGTCAGCGCGCCGTGGGAATTGTCCGGCCTCGGTCAGTTGCATGACGCGGTGCAAGACGCCGACCGTTTGATCTGCTTTGGAGGTGCGTGAGATGGCCAAGTCCCTGTTGATCATCAGCCGCCAGTCGCCGTGGTCTGGCCCCGGCGCTCGTGAAGCGCTGGACATCGTGCTGGCCGGTGGCGCCTTCGATCTGCCCGTTGGCTTGCTGTTTCTGGATGATGGCGTGCTGCAACTCGCCGCCGGGCAAAACGCCAAGACCCTGCAACAGAAAGACCTCAGCGCCAACCTGCAGGCGCTGTCGATGTTCGGCGTAGAAGAACTGTTTTACTGCGCCGACAGCGCCAGCACACGCGGTCTCGGCAATCTGTCGCTGGCCGAAGCGCAGCCGCTGGCCGCCGAACAAATCACCGCCCTTATTGACCGTTACGACCAGGTGATCACCCTCTGATGTCGACTTTGCATGTGTTGTCTCATTCCCCGTTCGGCGACGATCGCCTGAGCAGTTGCCTGCGCCTGATCGGCAGCGCTGATGCCCTGCTGCTGTCCGGCGATGCCGTCTATGCATTGCAACCGGGCACAGCGCCATTCACCGATCTGCAAAGCCGCCAGATCAAACTGTGGGTTCTGGCCGAAGATGCACAGGCTCGCGCCATCGAAGTCCCGGACTGGGCCGAAGCGATCGATTACCCGGCCTTCGTCGAACTGTCGATACACCACGACAAGGTCAACAGCTGGCTATGAATTCCATGACCGTCGGCGCCCGCGCCATCGAACTGGACAAGGATGGCTTTCTCGTCGACCTCAGCGACTGGTCGGCTGAGGTCGCCAGCGCCCTCGCAGCTGCCGAAGAGATAGAGTTGACTCCGGAGCACTGGGAAGTCCTCGAGCTGCTGCGCAGCTTCTATGCCGAATTCCAGCTGTCACCGGCCACCCGGCCGTTGATCAAGTACACCGCGTTGAAACTCGGCCCGGACAAAGGCAACAGCCTGCACCTGAACCGACTGTTCAAAGGCACCCCCGCCAAACTCGCCGCGAAACTGGCGGGCCTGCCCAAACCGACGAATTGCTTATGACCGACTTTCCAGCGCTGACCCTCGAAACGCCAGCCGAACATCCGTTCGCTCAATTCGTGCGAATCCTCGGCAAGGGCAAACGCGGCGCCCGCGACCTGACCCGTGAAGAAGCCCGCGAAGCGATGGGCCTGGTGCTCGACGACAAGGTCGAAGACACCCAGCTCGGCGCGTTCCTGATGTTGCTGCGGCACAAAGAAGAAAGCGCCGAGGAGATGGCCGGTTTCACCGAAGCCCTGCGCGAGCGCTTGCAGGCCCCCAAGCTGAACGTCGATCTGGACTGGCCGACCTATGCCGGCAAAAAGCGCCATCTGCCGTGGTACCTGCTGGCAGCCAAGTGTCTGGCACAGAACGGAGTGCGCATCTTTATGCACGGCGGCGGCGCGCACACGGCCGGGCGGCTGTACAGCGAGCAATTGCTCGGCGAATTGAACATCCCGTTGTGCCGGACCTGGCAGCAGACCGGCACGGCGCTGGACAACGGCGGACTGGCGTTCATGCCGCTGGTGGACTGGGCGCCACAACTGCAGAAGATGATCGACCTGCGCAACACCCTTGGCCTGCGCTCGCCGATTCATTCGCTGGCGAGGATTCTCAATCCGCTGGGCGCGCGTTGTGGGCTGCAGAGTATTTTCCATCCTGGCTATCAGGCCGTGCATCGCGATGCCAGCGGCTTGCTCGGCGACACGGCGATTGTGGTCAAGGGTGACGGTGGCGAAATCGAGATCAACCCGGATGCCAACAGTCACTTGTACGGCACCACTGGCGGCGAGAGCTGGGACGAGGAATGGCCGCAATTGTCGGCGCAGCGCCACGTCAAACCGGCAACTTTGGACGTTGAACATCTGAAAGCGGTGTGGCGTGGCGACGTGGTCGACAGCTATCCACAAATGGCCCTGATTGCGACCATGGCCCTGGCCTTGCGCGGCCTCGGTCAAAACCGTGAGCAAGCCTTCGCAACCGCCGAGCAGTACTGGGCCGCGCGGAACAAATCGATTTAACCGATCATTCACGCCCGATCTTTGCGCTTTTTGTTCGAACTCATCGGAATAGACTCGACTCCAACGATTATTGGTTTACGGAGTCTTGATCATGGGTTTACTCGTCGATGGCCACTGGCAGGACAAGTGGTACGAAAGCAGCAAGGACGGCGCGTTCCAGCGCGAACAGGCCAAGCGCCGCAACTGGGTGACCGCCAACGGTGAACCCGGCCCCAGCGGTGAAGGCGGTTTTGCCGCTGAAGCCGGGCGCTATCACCTATACGTTTCCCTCGCCTGTCCATGGGCGCATCGCACGCTAATCCTGCGCAAGCTCAAAGGCCTGGAAAGTCTGATCGACGTCTCGGTGGTCAGTTGGCTGATGCTGGAAAACGGCTGGACCTTCGACACGGCACTCGGCTCAACCGGCGACAAGCTCGATGGCTTCGACTTCATGCACCAGCGCTATACCGCCGACACGGCCGATTACACCGGCCGCGTTACTGTGCCGGTGCTGTGGGACAAGAAGCTCAAACGCATCGTCAGCAACGAATCAGCGGAGATCATCCGCATGTTCAACAGCGCGTTTGATGATCTGACCGGCAATGATCTGGATTTCTACCCGGCGCCGTTGCGCGGTGAAATCGATGCGCTGAACGAGCGGATTTATCCGGCGGTGAACAACGGCGTGTACCGCGCAGGTTTTGCAACGTCGCAACAGGCTTATGAAGAAGCGTTCGATGAGGTGTTTGCCGAACTCGATCACCTTGAAGGCGTTTTAAGCGCAAACCGCTATCTGAGCGGCGAATACCTCACTGAAGCTGACGTACGCCTGTTCACTACGATCATCCGGTTTGATGCGGTGTATCACGGGCACTTCAAGTGCAATCTGCGGCGCATTGCCGATTATCCGAACCTGTCGAACTGGCTGCGGGAGATGTATCAGTTGCCGGGGATTGCCGAGACGGTGGATTTCCAGCACATCAAGAATCACTACTACGGCAGTCACAAGACGATCAACCCGACGGGGGTTGTGCCGAAGGGGCCGGAGCAGGATTTCACCGTGGCGCATGATCGGGCGCGGTTGGCTGGGAAAGGGGTTTGGTTGAAGGGTTAATAGCAAAAAGCAAAAGATCGCAGCCTTCGGCAGCTCCTACAGGGAACGCATTCTCATGTAGGAGCTGCCGAAGGCTGCGATCTTTTGATCTGACTCAGACCTGCGCCTGAGCCCCTTCGAACCACGCCAGTTTCTCGCGCAGTTGCACCACTTCACCAACGATCACCAGTGTCGGCGCATGCACTTCATGCTCAGCCACCAGTCGCGGCAGATCGGCCAGCGTGCCGGTAAAGACCCGCTGATTGACCGTGGTGCCCTGCTGAATCAACGCCGCCGGGGTATCTGCTGAACGACCATGCTTGATCAGTTGTTCACAAATGACCGGCAAGCCGACCAGGCCCATGTAGAACACCAGCGTCTGCGCCGGGGCGACGAGGTCGGCCCATGGCAGATCGGTGGAACCGTCCTTCAAATGGCCGGTGACAAAGCGCACCGACTGCGCGTGATCACGATGGGTCAGCGGAATCCCGGCATACGCCGCGCAACCGCTGGCTGCGGTGATACCCGGCACGACCTGGAACGGAATGCCGTGAGCGGCCAGTTCTTCGATCTCTTCGCCGCCACGGCCGAAGATAAACGGATCGCCGCCCTTCAACCGCACCACACGTTTGCCGGCCTTGGCCAGATCGACCAGTTGCTGGTTGATCTGATCCTGCGGCACGGCGTGATCAGCACGACGTTTGCCGACATAAACCCGCTCGGCATCGCGACGGCATAGCTCAAGAATCGCAGGTGCAACCAAACGGTCGTACAGCACCACGTCGGCTTGCTGCATCAGGCGCAAGGCCTTGAAGGTCAGCAGGTCCGGATCGCCCGGGCCCGCGCCGACCAGATACACCTCGCCGGTGGTGACCATGGCTTCGCCATCGATCTTGGCTTGCAGCAGACGTTCGGCCTCGGCGCCCTGCCCGGCCAGTTGCCGATCGGCAATCGGTCCCTGAAATACATCTTCCCAGAAACCACGACGCTGCTGCACATCCGGAAACAGGCCTTTCACCTGATTACGGAAACGCGCGGCGAGCCCGGCCAATTGGCCGTATGTCGACGGAATCCAGGTTTCGATCTTGGCGCGGATCAAACGCGCCAGCACCGGTGCATCGCCGCCGCTGGACACGGCAATGATCAGCGGCGAGCGATCGACGATCGCCGGGAAGATCACGCTGCACAAGGCCGGCGCGTCGACCACGTTGACCGGCACGCAGCGCTTATGAGCATCGGTGGAAACTTGTGCGTTCAGTGTCTCATCGTCGGTAGCGGCAATAATCAGCCCGCAACCGTCCAGATCTGCCTCGACGTAACCACGCAACAGGCATTCACCGCCAGAAGCAGCGACCAGCTCACGCAGTTGCGTTTCGATTTCAGGTGCGACCACCCGCAGCAGCGCACCGGCATCGGCCAGCAGGCGGGATTTGCGCAAGGCAATTTCCCCCCCACCGACGACCAACACACGACTGCCGCGCAGGTTGTGAAACAGCGGCAGATATTTCATTTAGCCGATGACCTCAAGGCCACCCATGTACGGCTTCAGCACGTCCGGCACACGGATCGAACCATCGGCCTGCTGGTAGTTTTCCAGCACGGCCACCAGCGTACGGCCAACAGCCAGACCGGAACCGTTCAAGGTGTGCACCAGCTCAGGCTTGCCGGTTTCCGGGTTACGGAAGCGCGCCTGCATGCGACGGGCCTGGAAATCGCCGCAGTTCGAGCACGAGGAGATTTCGCGGTACTTGTCCTGGCTCGGGATCCACACTTCCAGATCGTAAGTCTTGACCGCGCTGAAGCCCATGTCGCCGGTGCACAGTGCCAGGGTGCGATAAGGCAGACCGAGCAATTGCAGCACCTTTTCAGCGTTGGCAGTCAGACCTTCCAGCGCTTCCATCGAAGTCGATGGCTCAACGATCTGGACCATTTCAACTTTGTCGAACTGGTGCTGACGGATCATGCCGCGCGTGTCGCGACCCGACGCGCCGGCTTCGCTGCGGAAGCACGGAGTATGGGCAACGAACTTGATCGGCAGCAGTTTCGAATCGACGATTTCACCGGCCACGATGTTGGTCAGCGATACTTCGGCTGTCGGGATCAAATACAGATCGGCTTCGCCTTCGCGAGCGATCTTGAACAGGTCTTCTTCGAACTTCGGCAGTTGACCGGTGCCTTGCAGTGCCGGCGCCTGAACCAGATAAGGCGTGTACGCCTCTTCGTAGCCGTGCTCGTTGACGTGCAGGTTGATCATGAACTGCGCCAGTGCGCGGTGCAGACGGGCGATCGGGCCACGCAGCAAGGCGAAACGGGCGCCGGACAGCTTGGCGGCGGTTTCGAAATCCAGCCAGCCGAACTTCTCGCCCAGCGCCACGTGGTCTTTCACTTCGAAATCGAATGCAGTCGGCGTGCCCCAGCGGCGCACTTCAACGTTGTCGTCTTCGTCTTTGCCGACCGGAACGGATTCGTGTGGCAGGTTCGGGATACCGAGCAGGATCGAGTCCAGTTCGGTCTGGATCGCGTCCAGCTCGACTTTACCGGCACTCAGTTCGCCCGCCATGCGCTCGACGTCCGCCATCAACGGCGCGATGTCTTCGCCGCGCTGCTTGGCCTGACCGATGGATTTGGAACGCGCGTTACGCTCAGCCTGCAGTGCTTCGGTGCGGGTCTGGACGGTCTTGCGCTGTTCTTCCAGCGCTTCGATGCGCGCGGTATCCAGGGCAAAGCCACGGGAAGCCAGGCGGTCCGCTACGTCCTGAAGGTTGCTACGTAACAGTTTGGAATCGAGCATGTCGGTTTCTCGTTATCAAAGTTTGGTCAAAGACAGGCCAGCCCACGTCGCGAGCAGCCCGCCGAATACGCTGAGCGCCGCATAGCCCAGGGCCAGCGGCACTTGCCCGCTTTCCAGCAGGCGCACCGTATCCAGTGAAAAGGATGAAAAAGTCGTCAGCCCCCCGAGGAAGCCGACCATCAACCCGGCACGCACCTCGATCGGCACTTCCGGGCGTATCAAAAACAGGCCGTACAACACGCCAATCAGCAGACAGCCCACGATATTAACGGCCAGCGTCGCGGTATAGAAGTGCCGCGGCCAATTGGCGTTGACCCAATTGCCGGTAGCGAAGCGCAACAAGGTGCCGGCAACCCCGCCGGCGGATACCGCAATGATCAATGGAAGCACTATTTTCTCCGCTGCCGAGGGCTTAAACGGTCAAGTTGGGCGAGGTGGTTGAGCTTCTCGCCGATCTTCAACTCCAGGCCGCGCGGCACCGGTTGGTAAAACGGTATCGGCTCGAGTTCTTCCGGGAAATAGTCTTCGCCGGCGGCGTAGGCGTCTGGTTCGTCATGGGCGTAGCGGTATTCGTCGCCGTAGCCCAATTGTTTCATCAGTTTGGTCGGCGCGTTGCGCAGGTGCAGCGGCACTTCCAGCGAGCCGTTTTCGGCGGCGGCACGCAGCGCGGTTTTGAAGCCCATGTATACCGCGTTGCTTTTTGGCGCACAGGCCAGATAAGTAATTGCTTGAGCCACCGCCAACTCACCTTCGGGGCTGCCGAGGCGTTCCTGCACTTCCCACGCGGCGAGGCACAGGCTCAATGCGCGCGGGTCGGCGTTGCCGATGTCTTCGCTGGCCATGCGCACCACGCGTCGGGCCAGGTACAGCGGATCGCAACCGCCGTCGATCATCCGCGCAAACCAGTACAGCGCGCCATCGGGGTTGGAGCCGCGCACGGATTTGTGCAGCGCCGAGATCTGGTCGTAGAACGCTTCGCCGCCCTTGTCGAAACGCCGGCGCGTGTCGCCGAGCAGGCTTTGCAGCAGATCGATGCCCATCTCGCTGTTGTCATCGGCCAGATCGGAGGCATTCTCCAGCAGATTGAGCAGACGCCGGCCATCGCCATCGGCGGCCGATAGCAGCATCTGAAAACCCTCATCACTGAGGGTCAAGTTACGTTTGCCCAGCCCGCGCTCTTCGGTGAGCGCGCGGTGCACCAGTTTGCGCAGCGCCGCTTCGTCGAGGCTTTTCAGCACGTAGACGCGGGCGCGCGACAACAGAGCGTTGTTGAGCTCGAACGAAGGGTTTTCGGTGGTGGCGCCGATGAAGATCAGCGTGCCGTCTTCAACGTACGGCAGGAATGCGTCCTGCTGGGATTTGTTGAAACGGTGCACTTCATCGACGAACAGAATCGTGCGCTTGCCGTACTGGCCGGCCTGCTGCTTGGCGATTTCAACGGCCTGACGGATCTCCTTGACCCCGGCGAGCACCGCCGAGACCGTTTCGAAGTGCGCATCAGAGACTTCCGCAAGCAACCGCGCCAAGGTGGTTTTACCCACGCCCGGCGGGCCCCAGAAGATCATCGAATGCAGGGCACCCTGCTCCAGCGCCTCACGCAGAGGTTTGCCGCGAGCGAGCACGTGCTCCTGACCGACGTACTCATCCAGATTGGTCGCACGCAAACGCGCGGCCAGTGGCTGGGCAATCGGTGCACTGCGAAACAGATCCATCACGTAGCGTTGAAACCTCTATTTTGCCGATCATTGACCCTGTAGGAGTGAGCCTGCTCGCGATAGCGGTGGGTCAGACGATGAAGATGTGACTGACAAATCCAATCGCGAGCAGGCTCACTCCTACAAAGGGTTTTGGGTTTATTCCTGGATTACGTCGGCACCCTTGGGGATGTCGAACTTGAACTTCGACGCTGGAACCGGCTCATTGGCCTTCACCCCGGTAAACAGGATATTGGTGCGCTGGCCGACGCTGTCGATCAGTTGCATATCGTTAAGCAGATTATTGCGGAAGGACAGGCGCAGATTATCGAACAAGGTGTCCTTGGTTTTCGGCTTCAGAGTGAAGTCGATCACGCCGCCCGCCTCTTTCGCGGTGATATCAAAGCTCTGGCTGATCTTCGACACATCACCGGACAACAGCAGCGCCGGGGTCTGGGTCAGACGCTCGTCGAGCTTCTTGATGGTCGCCTGTTCCAGATCCGGGTCCCACAGGGTGACTTTCTTGCCGTCGGAGACCATGGTCTGCTCGGCCGGCGCATTGGTGTGCCAGTAGAACAGCCCCGGACGCTGCAGGGTCATGTCGCCGGTGGTTTCCTGCAACTGCGTGCCGCTGCCGTCGAGGGTCAGCTGCGAGAAGTTCGCGCTCAGGGTCTTGGATGTTTCCAGCAATTGGGTCAGACGCGCCACGTCCTTGTCATCGGCGTGGGCCGTGAGCGTGGTCAGCGCCAGTACTGGCAACAGCATGCGGATAAGACGCATGGGAGTCCTCTTGAATACTCGTTGGGAGAGCGGCGGCACATCATTGTCCCGCCTCTTGCGTTTGCAATCAGTCGCGTACCGGGCCCGGGGCCAGGACTTCACGGGAACCGTTGGTGTTCATCGAGGTGACGACCCCGGCCATTTCCATGGCTTCGATCATCCGTGCGGCGCGGTTGTAGCCGATCTTCAGCTTGCGCTGTACCGCGGAAATCGAGGCGCGACGGCTTTCGAGTACGAACTGCACGGCTTCGTCATACAGCGCGTCGGCTTCCGGATCATCGCCATCACCGCCACCGCTGCTGCCTTCAAAACCGCTGCCGGCTTCTTCGACACCGTTGAGGATGTCGTCGTTATATTCCGGCGCGCCGCGCAGTTTCCACGCCTCGACCACACGATGGACTTCGTCATCGGAAACGAATGCACCGTGAACCCGGATCGGCAGGCTGGTGCCCGGTGGCATGTAGAGCATGTCACCGTGGCCGAGCAGTTGTTCGGCGCCGCCCTGGTCGATGATGGTCCGGGAGTCGATCTTGCTCGACACCTGGAACGCCATACGGGTCGGAATGTTGGCCTTGATCAGACCGGTGATCACGTCCACCGACGGTCGCTGGGTCGCGAGGATCAAGTGAATACCGGCCGCCCGCGCCTTCTGGGCAATACGGGCGATCAGTTCTTCAACCTTCTTGCCGACGATCATCATCATGTCGGCGAATTCGTCGACCACCACAACGATGGTCGGCAGCTTCTGTAGCAACGGCGCTTCGTCGTGGATGCTTTCGCGCTTGTACAGCGGATCGCTCAACGGCTCGCCGGCGTCCTGGGCCTCCTTGACCTTGGCGTTGAAGCCGGACAGGTTTCGGACACCCATCTTCGCCATCAGCTTGTAGCGGCGCTCCATCTCGGCGACGCTCCAGCGCAGGGCATTGGCGGCATCCTTCATGTCGGTGACGACCGGGCACAGCAGGTGCGGAATGCCTTCGTAGATCGATAGTTCCAGCATTTTCGGGTCGATCATGATCAGCTTGGCGTCTTCCGGGCCGGACTTGAACAGGATCGACAGAATCATCGCGTTCACACCCACCGACTTACCGGAACCGGTCGTACCGGCCACCAGCAAGTGCGGCATCTTCGCCAGGTCGGTGATGACCGGCTTGCCACCAATGTCATGACCGAGTGCCAGGGTGACCGGCGATTTGAAGTTGTCGTACTCGGGCGTCGACAGCACCTCGGAGAAACGTACGATCTGCCGGTCTTCGTTGGGGATCTCGATACCGACGGTGGTCTTGCCCGGAATCACCTCGACCACCCGCACACTGGTCACGGCCAGGGAACGCGCAAGGTCTTTGGCGAGGTTGGCGATGCGGCTGACTTTGACGCCGGCAGCCGGCTGGATTTCGTAACGGGTAATCACCGGGCCTGGGTGGATCGAATCCACCGTGACCTCGACCCCGAACTCCTTCAGCTTGATCTCCAGCAAGTGGCCAACCGCCGCTAGGGATTCCGGTGAGTAATTGAGTTGTTTCTTTTCCGCCGGATCAAGAATCGAGATCGGCGGCAAGGTGCCTTCCACGGCGCTGTCGACGAACAACGGCACCTGTTTTTCCTTCTGTACGCGCTTGCTTGGCTCGGGCGCCTTGGCCGGAGCCGGGGCGATAACCGGCGGCACTTGTTTCTCGCGATCGGACATGTGCTTGCTCAGGGCTTGCTCACGTTCGATCAGGCGTTCTTTGACTTTGGCCTGCTCACGTTTGTCGGTCACCGTCGGCGCGACCACGTCGTGGACGCGATCGTCGACTTCACGCAGTTGCGCAACCAGTTGTTTGCGTTCGGTACGTGCCGACCACCAGCGATTGAGCGCGCCTTGAAACAGTTCGAACAGATCAAGGGTGATCTTGCCGGTGATGTCCATCACTTTGAACCACGACAGGTCAGTGAACACCGTCAGGCCAAACAGGAACAACGCAATGAACAACAGCGTGCTGCCCTGAATGTTCAGCGCATTCTTCGCCAGATTGCCGAGACTTTCGCCCAGCGCGCCGCCCGCACCTGCCGGCAGACCCGACGCTGCGTGGAAATGCAGATGCGCCAGCGCCGCGCCGGACAGCACCAGAAACACCAGACCGATCAGACGCCAGGAGAACAGCCAGCCGCTCCACTGCCACGGTTCGTGGCGCTGACGGAAGATCTGGTAGGCCTTGATCGCCAACAGCAGCGGGAATATGTAGGCGAAGTAACCCAGCACCATAAACAATATATCGGCGCTGTAGGAGCCCGCCGGGCCGCCGAAATTCTGTACGTCGTCGATCTTGCTGTTGTGGCTCCAGCCTGGATCGTCCTTGCCGTAGGTCAGCAAAGCCATCATCAGGAACAGGCACAAGGCACCGATGGCGATCAATGCACCTTCCTTGAGCCGGTAGTGCAACTGTTGGCGCCAGAGCGGAACGACTGTTTTTGGTGCTTCGGTGGATTTCTTCAAAACGCTTCTTTTCCTGCGCCCAAGGCGCGTCCATCTATTGAATGACGATAAAAAACTGCCCAATCCAGGCAGGTAAAAAAGTGAACGAGCGCAACTGAGACTACTTTTAACACTGCGTCGCGCATTTTATAAACACAGCGCAGCGCGAATATTCTGTAACAGCCCGGCATTGTACGGGTTTGTGCGTCTGATGCCATGCTTCAAGCCCCAGGATTGAGCATAGTCAAGCACACAGAAGCCGCGACTCAATTTGAGCATGCATTACCTTTTGTGACAAAGGCTTATGAGGTGTATTTGATGAACGTAGCGAAGCATTCACGCCTGATCATCCTCGGCTCCGGTCCGGCCGGTTACAGCGCTGCCGTGTATGCCGCCCGCGCCAACCTCAAACCCGTGGTCATTACCGGCCTGCAGGCTGGTGGCCAGCTCACCACTACCGTCGAAGTCGACAACTGGCCCGGCGACATCGAAGGCCTCACCGGCCCGGTACTGATGGAGCGCATGCAGAAACACGCCGAACGCTTTGCCACAGAGATCGTTTACGACCACATCCACACCGCCAAGTTGCAGCAGCGACCGTTCGAGCTCACTGGCGACAGCGGCACTTACACCTGCGACGCGCTGATCATTGCCACAGGCGCCTCGGCGCAATACCTGGGCCTGCCCTCGGAAGAAGCCTTTGCCGGCCGAGGTGTTTCTGCTTGCGCGACCTGTGACGGCTTTTTCTATCGCAATCAGGTGGTCGCGGTCGTGGGCGGCGGCAATACCGCCGTCGAGGAAGCACTGTACCTGTCGAACATCGCCAAAGAGGTACACCTGATCCATCGCCGCGACAAACTGCGTTCGGAGAAAATCCTTCAGGACAAACTGTTCGAGAAAGCCGCCACAGGCAATGTGCGTCTGCACTGGAATCAGAATCTCGACGAAGTGCTGGGCGATGCTAGCGGTGTCACCGGCGCGCGACTGCGTGACAGCCACACGGGTGAAACCGCTGAACTGCCGCTGGCCGGCGTGTTCATCGCTATCGGCCACAAACCCAACACCGATCTGTTTCAAGGGCAACTGCCGATGCGCGACGGTTACTTACTGGTCAAGGGCGGCAGCGACGGTGATGCTACGTCCACCGAGATTCCCGGGGTGTTTGCCGCCGGCGACGTGGCCGACCACGTTTACCGCCAGGCGGTAACGTCGGCAGGTGCTGGCTGCATGGCCGCACTCGATGCCGAGAAGTATCTGGACGACATTCCGGTCATTTAACGGCACACTTTATCGCGGGCGAACAGCCCGCACCGCCCTCCCCTTCTGCAAGCCTGGATGCCATGCTGACTTGGTTACAACGTAATTCCCTGACTTTTCCACCACTGGAAAAGGCCATGCGCGACCCCAACGGATTGCTCGCCGCCGGTGGCGATCTGTCGGCCGATCGACTGATTCAGGCTTATCGCCATGGCTGCTTTCCATGGTTTTCCGAAGGCCAGCCGATTCTCTGGTGGTCGCCGGATCCGCGCACGGTGTTGTTTCCCGACGAACTGCATGTCTCGCGCAGCCTCGGCAAATTGCTGCGCCAACAACGCTATCAAGTGACCTTTGATCAGGACTTCGACGCAGTGATCCGCGCCTGCGCTGCACCACGGGATTACGCCGACGGCACCTGGATCACCCAAGCCATGCAGGACGCCTACGTTGAACTGCATCGCCGCGGCTTCGCGCATTCGGTCGAGGTCTGGGATCAAGACGAACTGGTCGGCGGCCTGTACGGCCTGGCGATGGGCCAACTGTTTTTCGGCGAATCGATGTTCAGCCGCGCCGACAACGCGTCCAAATTCGGTTTTGCCACCTTGGTGCGCCACCTGAAAGACGCGGGATTCGTGCTGATCGATTGCCAGATGCCGACCGATCATCTGCACAGCCTCGGCGCGCGGGCAATTCCTCGTCAGCAATTCGCCGACTATCTGGCAAATCACCTGGATCAGCCCAATCGCGCCACCTGGGTTTGCTGAGCGACTTTTGCGCGCGTGGCTTACACTTAATTCACCAGCTTATCCCGAGGGTTGATCATGACCGAGTTGGCGCGTTTGAAGTTCTATGCCACTCAGCCTCACTCTTGCAGTTATCTGCCCGAGGAGCAGGCCACGACCCTGTTTCTCGATCCGAGCCAGCCCATGGATGTGCATGTCTACGCAGACCTGTCGGAAATGGGCTTTCGTCGCAGCGGCGATCATCTGTACCGCCCGCATTGCCAGAACTGCAATGCGTGCGTGCCTGCGCGCATTCCGGTGGCGCAGTTCACACCCAATCGTCAGCAGAAGCGGATTTTCAAACGCAACACGGATTTGCAGGTGCGCCCGGCCAAACCGCAGTTCAGCGAAGAATATTTCGATCTGTACCAGCGCTATATCGAACAACGCCACGCCGACGGCGATATGTACCCGCCGAGCCGCGATCAATTCTCGACTTTTCTGGTACGCGATCTGCCCTTCTCGCGCTTCTATGAGTTCCGACTCGACGGACGGTTGCTAGCCGTGGCTGTGACCGACTTACTGCCGAACGGTTTGTCGGCGGTGTACACCTTCTACGAACCGGCCGAGGAACGCCGTAGCCTTGGCCGATTTGCCATCCTCTGGCAAATCGCCGAGGCACAGCGCCTCGGACTTGAGGCGGTGTACCTCGGTTACTGGATCAAGAACTGCAAAAAGATGAACTACAAGACGCAATATCGCCCCATCGAATTGCTGATTAATCAGCGCTGGGTCATCCTCAACTAAACCCAAGCCGTAAACCCCTTGGCGTAAACCCCATTTTTCGGGCACAATGCACGCCGCTTTTGCCTGGCGCAGTTGCACCGGGCCATTCATTGGATACCGAGGGCTTTACTGCATGTCGAAAGAAGACAGCTTCGAAATGGAAGGCACTGTCGTCGACACCCTGCCCAACACCATGTTTCGTGTGGAGTTGGAAAATGGGCACGTCGTAACCGCGCATATTTCCGGCAAGATGCGCAAGAACTACATTCGTATTCTTACCGGTGACAAAGTGCGCGTCGAGCTGACGCCCTATGACTTGAGCAAAGGGCGCATCACTTACCGCGCTCGTTAATCAAGTCAATACAAAACGCCCGGTTTATGCCGGGCGTTTTTGTTTGTCTGGGATTTGGGTTTTGGGTTTGGGTTTGGGTTTGAGGGCATATCCGTTTTTTCGGGTGCGACCGCTGGCGGTTTCGCTCTTACAGCGAGTCACCTTTTCCAAACGCCGAAAAGGTAACCCAAAAGGCTTTGCCCCGGCGTACGGCACTTCGCTGAGGCTCAGTGTTCCCTCGCTACGGTGTCCATCCGGGGGCATCGCCTACGGTTTGCTTCGCTGCACCTCCTCTCGATGTATGCGGCTTCGCCGCACGGCGCTGCGCGCCTAACCCCCGGATGGACACCTACGCTCGGCCTGCCGAAGGGGCAAAAGATCAAAAGCCAAAGCAAGATCAAGAGCCAGAGCCAGAGCCAGAGCCAGAGCCAGAGCCAGAGCCAGAGCCAGAGCCAGAGCCAGATCAAGAGCCAGAGCCAGAGCCAGATCAAGATCAAGAGCCCCTCACCCTAGCCCTCTCCCGGAGGGAGAGGGAACTGACCGTGGTGTTTGGGCGAGGTACGCCGACATGCGATACCGCGGCGAACTCAGGTTTTGAAACGCCCAAAAATCGGCCCCCTCTCCCTCGGGAGAGGGCTGGGGTGAGGGGCAAACACACCACAAATCAAAAGCCGAACACCCGCTCTTCACCACTCAAGGCCGAGTGTCAGCTCGCCTGCTTTTGATCTTGATCCACGGGCGACGTCGGAAGGCTGAGTGGAGGGATTGATCCGGGCGTGGGAGCGCAGCGACCGTTTGGCGCAGCCAAACACAGCGAGAGGAGGTGCAGCGAAGCAAACCGTAGGCGCTGCGCCCGGATCGATCCCGCAGCGAAGGGACCCCGAGCCCCAGCGAGCGGGCCGCACGTAGGAGCAAGCGTTTTTTGCTTACTTTTTTTGGCGTTTGAAAAAAAGTGAGTCGCCGTAAGGGCGAAACCGTAATAAGCCATCACCGCAGCAACGGATATTCACCCAAAAAACCCAAACGACAAATAACAAAAAGGCGCCCGAAGGCGCCCTCTTGATCCAAGGCCATCAGGCCATTTCTGCGGTAGTCTCGAAGTCAAACGTCAACTCACCATCCTTGATGTCGATGTGCACCACACCGCCATGCTCGGCCAGCTCGCCAAACAGAATCTCCTCCGCCAGCGGACGCTTGATCTTGTCCTGAATCAGACGCGCCATCGGACGTGCGCCCATTGCCGAGTCATAACCACCCGCCGCCAGCCAACTCCGCGCGGCATCAGTGACCTCAAGCAGCACACGCTTGTCTTCCAGCTGCGCCTGAAGCTCGGTAAGGAACTTGTCCACCACACTTTTGATGACCTCATGGCTGAGGCGACCAAACTGGATAATGGTGTCCAGACGGTTACGGAACTCCGGCGTGAAGCTCTTCTTGATCACTTCCATCGCATCAGACGAGTGGTCCTGATGGGTGAAACCGATCGAAGCCCGCGCAGCCGTTTCAGCACCGGCGTTGGTGGTCATGATCACGATCACGTTGCGGAAGTCCGCCTTGCGCCCGTTGTTGTCAGTCAGCGTACCGTGGTCCATCACCTGCAGCAGCAGGTTGAAGACTTCCGGATGCGCTTTCTCGATTTCATCGAGCAGCAATACGCAGTGCGGCTGCTTGGTGATCGCTTCGGTCAACAGACCGCCCTGATCGAAACCGACATAACCTGGAGGCGCACCGATCAGACGCGATACGGTGTGACGCTCCATGTACTCGGACATGTCGAAACGCACCAACTCGATCCCCAACGCCTTGGCCAGTTGTCGTGCGGCCTCGGTTTTACCGACACCGGTCGGGCCTGCGAACAGGAACGAACCGACTGGCTTGTCAGGCGACTTGAGGCCGGCACGAGACAGCTTGATCGCGGTTGACAGCGAATCGATCGCCGCGTCCTGACCAAACACCGTCAGCTTCAGGTCACGCTCAAGGTTACGCAGCAACTCCTTGTCGGAGCTGGTGACGTGCTTAGGCGGAATCCGCGCGATTTTCGCGACGATGTCTTCGACGTGCGGCACCTCGATACGCTTGGCGCGCTTCTCGACCGGTTGCAGACGCTGATAGGCGCCCGCCTCGTCAATAACATCAATGGCTTTGTCCGGCATGTGTCGGTCATTGATATAGCGCGACGCCAGTTCAGCAGCGGCACGCAGCGCTTCGTCGCTGTATTCGATGTTGTGGTGCTGTTCGAAACGCCCTTTCAGGCCGCGCAGGATACCAATGGTGTCTTCCACCGATGGCTCGACGACATCGACCTTCTGGAAGCGACGCGCCAAGGCACGATCCTTCTCGAAGATGCCGCGAAACTCCTGGAACGTGGTCGAACCAATGCAGCGAATGTCGCCAGACGACAGTAGCGGCTTAAGCAGATTCGAAGCGTCCATGACCCCGCCCGACGCAGCGCCCGCACCAATAATGGTGTGGATCTCGTCGATAAACAGAATGGCTTGCGGACGTTTTTTCAATTCATTGAGCAACGCCTTGAAGCGCTTCTCGAAATCACCGCGATACTTGGTGCCCGCGAGCAGAGCACCGAGATCCAGCGAATAAACAACACTACCGGCCAGCAGATCCGGCACCTGGTTGTCGACAATGCGCTTGGCCAGGCCTTCGGCAATCGCGGTTTTACCCACGCCTGCTTCACCAACCAGCAGCGGATTGTTCTTGCGCCGACGCGCGAGAATCTGCGCGACACGTTCGACTTCCGATTCACGACCGACCAGCGGATCGATACGACCCTGGCGCGCGAGTTCGTTGAGGTTGCTGGCATAAGCATCCAGAGGATTGCCTGAAGAAGAAGACTCACCGCCCTCGTCGTCCTGCATATCTTGTTCACCTTCAGAGTGATCGCCATGCCCCGGCACTTTGGAAATGCCGTGTGCGATGTAATTGACGACATCGATGCGCGCAACGCTCTGCTGTTTCAGCAGAAACACTGCCTGACTCTCTTGCTCACTGAAGATGGCAACCAGCACGTTGGCGCCGGTTACTTCGCGTTTGCCCGAGCTCTGTACGTGGAAAACAGCACGTTGCAGTACACGCTGGAAGCCCAGGGTTGGCTGGGTTTCGCGATCTTCGTCATGAACGGGGATCAATGGCGTGGTGGAGTCGATGAACTCCTGCAGGTCATGCTTGAGTTTGTCGAGGTTTGCGCCGCAGGCACGCAAAACGGTGGCGGCAGCCTCATTGTCCAATAGGGCCAGCAAAAGGTGTTCGACGGTCATGAATTCATGACGTTTCGAACGAGCCTCCTTGAAGGCTAGATTGAGGGTGACTTCGAGCTCGCGGTTTAACATAGCTTCACCTCATACCCAAGTGGTCGGCGATTAACCGTCCTTCTCGATTTCACAGAGTAGCGGATGCTGGCTTTCCCTGGCGTACTGGTTGACCTGCATGGCCTTTGTCTCGGCGATGTCGCGGGTAAACACTCCACATACTGCCCGTCCTTCTGTGTGGACGGCCAGCATGACCTTGGTCGCCAGCTCGCGATTCAGGTTAAAAAACACCTCGAGCACTTCGACGACGAAATCCATCGGTGTGTAGTCATCGTTGAACAAAACCACCTTGTACATCGGCGGCGCCTGTAACGCAGGCTTTGCTTCCTGAACAGCAACGCCTGCCGAATCGTCGTCGTGCTCCTGTGGAAGATCCTTTTGGAGAAGCGGGCGATCCTGATTGAATGTTAGTCGAATCTGGCTGATTGCATGCATGGAAAGAAAGGTTCGTCAGTTGTGCAAATACAGTGGTGGGGGCGGTTGTACGCGTTTTCAACTCCGACTGCCCGGTCACCTTGACTATCGGGAAAACGGTGTTACAACCAATAGAGCCCACAGTGGGTAAAAAAGATCCGCGGAGTCAATCCTTTTAACGGATTAGATTGCGGATGAATTGGATGATACTCCAGCGATGGAGTCTGTTGCAGAGGGATTTGAGCATGGCTGTCGGCAAGGTGAAATGGTTCAACAATGCCAAGGGATTCGGCTTTATCAATACCGACGCCCGTGAAGGCCGCGATGAGGATGGCAAAGAGATCGACTTTTTTGCTCATTTTTCTCAGATTAAGATGGACGGATACAAAACCCTTAAGGCCGGGCAGGCGGTGGTTTTCAGCATTATCCAAGGCCCCAAGGGGCTGCATGCCGTAAACATCCAGTCAGTCGAACCATCCAGTGCCATTGATAGTGCAGCTGTCAGCGCTGCTGCCGCTGCCGCAACTGCCAAAGCGTGAGCTGACTGATCTTCACCTGAATATCCCAAGCAATAAAAAACCACCTGACTCAATGAAGAATCAGGCGGTTTTATGTGCCCGCGTTTTACATATGCGAAATCAGCGCATCGCCAAAGCCCGAAGACGAAACCAGCTTGGCCCCGTCCATCAGACGCTCAAAGTCATAGGTCACAGTCTTGGCACTAATGGCGCCGTTTGTGCCCTTGATGATCAGATCCGCCGCCTCAGTCCAGCCCATGTGCCGCAGCATCATTTCTGCCGAGAGAATCAGCGAACCCGGGTTGACCTGATCCTTGCCGGCGTACTTCGGCGCCGTACCGTGGGTCGCTTCGAACATCGCCACGGTGTCGGACAGGTTGGCGCCCGGCGCGATACCGATACCGCCCACTTCCGCCGCCAAAGCGTCGGAGAGGTAGTCGCCGTTGAGGTTGAGGGTCGCGATCACATCGTATTCGGCCGGGCGCAGCAGGATCTGCTGGAGCATGGCGTCGGCGATGGCATCCTTGACCACAACATTCTTGCCGGTTTTCGGGTTTTTGAACTGCATCCACGGGCCACCGTCGAGCAGGGTCGCGCCGAATTCTTCCGCGGCTACTTCATAGGCCCACTCTTTGAAGGCACCTTCGGTGAACTTCATGATGTTGCCTTTGTGCACGATGGTCAGCGAATCGCGGTCGTTATCGACCACATATTGCAGAGCCTTGCGCGCCAGACGCTTGGTGCCTTCCAGCGAAACCGGCTTGACGCCGATGCCGCAGTTTTCGTCGAAACGGATTTTGGTGACGCCCATTTCTTCTTTAAGGAATTTGATGACTTTGGTGGCTTCCGGCGAACCGGCCTTCCACTCAATGCCGGCATAGATGTCTTCGGAGTTCTCGCGGAAGATGGTCATGTCGACGTCGCCAGGCTTTTTCACCGGGCTTGGCACGCCTTCGAACCAGCGCACCGGGCGCAGGCAGACGTACAGGTCGAGTTGCTGACGCAGGGCCACGTTCAGCGAGCGGATGCCGCCACCGACCGGCGTGGTCAGCGGGCCTTTGATGGAAACCACATAATCCTTGACTGCATCGAGAGTTTCCTGAGGCAGCCAGGTGTCCTGATCGTAAACCTGAGTGGCTTTTTCCCCGGCGTAGACTTCCATCCAGGAAATCTTGCGTTTACCGCCGTATGCCTTTTGAACTGCAGCATCGACAACCTTGATCATCACCGGGCTGATGTCGACACCAATGCCGTCACCTTCGATGAAGGGGATGATCGGGTTATCAGGAACATTGAGAGAATGGTCTGCATTGACGGTGATTTTGTCGCCGACGGCTGGAACCTGAATCTTCTTGTAACCCATGCTGAACTCCATTGTTTGGATTGAACATCTGGCTTGGTTCGAGCGTAACCCAGTTAAATCAACACGCAAACCCTCTGTTCGTGGCGCGGCTACATCTCGTTTCGTACAAGCCTGAAAGCAAAGGGAAAAGCGCCAAACTCAAGCATTCGCGACGACTCTACGCCCCACCCCGCCCTGCGACCTTTAGACCAATGGACGAGAATCGTTGCATATGAACCATCGGCAGATTGCCAGCTACCTATGTATAATGCCGCCCGCTGACCACAGGGTCACGACGGCTGGCCTCTCTAGCACGAGACTTTCCGCCTGATTGGTCGGGTTGTTACCGCAGTCCGACTGCTTGACGCTCTACTGATGCACCCAACATCACCGCGAAGAATCTCGACATTCGGTTCATGGATGACTTTGAACGAACGCGCTTACCCGGCGCCCCTCGAGTTTCTGCGCACGCTTTAGCAAAGAAGAGAGAGTTAATCCGAATATGCCCACCCGCTCGAAGATCATCTATACCTTCACCGACGAAGCTCCAGCCCTCGCCACCTATTCCCTGCTGCCGATCATCGAGGCGTACACCGCTTCGGCCGATATCGCCGTGGAAACCCGCGATATCTCTCTTGCAGCGCGCATTCTGGCCAGCTTCCCCGAGCAACTGGGCGACAAAGCCGTAGCCGACCACCTCGCCGAACTGGGCGACCTGGCCGTTACGCCTGAAGCCAACATCATCAAGCTGCCGAACATCAGCGCTTCGGTGCCACAGCTGCAAGCCGCGATCAAAGAGCTGCAAGCTCAGGGTTACAACCTGCCGGATTACCCGGAAACCGTGACCAGCGACGCCGACAAAGACGCCAAGGCGCGTTACGACAAGGTCAAGGGCAGCGCCGTGAACCCGGTTCTGCGTGAAGGCAACTCCGACCGTCGCGCACCGCTGTCGGTTAAAAACTACGCTCGCAAGCACCCGCACAAAATGGGCGCCTGGGCCAAAGACTCCAAGTCCCACGTCGCTCACATGAGCACCGGCGATTTCTACGGCAGCGAAAAAGCTGCCCTGATCGACGCCGCTGACGCCGTGAAGATCGAACTGATCGCCAAGGACGGTACCGCGACCGTCCTGAAAGAAAAAACCACCGTTCAGGCTGGCGAGATCCTCGACTGCGCCGTGATGAGCAAAAACGCCCTGCGCGCGTTCATCGCTGCTGAAATCGAAAGCGCCAAGGCCCAGGGCGTGCTGCTCTCGGTTCACCTGAAAGCGACCATGATGAAGGTCTCCGACCCGATCATGTTCGGCCAGATCGTTGCCGAGTTCTACAAAGACGCCCTGACCAAGCACGCTGACGTGCTGGCCGAGATCGGCTTCAACCTGAACAACGGCATCGGCGATCTGTACGCGCGCATCAAGGCCCTGCCGGCCGAGCAGCAAGCGCAGATCGAAGCCGACATGGCCGCGGTCTACGCCGCTCGTCCATCGCTGGCGATGGTCAACTCCGACAAAGGCATCACCAACCTGCACGTGCCGAGCGACGTCATCGTCGACGCCTCGATGCCGGCAATGATCCGTGACTCCGGCAAAATGTGGGGCACCGACGGTCAGTTGCACGACACCAAGGCGGTGATCCCGGATCGCTGCTACGCGACCATCTACCAGGCCGTGATCGAAGATTGCAAAGCCAATGGCGCTTTCGATCCGACCACCATGGGCAGCGTGCCAAACGTTGGCCTGATGGCGAAGAAAGCCGAAGAGTACGGCTCGCACGACAAGACTTTCCAGATCAAGGCTGACGGCGTGGTTCGCGTCACCGACAGCAAGGGCAACCTGCTGATGGAACAGGCTGTTGAAGCCGGCGACATCTTCCGCATGTGCCAGACCAAAGACGCGCCGATCCAGGACTGGGTCAAACTGGCCGTCAACCGTGCTCGCGCAAGCGCAACTCCAGCGATCTTCTGGCTGGACCCGATGCGCGCTCACGACGGCGTAGTGATCGAGAAGGTTCAGGCTTACCTGAAGGATCACGACACTGCCGGTCTGGACATCCAGATCATGGCGCCGGTCGACGCGATGAAGTACACCCTGCAGCGCACCCGCGAAGGCAAGGACACCATTTCGGTGACCGGCAACGTACTGCGTGACTACCTGACCGACCTGTTCCCGATCATGGAACTGGGCACCAGCGCCAAGATGCTGTCGATCGTGCCGCTGATGAACGGCGGCGGCCTGTTCGAAACCGGCGCCGGCGGTTCGGCTCCGAAGCACGTGCAGCAACTGGTTGAAGAAAACTTCCTGCGCTGGGATTCGCTGGGCGAGTTCCTCGCACTGGCAGCGTCCCTTGAGCATCTGGGCGTGAACTACAACAACCCGAAAGCACTGGTGCTGTCGAAAACCCTGGACCAGGCCACTGGCCAGTTCCTCGACAACAACAAGTCGCCATCGCGTAAAGTCGGCAACATCGACAACCGCGGCAGCCACTTCTACCTGGCGATGTACTGGGCTCAGGCCCTGGCTGCCCAGACTGAAGACGCTGCACTGCAAGCGCAGTTCGCGACCCTGGCAAAAACCCTGACCGAGAACGAAGCAACCATCGTTGCCGAGCTCAACGCCGTTCAGGGCAAGCCAGTCGACATCGGCGGTTACTACCACGCCAATGCCGAGCTGATCAGCAAGGCCATGCGCCCAAGCGCAACCCTCAACGCGGCGATTGCTGCGCTGGTTTAAGGTTGTAAAGGGAACATCACAAACCCCGGCCTCGTGCCGGGGTTTGTGTTTCCAGAGTTCACACAATTCCCTTGTAGGAGTGAGCCTGCTCGCGATAGCGGTATACCATTCAACAATTATGGTGACTGACAATGCGCTATCGCGAGCAGGCTCACTCCTACATTGGATTGCATTTCAATCCCAGAATTGAGGAAGGTATTATGGAATGGCTCCCCCACATCACCGTCGCCACCATCGTCGAGGACAACGGCCGCTTCCTGATGGTCGAGGAACACAAGGCCGGGCGTAATGTGCTCAACCAGCCCGCCGGCCATCTCGACCCAGACGAAACCCTGATTGATGCCGCCGTGCGCGAGACCCTCGAAGAAACCGGCTGGGACGTCGAACCTACCGGCGTCATCGGCATTTACCTGTACACCGCACCAAGCAACGGCGTGACCTATCAGCGCGTGTGCTTCAGCGCCAAAGCCGTGCAACATCACGCTGATTACCAACTCGACGACGGTATCGTCGGCGCCAAGTGGCTGACCCGCGACGAATTAATTGCTCAGCGCGACAACTGGCGCAGCGAGCTGATCATCCGTTGCATCGACGATTATCTGGCCGGCCATCACTTCAGCCTCGAACTGATCCGCCCTTCTCTTTAGCCTTGAGGCCGCGAGCCTGCTAGAATCGCGTCCTTTTTCAAGACACTCATTGAATCCCTATGCGTGATCCAGCCCCTTCTGACACATCCAAGAAGCGCGTCATTGTCGGCATGTCCGGCGGCGTGGACTCTTCCGTTTCCGCTCTCCTGCTGATCGAGCAGGGTTACGAGGTGGAAGGCCTGTTCATGAAGAACTGGGAAGAAGACGACGGAACGGAATACTGCACCGCCATGGACGACCTGGCGGATGCTCAGGCTGTCTGCGACAAGATCGGCATCAAGCTGCACACCGCCAACTTCGCTGCTGAATACTGGGACAACGTGTTCGAGCACTTCCTGGCCGAATACAAGGCCGGCCGTACGCCGAACCCGGACATCCTGTGTAATCGCGAGATCAAGTTCAAGGCGTTCCTCGACTACGCCATGATGCTCGGCGCCGACTTGATTGCCACCGGCCACTACGTGCGCCGCCGCGACATTGATGGCCGCACCGAACTGCTCAAAGGCCTCGATCCGAACAAGGATCAGAGCTATTTCCTGCACGCCGTTGGCGGCGAACAGATTGCCAAGACCCTGTTCCCGGTCGGCGAACTGGAAAAGCCGGAAGTGCGCGCAATTGCCGAGAAATACGAGCTGGCGACCGCCAAGAAGAAGGATTCCACCGGGATCTGCTTTATCGGCGAGCGTCGCTTCAGCGACTTCCTCAAGCAATACCTGCCGGCGCAACCGGGCGAAATCAAAACCACCGAAGGTGAAGTCATTGGCCGTCACCACGGCTTGATGTACCACACCATCGGTCAGCGCCAGGGCCTCGGCATCGGCGGTTTGAAAGACGCCGGCGATGAGCCGTGGTACGTGCTGCGCAAGGATCTCGACAGCAACGAGCTGATCGTCGGCCAGGGCAACAACCATCCATGGCTGTTCTCCAGCGCCCTGCTCGCTTCGGAAATCTATTGGGTCAACCCGATCGACCTGAGCCAGCCGCTGCGCCTGACCGCGAAAGTGCGTTATCGCCAGAGCGACCAGGCCTGCACTCTGGAAAAAACCGCCAGCGGCTACCGCGCTGTGTTCGACGAGCCGCAACGCGCGGTGACGCCGGGCCAATCCGTGGTGTTCTATGACGGTGAAATCTGCCTCGGTGGCGGCGTGATCGAAGTGGCCGAACCGTGGAGCGGCCAGGCATGAGCCCGACTCAGGAGCAACTGACGGCGCTGGGCGGTGTGTTTCTCGCCGCCGTACTGGTCGACCGGATCGCCAAGACCGGGCAGACCAGCGAGGCCGGCCTGACCTGCATGCTCGGCAGCCTGTTGGTGCGCGACCCGAAAGACACGCTGGACGTCTACGGCGGCGATGACCTCAATCTGCGCGAAGGCTATCGAGCGCTGATCGGTGCACTGGAACGCGACCCAAGCACGCTGCAACGCGAGCCATTGCGCTACGCCCTGTCGATGCTCGGCCTGGAACGTCAACTGGCCAAGCGCGACGACATGCTCGACACCATCGGCAAGCGCTTGCCGCAGATCCAGTCGCAGGTCGAGCATTTTGGCCCGGCCCACGAAAACGTGGTCGCGGCTTGCGGCGCGCTGTATCAGGACACCCTGAGCACCCTGCGCCAACGTATTCAGGTGCACGGCGACATGCGCAACCTGCAGCAGCCGAGCAATGCCTCGAAAATCCGCGCCCTGCTCCTTGCCGGTATCCGTTCGGCACGTCTGTGGCGGCAGCTCGGCGGCCATCGCTGGCAGTTGGTGATCAGCCGACGCAAGCTGCTCAAAGAGCTGTATCCGTTGATGCGCAGCGAGTAAAACGCCGCGCAATAAAAGCTTTGTAGTCTGTAACGCGTAATACGCCGGTCAGTTGGCAACGGACCGGCGGATTTTTTCATGTATGATACGCGCCCCATTTCGTTGCCCGACTGTCCGAGAACACCCCATGCAGCTTTCTTCGCTCACTGCGGTTTCCCCTGTTGACGGCCGCTACGCCGGCAAAACCCAGGCCCTGCGCCCGATTTTCAGCGAGTACGGTTTGATCCGTGCCCGTGTTCTGGTTGAAGTGCGCTGGCTCCAGCGCCTGGCCGCCCACGCGGGTATCCCTGAAGTGCCAGCCTTCTCCGCCGAGGCCAACGCCGTTCTCAATGAACTGGCTGAAAACTTCTCGCTGGAGCACGCCGAGCGCGTCAAAGAGATCGAGCGCACCACCAACCACGACGTCAAAGCGATCGAATACCTGCTCAAAGAGCAGGCGGCCAAGTTGCCGGAGCTGGCCAAGGTCAGCGAGTTCATCCACTTTGCCTGCACCAGCGAAGACATCAACAACCTGTCCCACGCCCTGATGCTGCGCGAAGGCCGTGACGACGTGATGCTGCCGCTGATGCGCCAGACCGCCAACGCCATCCGCGAACTGGCCATCCGTTTCGCTGACGTGCCAATGCTGTCGCGCACCCACGGCCAACCAGCCTCCCCGACCACTCTGGGTAAAGAGCTGGCGAACGTGGTTTACCGTCTCGAGCGTCAGATCGCTCAAGTCGCTGCCGTGCCGCTGCTGGGCAAAATCAACGGCGCCGTCGGCAACTACAACGCACACCTGTCGGCCTATCCGCAGATCGACTGGGAAGCCAACGCCCGCGCCTTCATCGAAGACGAGCTGGGCCTGGGCTTCAACCCGTACACCACGCAGATCGAACCGCACGACTACATCGCCGAGCTGTTCGACGCGATCGCGCGCTTCAACACCATCCTGATCGACTTCGACCGTGACATCTGGGGCTATATCTCCCTGGGTTATTTCAAGCAGCGCACCATCGCTGGCGAAATCGGTTCGTCGACCATGCCGCACAAGGTCAACCCGATCGACTTCGAAAACTCCGAAGGCAACCTGGGCATCGCCAACGCGCTGTTCCAGCACCTGGCGAGCAAACTGCCGATCTCCCGCTGGCAGCGCGACCTGACCGACTCCACCGTACTGCGCAACCTCGGTGTTGGCTTCGCCCACAGCGTGATCGCCTACGAAGCCAGCCTCAAAGGCATCAGCAAACTGGAGCTCAACGAGCAGAAGATTGCCGCTGACCTCGACGCTTGCTGGGAAGTGTTGGCTGAGCCGATCCAGACCGTGATGCGCCGCTACAACATCGAAAACCCGTACGAGAAGCTGAAAGAACTGACCCGCGGCAAGGGCATCAGCCCAGAAGCGTTGCAGACTTTCATCGATGGTCTGGACATGCCTGCCGAAGCGAAAGCCGAGCTCAAGCAACTGACCCCGGCCAACTACATCGGCAACGCTGTAGCGCAAGCCAAACGCATCTGATCGACCGCTTGATCCGTTTGAGACGCCCGGCCGCGCCGGGCGTTTTTATTCCCGTCTGAAAAGTGCTTTTTTTCAATAGGTTACATATGAATTCCGATATTCCTCTTCAACTTCTGGGCGGCCTCACTGCACGCGAATTCCTGCGCGACTACTGGCAGAAAAAGCCGCTGCTGATCCGTCAGGCGATTCCTGACTTCGAAAGCCCGATCGACGCCGACGAACTGGCCGGCCTGGCCCTGGAAGAAGAAGTCGAATCGCGCCTGGTGATCGAGCACGGCGAGCGTCCATGGGAACTGCGTCGCGGCCCGTTCGCTGAAGACGAGTTCAGCAAATTGCCGGAAAAAGAGTGGACCTTGCTGGTGCAAGCGGTCGACCAATTCGTCCCGGAAGTCAGCGAGTTGCTGGAAAACTTCCGCTTCCTGCCGAGCTGGCGCGTCGATGACGTGATGATCAGCTTCGCCGCCCCGGGTGGCAGCGTTGGTCCGCACTTCGACAACTACGACGTGTTCCTGCTGCAAGGCCACGGCAAGCGCAACTGGAAAATCGGCCAGATGTGCGACTCCGAGAGCCCGCTGTTGCAACACGCGGACCTGCGCATCCTCGCCGAATTCCACGAGACCGAAGAGTGGGTACTGGAACCGGGCGACATGCTCTACCTGCCGCCGCGTCTGGCTCACTGCGGTGTCGCGGTCGACAACTGCATGACCTACTCGGTCGGTTTCCGTGCGCCAAGCGCTTCCGAAGTGCTGACTCACTTCACCGACTTCCTCAGCCAGTTCCTGACTGACGAAGAGCGCTACACCGATGCCGACGCACAGCCAGCAGCCGATCCGCACCAGATTCAACACGACGCACTGGATCGCCTGAAAGCGCTGCTCGCCGAGCACATGAGCGACGAGCGCCTGCTGCTGACCTGGTTCGGCCAGTACATGACCGAGCCGCGTTATCCGGAGCTGGTGGCTGGCCCGGAAGAAATCGAAGAAGAAGACTTCCTCGCCGCCCTGCAGGATGGCGCCATCCTGATCCGCAACCCGAGTGCGCGCCTGGCCTGGTCGGAGGTCGATGACGACCTGCTGCTGTTCGCCAGCGGTCAGAGCCGTTACCTGCCGGGCAAGCTGCGCGAACTGCTGAAGCTGATCTGCGCCGCTGACGCCCTGCACACCGACAACCTCGGTGAGTGGCTGAACGACGAAGACGCCTGCGGCCTGCTGTGCCAACTGGTCAAGCAAGGGAGCCTGGGGTTCGCCGATGAATAAGATTCGCGTACGTGTCGCAGACTGGCAGAAGGACATCGCCGAGATCCGGCGCATTCGTGAAACGGTGTTCATCGCCGAGCAATCGGTGCCACCTGAGCTGGAATGGGACGCGGATGACGCGACCGCCGTGCATTTTCTGGCGTTTGAAGGCGACTTTCCGATTGGCACTGCGCGCTTGTTGCCCGACGGGCACATTGGCCGCGTTTCGGTGCTGAAAGACTGGCGCGGGATGAAGGTCGGTGATGCGCTGATGCAAGCGGTCATTGCTGAAGCTGAAGAACGTGGGTTGAAGCAGCAGATGCTCAGTGCTCAGGTTCAAGCCACGGCGTTCTATGAGCGCTTGGGTTTCAACCTGGTCAGCGAGGAGTTCCTCGAAGCCGGGATTCCACATGTCGATATGGTTCGCCATTCGGCTTAAGACCGCGGCGCGGCGATCGCGAGCAGGCTCACTCCTACAATTGAAATGCGATTCCCTGTAGGAGTGAGCCTGCTCGCGATGGCGCCCGCAAGAACACCACAAAACGCCCCGACATCCGCCGATGCCGGGGCGTTTTGCTGTCTACGATTCAACTTGCCCCACCCCAGGCCGACAAACTGGCAATATCAAGCCTTTCGAAAGCGGAGATAACGGACATGTCCCTACGCACCCTGCTCACCACCCTGCTGCTCGGTTGCAGTTTTTCGGTGATGGCAGCCACAGAAATCGTGCCTCTCAATTACCGCACCAGCGCCGACATGCTGCCGATGGCGCAAGACTTCCTCGGCAAGGACGGTCAGGTCAGCGCCTACGGCAACCAACTGATCATCAAGGCCGAGCCGGACAAGATTCAGGAACTCAAGGCGCTGATCAGCCAACTGGACACTGCGCCCAAGCGCTTGCTGATCACCGTCGACACTAATGAAAACAATGGCCGTGGCGATGAAGGCTATGCGGTCAACGGCGCCCAGCCGAATCAGACCCGTATCATCAGCCGCAGCACCACCAGCCGCGAAGGCGGCGTCCAGCAGGTGCAGGCCACCGATGGCATGCCGGCGCTGATTCAGGTTGGCCAGAGCGTGCCGATCACCAATGTTCAGAGCGATTCCTACGGCGGTTACAACAGCCAAACCCAATACCGCAACGTCACCCAGGGTTTCTATGTCACCGCCAGCGTCACCGGCGACATCGTTCACCTGGCGATCAGTACCAACCGTGACCGTATGAGCCAGGAACGTCCCGATGTAGTGAACGTGCAAAGCACCGACACAACTGTCAGCGGACGTCTCGGCGAATGGATCACCCTTGCCGGCGTCAATCGCCAGACCCAGGCCGACAAACAGGGCCTGACCCGCAGCTACTCGACTCAAGGCCGGGATGACATGACCTTGCGGGTGAAAGTCGACGCCTTGGACTAAAGCACCGAAAACTGACTGATTAGTCGTATTAGACGAAAGATGTAGTGCTTTAAAAAAAGCACTACAAAACGTTTGACGGGGTAAAAAAGCGAAGGCATGATGGCCTCGCTCCCGCTAATCAGAGGCCCTGGCAAGGGCCTTCGAAGCGACGTTCGCACCTACCCCGCGAACCGTTTCGTGTCTGTACCGCCCACAAGGTGTGTTTGACGAGGTTGCCGACTGGAACGAAGTTGTCCCGAGGGACGGAAGCGTATTTAGGTAACCCGGCTTCACACTGTAGACCGTATAAAGGCCCACGACGCCCGAATGCGCCCGCAGTCCGCCACTACCTGCTCACTTCCCCTCGAGCCCATCGTTCATCCCGTCGCCTACCCCGCCGAATCCGACTTGACCACCTAAGCTTCTGGTCAGCGAGCGCAGGAATTTTCCACCGCAGAACAACTTTTCATAAAGACGCGACGAGGTTTATCTCCATGGCACTGACACGCGAACAGCAAATTGCAGCCCTCGAAAAAGACTGGGCTGAAAACCCGCGCTGGAAAGGCGTGACACGCACTTACTCCGCTGCTGACGTCGTCCGTCTGCGTGGCTCGGTTCAACCTGAGCACACCTTTGCAAAAATGGGCGCCGACAAGCTGTGGAACCTGGTCACCCAGGGTGCCAAGCCGTCCTTCCGTCCTGAGAAAGATTTCGTCAACTGCATGGGCGCCCTGACCGGCGGCCAGGCTGTTCAACAGGTTAAAGCCGGTATCCAGGCAATCTACCTGTCGGGCTGGCAAGTGGCTGCGGACAATAACTCCGCAGAATCCATGTACCCGGACCAGTCGCTGTACCCGGTGGATTCGGTTCCAACCGTGGTCAAGCGCATCAACAACTCGTTCCGTCGTGCTGACCAGATCCAGTGGAAAGCCGGCAAGAACCCGGGCGACGATGGCTACATCGACTACTTCGCACCGATCGTGGCTGACGCTGAAGCCGGTTTCGGCGGCGTGCTGAACGCCTACGAGCTGATGAAGAGCATGATCGAAGCAGGCGCCGCCGGCGTTCACTTCGAAGACCAACTGGCTTCCGTGAAGAAGTGTGGTCACATGGGCGGCAAAGTACTGGTTCCGACTCAGGAAGCCGTACAGAAGCTGACCGCTGCGCGTCTGGCTGCTGACGTTGCCGGCACCCCGACCATCATCCTGGCCCGTACCGACGCCAACGCTGCTGACCTGCTGACCTCCGATTGCGACCCGTACGACCAGCCGTTCGTGACTGGCGAGCGCACTCAGGAAGGTTTCTACAAGGTCCGTGCCGGCCTCGATCAAGCCATCGCTCGTGGCCTGGCTTACGCTCCATACGCCGACCTGATCTGGTGCGAAACCGCCAAGCCGGATCTGGACGAGGCTCGTCGCTTCGCCGAAGCGATCAAAAAGGAATACCCGGACCAATTGCTGTCGTACAACTGCTCGCCTTCCTTCAACTGGAAGAAAAACCTGGACGACGCGACCATCGCCAAGTTCCAGCGCGAATTGTCCGCCATGGGTTACAAGCACCAGTTCATCACCCTGGCCGGCATTCACAACATGTGGCACAGCATGTTCAACCTGGCGCACGACTACGCCCGCAACGACATGACTGCCTACGTGAAACTGCAAGAGCAGGAGTTCGCTGACGCCGCCAAGGGTTACACCTTCGTGGCTCACCAGCAGGAAGTGGGCACCGGCTACTTCGACGACATGACCACTGTGATCCAGGGTGGCTCGTCCTCGGTTACCGCACTGACCGGTTCGACTGAAGAAGAACAGTTCCACTGATTCGGCTTCGCTGAGCAAACGGCCTTTGCGGATCGTATAGAAAGCTAACCGCAGAGCCGCAAAACTGACGCCCCGACTGGTTCGGGGCGTTTTTTTTGCCCCCGGAAAACACACCCTCCCCTGTAGGGATCGGCGTCGTTCGGAGAAAACATTGATCCAGAGCGGTACATCCGTCAGAAAAATCCGCTAAAACGGGCGCCGTCGCTACTTGCAGTAACGTGCAAGTAAGACAACTTCCCAACTGACATCCCGTTAAACAGTTACAAAACCCCTGCAAACGATATCAATTATCATTTAGCCACAACTATGTTCGTTACATTCCCTACAAAACATTATTTGCATAAACCCGCCTAATGCCCGCAAAGCATGGGCTGCAGGGCATTGGAGATGCGCTATGTCCTTATTCCAATAAATAATTTCGCTATAGGAATTTTACTTGCAGGGTGTTTAGCCATAAAATCAGCGCGATTGATTGCTGCGACATATCGTCACTGCCTATTTCTTTATCAAGCTCAGAGACCTTTGCTCTCTGTTAAGGATTACCAGCATGCCCGAAGCGACAGGACTCATGGCCCACAACTGGGGCTTTGCCATTTTCCTTCTGGGTGTCGTCGGCCTGTGTGCCTTCATGCTTGGCGTCTCCAGCCTCCTTGGGTCAAAAGCCTGGGGTCGCAGCAAAAACGAACCGTTCGAGTCCGGCATGCTACCTACCGGTGGCGCCCGCTTGCGGCTCTCAGCCAAATTCTATCTGGTCGCGATGCTCTTCGTGATCTTCGATATCGAAGCCCTCTTTCTCTTTGCATGGTCTGTGTCCGTCCGCGAAAGCGGCTGGACCGGATTCGTCGAAGCTCTCGTTTTCATAGCAATTCTGTTGGCAGGTCTTGTCTACCTGTTCCGAGTGGGCGCCCTTGACTGGGCTCCGGAAGCTCGTCGCAAGCGGCAGGCGAAGCTGAAACAATGAGGCTTTGGCAATGCAATACAATCTCACCAGGATCGACCCCGATGCTCCTAACGAGCAATATCCGATTGGCGAACGGGAAACCGTTTCCGATCCGTTAGAAGATCAAGTCCACAAAAACATTTTCATGGGCAAGCTGGAAGACGTGCTGAGTGGCGCGGTCAACTGGGGACGTAAGAACTCCCTGTGGCCGTACAACTTCGGCTTGTCGTGCTGCTACGTGGAAATGACCACCGCCTTCACGGCGCCCCACGACATCGCGCGCTTTGGCGCCGAAGTGATCCGGGCATCGCCGCGTCAGGCCGACTTCATGGTTATCGCCGGTACCTGCTTCATCAAGATGGCGCCGATCATCCAGCGTCTCTACGAGCAGATGCTCGAGCCGAAATGGGTTATCTCCATGGGTTCGTGCGCTAACTCCGGTGGCATGTACGACATCTACTCTGTGGTTCAAGGGGTGGACAAGTTCCTGCCCGTGGACGTCTACGTACCTGGCTGCCCTCCTCGTCCGGAAGCATTTCTGCAAGGCTTGATGCTGCTGCAGGAATCGATCGGCAAGGAGCGTCGTCCGCTTTCCTGGGTCGTTGGCGATCAAGGCGTTTATCGCGCCGACATGCCTTCGCAAAAAGAAGAGCGCCGCGAACAGCGAATCGCAGTCACCAACCTGCGCAGCCCTGACGAAGTCTGATCCAGATCTGTTCTTACAAAAGAAACGAGAAGCTGGCTTCATTCTTTACGTTGACCGAAAGCGAAAAAATAACCATGACTACAGGCAGTGCTCTGTACATCCCGCCTTATAAGGCAGACGACCAGGATGTGGTCGTTGAATTGAACAACCGTTTTGGCGCCGAAGCGTTCACCGCTCAGTCGACCCGTACCGGCATGCCGGTACTGTGGGTCGCGCGCGCCAGGCTCGTTGAAGTCCTGACTTTCCTGCGCAACCTGCCCAAGCCGTACGTCATGCTCTATGACCTGCACGGCGTGGACGAGCGTCTGCGCACCAAGCGTCAAGGGCTGCCGAGTGACGCTGAGTTCACCGTGTTCTATCACCTCATGTCGCTGGAGCGTAATAGTGACGTGATGATCAAGGTCGCCTTGTCCGAGAGCGACCTCAGCTTGCCGACCGTCACCAGCATCTGGCCGAACGCCAACTGGTACGAGCGTGAAGTCTGGGACATGTTCGGTATCGACTTCAAAGGTCACCCGCACCTGTCGCGCATCATGATGCCGCCGACCTGGGAAGGTCACCCGCTGCGCAAGGACTTCCCGGCGCGTGCCACCGAATTCGATCCGTACAGCCTCAACCTCGCCAAGCAACAGCTTGAGGAAGAAGCCGCGCGCTTCCGTCCTGAAGACTGGGGCATGAAGCGCTCCGGCCCGAACGAGGACTACATGTTCCTCAACCTCGGCCCGAACCACCCTTCGGCGCACGGTGCGTTCCGCATTATTCTGCAACTGGACGGTGAAGAGATCGTCGACTGCGTGCCGGACATCGGTTACCACCACCGTGGTGCCGAGAAGATGGCCGAGCGTCAGTCGTGGCACAGCTTCATTCCGTACACCGACCGTATCGACTACCTCGGCGGCGTGATGAACAACCTGCCGTACGTGCTCTCGGTCGAGAAGCTGGCCGGCATCAAGGTGCCTGAGAAGGTCGACGTCATCCGCATCATGATGGCCGAGTTCTTCCGGATCACCAGCCACCTGCTGTTCCTCGGGACTTACATCCAGGACGTTGGTGCGATGACTCCGGTGTTCTTCACCTTCACCGACCGCCAGAAGGCGTACACGGTGATCGAAGCCATCACCGGTTTCCGTCTGCACCCGGCCTGGTACCGCATCGGTGGTGTTGCCCACGACCTGCCGCGCGGCTGGGAAAAACTGGTGAAAGACTTCGTTGAATGGCTGCCAAAACGCCTCGACGAATACACCAAGGCTGCCCTGCAGAACAGCATCCTCAAGGGTCGTACCATCGGCGTCGCCCAGTACAACACCAAAGAAGCCCTGGAATGGGGTGTCACCGGTGCTGGCCTGCGTTCGACCGGTTGCGATTTCGACCTGCGTAAGGCGCGTCCGTACTCCGGCTACGAGAACTTCGAGTTCGAAGTACCGCTGGCTGCCAACGGCGATGCCTACGACCGCTGCATGGTTCGCGTCGAAGAAATGCGCCAGAGCATCAAGATCATCGATCAGTGCATGCGCAACATGCCGGAAGGCCCGTACAAGGCGGATCACCCGCTGACCACGCCGCCGCCGAAAGAGCGCACGCTGCAGCACATCGAAACCTTGATCACGCACTTCCTGCAAGTTTCGTGGGGCCCGGTGATGCCGGCCAACGAATCCTTCCAGATGATCGAAGCGACCAAGGGCATCAACAGTTATTACCTGACGAGCGACGGCGGCACCATGAGCTACCGTACCCGGATCCGCACTCCAAGCTTCCCGCATCTGCAACAGATCCCTTCGGTGATCAAAGGCAGCATGGTCGCGGACATGATTGCGTACCTGGGTAGTATCGATTTCGTTATGGCCGACGTGGACCGCTAAGCATGAACAGCACGCTTATCCAGACAGACCGTTTCACCCTCAGTGAAACCGAGCGCTCGGCCATCGAGCACGAGCTGCATCACTACGAAGACCCGCGCGCGGCGTCGATCGAAGCCCTGAAGATCGTTCAGAAGGAACGCGGCTGGGTGCCGGATGGCGCCCTGTACGCGATCGGCGAGATCCTCGGCATCCCGGCCAGCGACGTTGAAGGTGTGGCGACCTTCTACAGCCAGATTTTCCGTCAGCCAGTTGGCCGTCACATCATTCGCGTCTGCGACAGCATGGTCTGCTACATCGGCGGCCACGAGTCGGTGGTCAGCGAAATCCAGAACAATCTGGGCATCGGCCTGGGTCAGACCACCACCGACGGTCGTTTCACCCTGCTGCCTGTCTGCTGCCTCGGCAACTGCGACAAGGCGCCGGCGCTGATGATCGACGACGACACCTTTGGTGATGTGCAGCCTGCTGGCGTCGCCAAACTGCTCGAGGGCTACGTATGACCCTGACATCTTTCGGTCCTGCCAACCGCATTCAGCGTTCGGCCGAGACTCACCCGCTGACCTGGCGTCTGCGCGATGACGGCGAAGCCGTGTGGCTCGACGAGTACCAGGCCAAGAACGGTTACGCCGCTGCGCGCAAAGCCTTCGCCGACATGGATCAGGACGCCATCGTCCAGACCGTGAAAGACGCAGGCTTGAAAGGTCGAGGCGGTGCAGGCTTCCCCACGGGCGTGAAGTGGGGCCTGATGCCCAAAGACGAATCCATCAACATCCGCTACCTGCTGTGCAACGCGGATGAAATGGAGCCGAACACCTGGAAAGACCGCATGCTGATGGAGCAACTGCCCCATCTGCTGATCGAAGGCATGCTGATCAGTGCTCGCGCGCTGAAAACCTACCGTGGCTACATCTTCCTGCGTGGCGAGTACACCACCGCCGCCAAACACCTCAACCGTGCCGTGGAAGAAGCCAAGGCTGCTGGCCTGCTGGGCAAGAACATTCTCGGCAGCGGCTTTGATTTCGAGCTGTTCGTCCACACCGGCGCCGGGCGTTATATCTGCGGTGAAGAAACCGCACTGATCAACTCCCTCGAAGGCCGCCGCGCCAACCCGCGCTCCAAGCCGCCCTTCCCTGCCGCCGTTGGCGTGTGGGGCAAGCCGACTTGCGTGAACAACGTGGAAACCCTGTGCAACGTGCCGGCGATCATTGCCGACGGCGTTGACTGGTACAAATCGTTGGCCCGCGAAGGCAGCGAAGACATGGGCACCAAACTCATGGGCTTCTCCGGCAAGGTCAAGAACCCGGGCCTGTGGGAACTGCCATTCGGCGTTACCGGTCGCGAGTTGTTCGAAGACTACGCCGGCGGTATGCGCGACGGCTTCAAGCTCAAGGCCTGGCAACCAGGTGGCGCCGGTACCGGTTTCCTCCTGCCAGAACACCTCGACGCGCAAATGTACGCCGGCGGCATCGCCAAAGTGGGCACCCGTATGGGTACCGGCCTGGCCATGGCGGTGGACGACAGCGTCAACATGGTCTCCTTGCTGCGCAACATGGAGCAGTTCTTCGCTCGCGAGTCGTGCGGTTTCTGCACCCCGTGCCGTGATGGTTTGCCATGGAGCGTCAAGCTCTTGATGGCCATCGAACAAGGCCGTGGTCAGCCAGGCGACATCGAGACCCTGCTGGGTCTGGTCAACTTCCTCGGCCCGGGCAAGACCTTCTGTGCTCACGCACCGGGTGCCGTGGAGCCGTTGGGCAGTGCCATCAAATACTTCCGTCCAGAGTTCGAAGCCGGTATCGCGCCAGTCAGCGCCGCCGTCCCGCCTCTGGCAAGGCCGATCGTAATCGGCGCGTAAACGCTTAAAAAGGCGAAGGGTCCGTGCCCTTCGCCTTTCGTCCGATGACGCCTTTCGGGGCTGACTGGATTCGGACGGATAACAAGATTCCATTAGCCACGCCCGCTGACACCGGGCCAACGAAGACCTTTGAACCATGGCCACTATCCACGTAGACGGCAAAGCGCTCGAAGTCGACGGGGCAGACAACCTGTTACAGGCATGTCTGTCGCTGGGCCTCGACATCCCTTATTTCTGCTGGCACCCCGCGCTTGGTAGCGTCGGGGCTTGCCGCCAGTGCGCGGTCAAGCAGTACACCGACGAGAACGACACCCGTGGTCGCATCGTCATGTCCTGCATGACCCCGGCCACCGACAATACCTGGATCTCCATCGACGATGAAGAATCCAAGGCGTTCCGCGCCAGTGTTGTCGAATGGCTGATGACCAACCACCCGCACGACTGCCCTGTGTGCGAAGAAGGCGGTCATTGCCACCTGCAAGACATGACTGTGATGACCGGCCACAACGAGCGCCGTTATCGCTTCACCAAACGCACCCACCAGAACCAGCAACTGGGCCCGTTCATTTCCCACGAAATGAACCGCTGCATCGCTTGCTACCGCTGCGTGCGTTTCTACAAGGATTACGCTGGCGGCACCGACCTCGGTGTGTTCGGCGCCCACGACAACGTGTACTTCGGTCGCGTTGAAGACGGCACCCTCGAAAGCGAGTTCTCCGGCAACCTCACCGAGGTCTGCCCGACCGGTGTGTTCACCGACAAGACTCACTCCGAGCGTTACAACCGTAAATGGGACATGCAGTTCGCGCCGAGCATCTGCCATGGCTGCTCGAGCGGTTGCAACATCTCTCCGGGCGAGCGTTACGGCGAACTGCGTCGCATCGAAAACCGTTTCAACGGTTCGGTGAACCAGTACTTCCTGTGCGACCGTGGCCGTTTCGGTTATGGCTACGTCAACCGCACCGACCGTCCTCGTCAGCCACTGCTGGCCGACGGCACCAAGCTCGGTCTGGATGCTGCGCTGGATAAAGCTGCTGATCTGCTGCGCGGGCGCAACATCGTCGGTATCGGTTCGCCGCGCGCCAGCCTCGAAAGCAACTACGCGTTGCGCGAACTGGTCGGCGCCGAGCACTTCTACTCGGGTATCGAAGCCTCCGAACTGGAGCGCATCCGTCTGGTCCTGCAAGTGCTGAAAGACAGCCCGCTGCCAGTGCCGAACATGCGCGACATTGAAGACCACGACGCGATTTTCGTGCTCGGTGAAGACCTGACCCAGACCGCCGCCCGTGTGGCGCTGTCGCTGCGTCAATCGGTCAAAGGCAAAGCTGAAGACATGGCCGAAGCCATGCGCGTTCAGCCTTGGCTCGACGCTGCGGTGAAGAACATCGGTCAGCACGCGCTGAACCCGCTGTTCATCGCCAGCCTGGCGGAAACCAAGCTCGACGACATCGCTGAAGAATGCGTACACGCTGCTCCGGATGACCTGGCGCGCATCGGTTTCGCCGTTGCTCACGCACTGGACGCCAGCGCCCCGGCCGTTGAAGGTCTGGACGCTGAAGCACTGGAACTGGCTCAGCGCATCGCTGACGCCCTGCTCGCTGCAAAACGTCCGCTGATCATCGCCGGTACTTCGCTGGGCTCCAAAGCCCTGATCGAAGCCGCCGCGAACATCGCCAAAGCCCTGAAGCTGCGCGAGAAGAACGGTTCGATCAGCCTGATCGTGCCGGAAGCCAACAGCCTTGGCCTGGCCATGCTCGGTGGCGAATCGGTCGACGCGGCTCTGCAAGCAGTGATCGACGGCAAGGCCGACGCCATTGTCGTGCTGGAAAACGATCTGTACACCCGCACCGCCAAAGAGAAAGTCGATGCCGCACTGAACGCTGCGCAAGTGGTGATCGTTGCTGACCATCAGAAGACGGCTACCAGCGACCGCGCGCACTTGGTTCTGCCAGCCGCAAGCTTCGCTGAAGGCGACGGTACGCTGGTCAGCCAGGAAGGTCGCGCGCAGCGCTTCTTCCAGGTTTTCGACCCGCAATACATGGATGCGAGCATCCTGGTTCACGAAGGCTGGCGCTGGCTGCACGCCCTGCGCGCGACCCTGCTGAACCAGCCGATCGACTGGACGCAACTCGACCACGTCACCGCTGCCGTTGCTTCGAGCACCGAGCAACTGGCGCGCATCGTCGACGCTGCACCGTCCGCCGCGTTCCGCATCAAGGGTCTGAAACTGGCGCGTGAGCCGCTGCGTTACTCCGGTCGCACCGCGATGCGCGCCGACATCAGCGTTCACGAACCGCGCACCCCGCAAGACAAAGACACCGCGTTCGCCTTCTCCATGGAAGGTTACTCGGGCTCTGCCGAACCGCGTCAGCAAGTGCCATTTGCATGGTCGCCGGGCTGGAACTCGCCACAAGCGTGGAACAAGTTCCAGGACGAAGTCGGTGGTCACATCCGCGCTGGCGACCCGGGCACCCGCCTGATCGAAAGCACCGGTGATTCGCTGAAGTGGTTCGCTGCAGCACCGCGCGCATTCAACCCGGCGCCGGGCACCTGGCAAGCCGTGCCGTTCTTCCACCTGTTCGGCAGCGAAGAAAACTCTTCGAAAGCCGCGCCGGTTCAAGAGCGTATTCCGGCTCCTTACGTGGCACTGGCCAAGTCGGAAGCGGATCGTCTGGGCGTCAACGACGGTGCACTGCTGAGCCTGAACGTCGCCGGTCAGACCCTGCGTCTGCCGCTGCGTATCAATGAAGAACTGGGCGCCGGTCTGGTGGCATTGCCTGCGGGCATCGCCGGCATTCCACCGGCATTCGCCGGCGTATCCGTCGACGGTCTGCAGGAGGCAGCGCAATGACCTGGTTCACCCCTGAAGTGATCGATGTGATCCTCTCGGTCGTCAAAGCCATCGTGATTCTGCTGGCCGTGGTGGTCGCGGGCGCGTTGCTCAGCTTTGTCGAACGTCGCCTGCTGGGCTGGTGGCAGGACCGTTACGGTCCGAACCGCGTTGGCCCGTTTGGTATGTTCCAGATCGCCGCCGACATGCTGAAGATGTTCTTCAAGGAAGACTGGACCCCGCCGTTTGCCGACAAAGTGATCTTCACTTTGGCACCGGTGGTGGCGATGTCGGCCTTGCTGATCGCGTTTGCGATCATCCCGATCACCCCGACCTGGGGCGTCGCGGATCTGAACATCGGCCTGCTGTTCTTCTTCGCCATGGCCGGTCTGTCGGTCTACGCGGTGCTGTTCGCCGGCTGGTCGAGCAACAACAAGTTCGCCCTGCTCGGCAGCTTGCGTGCGTCGGCGCAGACCGTGTCCTACGAAGTGTTCATGGGCCTGGCCCTGATGGGCATCGTGGTGCAGGTCGGCTCGTTCAACATGCGCGACATCGTCGAGTACCAAGCGCAGAACCTGTGGTTCATCATTCCGCAGTTCTTCGGCTTCTGTACTTTCTTCATCGCTGGCGTCGCCGTGACTCACCGTCACCCGTTCGACCAGCCGGAAGCGGAACAGGAACTGGCCGACGGTTACCACATTGAATACGCCGGTATGAAATGGGGCATGTTCTTCGTCGGTGAATACATCGGCATCATCCTGATCTCGGCGCTGCTGGTCACCCTGTTTTTCGGTGGCTGGCACGGTCCGTTCGGCATCCTGCCGCAACTGGCCTTCGTCTGGTTCGCACTGAAGACCGCGTTCTTCATCATGCTGTTCATCCTGCTGCGCGCTTCTATCCCGCGTCCGCGTTATGACCAGGTGATGGATTTCAGCTGGAAATTCTGCCTGCCACTGACCCTGATCAATTTGCTGGTGACCGCTGCGGTCGTGTTGTGGAACACGCCTGCAGTCGCGGTTCAGTGAGGATTTGACCCATGTTCAAATATATTGGCGACATCGTTAAGGGTACTGGTACCCAGTTGCGCAGCCTGGTCATGGTCTTCGGCCATGGCTTTCGCAAGCGCGACACCCTGCAATACCCGGAAGAAGCGGTCTACCTGCCACCACGCTACCGTGGTCGCATCGTCCTGACCCGTGACCCCGATGGCGAAGAGCGTTGCGTTGCCTGCAACCTGTGCGCCGTGGCTTGCCCGGTGGGTTGCATCTCGCTGCAGAAAGCTGAAACCGAAGACGGTCGCTGGTACCCGGACTTCTTCCGTATCAACTTCTCGCGCTGCATTTTCTGCGGTCTCTGCGAGGAAGCCTGTCCGACCACCGCGATCCAGCTGACCCCGGATTTCGAGATGGCCGAGTTCAAACGTCAGGACCTGGTGTACGAGAAAGAAGATCTGTTGATCTCCGGCCCCGGCAAAAACCCTGATTACAACTTCTATCGTGTTGCAGGTATGGCAATCGCTGGCAAGCCGAAAGGCTCCGCGCAGAACGAAGCCGAACCGATCAACGTGAAGAGCTTGCTGCCTTAAGGAAGAACGATGGAATTCGCTTTCTATTTCGCATCGGGTATCGCTGTTGTGTCCACGCTTCGCGTAGTCACCAACACCAACCCTGTGCACGCCCTGCTCTACCTGATCATCTCGTTGATCGCTGTGGCCATGACTTTCTTCGCACTCGGCGCACCGTTCGCCGGCGTGCTGGAAGTGATCGCTTACGCCGGCGCCATCATGGTGCTGTTCGTGTTCGTGGTGATGATGCTGAACCTGGGTCCCGCCTCGGTTCAGCAAGAACGCGTCTGGCTCAAGCCCGGCATCTGGGCCGGTCCGGTGATTCTCGCCGCGCTGCTGCTGGCCGAACTGCTGTATGTGCTGTTCGCTCACCAGAGCGGCCAGGCCATCGGCCACACCACCGTAGATGCGAAAGCCGTGGGCATCAGCCTGTTCGGTCCGTACCTGCTGGTGGTCGAACTCGCCTCGATGCTGCTGCTTGCTGCAGCCGTCACGGCGTTCCATTTGGGCCGTAACGAGGCGAAGGAGTAAGTCATGCCTGCTATCCCTCTCGAACATGGATTGGCCGTTGCCGGCATCCTGTTCTGCCTTGGTCTGGTCGGCCTGATGGTCCGCCGCAACATTTTGTTCGTGTTGATGAGTCTGGAAGTAATGATGAACGCCTCTGCACTGGCGTTCATTGTTGCAGGCGCCCGTTGGGGCCAGCCGGATGGACAGATCATGTTCATCCTGGTGATCAGCCTTGCAGCCGCCGAGGCCAGTATTGGTCTGGCGATCCTGCTGCAACTGTATCGCCGCTTCCACACGCTCGATATCGACGCTGCCAGTGAGATGCGCGGATGAATCTTATCTTTCTGACTTTCGTATTCCCTCTGATCGGTTTCCTGCTGCTGTCGTTCTCCCGTGGACGCTGGTCGGAAAACCTCTCGGCGCTGATCGGCGTGGGTTCCATTGGCTTGTCGGCGATTGTCGCCGCCTACGTCATCTGGCAATTCAACGTCGCGCCACCCGAAGGCGGTCACTACACGCTGGTACTGTGGAAGTGGATGGCGGTCGAAGGCTTCAAGCCTGACTTCGCCCTCTACGTCGATGGCCTGTCGATCACCATGCTCGGCGTGGTCGTTGGCGTCGGTTTCCTGATCCACCTGTTCGCGTCCTGGTACATGCGCGGTGAAGCGGGCTACTCGCGCTTCTTCTCGTACACCAACCTGTTTATCGCCAGCATGCTGTTCCTGGTACTCGGCGATAACCTGTTGTTCCTGTACTTCGGCTGGGAAGGCGTGGGCCTGTGCTCGTACCTGTTGATCGGTTTCTACTACAGCAACCGCAACAACGGTAACGCCGCACTCAAGGCTTTCATCGTGACCCGGATCGGCGACGTGTTCATGGCCATCGGCCTGTTCATCCTGTTCCAGCAAGTGGGCACGCTGAACATCCAGGAACTGCTGGTGCTGGCACCGCAGAAATTCCAGGTCGGCGACTTCTGGATCACCCTGGCGACCCTGATGCTGCTGGGTGGTGCGGTGGGTAAATCGGCACAACTGCCGCTGCAAACCTGGCTCGCGGACGCGATGGCTGGCCCGACCCCGGTTTCGGCACTGATCCACGCCGCAACCATGGTTACCGCTGGTGTCTACCTGATCGCCCGTACCCACGGTCTGTTCACCCTGGCGCCGGAAATCCTCCATCTGGTCGGCATCGTTGGTGGTGTGACGCTGGTTCTGGCAGGTTTTGCCGCGCTGGTACAAACCGACATCAAACGTATCCTCGCCTACTCGACCATGAGCCAGATCGGCTACATGTTCCTGGCGCTGGGCGTTGGCGCCTGGGATGGCGCGATTTTCCACCTGATGACCCACGCTTTCTTCAAGGCCCTGCTGTTCCTTGCCTCCGGTGCGGTGATCGTTGCCTGCCACCACGAGCAGAACATCTTCAAGATGGGCGGTCTGTGGAAAAAACTGCCACTGGCCTACGCCAGCTTCATCGTCGGCGGTGCCGCTCTGGCCGCTCTGCCACTGGTTACCGCCGGCTTCTACTCCAAGGACGAAATCCTTTGGGAAGCGTTCGCCAGCGGCAACCACGGTCTGCTTTACGCAGGTCTGGTCGGCGCGTTCATGACTTCGCTGTACACCTTCCGCCTGATCTTCATCACGTTCCACGGTGAAGCCAAGACCGAAGCCCACGCCGGTCACGGCATCTCGCACTGGCTGCCACTGTCGGTGCTGATCGTGCTGTCGACGTTCGTCGGCGCGATGATCGTGCCACCGCTGCACGGCGTTCTGCCAGAAAGCGTTGGCCATGCCGGTGGCGAAGCCAAGCACAGTCTGGAAATCGCTTCGGGCGCCATCGCCCTGGCCGGCATCCTGCTGGCAGCGCTGCTGTTCCTCGGCAAGCGTCGCTTCGTCACGGCGATCGCCAACAGCGGCATCGGCCGTTTCCTTTCGGCCTGGTGGTTCGCTGCCTGGGGCTTCGACTGGATCTACGACAAACTGTTCGTCAAGCCTTACCTGGCGATCAGCCACGTACTGCGCAAAGACCCGCTCGACCAGACCATCGGTCTGATCCCGCGTATGGCCAAGGGTGGTCACACTGCCCTGAGCCGCACCGAGACCGGTCAACTGCGTTGGTACGCTGCTTCGATGGCTGCTGGTGCCGTGCTGGTCATTGGCGCCATCGTGCTGGTAGCGGTCTGATATGAACCTTGCGAATTTGCGAAAGGAAACGAGCCCGTCATGATTCTGCCTTGGCTAATCCTGATCCCCTTCATCGGCGGCCTGCTGTGCTGGATGGGTGAGCGCTTCGGCGCTACCCTCCCGCGCTGGATTGCGCTGTTGACCATGACCCTGGAACTCGCCCTCGGCCTCTGGCTGTGGGCCCACGGTGACTATTCATTTGCGCCGGCGCCTGGCGCCGATCCGACCTGGGCGCTTGAGTTCAAGCATGTCTGGATCCAGCGCTTCGGCATCAACGTGCACCTGGCCCTCGACGGCCTGTCGCTGCTGATGATCCTGCTGACCGGCCTGCTGGGTATCCTCTCGGTACTCTGCTCGTGGAAAGAGATTCAACGTCACGTTGGCTTCTTCCACCTGAACCTGATGTGGATCCTGGGCGGCGTTGTCGGCGTGTTCCTCGCCCTCGACCTGTTCATGTTCTTCTTCTTCTGGGAAATGATGCTGGTGCCGATGTACTTCCTCATCGCGCTCTGGGGTCACAGTTCTTCGGACGGCAAGAAAACCCGGATCTACGCGGCGACCAAGTTCTTCATCTTCACTCAGGCTTCCGGCCTGATCATGCTGGTGGCGATCCTCGGTCTGGTGCTGGTCAACTTCAACAACACTGGCGTGATCACCTTCAACTACGCCGACCTGTTGAAAACCAAGATGTCGATGACCACCGAGTACATTCTGATGCTCGGCTTCTTCATCGCCTTCGCGGTCAAGCTGCCGGTGGTTCCGTTCCACTCGTGGTTGCCTGATGCCCACGCCCAGGCGCCGACTGCCGGTTCCGTCGACCTCGCCGGTATCTTGCTGAAAACCGCTGCCTACGGTCTGCTGCGTTTCGCCCTGCCGCTGTTCCCGAATGCTTCGGCCGAGTTTGCGCCGATTGCCATGACCCTCGGTCTGATCGGGATCTTCTACGGTGCGTTCCTCGCTTTCGCACAAACCGACATCAAGCGTCTGATTGCCTTCTCGTCCGTTTCCCACATGGGCTTCGTGTTGATCGGCATCTACTCCGGCAGCCAACTGGCCCTGCAAGGTGCAGTGATCCAGATGCTCGCGCACGGTGTGTCGGCGGCGGCACTGTTTATCCTCAGCGGTCAGTTGTACGAGCGTCTGCACACTCGTGACATGCGTGAGATGGGCGGTGTGTGGTCGCGTATCGCTTACCTGCCGGCAATCAGCCTGTTCTTTGCAGCCGCGTCTTTGGGTCTGCCGGGTACCGGTAACTTTGTCGGTGAGTTCCTGATCCTGATCGGCTCCTTCGCAAGCTGGCCGTGGATCACTGCGATTGCCACCTCCGGTCTGGTGTTCGGTTCGGTCTACTCGCTGATCATGATCCACCGTGCCTACTTCGGTCCGGCGAAATCGGATTCGATCCTGCACGGTATGGACGCTCGCGAACTGATCATGGTGCTAGGCCTTGCGGTGTTGCTGATCTACATCGGCGTCTACCCGCAACCGTTCCTCGACACGTCTGCCGCCACGATGCATGGCGTGCAGCAGTGGCTCGGCACCGCCTTCACTCAACTCGCTTCGGCCCGGTAAGAGCGCTATGGAATTCACGATTCAACACTTTATTGCGCTTGCGCCACTGTTGATCACCAGCCTCACCATTATCGTGGTGATGCTGGCAATCGCCTGGCGCCGCAACCACTCGCAGACCTTCCTGATCTCGGTCGCCGGTCTGAACCTGGCCTTGCTGTCGATCCTGCCAGCCCTGAAAGTCGCGCCTCTGGCCGTGACTCCACTGCTGCAAATCGACACCTTCGCTTGCCTGTACATGGCGCTGATCCTGGTCGCCACCCTCGCCTGCGTCACCCTCGCCCACGCTTATCTGGGTGATGGCGGTTCGGGTTACCCGGGCAACCGTGAAGAACTCTACCTGCTGATCCTGATGGCCGCCGCCGGTGGCCTGGTTCTGGTCAGCGCGCAGCACCTGGCCGGTTTGTTCATCGGTCTGGAACTGCTCTCGGTACCGGTTTACGGTCTGGTGGCTTACGCCTTCTTCAACAAGCGTTCGCTGGAAGCCGGCATCAAATACATGGTGCTGTCGGCCGCCGGTTCTGCATTCCTGTTGTTCGGTATGGCGCTGCTGTACGCAGACTCGGGTTCGCTGAGCTTCGTTGGCATCGGTCAGGCATTGGCTGCGACTGGCCTGCCTAGCTCGCTGGCACAACTGGGCCTGGGCATGATGCTGATCGGTCTGGCGTTCAAGCTGTCGCTGGTACCGTTCCACCTGTGGACGCCGGACGTTTACGAAGGTGCTCCGGCACCGGTGGCTGCGTTCCTCGCGACCGCTTCGAAGGTTGCGGTGTTTGCGGTGATGGTGCGTCTGTTCCAGATCTCCCCTGCTGCCAGCAGCGGCGTACTGAGCGACGTGCTGACCGTGATCGCCATCGCCTCGATTCTGTTCGGTAACCTGCTGGCCCTGACCCAGAGCAACCTCAAGCGTCTGCTCGGTTACTCGTCCATCGCGCACTTCGGCTACCTGCTGATCGCGCTGGTGGCGAGCAAGGGTCTGGCGGTGGAAGCCATCGGCGTGTACCTGGTGACTTATGTGATCACCAGCCTCGGCGCCTTCGGCGTGATCACTCTGATGTCCTCGCCGTACAACGGCCGTGACGCGGATGCGCTGTACGAATACCGCGGCCTGTTCTGGCGCCGTCCGTACCTGACCGCCGTGCTGACCGTGATGATGCTGTCGCTGGCGGGTATCCCGCTGACCGCGGGCTTCATCGGCAAGTTCTACATCATCGCTACCGGTGTTGAATCGCACCAATGGTGGCTGGTCGGGTCCTTGGTACTGGGCAGCGCCATCGGCGTCTTCTACTACCTGCGCGTGATGGTCACCCTGTACCTGATCGAGCCAAACCTGCGTCGCCACGACGCCCAGCTGCACTGGGAACAGAAGGCAGGCGGCGTGATGCTGCTGGCCATCGCCCTGGTCGCGTTCTTCCTGGGTGTATACCCGCAGCCATTGCTGACGCTGGTTCAGCAGGCGGGTCTGGCGGGCTGATTGCTCCGTCGCTTTTAGCTACAAATAGAAACGGCACCTTCGGGTGCCGTTTTTGTTTTTGCGGGTAAGCCCGGCTCCCACAGGTTTCGATGGTGTTCACAAAGTCTGTAGTCCCGCCCACCCCTTCAAGTCTAAACATACAAGCGAGCCTGCTCGCGAAGGCGTCGGCACATTCAACCTCTTCTTCGCCTGACACCCCGCCGCTATCACCATTCGGCGTTGGGCACTGCTTGCGGGATTGTTCCGACACGGCAGCTGCGAAGCCTCTTCATAGATCAATCGAACGTTCTCACCACACGCGGCGATTCGTCCTACAGGTGTTTTTACGAGCGGCGTCTACCGTTGAAAAAGGGACGAAAAGCAAGGCTAGGAGGCCTTGACCGATTCGATTATCGAGACAACACTATACGTAGGTAGCGTACAGAACATGGATGCTCTATTTATCGAATTGCCTGTATTTCAGAAGCACCGAGACGACTATCTGGATGACGATCTGTTTCGCAGCTTTCAACTGGAGCTGCTGAAAAATCCGGAAGCGGGCGATCTCATCGAGGACACAGGCGGGCTTCGTAAAATTCGCTTTGGCGACCAACGAAGAGGGAAAGGTAAGCGCAGCGGATTACGAGTGATTTATTACTGGTGGTCAGGCTTCGATCAGTTCTGGCTCTTTACCGTCTACAACAAAAACGAGCAGGACGATTTGACGCCTGCCCAGAAAAAACTTTTCAGAAAAACGCTGGATAGAGAACTCAACGCGAGAACCCACTATGAAACGTGACATTTTTTCCGAACTGATGGATGGACTGGAAGCACTGGCCGATGAACGCCAAGGCAAAATCACCTTACGTACCCACAAAGTTCAACTGCCAAAACTGATGCCGATCACTGCTGAAGAAGTGATAGCCATCCGTCAGCAACTTAATCTTTCCCGGTCAGTATTCGCGATGTATCTACGCACCAACACGCGAACGCTCGAAAACTGGGAGCAAGGACGAGCAACGCCCAATGCTCAGGCCACAACCCTGATCCGTCTGGTCGAGCGTTTTCCACAGACAATCGAACAACTCGCAGCCCTGACCTGACACAGGGTTTTAATTCCAGCCACATGACGAAATTGTAATTCCCTCATCACCTTGGCGTTATCCGCAGCTTGCAACGATGTCACCCGGCGACCATGCCGGCGGGCCCTGCCCCGCCGAACAATAAAACCCACGCCGACGCACGTTCCCGTTCTGCCGAACCCAAGGAGTGTTTGATGGTTAACCCTACAAAAATATCGATGGCCGCTTTAGCGGTGGTGGTCGGCGCCGGGCCGTCCATGGTGTTTGCAGAAGACAAACCCGAGGGCTTTGTCGAAGGCAGCAGCCTTACGCTGCTCAACCGCAATTTCTACTTCAATCGTGATCATCGCAATGGTCAGTCCAGCCCCACCGGCAACGGTTATTCCGAAGCCTGGTCGCATGCGGTGATCAGCAAGTTCGAATCCGGTTTCACCCAAGGCACCGTCGGGGTCGGGGTTGATGCGTTTGCGATGATCGGGCTGAAACTCGACACAGGTGACGGCCGTAATGGCGGGCGCAGTTCGTTTGATGTATTGCCGGTCAACAGCGACGGCGAGGCGGGGGACGAATACACCAAGGTAGGCGGTGCTGCGAAAATTCGGGCGTTCGATACGGTGGTCAAGGTCGGTGATGTGTTCCCGGCCAACCCTGTGGTTGCGGCGGGTGACTCGCGCTTGCTGCCGGAAAGCTTTCGCGGAGTGACGGCGAGCAACACCAGTATCGAAGGTCTGTCGGTGCAGGGCGGTCGGTTGCATGCGATGAGCCAACCGGTGTCCAGCGACATGCGCGAGAACTTCGCCACGTTCTACGCCGGACCGGTCAACTCGCCGTGGATCGCTTATGGCGGCGGCGATTATGTGCTGAACAAGAATCTCAGTTTCAGCCTGTACTCCAGCCGTCTCAAGGATGCGTGGAATCAGTATTACGCTGGCACCGCCTGGACGTATCCGCTGTCCGATGACCTCTCACTGTTCGGTGGCCTGAACTATTACAAGGCGGTCGATGAAGGCAAACAACTGCTCGGCGAGTTCGACAACAACATCTGGAGCGGCCGCGTCGGTATGAAACTTGGCGCCCACTCGGTCGCCCTCTCCCACCAGCGCAACAACGGCAATGATGACTTCGATTACCTGCGCCAGTCCGATTCGATCTTCCTCGACAACTCGATCCAGTACAGCGACTTCAACTCGCCGAAAGAGCGTTCGTGGATGGTGCGCTATGACCTCGACATGAGCACCTATGGCGTACCGGGTCTGTCGTTCATGACTCGCTACGCGCGCGGCACCGACGCTGATTATTCCAACGCCAACGCGGTGTACATGCGCCGCGATGCCGAGGGTAATCCACTGACCGATCAAAAACGTTGGGAGCGCGATATCGAAGTCAAATACGTGGTGCAGAGCGGCTCGATGAAAGACCTGTCGCTACGCTTGCGCCAGGCCACGACCCGCGCCACGGCGTTCGAGTCGGATCTGGATGAAGTGCGGGTGATTGTCGAGTATCCGTTGGCGATTCTCTGATTACGCGGTTGATGCAAATTCACCTTTAGAAGCTCCTTGCTCCTTTGGTAAGAGGTGAATCTTTTGGCGTCCTTCGGGGCGCCTTTTTTTGCATTGCGTTTTGCCGTGGTTATGTTTTCCAGGTTTAGGCCCGGCCCTCACCCTAGCCCTCTCCCAGAGGTAGAGGGGACTGACCGCGCTGCTTAGTGGAAATACATCGACCTGAAAAACCGGGGCGTACTCTGGTTTTGAATGGCTTGAAAGCCTGCTCCCTTTCCCCATCGCCCCATGGGTGAGAGGGGACTGACCGAGCTGGTTGTTGAAGATACATCGACCTGAAAAACCGAGGCGTACTCTGATTTTGAATGGCTTGAAGATCTGCTCCCTTCTCCCTCGCCCCCTCGGGGGAGAGGGCTGGGGTGAGGGGGCAGGATTTTGAGGTCAACGCAAAAACAACGGATAAAACCCGGCCATTGATAGCTACGACGCAGGATCTACGTTATCCAATGCCTTGTTCACCGCAAGTTCGCCAAGCATGACGACCTGCGCGATGCCGAGCAGGGTCTTGCGATGGGTGCCGCCTAGCAGCGCGGCGAAGTCACCGAGCATTACCGTGGCCGAGGCCAGGGATTCGCTGGCGTTGGCCAGTAGTGATTCGGTGTCGGCTTTGGGATTGACCAGAAACATCTGGTTGGGGATGTACGGTGCGGACATGATGGCGGCTGAGGGTTTGAGGTAGAAATCGAGGGCGCGGTCGGCGGCTTCGTGGAGTTTTCGGGTGTCGACGGAGGCGTAAGGGGATGTTGAGTTGGCGTCGGGGATTGCGTCTGTTTCTGGGGGATTTGGGGTTGGCTTTTTCATGGTGTATCTCCAGTCTTGCGGTGGAGCTGGCCCTTTCGGTTCCACGCGAGGGGTGGCAGCTGTACGCAGGTTGGAACCCGGGGACCAGAGAAAACCCGGCAGACTCGAAGTCTCCCGCGCACAGCCGCCATAACAGAGAGCACACCATGAAGGTGCGCAAGCATACGTCATGAAAGCCACTTTTGCGCTTCTTGGGTCCCGGGGTTCCAAACCCGATCGCTGAATTGGCAGCGACCCGCACAGGCTAGAGAGCTGAAGTCCGACGGACAACCTGAAAACATTGTGGGAAGGTTCCGTATTTCCAACACAGCCTTTAAACATCACGAATTGAAATACGCATCGTGATATTGAAATTCGGCCCTGTAGGAGCTGCCGAAGGCTCGGGCCGCGTTCGGACGATCTTTTGACTTTGATTTTTAAGATCAAGATCAAAAGATCGCAGCCTTCGGCAGCTCCTACAGGAGACCGCGTTCAGACGTTACAGATTCAGCTACCGCCGTTTCGACACACGCCCATCACGTTGTACTTGATGGTATTGAGCAGACCTTTGGAGTCCTCGTAGGTCATCGCGGTGGGCACCACTTTGCACGCAGGCTGCGGCTTCACAACACTCACCACTTTGACCACGTCCAGCTTCATTCCGTATTCGTAATCCTTTACCACCGGCGGCGCTTTGCCCTGGTTGGCGGCGTACTGTTCCATGGCTTTGCTGTTGGCGCTGAGCGCGCGTTCGAAAGTGCGGTCACCACCGCCTTCGGCCAGCACATTTACCGACGTCGCCATGACAGCCGCGAATGCGATCAAGTTGAGTACTTTCATATCCATTTGCTTCCCGTCCGGGCGTAAAAAAAGCCCGGCATCGATGCGCGATATCGGGCTTGTTCAGGTGCAGCAGACTTACAGATCGCGGGTTTTGTCGTCCTTCTTGTCGGTGACGACCACCGGGTTGCCGGCGGCTTTTTCCTTGGCGACGAAGAGCTCCATGGAGCGCTCGTTGCTGGTCATCATCCGCTCGAATGTGCGGTCACCGCCGCCTTCGGCCAGGGCCACGGAAGAGATCGCCAGAGCGGCTGCGAAGGCAGTGAGTTGGGCAAGTTTCATCGTTGATTCCTCGTTTAAGTAACTGACGGGATCAAGGTAACAATCCGAACCTTTCGTGACGGTGGCGGGGAAATTACATATCCGTTATGTGCCCGGCACTCTTCTGAAGTCGAACACAAAACCTGTAGGAGTGAGCCTGCTCGCGATAGCGGTGGGTCAGTCAATGTAGATCTGACTGATAGACCGCTATCGCGAGCGGGCTCACTCCTACAGGGGGGATTGCCTAGTTAGATGGAACGGTGTCCTCATCCCGGCGATGGGCGAGTTGATAGAGCGCCGGCAAGATCAGCAGCGTGAGGATCGTGGAAGACAGGATTCCGCCGATCACTACGGTGGCGAGCGGCCGCTGCACTTCGGCGCCGGTGCCGGTCGCAAGCGCCATGGGAATAAAGCCCAGCGACGCCACCAGCGCTGTCATCAACACCGGCCGCAAACGCGTCAGCGCGCCTTCATGAATCGCATCCGACAGCGAATGCCCCTCTTCCCGCAAATTACGAATAAACGCAATCATCACCAAGCCGTTCAACACCGCCACACCGGACAACGCGATAAACCCGACACCCGCCGAAATCGACAACGGAATATCCCGCAACCACAGCGCCATGACCCCACCGGTCAGCGCAAACGGAATCCCGGTAAACACCAGCAAACCGTCCTTCAAGTTGTTGAACATCATGAACAACAACCCGAACACCAACAGCAGCGCCACCGGCACGACAATCTGCAAGCGTTTGGCCGCTGATTGCAGTTGCTCGAACTGCCCGCCCCAACTGGTCCAGTAACCCGCCGGGACCTGCACATCACGCTCGATCACCTCGCCGGCCTCGCTGACGAACGAGCCGATATCACGCCCGCGCACGTTGGCGCTGACGATCACCAGACGCTTGCCGTTTTCGCGGCTGACCTGATTCGGCCCGAGCACCAGGTCGAGGCTGGCGACATCTTGCAGCGCGATGAAGCCGATCTGATTCGCAGCGCCGCTCAGTGCTGGCACCGGGATCAGCAATGCCGACAAGCCGTCGATGTCCTTGCGCATGGCATCGGACAAACGCACAACCATGTCGAAACGCCGATCGCCCTCATACAAGGTCCCGGCCTGCCGCCCGCCCACCGCGACCGCAATGGTGTCCTGCACATCACCGACATTCAGCCCATATCGCGCAGCCTTGTCGCGATCAATGTTGATGGTCAGCACCGGCAGCCCGGTGGTTTGTTCGACCTTCACTTCAGAGGCACCGTTGACCTTCTGCATCGCCGCAGCAATCTTCGCCGCCGTGGCATTGAGCACGTCCATATCATCACCGAACACCTTCACTGCAACGTCACTGCGCACACCGGAGATCAATTCGTTGAAACGCAACTGAATCGGCTGCGACAGCTCATAGTTGCTGCCCGGCAACATCGCGGCCGCAGCTTGCAGTTCGGCCATCAGGGTTTCGCGGGACTTGCCCGGATCCGGCCACTGCTCTTTCGGCTTGAGCATCACGTAGCTGTCAGAGATGTTCGGCGGCATCGGGTCGGAGGCGATTTCGGCGGTGCCGGTGCGGGCAAAAACACGTTCGACTTCTGGCACCTTCGCCAGTATCAACGTCTCCAAGCGCTGCTGCATGTCCACCGATTGCGTCAGGCTGGTGCCCGGCACGCGCAACGCTTGCAGGGCAAAATCCCCTTCGCTCAGGCTAGGAACAAACTCGCTGCCCATGCGACTTGTGAGCACACCACTAAGGACAATCACGCCCAGCGCCGCGCCCACTGCGATTGCGCGATGGGACATGACCCAGGCCAGCGCCGGCGCATAAACACGACGTGCGCCACGCATCACCGCGCCCTCTTCTTCCTTGACCTTACCGGTCACGAACAACGCAATCGCCGCCGGCACAAAGGTCACGGAAAGCAACATCGCGCCAAGCAAAGCGATGACCACGGTAAACGCCATCGGGTGGAACATTTTCCCTTCGACGCCGCTCAACGCGAAGATCGGCAGGTACACGACCATGATGATCAACTGGCCGAAAATCAGCGGTCGCCGCGCTTCTTTCGCTGCGGCAAAGACTTCCTTGAAACGCTCGGCGCGGGTCAGCAAGCGACCGTGATGCTGCTGCGCATGGGCCAGTCGACGCAGGGTGTTTTCGACGATAACCACCGCGCCGTCGACAATAATCCCGAAGTCCAGCGCGCCTAGGCTCATCAGGTTAGCGCTGACCTTGTTGCTGAACATGCCGGTGAAGGTGAACAGCATCGACAGCGGAATCACCATCGCAGTAATCAGCGCCGCGCGAATGTTGCCGAGGAACAGAAACAGAATCGCGATCACCAGAATCGCGCCTTCGATGAGGTTCTTTTTCACCGTGGCGATGGCTTTGTCGACCAGGTGCGTGCGGTCGTAAACCGGCACGGCGATCACGCCTTGCGGCAGGGACTTATTGATCTGTTCGAGCTTGCTGGCGACCGCTTGCGAGACCGTGCGGCTGTTCTCGCCGATCAACATGAACACCGTGCCAAGCACCACTTCACGACCGTTTTCCGTGGCCGCACCGCTGCGCAATTCGCGGCCGATTTCCACGCTGGCGACGTTCTTCACCCGGATCGGTGTGCCGTCGACATTGGCCATGACGATGTTGGCGATGTCCTCGGTGCTCGCCACTTGGCCCGGCGCGCGAATCAGCAATTGCTCGCCGCTGCGCTCGATGTAACCGGCGCCGACGTTGGCGTTGTTGCGCTCCAGCGCGGTGACCAGATCGGTCAGCGTCAGCTTGTACGCGGCCAAGCGTTTCGGGTCCGGCGCGATCTGGAATTCCTTGGCGAAACCGCCGATGGTGTTGATCTCGGCGACCCCGGGTACGTTGCGCAACTGCGGCTTGATGATCCAGTCCTGAATCACCCGCAGATCGGTCGGTGTGTACGCGCTGCCGTCGTCCTTGAGCGCGCCCTCCTTCGCCTCGACCGTCCACAGAAAGATCTCGCCGAGGCCGGTGGAGATCGGCCCCATGACCGCCTCTGCGCCCTCGGGCAATTGCTCCTTGGCGATCTGCAGACGCTCGTTGACCAATTGCCGGGCGAAGAACAGGTCGGTGCCGTCCTTGAAGATCACCGTGACTTGCGACAGGCCCGAGCGCGACAGTGAACGGGTCTGTTCGAGTGCCGGCAAACCGGCCATCGCGGTTTCAATCGGGAAGGTGATGCGCTGCTCGGTTTCCAGCGGCGAGAACCCGGCGGCGCCGGTGTTGATTTGCACCTGGACGTTGGTGATGTCGGGCACGGCGTCGATCGGCAGTTTTTGATAACTGGCGATGCCGAGGCCGGCCATGAGCAGAACGGCGAGCAGGACGATGATGCGCTGCTCGATGGCAAACTGGATCAGGCGTTCGAACATGAGGACCTTCCAGAATTAATGACTGTGCTCGGCTGAGGCTTTGCCCAGTTCCGATTTGAGGACGAAGCTGCCGGCGCTGGCGACTTGCGCGCCCGGTTCCAGCCCTTGAGTAATTTCCACATAGCCGGCGGCACGGCTGCCCAGCTCAACCGCGCGCGCTTCGAAACCGTCGTCGGTACGCACGAACACCGTGGATTTGTCCTCGACGGTCTGGATCGCGGTTTCCGGCACGGCGACTTTCGCTTCGCGGCTGTCGGTCGCCACCAGCGCGGTGACGAACAGACCGGGGCGCCACGAGCCTTGTGGATTTTCCAGGGTGACGCGGACGGTCGCGGTGCGGGTTTGTTCGCCGAGCAAGCTGCCGACGTAAGCCACGCTGCCGACCACTTCTGCGTTCAACTCCGGGGCGCTGACGGTGACCGCTTTGCCTACTTGAACCTTGTTCAAATCCTTCGGTGACACGCCGAACGTCACCCACACTCGCGACAGATCCGAGAGGGTAAACGCCGCTGTACTTTCATCAACGACTTCCCCCGGCGTCAGATGTTTTTCCACAACCACGCCGTCGAACGGTGCGCGCAATTCGTAGCGGTTGCCGCCAGTGGCGACCACGCTGCCGCTGAGCACGCTGATCTTTTGCCGCGCATTGCTCACGGCGATTTCCGCTTCCTGCAACGCCTGGCGCGCCTGGAGGAAATCCTGCTCGGCGGAGATCTTGTCCTGCCACAGCTTTTTCTCGCGCTCATAGGTGGTGCGCGCCAGGGCCAGGCGACGTTGCGCGGCGGCCTGTTCGCTGCGTTGATCGGAGATCTGCTGACTGGCGATCACCGCCAGCAACTGGCCCTTCTTCACGGTTTGCCCGAGGTTGACCGCCACCGACTCGACCACGCCCGGAACGCGCGGCACGACGTGGGCGGTGCGGTCTTCGTCGAAGCGCACTTCGCCGGGGAATGGCAGGCCGCGGCTGATGTTTTGCGCCCGAGCTTCGGCGAGTTGAATACCGGCAGCCGTGATCTGCTCGGCGCTCAATTCGATGTGCCCTTCTTCGGCATGTTCAGCCGCTGCACCTTCTTCGGCGTGATCGGCATGCTCAGAAGTCTCGTCGGCATGCGCGTCGATGCTTGCGTTACCTGACCACTGCGAGCCGATACCAATGCCCAGCGCCAACGTCGCCACCGCGACCACCATCAGTTTTTTATCCATGGAAACTCCTCTGCGCCGAGCCATCGCGCAGTTGTCTGAAAAATGAAATTCAACGGCTGACGCTGAGGTCGCCAAAAATTCGTTCGATGCGTACGCGGGCGTCGGTAGCTTCGCTGACGGCCTGGATGTACTGGCTACGAGCGCTGATCAATGTTCGTTGCGCATCGAGCACATCGAGAAAGCCGAACTTGCCCATTTCGAAACCGCGCGTGGCGCTGTCGACCGCACTTTGCGCGGCGGGCAGGATGATCTGGTTGAACGCGGTGACTTCGCCGTTGGCGGTCTGCCATTGCTCGAGACTGGTCTGGATTTCCGTGCGCAAACGCAACTCGGTGGCGTTGCGCAGATCCCGTGCCTGATCGGTTCGGCGGGCGGCCGCGAGGACGTTGCCCTGATTGCGGTTGAACAGCGGAATCGGCATCGACAGCCCGACCACGTTGACCCGCTCGCGCTCGGTTTCGCTGTATTGGCTGCCGATGCTCACGGTGAGATCGGGGATGCGCTGGGACTTTTCCAGGCCCAGCGATGCTTCGCGCTGATCGATCTGCAACTTGGCCAGACGCAGTTCGGCGGTTTCGTTCAGACGCTCGAGCAATCTTGTCGGTGGTGGAACGGCCGGCATGCTTTGCGTGGGCGCCTGCACCTTGGTCGAGGTCGGTAGAGGCGCGCCCATGACCTGCGCCAATTGTTGGTACGCGGTGGCCTGATCACGTTCGGCGCGGCTCAGTTCAAGGCGCACTTCCGAGAGCTGCACTTGCGCCCGCGTGCCCTCGACCGGCGACGATTTACCCGCCTCGATCCGCCCTTGCGCCACGCGCACTCCGTGCTCGGCCAATTGCAGGGATTGCCGGGACAGCTGCAAACGCTGCTGCGCGGTTTGCGCACTGTTGAACGCCTGAATCACATCGGCACGCAAGGCATTGTGTTTGCGCTCCAATTCAATCCCGGCGGCATCTTGCGCGCGGCTGGCAACGTCGATCCGTGCGCCGCGCTTGCCACCCAGTTCGATCGGCTGACTGAGCATCACCGTGGTTGTGCGCGACTCGCGGCGAGTGTCTTCGGCTTCCCACGACACTTCGGGGTTGGGGATCAGGCCGGCCTGTTGGCGGTCACCTTCGGCGATGCCGATTTCCCATTGCGCAGCGGCCAGTTCCGGGTTGCCGGCGAAGGCACTTTGCAGGGCTTGCTCCAGCGTCAGGGTCGCTGCGTTCGCAAGGCTGGTACAGGCCAACAACAGGATGCCGCTGGCGGTTTTTTTCAGGCGTGATCGCGCCGTCAGTTCTATTAAACCGGGCAATGGAAGACTTCCTTTATTGAAGAATCTCGGATGCCGCCACGGTAGGGTTTTGAACTTATCGACAAGGTGACTGGAACATTACAAATCCGTTATCCACGGTTTGCCGAAGTTGTTTTGTTCTAGGATGCGAAGTGCAAATGGTTTTATCGAAATACATCGAAACAAAAACACGGTAGTTATCTGCTGAATTACACTTGCCGGAATCAAACTGATGGGAATTTTATGGTTTGTGCTGCGACCGACTGTCGCAGAGCACCGTTTTAAAGCGCTTGGTGGTTGACCCTGTAGCCACTACAACCTTTATCGTCCGGACTTCCCCTCACCCCAGCCCTCTCCCAGAGGGAGAGGGAGCCGACCGAGATGTCTGGCGTTATATATCGACCTGTTACATCTAGTCGATTATGGATTCAGTAATGTTTTTTCACGTCGGCGTAGTTCTGAAATATCCCGCATTCAGTCCCCTCTCCCCCCGGGAGAGGGCTAGGGTGAGGGGCCTTTTTAATTAAATACCCATTAAATAAAAGTGGTGAAAGATCATGCGAATCCTTGTCGTCGAGGACGAGCTTAAAGCTGCCGAATACTTGCATCAGGGTTTGACCGAAAGTGGTTATGTCGTTGACCACGCGGCCACTGGCGCCGATGGCTTGCATCTGGCGCAACAACAGGCCTATGACCTGATTATTCTCGATGTGAACCTGCCGGAACTCGACGGCTGGGGCGTGCTGGAACAACTGCGTCGCACCCTTTCGACGCGGGTGATGATGCTCACCGCGCGCGGGCGTCTGGCGGACAAGATTCGTGGTCTTGATCTGGGCGCTGACGATTATCTGGTCAAGCCGTTCGAGTTCCCCGAACTGCTGGCGCGGGTGCGCACCTTGATGCGTCGCAGTGAAAACATCCCGGTGCCGCAGGTGCTGAAAGTCGCCGATCTGGAACTCGATCCGGGCCGCCATCGCGCGTTTCGAGGCGCGCAGCGTATTGACCTGACCACCAAGGAGTTCGCCCTGCTGCATCTGCTGATGCGTCAGTCCGGCGAAGTGCTGACGCGCACACAAATTATCTCGCTGGTGTGGGACATGAATTTCGACTGCGACACCAATGTCGTTGAGGTGTCGATCCGTCGCTTGCGGGCGAAGATTGACGACCCGTTCGACAGCAAACTGATTCACACCCTGCGCGGTGTCGGCTATGTGCTGGAGGCACGGGAATGAAGCCCTCCAGCCTGTCGATGCGCCTAGGTTTGACGGTGAGTATTCTTGGCGCGCTATTGGTGGTGTTCCTCGCGATCCTTGCCTATTTCGCGTTGACCCATGAGCTGAATTCGCTTGCCAGAGACAGCCTGGAAAAGAAGATGGCGCAGGTCGAACACAGCCTGTCGTTGTACGTCGATGCCAATGAAATCACCGGCAAGCCGCATATTCTGCTCGATCAGGTGATGGGGCATGACAACCTCACGCTGACCATTTATGACCGCCTCAATCAGCGCTCGCCGCTGCTCAAATCCGGCTCGGGATTGAGCGATCCGCGCGTCGAATTGAAAGCGGTGCGCGCCACCACCGATCAACTGACTTACAGCGACAGCACCGACGCGGAAGGCAAGAAATTCCTCACCGCCTCGAAACTGATTCGCCTCAAGGACAGCAGCAGCGTGCCGGTGCTGCTGTCAGTGGATAACGCCCACGATGAGGCTCTGCTCAGCGCCTATCTGCGCTCAACGCTGATTGCCTTGCCGTTGTTGCTGGTGTTTATCGGTCTGACCGCTTGGGGTGCGGTGCAGCGTGGCTTGGCGCCGTTGCGCGAGTTTCGCAAGGTCGCGGCGATGGTCTCGACCCAGGATCTGGAACACCGGCTGTCCGTGGTGAACATGCCGCAGGAGTTGAGCGAATTGGCGCAAGGCATCAACTTCATGCTGCATCGGCTCGATGCAGGAGTGCAGCAGTTGTCGCAGTTCTCCGATGACCTGGCGCATGAGCTGCGCACGCCGATCAACAACCTGATGGGCAAAGCGCAGGTGACCTTGTCCCGCGAGCGCACGACCGAGGAATACAAGGACGTGCTGGTGTCGTGCACCGAGGAACTGGAGCGCGTGGCGCGGATTGTCTCGGACATGTTGTTTCTCGCGCAGGTCAGTCATCCGTCGGCGCTGGCGCCGTTTGAATCGGTGGCGCTGGAGGACGAGGCGGCGAAGGTCGCTGAGATGTTTTCGCTGTCGGCGCAGGATAAGAACATTCACTTGAATGTCGTTGGCAGTGCGACGGTAATGGGCGATCGGCTGATGATTCAGCGGGCAATTTCCAATCTGTTGTCGAATGCGCTGCGCCACTGCCCGAACGGGAAAACCGTGACGTTGCTGATCGAACAAGGTGCGACCCAGGCCTCCCTGTTGGTCAGCAACCCCGGTGCCGGGATCGAGGCGCAACACCTGCCACATCTGTTCGACCGCTTCTACCGTGTCGACAGCAGCCGCTCGCGCTCGCAGGGCAGCACCGGGCTGGGCCTGGCGATCGTGCGCTCGATCATGAGCCTGCATCAGGGTGTAGCGGAGGTTAAGAGCTTGCCGGGGGCGATGACCGTGTTCCGGCTCGGGTTTCCTTCGGTGCCGCCAACGGCCTCTTCGCTTGCAGGCAAGCTCCCACAGTGATTTGCGGCGTGCCCGGAGTTTGTGAACATCACAGAAAACTGTGGGAGCCTGGCTTGCCAGCGATGGCGGCGGGTCGGTCGATATCAATGTTGAATGTCAGATCGAATCGCTGGCAAGCCAGCTCCCACAGTGATCTGCGGCGTGCCCGGAGTTTGTGAACATCACAGAAACCTGTGGGAGCTTGCCTGCAAGCGAAAGCGGTAGATCAGGCAGCAAAAAAAAACGGCACCTTCCGGTGCCGTTCGCCTTTCACAGTTCCACTATCACTTACGCGCATCCGCCCACGATTTCAGCAGTTCGTTGTAGCTCACGGTCTCGCCTTTCGGCTTCTCGTTGGCCAGTTTCGGTTTCGGTGCGCCCGGTTGATCAAACCAGTACTGAGCATCGCGCTCCGGATTCATCTTCGGTGCACAAACCGCCTGGGCTTTGGAGCGTTCCAGACGCGTCATGATCGCGTCCTGATCCTTGGCCAAGCCATCCAGCGCCTGTTGCGGGGTCTTCTCGCCGCTGGCCGCTTCGGCGATGTGGCTCCACCACAGTTGCGCCAAACGCGGGTAGTCCGGCACGTTGGTGCCGGTCGGGGTCCATTGCACGCGGGCCGGGCTGCGGTAGAACTCGACCAGGCCACCGAGTTTCGGCGCCAGATCGGTCATCGCCTGCGAGTTGATGTCCGACTCGCGAATCGGCGTCAGGCCAACGATGGTTTTCTTCAGCGACACGGTTTTCGAGGTCACAAACTGCGCGTACAGCCAAGCCGCGAGTTTCTGCTTTTCAGGCGTGGATTTCATGAACGTCCACGAACCCACGTCCTGATAACCGAGCTTCATGCCCTCCTCCCAATACGGCCCGCGCGGCGATGGCGCCATGCGCCATTTCGGCGTGCCGTCGGCGTTGACCACCGGCAGGCCCGGTTTGGTCATGTCGGCGGTGAACGCGGTGTACCAGAAGATCTGCTGAGCAATGTTGCCCTGCGACGGCACCGGGCCCGACTCGGAGAAGGTCATGCCCGCCGCTTCCGGTGGCGCGTACTTCTTCAACCAGTCGACATACTTGGTGGTGGCGAACACCGCGGCCGGGCCGTTGGTATCGCCGCCACGGGTCACACTGGAGCCGACCGGATGGCAATCCTCAACACGAATCCCCCACTCGTCCACCGGCAAGCCGTTGGGAATGCCCTTGTCGCCGCCGCCGGCCATGGAGAACCAGGCATCGGTGAAACGCCAGCCCAGCGACGGGTCTTTCTTGCCGTAGTCCATGTGCCCGTACACACGTTTGCCGTCGATTTCCTTGACGTCTTCGCTGAAGAATTTGGCGATGTCTTCATAGGCCGACCAGTTCACCGGCACGCCCAATTCGTAGCCGTATTTTTCCTTGAACTTGGCTTTCAGATCGGCACGCTCGAACCAGTCGGCGCGGAACCAGTAGAGGTTGGCGAATTGCTGGTCGGGCAATTGATAGATCTTGCCGTCCGGCGCGGTGGTGAACGAGATGCCGATGAAGTCCTTGATATCGAGCGTCGGCGAAGTGAAGTTCTTGCCTTCGTTGGCCATCAGGTCGGTGATCGATTCGGTCTTGCCGTAGCGAAAGTGCGTACCGATCAGGTCCGAGTCGTTGACCCAGCCGTCATAGATGTTCTTGTCGGACTGCATCACCGTCTGCATTTTCTCGACCACGTCGCCTTCTTGCAGCAGGTCGTGGGTGAGTTTGATCCCGGTGATTTCGCTGAAGGCCTTGGCCAGCACTTTCGACTCGTATTCGTGGGTGGTCAGGGTCTCGGAAACGACCTTGATGTCCATGCCGCGAAACGGCTCGGCGGCCTTGATGAACCACTTCAGTTCTTCGAGTTGCTGCTCGGCCGTCAGGGTCGACGGTTTGAATTCACTGCCGATCCATTTTTTCGCCGCGTCCTCGTAGGCATCGGCCCAGGCCGATGCGCTCAAACCGCTGAGTGCCAGCATGGCTGCCAATGAAATGCTATGTCGCAGCTTATTGTTTTTGTCGAACATAGAGACCTCCTGTTTAAGTTGTGGAGCCGCATTGCCGAACGACTCGACTAGCCCCAACGCATCACAGCCAACAGCCACACCAGGGACAACGCGGACGCCACCCAGATGCTCCAGTCGGTGGCGCCGATCACCAGCAAATGCAGGTAGGCGCTGCCGAGAAGACCGATAAACAAGCGATCGCCACGGGTGGTGGCAATCGGCAGAAAACCTCGCCGCAGGATGCTCGGCGAGCGCAATTCCCAAGTGGTCATGCCGACCAGAATCAGGCCGATGACGATGAAGAATGCTGCGGTAGGCGTGGTCCAGCTCATCCATTCCATCATCAGCTCCTCAGACCCGACCGAGGGCAAAGCCCTTGGCCACGTGGTTGCGAACAAACCAGATCACCAGCATGCCCGGCAGAATGGTCAACACCCCCGCCGCTGCCAGCACGCCCCAATCGATACCCGACGCCGACACCGTGCGCGTCATCACCGCCGCAATCGGCTTGGCGTTTACCGAGGTCAACGTGCGCGCGAGCAGCAGTTCGACCCAGGAAAACATGAAGCAGAAAAACGCCGTGACACCGATGCCGGAGCCGATCAGCGGGATGAAAATCTTCACGAAGAACTTGGGAAAACTGTAGCCGTCGATGTAGGCGGTTTCGTCGATTTCTTTTGGAACGCCAGACATGAAGCCTTCGAGAATCCACACCGCCAATGGCACGTTAAACAGGCAATGCGCCAAGGCCACGGCAATGTGCGTATCGAACAGCCCAATCGACGAATACAACTGGAAAAACGGCAGCAGAAACACCGCCGGCGGCGCCATGCGGTTGGTCAGCAGCCAGAAAAACAGGTGCTTGTCGCCGAGAAAACGGTAGCGCGAAAACGCATACGCCGCCGGCAACGCCACGCTCAGCGAGATCACCGTGTTCAGGCTGACGTAATACAGCGAGTTCAGATATCCGGTGTACCAGCTCGGATCGGTGAAGATCACCTTGTAGTTCGCCAGCGTGAAGTCCTGTGGGAAAAGTGTGAGGCCACCAAGGATTTCGGTGTTGCTCTTGAACGACATGTTCAGCAGCCAGTAGATCGGCACCAGCAGGAACAGGATGTACACCAGCAATGGAATCAGCTTTCTCTTGCTCATGGCCGGGCCTCAGCGGTTGGCGTCGGAGTGCGTCATGGCGGTGTAAAACAGCCAGGACACCAACAGGATGATCAGGAAGTACACCAGCGAAAACGCCGCTGCCGGACCGAGGTCGAATTGCCCTACGGCCATCTGGGTCAACGTCTGACTCAGGAAGGTCGTGGCATTGCCCGGCCCGCCGCCGGTGAGCACGAACGGCTCGGTGTAGATCATGAAACTGTCCATAAACCGCAGCATCACCGCGATCAGCAGCACGCTCTTCAGTTTGGGCAATTGGATATGGCGGAACACCGCCCAGGCCGAGGCCCGGTCGATCCGCGCGGCCTGGTAATACACGTCGGGAATCGCCCGCAACCCGGAGAAACACAACAGCGCCACCAGCGAAGTCCAGTGCCAGACGTCCATCACCAGCACTGTCACCCAGGCGTCCATGGTGTTGGCCGCATAGTTGTAGCTGATGCCCATCGCGTTGAGGCTCGAACCCAACAGACCGATGTCGGCACGGCCGAAGATCTGCCAGATGGTGCCGACCACGTTCCACGGGATCAGCAACGGAATCGCCAGAATGATCAGCACCACCGACGACCAGCGGCCCTTGGTCGGCATGGTCAGCGCAACGGCAATGCCCAGCGGAATTTCGATCAGCAACACACACGCGGAGTAGATGAACTGGCGCAGTAATGAGTCGTGCAAACGTGGATCGAGCAGCACTTGTTTGTACCAGTCGGCGCCGACGAAGTAGCGGCTGGACTGGTCGAAGATGTCCTGCACCGAGTAGTTGACCACGGTCATCATCGGGATCACCGCACTGAATGCCACCAGCAGGAACACCGGCAACACCAGCCACCAGGCCTTGTTGTTCTGCACCTTGTTCATGGCTGCACCTCATCGTCGGCTTCGAGCAGAAATTCATCGGCATAAACCATCAACCACTGCGCCGGGAAACTGATGTACGCCGTGCCCTGCGGCACCGGTTTGTCTTCGGCCAGTCGCACTTTCAACGGCGCGCCATCGAGGTCGAGGGTCATGATCTTGTAGGTGCCGAGGTCTTCGACGTGTACGACCCTGGCCTGCATCGCGTCATCAAACGGCTCGTCCCAGACATGAATAAACTCCGGGCGGATGCCGACCTTCAGATTTTTCCACTGACCGTGTTCGATATGGCGCTGCATGGCGTCGGACAACGGCAGGTGCGTCGAGGCGAAACCGACGCCGCCGGGCTGCGGCTGCACCTCGATCAGGTTCATCCCGGGGCTGCCGATGAAATAGCCGACAAAGGTGTGGCTCGGCCGCTCGAACAATTCCCGTGGCGTGCCGAACTGGACGATCTGACCGCCGTACATCACCGCAATCTTGTCGGCGAAGGTCGAGGCCTCCAGTTGATCGTGGGTCACGTAGACCATGGTGATGTTGAACTGCTCGTGGATCTGCTTGAGCTTGCGCCGCAGTTTCCACTTCAGGTGCGGGTCGATCACCGTCAGCGGTTCATCGAAGAGGATCGCCGAGACATCGTCACGCACCAGACCACGGCCCATCGAGACTTTCTGTTTTTCGTCGGCGGTGAGGTTGCGCGCCTTTTTGCTCAAGAGGTTTTGCAGGTCGAGCACTTCGGCAATTTCCTGCACCTTGCTGTGCACTTTCGCCTCGGCCATGCCCTGATTGCGCAGGGGGAAAGCCAGGTTATCGAACACGGTCATGGTGTCGTAGACCACCGGAAACTGGAAAACCTGGGCGATGTTGCGCTTCTCCGGCGTCAGGTCGTTGACCGCTTTACCGTCGAACAACACATGCCCCTGCGAAGGGCTGAGCAGGCCGGAGATGATGTTGAGCAAAGTTGATTTGCCGCAACCCGACGGCCCGAGCAAGGCGTAAGCGCCGCCCTGTTCCCAGACGTGATCCATCTCGCGGATCGCGTAATCCTCGGCGCCGCTGGGGGTTTTGCTGTAGCTGTGGGCGAGGTGCTGCAAACGGATTTCGGCCATCAGGCAACCCTCGCGACACGCCGGCCCGGTGCTTGCACCAGACGGCCCTGCGCATCGAAAACGAACAGTTTGTGAGTCGGGATGTAAATTCGGATTGGCGCATCGACGTCGTATTCGTGAACGCCGGGCAAGTGCAGCACCAGCAGGAAATGCTCGTTGCGCACATGCAGGAAGGTTTCCGAACCGCTGATCTCGGCGACTTCGACGGTGACTGCCAGTTCGAGGTCGTCATCGTTGCTCGGCACCAGCGAGATGTGGCTGGGGCGCACGCCAAAGCGGAACGCGCCCTCGCCCACCGGGCGCAGATCGACGTTCAACGGGAAGTGTACGAAGTTGGCAAAACTCACTTCGTTACCGGCAATGCGCCCGGGCATCAGGTTGATCGGCGGTTCGGAGAACAATTCGGCGGCGAGCACGGTTTGCGGCTGGTGATAGACCGAAGTCGACGGGCCGCTCTGAATCACCCGGCCTTCGTGAAGAATCGTCGTGGTGCCGCCGAGTGCCAGCGCTTCGTTGGGTTCGGTGGTGGCGTAGATCGCGATGGTGTGGCGCGCCTTGAACAGCTCGCGCATTTCCTGACGCAGTTCTTCGCGCAGTTTGTAGTCGAGGTTGACCAGCGGCTCATCGAACAGGATCAGCTCGGCGTCCTTGACCAACGCGCGGGCCATGGCCGTGCGCTGCTGTTGACCGCCGGACAGCTCCAGCGGATAGCGCTGCAGAAACTTCTCGATGCGCAGCATCTTCGCAGTTTCCTGCACTTTGCTATGGATGATCTCTTTCGAGACACCGGCCTGCCGCAGCGGCGAGGCGATGTTCTCGAACACGGTCATGGTCGGGTAGTTGATGAACTGCTGATAAACCATCGACACGTTGCGCAAACGCACCGGGCGCTGGGTGACGTCGACGCCGTTCATCAGGATGCGACCGCTGTCGGGCTTATCGAGCCCGGCCATTAAACGCATGAGGCTGGTTTTGCCGGACAGGGTGCGGCCGAGCAAAACGTTGAACGAACCGGGTTCGAATTTCAGGCACGCATCGTCGATCCAGGTCTGGCCCTCGACGGTACGGCTGACGTGCTCCAGGGTGAGTGACATGGCTCGGCCTTTTTATTATTGGAGTCAATCGACCTGTGCACGGGAGCGAGTTTCGTGCCAAAGATACTAAGTGATTGATTTGACGCGAAAATCGGTGAAAGCGTGGGGAAACGGCGTTCATTGCTGAACACATTTGAACAGTTGACCGATTGACAATGAACAATAGTGAACAACACTCTATGAACGCTTTTTGCGAACCGATCCCCCTGTAGGATCGAATAACAATAATAAGAATGCTGCATCAGAGGCTGACTGCCATGGCCGCACTTGCCCCGCCGCTGTCCCACGACGCGATCGTCCAGACGTCCTGGCAACGTTGTCGCGCGTTCGGTCTCGACCACCAAAGCACGCCGGCCTTCGATCAACTGCCCGCCGCCGGCATTGCGCAGTTGCTCGACAGCCATCATTCACTGGTGCAGACCACGCACCAGGAAGTCCTGCCCTACTACGAAAACATCCTCAGCAACTCCAACTGCCTGATCATGCTCGCTGACAATCAGGGCCAGGTGCTGACCTCGTGGGGCACGCAACGCTTTATCGAGCCGAATCTGGCCCGGGGCTTTCAGGCCGGGGCGAGCTGGATGGAGCGCTGCAGCGGCACCAATGCGATCGGCACGGCACTGGCGTGTGAGCAAGCGGTGCACATTGAACACGATGAACACTTTCTGAAAGCCAACCGCTTCATGACCGGGTCCGCCGCGCCGATTTTCGACGCCGAGCGCAAGGTGATCGCGGTGCTCGACGTGTCCAGCGACAGCTATCTGCCGCCCTCACACACCCTGGGCATGGTCAAGATGATGAGCCAGACCGTGGAGAACCGGCTGATCCTCAACCTGTTCCATGGCCAGCATTTTCAACTGACCTTCAACACCGGGTTGAACAACCTCGACAGTCAGTGGGCCGGGTTGTTGATCTTTGATGAGAGCGGTCAGGTGCTGTCGGCCAATCGGCGGGCCGACAATCTGCTCGGCGTGCGGTTGTCGCGGGTCAGCGTTGAGAGCCTGTTCAAAGTGTCGCTGCTGGAATTGATCAACCAGCCGGACGGCTTGCCGTTTGCCTTGCAGACCTCTGGGCGCAACCGATTCCAGTGTTTGTTGAAGCGGCCGAAACAGGCGTCAATTCAGCCGCGCGTTTTTGCTGCCGAACCCAAAACCGCCGCGCCCACCGCGATCAGCCTCAACACCCTGCACTTCGGCGACAGTCGCGTGGAAAAAGCCGTGCGGCAGGCTGAGCGGTTACTGGAGAAAGACATTCCGCTGCTGATCCATGGCGAAACCGGGGTCGGCAAAGAGGTCTTCGTCAAAGCCCTGCACCAGGCCAGCTCACGGAGCAAACAGGCGTTCATTGCCGTCAATTGTGCGGCGATCCCCGCCGAGCTGGTCGAGTCCGAGTTATTTGGCTACGAGAAAGGCGCGTTCACCGGCGCGAATCAGAAAGGCAGCATCGGGCTGATTCGCAAGGCGGACAAAGGCACGCTGTTTCTCGACGAGATTGGCGATATGCCGTTGCCGACGCAGGCGCGGTTGTTGCGGGTGTTGCAGGAGCGCTGCGTGCAACCGGTGGGCAGTAGCGAATTGTTCCCGGTGGATTTGCGGATTATTTCGGCGACTAACCGTTCTCTGCGTGAACAAGTGCAATTGGGGCGGTTTCGTGAGGATTTGTATTACCGCATTGGTGGACTGACGCTGGAACTGCCGCCGCTGAGGGAGCGCAGTGACAAGGAGGCGTTGTTTAAGCGATTGTGGGAACAGCATCGTGAACCGACGCAGTGGGCGGGGTTGAGCCAGGAAGTGCTGGAGCTGTTCAGCCGTCATCCGTGGCCGGGGAATTTGCGTCAGGTCAGTAGTGTGATGCAGGTGGCGTTGGCGATGGCTGAGGAACAGCCGGTGAGGCTGGAGCATTTGCCGGATGATTTTTTTGTGGATCTGGAGATGGAGCCGGTTGAGAGCGCGGCGCCGTTGGGGCTGGATTTGAATGATGTGGAAGCGTTGAACCGGGAGTTGAAGGCTTCCGGGGGCAATATTTCGCATCTGGCGCGACGTTTGGGTGTTAGCCGCAATACGCTCTATAAACGGTTGCGGCAGATTGAAGGTTGAGTGAACCCCTTCCCCTCATCGGAACGCCGCCCGCCCATCCCTCTCCCGGAGGTAGAGGGAGCCGACCGAGGTGTCTGGCGTTGTACATCGACCTGAAACACCCGGTCGATTATGGATTCGGCACAGCACGTTCAGGTCGGCGTATCTCTTGAACATCCCCCAATCAGTCCCCTCTCCTGGGGGAGAGGGCTAGGGTGAGGGCGAAAGTTCTGGCTCAACATGCGCAACCGAAGCCGCCTCCAATGTGCGCAACCCCACCAGCACAACCCCCACCATCATCAATCCCGCACCAATAGCCACCGCAAATCCCGCGCGCGCGCCGAAGGCATCAATAACCAACCCTGCCAGCATGCCGCCGAGCGCAACACCAACGCTGATACCGGTAGTCATCCATGTCAGCCCCTCCGTGATCCGCGACGGAGGAATAATGATCGTCCCCATTTTCATCACCACGACCATCGTCGGCGCAAATGAGATGCCCGCGATAAACAGCGCCGCTGTCAGCACATAAACATCCGTTGCAAAAACAGGCAGTACACCGGTGAACGCCGTGACCAATATCCCGATCAGGAACTGTTTTTCGATCGCCAGCGAAACCCTCATCGCACCGAACGTCAGGCCCGCCACCAATGAACCAAACGCATAGGCTGCGAGGATGAAGGTTGCGGAGGCTGGCCAGCCCTGCGCATTGGCGAAGGCCACAACGGCGACATCGATTGCTCCACCAATAACCCCCATCGCCAACAACGCGAGGACAATGGTGCGCACGCCGGGAATCAGCAGGGTTGAGCCGCTATGGCTGGCGTGGCCCACAACAACCTTGGGTTCAGTCTCGCGTTGCAGGAGAAACGCCGTCACCCCGACGGCCAGCAGCCCGACCGCGACCAATGGCCCGGCTTCAGCGAAAAAGCTCACGCTCAAACCGATCGCCAGCGGCGGACCGACGATGTAGGCCATTTCGGTGAGGACCGTGTCCAGCGAAAACGCCGTGTGCAGTTGCGGCTTGCCCCGGAACAATTGCGACCATCGCGCGCGGATCATCGACGGCATGCTCGGCATCGTCCCCGCCAGTGCCGCCAGCACAAACAGCAGTGCGGCTGGCGCGCGCAAGTAGACGGCGATGATCAGTGCCAGCAACATGACAATGCTGAACGCCGTGACTATGGGCAGCACGCGGCTCTGGCCATGTCGATCGACCAGTTTCGAGATGTGCGGGCCGAGCAGCGCGTTGGCCAGGGTGAATGTACCGGCGACTGTGCCGGCCAGCCAGTACACACCGGTTTGCTGCACGAGCATGGTGATGATGCCGATGCCGATCATTGCCTGTGGCAATCGGGCGATGGAACTCGCGAGCACTAGCCCGGTGGCGCCGGGGGTCGTTAGCAGTTCGCGATAGTGATTGGCCATGGTGTTTCCCTTAGATGATCGTCGCTGATCAGCATCCTGCTGAACGCGTTGCCGACATCAAGACCTACGCGAACGTCAAAAGCAACCCTCACCCCAGCCCTCTCCCGGAGGGAGAGGGAGCCGACCGCGGTATCTGGCGTTGTACATCGACCTGAAAGACCGAGTCGATTATGGATTCGGAGAAAAACTTTCAATTCGGCGTATCTCTTGAGCATCCCCCATTCAGTCCCCTCTCCCCGAGGGAGCTGACCGAGGTGTCTGGCGTTGTACATCGACCTGAAAAAACCAGTCGATTATGGATTCAAAGCAGCACGTTCAAGTCGGCGTATTTCCTGAGCATCACCCATTCGGTCCCCTCTCCCCCTGGGAGAGGGTTAGGGTGAGGGGCTTTTCTTGCGCCCAAACAAAAACCCGCACAAGGCGGGTTTTGTTTTGAAGCCAAACACATCGATCAGTCAGCCAAACGCCAGGTAGTCCCACCCTTACCGTCTTCCAACACAACACCCATCGCCGTCAGCTGATCACGAATCCGATCGGACTCAGCCCAATCCTTACCCGCACGTGCCGCCAGACGCGCCGCAATCAACGCATCAACCTCAGCCGCATCGACACGCCCTTCAGCGCCCGCCTGCAGGAAGTCATCCGCTTCCAACTGCAACACACCCAGCACACTCGCCAGCTCTTTCAGACGCGCCGCCAGACCTGCCGCTGCATCAAGATCGCTCTCGCGCAGACGGTTGATCTCACGCACCATCTCGAACAGCACGGCACAGGCTTCCGGCGTACCGAAGTCGTCGTTCATCACCGCAGTGAAGCGTTCAACAAACGCTTCGCCGCCAGCAGGCGCCACAGTCGGCAGGCCTTTCAACGCGTGATAGAAACGCTCCAGAGCGCCTTTGGCGTCCTTGAGGTTGTCTTCCGAGTAGTTGATCGCGCTGCGGTAGTGGCTCGACACCAGCAGGTAACGCACGACCTCAGGGTGGTACTTTTCCAGCACGTCGCGAATGGTGAAGAAGTTGTTCAAGGACTTGGACATCTTCTCGCCATTGATGCGAATCATGCCGCAATGCATCCACGCATTGGCGTAGGTCTTGCCGGTGGCCGCTTCGCTCTGGGCGATTTCGTTTTCGTGGTGCGGGAACTCAAGATCGCTGCCGCCGCCATGAATGTCGAAGGTCTCGCCGAGGCAGCAGGTGGACATCACCGAGCACTCGATGTGCCAGCCCGGACGCCCGGCGCCCCACGGCGATTCCCAGCTTGGCTCGCCCGGTTTGGCGGCTTTCCACAGGACGAAGTCAAGCGGGTCCTGTTTCGACTCGTCGACTTCGATGCGGGCGCCGATGCGCAGGTCTTCGATTTTCTTGCGCGACAGTTTGCCGTAGCCCATGAATTTGGCGACGCGGTAGTACACGTCGCCATTGCCCGGAGCGTAGGCGTAGCCCTTGTCGATCAAGGTCTGGATCATCGCGTGCATGCCCGGAATATGATCCGTGGCGCGCGGCTCCATGTCCGGCTTCTTGATGTTCAGGCGCGCTTCGTCTTCGTGCATCGCGGCGATCATGCGCTCGGTCAACGCTTCGAACGATTCACCGTTCTCGTTGGCGCGATTGATGATCTTGTCGTCGATGTCGGTGATGTTGCGCACGTAGGTCAGGTCGTAACCGCTGAACCGCAACCAGCGGGTCACCAGGTCGAACGCGACCATGCTGCGGCCGTGGCCGAGGTGGCAGTAGTCGTACACGGTCATCCCGCAGACGTACATGCGCACCTTGTTGCCATCCAGCGGCTTGAAGACTTCTTTGCTCTTGGTGAGCGTGTTGTAGATCGTTAGCACGTTATTTCCTTTGACGCTGAATCACTGGCCCCACGAATCACGCAGGGTCACGGTACGGTTGAATACCGGCTGACCTGGTTTCGAGTCCTTCAAATCCGCGACGAAGTAGCCTTCGCGCTCGAACTGGAACCGGTCTTCCGGCTGTGCATTGCCAAGCGATGGCTCAGCACGACAACCGGTGAGTACCTGCAGCGAATCAGGGTTGATGTTGTCGAGGAAACTCGCGCTGTCTTCAGCCTTCTCAGGGTTGGCCGAACGGAACAGGCGATCGTACAGACGCACTTCGCACTCGACGCTGGCCGCGGCCGGCACCCAGTGGATCACGCCTTTGACCTTGCGGCCTTCAGGGTTCTTGCCGAGGGTTTCCGGATCGTACGAGCAACGCAGTTCGACGATGTTGCCATCGGCGTCCTTGATCGCTTCGTCGGCACGGATCACGTAGCTGCCGCGCAGACGCACTTCACCGGCCGGTTCCAGGCGCTTGTAGCCCTTCGGTGGCTCTTCCATGAAGTCGTCACGGTCGATGTAGATTTCCCGAGCGAATGGCAGCGCGCGTACGCCCATGTCTTCTTTCGGGTGGCGCGGCAGTTCGAGGTTTTCGACCTGGCCTTCCGGGTAGTTGGTGATGACGACTTTCAGCGGACGCAGCACGCACATGGCGCGTGGCGCGGTGTGATCGAGGTCGTCACGGATGCTGAATTCGAGCATGCCGAAGTCAACCACGCCATCGGAACGGTTGGTGCCGACCATTTCGCAGAAGTTGCGGATCGACTTCGGCGTGTAGCCACGGCGGCGGAAACCCGACAGCGTGGACATGCGCGGATCGTCCCAGCCGTTGACGTGCTTTTCATCGACCAGTTGCTTGAGCTTGCGCTTGCTGGTGATGGTGTAGTTGAGGTTCAGACGGCTGAACTCGTACTGACGCGGGTGCGCCGGCACTGGCAAGGCGTCGAGGAACCACTCGTACAGCGGACGATGGCTTTCGAATTCCAGGGTGCAGATCGAGTGGGTGATGCCTTCGATGGCGTCCGACTGACCGTGGGTGAAGTCGTAGTTCGGGTAGATGCACCACTTGTCACCGGTCTGGTGGTGATGCGCGTGACGGATGCGATACATGATCGGATCACGCAGGTTCATGTTCGGCGAGGCCATATCGATTTTGGCACGCAGCACGCGGGCGCCGTCCGGAAACTCACCGGCACGCATGCGCGCAAACCAGTCGAGGTTTTCTTCTACCGAACGGTCGCGGAACGGGCTGTTCTTGCCCGGCTCGGTCAGGCTGCCACGGTACTCCTTGGCCTGCTCCGGGGTCAGGTCGTCGACGTAGGCCTTGCCGGCCTTGATCAGCTCGACGGCCCAATCGTGCAACTGGTCGAAATACTGCGAGGCGTAGCGCACTTCGCCGGACCACTCAAAGCCCAGCCATTTGACGTCGGCTTCGATCGCGTCGATGTATTCCTGATCTTCCTTGGCCGGGTTGGTGTCGTCGAAACGCAGGTGCGTGACGCCGCCGAACTCCTGGGCCAGGCCGAAGTTCACGCAGATCGACTTGGCGTGGCCGATGTGCAGGTAGCCGTTGGGCTCCGGCGGGAAACGGGTGACGATCTGGGTGTGCTTGCCCGAGTCCAGGTCTGCCTGGATGATCGGCCGCAGGAAATTGACCGGCACGGCAGGGCCGGACTTGGCATTCGAGGTAGGGTCGACAGTGGGCTTGCTCATAGGATCCTTGACTTACATGTGCGCGGCCGCAGAGGGGGCCAGACAAAACAAAGCCGCTATCATAGCCGATGCTGTCAAGGGGCTGACAGAGCACGGCCTATAAAGGAGCGCATTTAATCGCAGGGATTTGGAAAAACTGCCTCGAAATTCGCGCCTGTCACGCTAAACTGCGCACCTTGGCCGATGGGCTGAACCGGTAACGGGTCGAAATGTCCCATTACCCACGAATTCCTTATAAAGAGTAGCGATCATGACTCAAGTCAAACTGACCACCAACTACGGCGACATCGTCATCGAACTGGACGCGGAAAAAGCGCCGATCACCGCTGCCAACTTCCTCGAATACGTTAAAAACGGTCACTACGAGAACGTGGTATTCCACCGCGTGATCAAGGGCTTCATGATCCAGGGCGGCGGTTTCGAGCCTGGCATGCAAGAAAAGAAAGACAAGCGCCCAAGCATCCAGAACGAAGCCGACAACGGCCTGAAGAACGAGAAGTACACCCTGGCCATGGCTCGCACCATGGACCCGCATTCGGCCTCGGCGCAGTTCTTCATCAACGCCACCAACAACAGCTTCCTCAACCACACCGCCAAGACCGCTCAGGGCTGGGGCTACGCCGTATTCGGTAAAGTGGTTGCCGGCACTGATGTCGTCGACAAGATCGAAGGCGTTGCCACTACCTCCAAGGCCGGTCACCAGGACGTGCCAAAAGACGACGTGATCATCGAGAAAGCCGAGATCATCGAAGCGTGATATTGCTGATTTCAGACTTGCATCTGGAAGAGGAGCGCCCGGACATTACCCGGGCGTTTCTGGATTTGCTCGCCGGACGCGCCCGCTCGGCGAGTGCGCTGTACATTCTCGGCGACTTCTTCGAAGCGTGGATTGGCGACGACGCCATGACGCCCTTCCAGCGTTCCATCTGCCAGGCCCTGCGCGAACTCAGCGACAGTGGCACGGCGATTTTTCTGATGCACGGCAATCGCGACTTCATGCTTGGCAAGGCCTTCTGTAAACAGGCTGGCTGCACCTTGCTGAAGGATCCGAGTGTCGTGCAGTTTTACGGCGAGCCGGTGCTGTTGATGCACGGCGACAGCCTCTGCACCCGCGACGTCGGCTATATGAAGCTGCGGCGTTATCTGCGTAATCCGATCACGCTGTTCATCCTGCGTAACCTGCCCTTGAGCAGCCGCCACAAACTGGCGCGCAAGCTGCGCAGCGAAAGCAAGGCACAGACGCGGATGAAGGCCAATGACATTGTCGATGTCACGCCTGAAGAGATTCCGCGGATCATGCAGGAATTTGGCGTGAAAACCCTGATCCACGGGCACACCCATCGCCCGGCGATTCACAAGCTGCAGCTCGGTGAGCAGGCGGCGAAGCGGATTGTGTTGGGGGATTGGGATCGGCAGGGTTGGGCGTTGCAGGTGGATGAAAGCGGTTACGCATTGGCGCCGTTCGACTTCGCTCCGCCGCTGGCTTTGCCGCACGGCTAAAAGCTTTCCCCCCTCACCCCAGCCCTCTCCCCCAAGGGGGCGAGGGGGAAAGGGAGCCGATCTCTATGCTTTTCAAAACCTGAGTTCGACTCGGTATTGCAAGTCGGTGTACCTCAAACAATCAACTCGGTCAGTCCCCTCTACCCTAGTGAGCGAGGGGATATGGGAGCCGATCTCTGTGCTTTTCAAACCTGAGTTCGACTCGGTATTGCAAGTCGGTGTATGTTAACGCGTGACCTAAATCATACCCAAAACGCGCGATAAACCCGACCCATTCCGGTCCACCCCGACCCAAACCGGGACACCCCCTGCAATTCCCTTGCACCCAGCGCAACGAAAAACGCCCCGTCAGTCATCAACCGACGGGGCGAACATATCCACCTGACGACGCGCCACCTCATCCTTGCGCACCGCCTTCACGATCTTATAAATCCACTGCAGCGACACCGCATACTTCCTCGCCAGATCACTATGATTCGTCCCATTGAACTCCTCAAAAATCTGCCGATCCCGCCGACTAAGCTTCCCCGCCAGCCCCATCGGGAAATAGACATTCTGCCCACCCCAATGCGCCGCCATCCGATCGGCCACCTCTTTAGCCACATGCCGAGCCGCCTCATCCTCCATCGACACCAACTCAACCAACGAAGCAGCCACATGCTCCGTCAAATCAACCAACAACTCCGGCCCCTTACTGCGCAAGCCACTCATACCCGTACCGCCGCACGCTCGGGGCCAACAATCATTGCATCTGCCCCCTGGCCAACGTCAGCCAAACCACATCCACCCCGCGAACCGTCACCGAACTACACGTGAACTGCCCCGCAGACGAATAGCGAATCCCACTCAAACAATCCCCGAACCGCACCACAAACAAATCAGCACAGTCCTCATCAATCACCACCTTATTCTCTAATAGCACCTGCTCCTTGATCCCAATGCCGGCCCCACGCAACTCCCGCACCAGCTCATTAAAAGCCGAAAGCATGATTGGAAACCCCTCAGCCAAAATACTCAGCGGCACGCTTCTCAACCGGCTGGTCAGATTCAAAGTCTCCAAATCACACCCCCTTGATGACATCAGCAGACACCTTCGGCACACCCAACTGCACCGCCAAATTCATCGCCGCAATCACCAGATTCCCGATCGCCAACGGATAAAGCAGCGAAACCGTCCCATCCCGCCCACCATGCCGAGTTGGCTGAGACAACCGCGCCACAATCGCCTCAACAGCGCCAGGCTCGATGACATCCCCCAAAGCCTTACCGATCCGATCAAACCGAAACGTCAAAAACTCCCCCAACCGCGAATGATCGACCGGCCCCAGCACCACCCGCTCACAGCGCTGCACCACCTCCCGCACATCCGCATTACGCTCACTCAACTTCACCCCCAACTCCGGCTGGCCGATCATGATGACGCTCACCAACTTCGTGAACCCCACCTCCAACTCCAAAATCCGCTTCAAATGCTTCAGCGTCGGCACCGGCAAACTATGTGCCTCCTCAATCACCAGGCAATGGCGATACCCCGCCGCATGCGACTCCTTCAACGCCCGATGCAACTGAGCAAAGCGCGCCTCAGGACTACTCTTCGGCTTAGCCAACGGCGCCACAGCCGCCATCATCGACTCAGCGATATGCGTACTCTTAAGCGACTTCCCCTTCGAATCGTTATCCTCAGACGCCAACACATAAGGCTCAATAATCAGCACCGGATCATTATTCTCAGCAAGACGATTTACCAGATCCCGGCGAAGCGTACTTTTACCGGCCCCCGATTCCCCCTCAACGGCCAGAAAGCCACCGTGCCGAGCCGTCTGATACATCGCCTCCCGCACATAGCGGATATCCGGACTCACCCACATATCCTGGGCACACTGCAACTCATCAAACGGATCACGAAACAGACCAAACGCCTTACGCGTAGCGGGCTGAAGCGTTTGCTTAGGCAACAACATCGAATCGTCCTCCTTGGACAGCACAACCACAGCAGCCGGAACATCGGCCATCAAACACGGCACAACCGCCTCATCAAAAGCACCCGCAATCGCGGCATCATTCGTCCCACAATCCGCCAGAAAAGAGCGAATACGACCCCGTAACACCTCACCATCCAACTTGCGCGGCCAAAGATTGTGATTCACCAACTGCGCCACCGCCGCACTGCTCACACACAACGACTGCGCCAACGCCGCCTGAGGCCGGCCCATCTCCTGCAAAATCCCTTTCAACTTCAACATCACACACCCCCAACCGAACCGAACGGCCCACGCCTGACCTCAACAGGCCGCTTCAACTCAGCCTCAATCGCCTCAAGATCCTCCTGAGGAACACCCTGCGGAAAACGCTCCAACAACCAGCCGTAAGACTGCGGCGACCACAACTGACCCAACCTCGGCCGCAACCACTTCGCCGCCTCAACCAGACTCAACGGCGCCACCTCAACCGTCGGCGCATCCACATTCAGCGTCGCCCCCCGTCGCGGGAGATAAGCCGGCAAGACCGTATCCTTCACATACTTAAGCGGATCCACACGCCCACCAAATGGCACCGCCTTCGCCTTGCGCGCAGCCAACGCATCCGCCTCCGACAGCGTCCCCGTCGCCAACTGCTCCAACACCTTGCGCGACACCTGCGCCGGCGTCTGCGCATGCTGTTTAAACTGCTCGCCAATCACCGCCGCCGACTCAGCAAAGCCAAACGCATCCACCCCAATCCGCTCGATCACGTGGTACCGCTCACGTCCGTCATCACCCACCAACACCGCAATCGCCGAATCCTTATCCCGCCAGCAATTACGCGTAACCAGCAACTTCTCACCGACCATCACACCCGGCACCGAACTCACATCAAACGACGCCCCGCGAAACGACACCCGCAGCAAATTACTCACCTTGCGGCACTCCGGCGTACACACCGCCAACTCCCGGCACACCTCAACACTTGGCGCCAAGCGCAACTGCTCAGGCGTAATCAACTGCCACACCCCATACCGACTGCGGCGCGTGCGCGTATGAATCGACGTCGAATTGAAAAAAAGCATCCACTGCGTCGCCCACGCATTAATCTGCTCAAGCGTCTTCGCCGGCTGAAACTTCAGCGCACTCTCAAACTCCCGCTCGACCAAATTGTGCGCCTGCTCAACCTGGCCCTTCGCCCGCGCATTCCCGACCCGATTAATCACCAAATCAATCGACAACACCCGGCACAAATTGCGGAAAATCCCACTCGTCATCGCCGCCCCCGGGTCCGTCATCAGCACCCAAGGCACCCCGTGAAAAGGATCCGCCGCACCGCGTTTCTGCATCGCATTAATCAACACGCTGCACAAATTCTCGGCCGACTCCGCCCCCAACACATACTCCACATACAGCGTCCCGCTCGTATGATCCGTCACCACATACCGCCACAACCGCTGGCGCTCAATCCGCTTCAAATTCGCCGGCTTCCCCTCATAAAACTCAGCCTTATGCATCACCCGCGCACCGTCATCCGCCAAATAGAACTGCGTCGAAATCGACGCATCCACCTGCCACACATGATTAGGATGCAAACTGGCCAACGACACCGCCGGGGCGTCCTGCAACAACTGCGACGGATGCAACTTATAAGCAAACAACGCCCGGCAAATCGCACTGCGGCTCATCGGGCGAAACACACCCGTCAACTCATCCACACGGCCCGCCGTAATCAATCCATTACTACGCAAGCGCTCAACCGCCCGCACAATCGTCGACAACTGCTTGTTATTCGCCCGAATCGACTCCAACAACATCGCCGAAATCAACCGAGCCTCCTCAATCGGTAAAACACTGCTGCCCGCATCACGCCGGCGCTTACGCGGCTTCGCCACACATACCGACTTCAAAAGCCGTTGCAGCGTAGAAAGCGACACCCCCAGCTCCGAAACACCCGCCGCATAAATCGCCGAACGCTCGCCATACACCGCCGCATCCAGACGGCGAGCAATCTCCATCAACTGCTGAGCTTGAACAGGATTCATCCCTCAACCTCCGCAGCCGACAACCAAACCGCCGCACCATCCGCCGCACCCAGCAAATTGAACTCACTGCGAACCACGCCCAGCGTCGTCTCCAACTGCCCAATCAACCCGGCCTTAAACACCCGATGATCCTCACCGTCACACGCCAGCGCCGCCAACTTCGCAAACCCCTCCCGTAGCGGCCCCAACACACAACACTCTGCCTCAAACGCAATCGCCGTCACCTCAGCGCGCAACGCCTTCGCCACCTCATCTGCCGGCATCGCCTGCACCTGCTGACGCGAACACTCCAGCGCCCGGCGAGCGCCATCCAACTCACCGGATCGCTTCGCCAGCAACTCGCTCTGCGCCGAATAATCCGCCGCAGCCTCCTCAAGCCGTCGGCCTAACACCGTCGTCTCCCGAGCATGCTGGCCGATCAACTCCTCAGCCAACTCAACAAACGCCTCCTTATCACCGACCCTGGCCACCTCAACCAGCGCTGCCTGCTGGTCCTGCGGCAACTGGCGAAACTGGCGCAACTCGCGGTAGCCAAACCCCATCCGCGACATCGAATCCAACGCCTCCTCACCGAAGGCCCGCACATTCGCAATATCGCGATCCACCTGATCAACCGAACGGCCCAACAGCCCGCAAAACTCCTCCCACGTCCCACTCAACACCTGCGCACCGTGCGGACTTTTACCCCCGGCAATCGCTCGGTAAAGCTTCTTCTCCTTCACAAACGCCAACTTCGAAATCCGCACCGTGCGGGAAAACGCCTCCAACGCACCCGCCATCAGCGACTGACCCAACAACTGATTCACCACATCCCGCTCATCGCCATGCAGCGCCTGCAACGACGCCATCGCATTCTGATCAGCCGTCAACCTCGCGCCATCCAACGCCGGCAACACCAACGCCTCAGCGCAAACACCCTTGCTCCGTGCCATACCGCCTCCTTAAACCCTCGAACCCGCGGCAATCCGCTGATTGATTTCCTGCATCCGTCCCGTCAAACGCGCCATGTGCTCGGCATGCGCCTGCGCCATCTGCAACACCTTCACCGAATGAGCAAAACGCCCGTTATCCAACTTCAGCGCCAAACCTTCCTCAATCAACGTCTGCATCGCCCGCGTAATATTGCTCGGACTGTCCTGCGTCAAAACCGCCAACTCCGCATTACTCAAGCCCGTCACCGTGTGCCCCTTCAACGCCAACAGCACACGCAACACCCGAGCAGACGCCGACACCGGCCGACTCATCGCAACACCCAAGCAAAAGCGGTCAAACACGACACAGCACGCACAACAAAATCAGGTAAATTGCCCCCCTCAAAACCGAAGGCCCGCACCCGCCACCTATTAAGCAGCCCACGCGTCACCGCAAAAAAAGTGGCAAATAGTGTGTTTTTTGTAGGAAAACTCTCTTTTTCATCCGTGCGCAGTCTCGGCAAACAAATAAAAGCGGTAGATTCCCCATAACCGATATGATTTTTCATCCAGAGCCTCACGCCACAAAACGCGAAGACTCAAGAGCCGACGCCGGGTCCACACAAATCTCCCCGGCCTTAAGCCCCAACTTGATCGCAATCTCATGCGTCTGACCGCGCACACACTTCTTGCGCCCACCCAACACCTCAAACACCAGGTTGGGCGAAAAACGATTCGCGATCGCCCACTGAGTAATCGAAACACCCTTGGCCCTAAGCTCAGCTTTAGCCTCATCCGCAGTACGTAGCGTCATAAAATCCCTCCGGGGAAACAGCACCCGCCTTGGTGCCGATAAAGTTGCCGTTCGTGGTCGGACGGTGTGAACGAATGATGGAACCGAACGGTTCCCATGTAAAAGGATTTTGGTAACCGAATGGTTTCCTTTTGTGAGCGACTACGCGGCGAGCGGACACGGCTAGGCCTCAACCAAACCGACTTCGCAGCCCTGGCCGGCGTAACCAAAAAAACCCAAATGCTCTACGAAGCAGGCGACCGCGTCCCCGACGCCCACTACATGGCCGCCATCGCCCAAGCCGGCGCCGACCTCTACTTCATCATCACCGGCCAAAAAGTCCTCGTCCCCACCCCCGACGCAGCAGCCCCCACCTGGGCGCCCATCGACGGCGAAAAACTCGGACGAATCATCGAAATGCTCGAAGCCGCCGCCAAACAAGCCGGCCGGCGTTGGCCATCAAAAAAACTGGCCGAAGTGGCCGCAGAGATCTACAACGCGCTGGGCCACGAACAACAGTTCGACCAGCCCCGCGTTGAGCGCATATTGAAATTGGTAATAAATCGCTGAAATAGCAAAGGAGAACTATGCCAAGCGAGGACGGAGACCTGGTCAGCAAACTATCAGCCAGGCTTTCAGAGGAAATACAAAACCTCCCCATGGATGGAAAAGACCATCAACTCACCATCAAAATCAAAGGCAACCGCGGCCAAATCAACCTCGGCCACCACACCCTAAAACACCCGCCACCCCAACCCAGCGAACGACAGTGCCTGCACTGCGACCACAACCCCCACGACGACATCACTGCCCATAAAAACGCCCTGACACAGCAACACAACAACCACCGGTTCATACTCAAAACCTGCGTAGCCTGCATCGGCATCGCCGCCCTCAGCTACTCAATCAAAGACCACCTGCCCGAAGCCCTCAAAACCTACGCCCTCATCGCCACAGGCGTATTTGCAGGCCTGGCCTTCATGCTCGTCGCATCCCACTAAATGCCCCAACCACAGACGGTGTCACCACCGTCGCCCACGCAGCACCCACGGACGAAACGCCCCAAGAAGGAAGCACCAATGGACCAGAATAAAAACAACGCAAAAACAGAAAAAACCACCGCGCAAAAAGTCGCGTTAGCGGTGTCATGGATCATCGTCGCCGCCAGCGTTTGGTATTGGCTCAGCCCGAGCGCCACCACTCCAATAGAACCCGCTATTGCCCAAACTGCCGAGCAGCAGGCGCCCACCGTCTACACCAGCGCCAGCCCCCAAGCCCTAGCCAGCGCCACCCAATACTTGGCAGACCTCGACAGCGCTATGAGCCGAGGTGTGCAGATCCTCAAAGCCAACAACCTCAAACACCTATCGGCCCACAGCCAATACTTCAAAGCCCTGCGTGAAACCGGTCAGGCGCAGTTCGGTCGTTCCGTATTCGAACCGCTGGGCCACTGCGCCTCAGCCGGGATCTACGCCAATGGCTGGTGGTTGGCCCAAGTCAGCACCGTGCGCCGGACAGGTAAAGAGACCGTTCCTGGCGAGATCCAAAGCCATCTAGATCAGTTCCAATCCAGTCGAGAAGAGTGCTTAATAACTCTCGATCCTTCCGCCGAAATGGCTACAAGTAACAAGGGTGTTGAGGGCAACAGCAACAAAGATTGCCTCACCATTTTCACCCTCGATGCCCAAACAAACGAAGTGGTAGAAAAAGCAAAACCTGCTCATTGCAGCATCTGATACGCCTTCCATGGAAACAGGAGCCAGCGACAAATGTTCGACGACCTCATGAAAGACAATTGCTTTGTCATAGATGCAAACGGAAACAAATCGGGGCCTTTCAAAACGGCCTTCACAAGAAGAAACAGCATCCGAATCTTTGATCCTAATTTCGAAGCTCAAGAAGGCGACTCGCTGATTCAACCTCTGCCCAACGGCAAAGAATTGTCCTTTCTCATTACAGGCACGAGCTACCAATCAGGCTTAGACGACGACATTCCGGGCAACTGGCAAGTGGTTTATGCAAAAGGTGGTACCCAACCCAAGCAGCCACAAGTCATAAACCCAACCTACAACTTCCATGGCGCTAACAACGTTCAGATCGGCGACAACAACATCCAGAACATTCGTAGCGCGGTCGAAACGTTGGTTCACGGCATCAACAACGCCCAGACAACACCAGAAGAAAAAGACAAGGCCAAGGGACTGCTCCGCACCTTTCTCGAGAACCCAACCACCGCCTCAGTATTAGGCGCAGCGGCAACCGGCGTACTCGCATTACTCGGCTAACACCGTTCTCCCTAAACCCAATTAAAAGCCCTCCAACCCCACGCCGCCCACCATAGCGGCGTGAGTATTTCTGGCCCCCGCAACCCCCGGGGCGCCCTGACCGGAGGCAACCCCCATGCGCCCGCAATCCCCCCGCAACACCCCCGACACCCCGCGGGGCACCCCATGACCCACCAAGACCTCACCGCCGGCCTGCAAATCGCCGAATGGCTCATCCTCGCCATCCTCAGCCTCTACACCTGGCTCGCCAAACGCCAAGCCGCCAGCGCCCACCAACTGCTCCACCTCAACACCCGCATCGTCGCCCTCGAAGAACACGTCCGCCACCTCCCAGACCAAAGCGCCATCGCCGACCTGCTCGGCGACATGAAAGCCATCCGCGCCGAACTCACCGGCGTCAAAGACGCCCTCAGCCCACTGGCCCGCGCCCTCGACCGCATCAACGACTACCTGCTGCGAGAAAAACCATGAACACCTACATCGACTACCTGCGCCACGACATCCGCCTCGTCCTCCTGCGCCTGCTCGCCGACATGCCCGGCTACCGCGCCAACAGCTCCGTCCTCAACACCGCCCTCGACCACCACGGCCACAGCACCAGCCGCGACCAGACCAAAACCGAACTCCACTGGCTCGCCGAACAACACGCCATCACCCTCAACGACATCGGCCCCATCCTCGTCGCCACCCTCACCGAACGCGGCCAAGACATCGCCGCCGGCCGCGCCCGAGTGCCCGGCATCCAACGGCCCGGAGCCTGACCATGGCCGGCAAATCCACCATCAACCGCCTGCCCGCCGACGTCAAAGCCTACCTGCACAAACTCCTGCGCGAAGACCGCCACACCCTCGACGCCATGCTCGCCGACCTCCAGGCCCGCTTCCCCAGCGCAACGCCGCCCAGCCGCAGCGCCCTCAGCCGCTTCAAAATCGGCTTCGACCAACTCACCGACAAAGCCCGCCAACAACGGCAAATGGCCGAAGCCTTCGTCGGCGCCTTCGGCGAAGACGCCACCGACAAAACCGGCGTCCTCCTCATCGAAGCCATCTCGACCCTGACCTACCAAGCCGCCCTCGGCGCCCACGAAAAAGACGACATCACCATCGCCGAAATCAGCGCCCTGGCCCGCGCCGCCAAAGCCACCATGGAAGCCCGCACCCTCAGCGTCAAAGAACGCCAAGCCATCGAACACGCCACCCGCCAACGCCTCCTGCAAGAACAAGCCGCCGCCCTCGACAACGCCGTCAAAGCCAAAGGCATGACCGAAGACCAAGCACAGTACTGGCGCCAAACCTTCCTCGGCGTCAAACCATGACCCCAGCCGCCAGCACACTGCGCGTCATCGAATGGGACGAACTGCCGCCCAGCGTTCGCCAGATCCCCGAAGGCTACAACCCACAAGCCCAAGACCTGCTCATGGCCCACCAAAGCCAATGGCTCGCCATCCACGCCCAAATCAAACTCTGTGAAAAAGGCCGGCGCACCGGCATCACCTTCGCCGAAGCCCTCGACAGCGTCATCACCGCCGCCTCCCAAAAAGCCGCCGCCGGCATGGACTGCTACTACATCGGCGACACCAAAGAAAAAGGCCTGGAATTCATCGGCTATTGCGCCAAATTCAGCCGCGTCATGGCCCAAGCCCAAGCCGCCGGCGCCAGCCAGATCGAAGAGTTTCTATTCCAGGACCAAGACCAAACCGGCCACACCCGCCACATCAACGCCTACCGCATCCGCTACGCCTCAGGCTTCAAAATCGTCGCGCTCTCCAGCAACCCCGCCAGCGTCCGTGGCCTGCAAGGCAAAGTCATCATCGACGAAGCCGCCTTCCACCGAAACGTCAGCGCCGTCCTCGACGCCGCAACCGCGCTACTCATCTGGGGCGGGCGCATCGTCATCATCAGTACCCACAACGGCAAAGCCAACGCCTTCAACCAAATGGTCAGCGACATCCGCGACAAACGCTACGGCGACAGCGCCCAGGTCTACCGCGCCACCTTCGACGACGCCGTCGCCAACGGCCTCTACGAACGCGTCTGCTACATGGCAGGGGAGGCGCCAACAGCCGAAGGCAAACACACCTGGTACAAAAAAATCCGCAACGCCTACGGCCCGCGCAAAGCGCAAATGCGCGAAGAACTCGACGCCATCCCCCGCGACGGCAACGGCGTCTGCATCCCCGGCGTCTGGATCGACGAAGCCATGCGCCCCGGCCGCAGCGTCCTGCGCCTGGCCCTCGACGACGCCTTCACCCAACAACCCATCCACCGCCGCGAAGCCTACGTAACCGACTGGATCGGCCGCCACCTCAGCCCCGTCATGCGCCAAGCACTCGCGCCGACCCTGCGCCACTTCCTCGGCATGGACTACGCCCGGCACCGCGACTTCTCCATCATCTGCCCCATGTCCGTCGACCAAACCCGGCACCGCGACATACCCTTCGTCATCGAGCTGCACAAAGTGCCCACTCGCCAGCAAAAACAAATCCTCTTCCACCTCCTGCGCGGGCTGCCACGCTTCATCGGCGCCGCCCTCGACGCCACCGGCAACGGCGAAACCCTCGCCGAAGAAACCGCCGACACCTTCGGCCATAACCGCATCCACCAGGTGAAAATCAGCCGCACCTGGTACGGCGCCTGGATGCCCAAATTCGTCCAACTCTTCGAAGACGCGCACCTCACGCTGCCGCGTGACGATTCCTTACACCAAGACCTGCGCGCCATCGAAACCATCGACGGCATCCCCATGATCAGCAAAGCCCGCCAACAAGACCTCAAAGACCCCGACCTCTACCGCCACGGCGACTTCGCCGGCGCCGGCGCCTTGGCCCACTTCGCCACACTCGAAGTCGCCTGTGGCCCCATCACCGTCAAATCACGGCGCCCACGCCAGGGCCCACGCATCACCCAAGGGTACGCATGAACAACCAAGGCCTATGGATCAGTCCCACCGAATTCGTCAGCTTCACCGAAGCCAAACGCAACCCCGCACTCAAGCGTCACATCGCCACCCGCAGCCGCGCCGAAACAGCCACCTTCGGCGCCCACCTGCCAAACCCCGACCCCATCCTCAAAGCCCAAGGCAAAGACATCAAGGTCTACCGCGACCTGCGCAGCAGCGCACTCGTCGGCGGCAACATCCGCCGCCGCAAAGCCGCCGTCCTCTCACTGGAGCGCGGCCTCAAACGCGGTGGCGCAAGCCCCAAAATCGAACGTTTCATCAGCGACTGGCTCGCCGACCTCGACCTCGATCGCATCCTGCGCGAACTGCTCGACGCCCCCTTATACGGCTACCAGCCACTCGAACTCATGTGGCAGCCCCTTGGTCGGCACCTCGTGCCCCAAGACCTGCTCGGCAAACCCGCCGAATGGTTCTTCTACGATCAGCACAACGCACTGCGCTTTCGAGCCAAAGACGCCGGCCCCGACGGCCAACCCTGCGACCCGCAACGCATCATCGTCGCCCGCCAAGACGCCACCTACGCCAACCCCTACGGCTTCCCCGACCTCAGCATGTGCTTCTGGCCCGCCACCTTCATGCGCGGCGGCCTAAAATACTGGGTTCAATTCACCGAGAAATACGGCAGCCCCTGGGTCATCGGCAAACACCCACGCGGCGCCACCGACGACGAAACCAACCTGCTGCTCGACAGCCTCGAAGCCATGGTCCAAGACGCCGTCGCCGCCATCCCCGACGACGCCAGCGTCCAAATCATCGAAGCCGCCGGCAAAGCCGGCAGCGCCGACGTCTACCGCCAACTGCTCGAGTACTGCCGCAGCGAAATCAACGTCGCCATGCTCGGCCAAAACCAGACCACCGAAAAAGACAGCAACCGCGCCAGCGCCACGGCCGGCGTCGAAGTCACCCAAGACATCCGCGACGGCGACGCCAGCATCGCCGCCGCCGCACTCAACGCCTGCATCCGCCACGTCGTCGACCTCAACTTCGGCCCCCACATCGCCGCCCCTGACTACCAACTGTGGCAACAAGAAGAAATCGACAAAAGCCTCGCCCAACGCGACAAAGCCCTCACCGAATCCGGCGTCAAATTCAGCAACGCCTACTGGCAACGCACCTACAACCTGCAAGACGGCGACCTCCAGCAAACCCCAGCCACCGCCGACACACCGGCCTTCGCCGAACCCACCCACAGGCCAGCAAGCGACCAAACCGCCCTCGACCACGCCATCAACCGCCTGCCGCCCGAAACCCTGCAACAACACACCGGGCAAGCCATCGCCCCCTTGATCCAAGCCCTGCAGCAAAGCCACGACCCCACACACGCCCTCGGCTTACTCGCCGAAGCCTACCCACACATGGACAGCCAAGCCCTCCAACAACACCTCACCCAACTCAACGTCATCGCCAACACCTGGGGCCGCCTCAGCGCCATCGCCGACAGAGAAGACTGACATGGCCACCCACACCAACACCCTCAACCCCATCGACCTCCAAGCCATCTTCGATCTGGAACCCGCCAACGCCATCGCCTACCTAAAAGCCAAGGGCTACGCCATCACCTGGCACTGGCAAGACCAACTCGACCACGCCCACCACCAAGCCTTCACCGTCGCCAAAGCCATGCGCCTGGACCTGCTCACCGACATCCGCGCCGCCCTCGAAACAGCCCTGCAACAAGGCCAGACCCTCAAACAATTCACCGCCCACCTAACACCCACCCTGCAAGCCCAAGGCTGGTGGGGCAAACAAATCATCATCAACACAGAGGGCACCGCCGACCCCGTCCAACTCGGCAGCCCACGCCGCCTAAAAATCATCTACCAAACCAACCTGCAAAGCGCCTACATGGCCGGTCGCAAAACCAGCATGGAAGCCAGCACCGACACCCACCCGTACTGGATGCTCGTCGCTACCCTCGACGGCAAAACCCGCCCCAGCCACCGCGCACTCCACGGCCAAGTCTTCCGCCACGACGACCCCATCTGGCAATTCATCTACCCACCCAACGGCTTCAACTGCCGCTGCCGCGTCGTCGCCCTGACCGAAGCCGCCGTCAAACGCCGAGGCCTCACCGTCCAAACCAGCCAAGGCCGCACCTTCACCGAAACCATAGAAACCGGCCTCAACAAACACACCGGCGAAATCCGAACCGCCACCGTCACCGGCCTACGCCTCACCAACGCCCAAGGCCACAACATCACCTTTCGAACCGACCCCGGCTTCAACCACGCCCCCGGCACAGCCCTAAAACAAACCACCAACGACTACCCACCCAACTGACACACCGTATCCCCCTGTAGGAGTGAGCCTGCTCGCGAAAGCGCACAACCAGCCACCGCAACACCAAAGCCGAACTCTCACCCCTGTAGGCGCCGGCGAAGCCTGCGATCTTTGATCCTGACCAACCAACCCCACCCACAACCCCATCACCCAAAAACAAAGCCCCCCATGCTCACCATCGAACTAAAACACCAACACCTACAACAAACCCTCGACCAAATCGAAGACGCCATCGGCGACCTCACACCCCTGATGCAATCCATCGCAGCAGAACTCGCCAGCCAAACCGAAGAAAACTTCGAACACGAAGGCCGCCCTGAGTGGCCCGAACTCTCGGATGTCACCACTGAGAAACGTGCGGAGCACGGCCACTGGCCGGGGCAGATCCTGCAGGTGAGTGCTGCTGGTTTGGCGGCATCGATAACCACGCGCGCAACCGACAGGTCGGCCATGGTTGGCAGCAACAAACCGTATGCGGCCATGATGCAATTCGGCGGGGAACGGGTAGATTTCCCGCAGCTATGGGGTGACATACCAGCGAGACCATACTTGCCAGTAAGCAACGCTGGAGATCTGCAAGCAGAGGCAGAAGAGGCTGTTTTGATTATGTGTCTTGATCACTTGAGAAAGTCGGGGGATTCATAGGGATAGAAAGCGTGGCCTAGAGTGATTGTCGTGACGATGCTGTGTAGACCACTGGTCGGCGCGGATGATGATGCACATTGTATTGCGCGTGATCATGCGCAATACTTTGCGTGCATCGACGCTCAGCGCTTCCTGATCTTACGACGACTAACTACGAACCTACGAACCTACGAACCTACGAATCTACGAATCTACGAATCTACGAACCTACGAATCTACGAACCTACGAACCTACGAACCTACGAACCTACGAACCTACGAATCTACGAATCTACGAACCTACGAACGACTACTGAGTTGATGATTGAAGGAACAACAGCATGAGTGCACTCCTAAACCGAGCTGAGCAGGCAGTGTCCGCCACTGCTATGGCACGCAGTTTTGGAGCGCGATTGAAAGATGTCGCCAGTGGGGAAGTGACCCATTTGGTGATATTCAAGGACAACGAACCAGCAGCCGTTCTGGTAGGGGTCGACGCCTACCAGGCACTGCAGGACGAACTTGAAGATCTGCGCTCGGAACTACTGGCCATCGAACGCCTGCCCAGCCTCGACAACACTGTCACAGTGAGCCTTGAAGACATGGAGGCTCGCTTTAGTTAGGCAAACGCAGATGAACTGGAATGTTCGGTTTCACCCAGCTGTAGAAAATGATCTCAAACAGCTCGGAAGCGCCGAAGCGAAACGTGTCCTGAAGGTCGTTCGGGAGCGCATCGCCACAGGAGAGCCCGACAAGATCGGCAAACCCCTTCGGGGGGCCTTGGCCGGATACCGCCGGATAAGGACTGGAGATGTACGAATCGTTTACCGCGTGAACGGTACTGAAATCATTTTGGTGTTGTGCGTTGGTGCTCGTCGAGATGAAGAGGTATACGACTCCGCGACAAAACGAGTCTGATTAAAAACCCGCTTCGGCGGGTTGTTTTATTTTTCAGCCTAGACAATAAACTCCTTTGGCAAGGAAAGGGATATCGCCAGGCACGATAGCCGCACCTCAACCGTCAACAAATGATATCTGCCAGGTGAATGACCAACAGTATGGGGCATACCTTAATCACCCCATACACGTCGCTCAAATTATGCAGTTAAAGCTCTGCTTTACCCCATTCCCGTACTAATTCTGTTAAGCCCGAGAAGTTTTTCACTTGATGTGTTCGAGACGTCGTTAGATGAAAATACCTCCAGCAGTGAGCGAGGCAGTCTCCCCAAGTCATTCCTGAATCATCTAAATAGTCGTCAAAACCGTCTGAAGGCTTGCAGACGGTCGTATTGATGACGAGCGCGTTCAATAGGGGTAACTTGTTGTCGCGACAAAAATCACCCACAGCGCCTGCGTAACGGCCAGCCATATTATGGCTAAGGCCAAAAGCATTTTCTAATTCGTTGTAAGGCACTACTCGCTTAGCTTGAGCAGCAAGAATTAGATAGCGCAGGATATTAGAAAAGGTATCGAGCTTAAAGTAGGCAGGCATAATCAATCTCCATAGAGAGTGTATACAGAGGTCAAGAAGGCACTTAGTGCATCTTCTAAACGACCCATTAGGGGTAAACAGCTTGTCAGCTTCGCGATAAGCTCGAGAAGGACGCCCTGAAGCTAATTCACGCAGCCGTTACAGTCAAGCCTTTTCTTATCAGCCACTAATTAGTACGAGAAGCTACATTTAAAATGGCGTACGATCTTCACCTGAAAAAGCTAGTGGAACGGCGTAGCTTGAATAATACAGCACCAAAAATCTGGTGCGGACATGACAAGGCATTTGAATTTTCCCTATGAGTTCAACAATTTACCTTCCGCGCAGACTTTCGAACAAAGACAGCACCTACACAGAAAAGGAGCTCTTAGCCGCCTCAAATTACATCGTTGTCTTGGCTGAGCCCGGCGGCGGCAAAACTGAGCTTATGGGTAGTTTGGCCCGACAACTGGGAGCTTCTACTGTTACCGCGAATAGATTCAAGCGTGTGGGCACAGATATTGAGAACTCTCCGCTCGTGATCGATGCGTTTGACGAGTTGGCCAAAATCGATCAAAGCGGTATTCATGACCTCCTGGCTAACGCGAGTAAAGCAAAGCCAACGCATGTGATCATCTCGAGTCGATCCAGCGAATGGGGAACGGCAGCCACCAGCGCATTCGAAGAGTATTTCGGATGCTCACCGCTCGTGATCAAACTGGTCGAGTTCGAAGAAGAAGAACAGCGGGAAATTTTCCATCACCATGTTCAAGGTGAAAATTTTGCAACGTTCCAGGCAGAAGTCGCTCGATTTGATTTAGGAGCACTACTGCCCAACCCCCAGTTCTTAAAGATGTTCGCAGACGCTTACATCGAAAGCGGCAGACATTTCACAGATAAACGAAGCATTTTTTCCCAAGCGGTCGAGCGCCTAGCAAAGGAAGCTAATGCCACCGTGGCAAAGACGAGCCATACCCTTCCGATCGCACAAAAGGTCGACCTATCGTCTGAGGTGTTCGCCAAGCTTTTGCTTTCAGGTGCAGAGGGCATAGGAATGAGCGAAGCGACAGCAGACCGAATCTATCCTCTATTGGCGTCACTATTTGAAAGAACTACAGCAGCTGAAGGAATCCTCGCAACTCGGCTTTTCAAGCCCGGAGAAAGCGCGGATCAGCATCGACCGGTTCACAAGATCGTTGCCGAATATTGTGCTGCAGACTATCTAGTCAAGCGAATAGCTGACCCGACAGACCATCTAACGATCCATAAATGCCTACCCATAATCGCTCCAAACGCCACTGTACGGGACGAACTCCGGGGGCTGCTGGGGTGGATGGCGGCACTCGGCAATAAATCTATTCAGGAAGCGGCAATTGAGCTTGATCCGTATGCAGTGCTAGCGAACGGCGATCCTTCTCAACTTGAACCCCTCTCAAAACGGCTGCTTATAGAGCGTTTGAAAGACGTAGAGGCGAAAGACCCCTACTTCCGGCGAGGAGATTCCTGGCGCAGATTCAGTGCTGCGGGTTTTTTCACTCAAGATGTCATGGATGAAATCAAACCGCTGCTTGCAAGCGGAAGTGACGGACATTTGCGTGATCTGGTTCTTGAACTTCTAACGGGTTCACCAGCCATTGCGCATTTGACAACAGAGCTGCGTCAACTCGTTTTGAACACCGATGAGACCGAACCCACTCGCTTGTTAGCAAGTAGATGTCTGCTTGATCTCGAGAGTCATGACCATCAAGCTGATTTAGCATTTCTTATTTCTGAAGCCAGTCATACTTCACTGAAAATTGCTGTAGAAATTATAAAATATCTGGGCCCGGAAAAATTTGCATCAGCGTACTTGGCAGATTTTTTTCGCACGTGTTCAAAACTATATCCCGCCAAACACAAACCTTTTGAGCGGCCAATAGGTAGTCGATATTTTCTAAAACGCTTCATTGAGAATTTAGAACCAGACTCGCTTCAGTGGTTGCTGGATGATTTATCCAGCAATCTTTCCTGCAGGTGCGGCAAAGAATATTACTTGTGCGATTGCCGAGTGAGCATCAGTAAAATAATTGGCCTTATTCTAGATCGTTATTTTGAGATATCAACTGCACCCTTTGATTCTGAGCGCATATGGAAATGGCTCGAGAACCTAAACTTTCATGACCAGCCAGCGAGCTATGGCAAGGCAGTAGAGGTGCTCAGGAATGACGAAGATTTGCGTCATAGAATTCTAACTCATGCCTTTGGAAGGCTCACTGATAGCGAAGAAATATTCAGAACGAGAATAGAAAAATTTGAGGTCCACTCCCATTCCGGATTGCAATTACAATTTCATGACCGCAAGTTTTTAGTGGATTTAGCTTTCGAATCAAACAACCCAACGTTATGGGTTAACTTTATCGCTGTGCATCATCGCTATCAAAGTAAGACCGAGAAGGGGGCAAACCCATTCAGGCGAAGCATGCGTGAGCAGGCATTGGAGAAGGCTCCTTTCATGCGTGAGTGGGCCAAGTCTAATAAGGCATACGCGAATTTAGTACAGCGTAATAAAATGCCTCGATACAGGCGCACTCGAGGAATCAAGCGTCGCCAGCTACAACAAACCAATATCCGCCTAGCCAATCTCCAGTTTTTACAGGATAACCGAGAATTAATTGAAAGTGGACGTCATTGGAATAGCCTCATCCATTTTTCTGAGTTGGTACTTATGGATCCAGACGAAATCGAGCATAGTACTGGCGACGAGGCACTTGTTCGAAATGCACTCAAAAACTGCATTAATTTCATTAAATCATCAATACCAGACCTAGCCAAACTCTCGGAATTAAAGTGTGCCGGAGAAACATTACATGCAGAAATGGTCCTGTTCGCGGCCTGCTTAGAGATCATGCGCGCAGATGGCAGCTTGAAGAGTATTGATACTCGGCTACTGAAGGCGCTTAGGACGAATGTTGACATGGGCTACAGCGGGGTCTCTCAAAAAGATCGAGACGCACTAAAAAAAGAGATTGATCGGTTACTATTTATTAATAAAGCAGAAAGCGAGAGCTTTCTCAGGCAATATATTGAGCCGCAATTAAAACAATCCAACTTTGCTGATCCAGACGTCTGGTTACTGCGAGGGGACGCTGCTTTCAGCGATTTACGTGCATCGCTCTCGACGGAATGGCTTAGAAATTTTCCTGAACTGCAACTCGGACCGTTAGATACGCTTTTTGAGATTGCTGCTGAGGTCGGTGATCGTGATGAATTGCAAAGGATTATTTTAGGCCGTTGTGATGATTTCATGTCCGCCTGGCCCAATCCTACAGGAGACGAAAACCTCGAGCACAAACGTATTTTTTGGTTCGTCCGAGCTTTTTACTTTCTAGACCCTACACCTGCCGTCTACTGGAACTGGCTCCGATCTGATAAAAACTCAGTGTTCCCGCTTAGTAATCGCTCTGGAAGGTTCAACTACGGCGAGCATTCTTATTGGCCAAAACTCACGGCTGGTAAAGTTGAGGCGGTTCTAGATGCCTTCATCGATAAATGGCCTAAAGTAGACCTGCCCGATCACTGGGGGACAGATAGCCCCATAGAAGAACACGCCTACCGCTTTTTGACTGATTTAGTTGGGTCAATACATTCTGATGAATCCAGAGATGCGGTTCTTATCATTGACCGGTTGCTTGCTGACTCTCGATTTACGGATATGTACAACGACCTTAAGAGTATACGTGCTGGTAAAGTCAGGCAAAATGCCCTGAGAGATTTCGCACCTCCGCTCCCCGAGGAAATCGTCAATCGGCTTGATCGAAATATGGTGGTAAACGTTGAAGGACTTCGTCAACTCGTCCTCCAAGAGCTCCAAGACTTTCAGAAAGCCATAGATGGTGGAGAATTCGACTCCGCAAGTCGTTTTTACGAGAAAGGTGATCGACTTGGTGAGGTGCCCGCGACTTTAATCATTGCAGAGCGTCTCAATATTAGACTTGAGCCGCAGGGCATTTCGATTACACCTGAGCATCAACTGAAAAGTGCGAACCGCAGCGATTTCACTGCGACCAAGTTGATAGGTGGCAAGAGAAGGCTGCTTGTGACAGAAGTAAAAGGGCAGTGGCACAAGGACCTATACACGGCCGCATCCGCGCAACTCTATGATCGCTACTCCATCCACCCAGATGCAGAACAGCAGGGCATTTATCTTGCGATCTGGTTCGGCCCTGGTGAAAAGGTCGCAGGCCTCAAAAATACGATTATAAATACTGCCCAAGAACTGAAAGAGAGTATTCAGCAGACGCTACCACCAGAACTAGCTGGGCTGATCGATGTTTTCGTTTTGGATGTTTCGAAGCCCTAAACCGGCGCCTGAAACATGGGAACGAAGGCCATACACAACAGGCCTAGCAGGCACAGGACACCGCGCTCCCCGCAACCGCTCAAGGTTGCGCGGGGCATCAGCGGTAAATGCTTTATAAACAAGCAGGCCGCCATACGCGTACGTAGTTTCCGCCACATCATCAGCAATCCCCGTAGTACACCCTTTTAAATCCGATTAAAAGCCCAAACCGACCTTCAAGCCCAAGCTCTGCGAATCTCCCCAACGCAGCGCTAAATCATGAACCCCCTCCACATCTTCAAACCCGGCCTCCACACCGCCTCCTGCGGCACCACCCTAAACTTCACGCAATCCGACCTAACCGCCACCGTAGCCGCCTACAACCCAACCCTCCACGAAGCCCCGCTAGTCATCGGCCACCCCCAACACAACAGCCCCGCAGCCGGCTGGGTCCAAACCCTCAGCGCCACCGCCGAAGGCCTCATCGCCACCCCCCAACAAATCGACCCCAACTTCGCCGAACAACTCGCCGCCGGCCGCTACAAAAAAATCTCCGCCTCCTTCTACCACCCAACCGCGCCCAACAACCCCGTGCCTGGCGTCTACTACCTGCGCCACGTCGGCTTCCTCGGCGCCCAACCGCCCGCCGTCAAAGGCCTGCGCCCCATCGAACTGGCCGAAGCCGAAGCCGGCGTCATCCACTTCAGCGAAAGCGCCCCCGCAGCGCCGCCGCCACAACCCAGCCCCCAAACGCCCCCAGCCAAGGTGCCCGACACCGACACCCTCCAGGCCGAAAACCAGCGCCTCAAAACCGAACTCGCCCAACGCGACCACGCCGCCCGCGCCGCCGCCCAACAAGCCATCAACAGCACCAGCGTTGCCTACGCCGAACAACTCGTCGCCGCCGGCATGAAGCCGCTGCACGCACCCGTCGTCATCGCCGCCCTCAACGCCGCCCAATCCGGAGCAACACCGTTGCAATTTGGCGAAGGCGACCAGCGCCAACCCTTAACCGAAGGCCTCAAAACTCTCTTCAAAGACCTCACCGGCGCCATCAGCTTCACCGAAATCGCCACCCAACATCGCGCCAACAACACACCTAATCCAACCACCAACCCCTTGCTCGCCGACGCCGAAGCTCGCACGAAAAGGCAGGGCTAACCATGGCCACCTTCAACCAACCCAAAGACCTCGGCGACATCCTGCTCCTACAAGTCAGCCCAGGCTGGACCAAAGACCGCATCACGCTGCTGGGCGGCAGCGACTACGCCCTCGGCCAAGTCCTCGCCAACGTCGCCGGCAAATACCAGGCCCTCGACCCAGCCGGCGCGGACCCAGCCAACAAAGCCGTCGCCGTCCTCGCCGAACACATCGACGCCACTGCTGGCGACACACCCGCCGTCGTCATCGCCCGCGGCGCCGTGCTCGCATTGCCCGAACTCGTCTGGCCGCCCGGCATCACCGAGCCGCAAAAAGCCGCCGCCCTCGACGACCTCAACGCCCAAGGCATCGTCGCCCGCGCCACCCTCTAACGGAGCCACCCCATGAACCTGCAAGACCTCTTCACCGTCGCCAACCTCACCGCCGCCGTCAACAAACTCCCGGCCATCCCCGGCAAAGTCGGCGCCATGGGCCTGTTCGACGAAAAAGGCGTCACCAGCACCAGCGTCATCATCGACGAACGCGAAGGCCGCCTCGTCCTCGTGCCCAACACCTCACGCAATGACGACCCGGCCCCCGTCAAAGGCAACAAACGCAAACGCCGCACCTTCGAAACCCTGCACCTGCCCATCAGCCGGCCCATCCTGCCCAGCCAGTTGCAAGGCATCGCCGCCTTCGGCCAAGAGAGCGCCACCGCGCCCATCGCCACCGTCATCAACGACCACCTGCAAGACCTCAAAAACAGCATCGAAACCACCCGCGAATTCCAGCGCGTCGGCGCCTTGCGCGGCCAACTGCTCGACGCCGACGGCTCGCTGCTCTTCGACCTGTTCGACGAATTCGACGTCCAACAAAAAAGCGTCATCGTCGCCCTCGGCAGCCCCAGTACCAACGTGCGCAAAGCCTGCCTCGACGCCAAGCGCCACGCAGAATCCAAACTCGGCGGCGTCATGGTCACCGGCTTCCGATCCTTCTGCGGGCCCGACTGGTTCGACGCCTTCACCGACCACGCCAAAGTCAAAGAAGCCTTCGCCCACTACCAAGAAGCCCAAGACCGCATCGGCGGCGACCTGCGCAACGGCTTCACCTTCGGCGGCATCCAATTCATCGAATACGACGTCACCGTCAGCGGCCAACGCTTCATCCCCGCCGACGTCGCCCAGGTCTTTCCCGTCGCCCGTGGCGTCTTCCGCCTGTTCAACGCCCCGGCCAACTACAACGAAACCGTCAACACCCTCGGCCAGCCGTACTACAGCAAAGCCGAGCCGCGCAAGATGGGCAAAGGCTGGGACCTCGAAGCCCAAGCCAACCCCTTGGCCCTGTGCTTATTCCCCGAAGCCCTCGTCGAACTCAAGGCCGGCTGACCATGCGCTACTGCACCCGCGCCGACCTCGGCAACGCCATGCCGCTGATCACACTGACCCAGCTCTCCAACGACGACCCGGCAGCCCGGCAGCCCGACGAAAACGTCATCGCCAACAGCGTCCGCCAGGCCGAAGAACTCGTCGACGGCTACCTGCGCGGCCGCTACCAACTGCCACTCGATCCCGTGCCCACCGTCCTGCGCGACGCCGTGCTCTACCTCGCGCGGCACTGGCTCTACCAACGCCGCCCCGAAGGCGCCTTGCCCGACGCCGTCATCAGCGCCCGCAAAGACACCCTCAAACTGCTCGAAAGCATCCGCGACGGCGTCATCACCCTCGGCCTGCCCAGCGGTCACGCCATGCCCGAGCCCGGTGAAATCCGCGTGCGCGCACGCCCTCAACAATTCACCGCACAGGTCTGGGAGGGCTACCCATGAACCCAGCGCCCAACACCCAGACCGAACAACTCATGGACGCCATGCTTGAGCGGTTGCAAACCGACTTCGGCCAGCAACTCATCGTCGAACGCTTCCCCGAAAACCCCCAGCAATACCGCCTCAACCACCCCCGCGGCGCCGTGCTGCTGGCCTACGGCAAATCCACCTTCGGCCACACCGAAAGCCTCGACGCCACCGTCCAGGCCCGCCAGATCGTCCTGCGCCTGACCCTCATCTTTCGCCAACTCAACGGCACCGACGGCGTCATCAGCCACCTCGACCAACTGCGCGCCAGCCTCACCGGGTGGTGCCCGCCACACACCGACCAAGCCTGCCGACCACTCTCAGAACACTTCATTGGCCACAGCAACGGCGTCTGGCAATACGCCCAGGACTACGCCACCCGCGCCACCCAACTGCAAGCCGCCCCCGACCAGTTCGGCCCCTTACTCAAACACCCAGAATTCGAGCAAACCCCATGACCCTCACGCGCTATCGCTACAACGGCCCACCCAGCGGCGTCTCGCTGCGCCTCGACAACACCCAGCCATCGCTCGACGTGCAACTGCACCCCGGCGAGCCCGTCGAACTGCCCGCCGACCACGACTACACCCGCGTCCTGCTCGCCCTCAACCACCTGCAACCGCTGCCAACCCACACAAGACCGGTCGTCAAAACGCCCAAGCCACAACCACCCGCCAAGGACGAATAACCCATGCCCGCCAACTACCTGCACGGCATCGAAACCACCGAAATCGAGCGCGGCCCGCGTCCCATCCGCGTCGTCAAATCCGCCGTCATCGCCCTGGTCGGCACCGCGCCCACCGGCCCCATCAACGAACTCACCCTGTGCCTCAACGACACCCACGCCGCCCAGTTCGGCCCACACACCCTGGGCCACAGCATCCCCGAAGCCCTGCAAGGCATTTATGACTTCGGCGCCGGCACCGTACTCGTCGTCAACGTCCTCGACCCGGCCATCCACCACAGCACCGTCACCGGCCGCAAACAGTTCGCCGACAACAACCCACTGCAACTCGAACACACCGCACTGCAACAGCTACAACTGATGCCCGCCGAAGGCACCGACGCCTACCAGCTGGGCACCGACTACATCGCGTCCTTGGCGACCGGCCAAATCACCCGACTCGCCACCGGCACCATCCCCACCAACGCCCCCATCAAAATCGACTACACCTACACCGACCCCGCCAAAGTCACCGCCGCCGACATCATCGGCAGCCTCAACCAAGCCGGCCGACGCACCGGCCTCAAAGCCTTTCAAGACAGCTACAACCATTTGGGCTTCTTCCCCAAACTCTTCATCGCCCCAGGCTTCAGCACCCTAAAACCCGTCACCGCAGAACTGACCGTCGCCGCCAGCCAAGTCGGCGGCGTCGCCTACATAGACGCCCCCATCGGCGCCACCGTCCAACAAGTACTAGCGGGGCGCGGCGCGGCCGGCGACATCAACTTCAACACCAGCAGCGATCGCGTGCGCCTGTGCTACCCCCACGTGCGCGTCTACGACGCCGCCAGCAACGGCGAACGCCTGCAACCGCTGTCCATCCGCGCCGCCGGCCTGCGCGCCAAAATCGACAACGACCACGGCTACTGGTGGAGCAGCTCCAACCAGCCACTGCTCGGCGTCATCGGCCTCGAACGCCCATTAACCGCACGCATCGACGACCCCCACAGCGAAGTTAATTTGCTCAACGAAAACGGCATCACCACCGTCTTCAACGCCTACGGCACCGGCCTGCGCCTGTGGGGCAACCGCACCGCCGCATGGCCCAGCGTCACCCACATGCGCAACTTCGAAAACGTACGCCGCACCAAAGACGTCATCGACGAATCCATCCGCTACAGCGCCCTGCAATTCGTTGACCAACCCATCACCACCGCGCTCATCACCAGCCTCACCGAAAGCGTCAACCTGTTCCTACGCAAACTCATCGGCGACGGCGCCCTGGTTGGCGGCGAATGCTGGTACGACCCGGCGCGCAACCCCAGCACCGAACTCGAACAGGGCCACGCACTGTTCAACTACAAACTCACCGTACCGCTACCGTTCGAACGCGGCACCTTCGAAACCGAAATCACCGGCGACTACCTCGTCAACCTGGGGACCGTATAAATGGCAGGCTTCAGCGCACACCGCATCTCCAACGCCAACCTCTACCTCGACGGCGCCAGCTTCTTTGGCAAGTGTGAAGAGATCGATTTAGGCACCATCAAAACCGTCATGAGCGACTTTCAAGGGCTGGGCATGGTCGGGCTGATTGAGTTGCCGGATGGCATCGACAAACTGGAAGGGAAAATCACTTGGAACAGCTTGTACGTCGGGGCCGCCAGGAAGCTGGTGACGCCGTTCAAGAGCGTGCAGTTGCAGTGCCGGTCCAACGTGCAGGTGTTCAACAACGGCGGGCTGGTGAATGAGGTGCCGCTGGTGACGACCATGACCATCACCGGGAAGGAGTACCAGTTGGGCACGCATAAGCCGCGGGATCCGACCAAGTACGAGACGCCGTTTTCGGCGACGTATGTGCGGCAGATGATCAATGGTGAGGAGGTGGTGTTGCTGGATTATTTGGCGAATATTTTTCGGGTGGGGGGTGAGGATCAGTTGGCGAGGTATCGCAGAAATATTGGGCAGGCGTAAAGCATAGGGACAAGCTAGGCTGGTCGATGATAGGAACCAGTTAGCAGAAGCGTTGTGAAAATTTCGCTGGCAAAGGATGAGAATAATATGCAGGGAACGTTGGAACATCTTCGAACTACGCTCCGTGATGTTGGATGGTTCATTCCTCCTTACATTACTTTGGGTTTTTTGAGTTCAGTTTGTGCGGAAATTCGAAAAAAAGAGGGGCTTTTTACGCAGGATGACTTGGAAGAAGTACTAGCAGTTGCATACTCCCCAGCGAATTTGGCAGCCATGGTGACGGAACGGTATCCGATTACTCCGTTTGTCAGTGACTACAAAGTAATCATTTCTGAAGCAGTTCAGGCTCACTTTATGGGGCTTGATCATGTCGCCGTGGGTGGGCTAATCCCAGTGATTGAGGGGGCGGCGAAGCGGATAGCGGCAGATCGGGGGCTAACGTTCGGACACATTCGACCCGGATTTAAGGCGCTAGCGGAAGACTGCAAACATGACGCGATTCAGAATAGTAAAGGAGATGTGGGCGAACTGGTCTCGATGATGGATTCATTCGAGGATTTTACCTACCAGAATATGTACGTCGGTTCTGAAAGATATCCGCACCCTGATATGACGAATCGACACGGCATTCTGCACGGTGCATACGCTGACGATGACTATGGAAAACCTATAAATTTTTACAAATCCATCGCAGCGATTGATTTTTTGTGCCTGATTTCAGCATTCAAAGCCCACGTATCTTGGATGTCCCCGAACCAGACAGGAGAGTCAAATAGGCTCATGCTTTTCTATGTGGCGTGTCAGCAGATGGCTAAACAAAATCCACTGAAAAATAAGTGAGCGGAATCGGCTACAGCATCTAAACTCGACTAGCGTTTGGTTTCCATATTGATCCACAGTCGGTCATATCAAGGGATGCAGGGAAGGTTACAAATGCATGAGCAGATTGCGAGACTAAAGCCGAGTCTGATTGCAAATGGATGGGCAGCGATCGAAACCCTTGCCCCAACAGTGGAGTACCTTGAAGACGCAGTTGTCGGCTTAGCACAACAACTCGGCTCACCTCGTGCCAGTCGCAGAGGGGGCTGTCTCGTAGATCATCTTCGCCCCATCAGTGCCAACGATGCCAATCCAAAATCCCTGAGTGCGTCGCACGGCAAGGGCGCCTTCCCTTGGCACACTGATGGCGCACATTGGTCTGTTCCGCCTCGATATTTGGTTTTGGCCTGCGCGCAAGCTTCACCAAATGTAGCCTCAACTGGTATTTGGGATGGTCGTCAAAGCATTGCTTTAAATAGCGCCAAGGCTCGAATAGCAAATTTTAAAGTATCCAATGGCGCACAAAGTTTCTACGCAACACCCGCATGCCCACTACAGTCGTATTACCGGTTTGATCCAGGCTGTATGTCACCTCTAGATTCATCTGCGCTGCGTCTACTGGAAGAGGTAGAGGACGAAGGCGATGCAATTGTGTCGGCCAAAATTTCTTGGGAGCGAGGGTTAATCGTAATAATCGACAATTGGCGATGCCTGCATCGACGTGTTAATGCCGAGCAAGACATCACCCGACATCTTCTTCGCGCAACAGTAATGGAGTGATGATGAACGACATGGGAAAGATGGGCAAACCATCGATATCAACGCCTAATAAACACGAACCTGTTGCTCTATCTGCAGATGCGCTTTTTGCGAAGTCTCGAGTTTTCGCCCAGCGTGCTCTTGAAGCTAAAGACAGCGCTGACCACGAAGTTTTCCAAATGTGGGCCGCATTGGCTTTGGAACTTCTAGCCAAGGCATCACTTGCGAAAATCCATCCCAGTCTAGTCGTCGAGGCTGTCAACCCGAATAGCTTGCTTGAAGCCTGCGGATTCAACACCAATACAGTAGTCAGAACAGTTGACGCCAACGTTGTTTTCGCTCGACTTAAGCACACGGTGCCAAATTTCGGCACCCCCAATGCTGAGGCTTGCAAGCGTATATCAGCGCGTCGAAATGCGGAACTTCACTCCGGGCAAGCGGCATTTTCCGGGATGCCGTTAGAAGCATGGGAAGGTGAATTTTGGAGCGCGGCTCAGCTTATTCTGATTTCGATGGCTCTTGATCTAGAAGCGTGGGTTGGATCCGAATCACGCGCTCCCATGGAGTTGCTGCGGCATCTTCGAGATATCAATACCCAAGCAACTCGGCAAAGAATTTCCGATACGAAAATGACATTCTTAAAAGATCATACCAAGAAGGAGATTGAACAGCTTCAGATTGCTTCACGGAATTTTAACAGTATCTATTACTTGGACAGTTTTCGTTACGCCCTAGATCATCATTGGGAAGAAACCTGTCCCGCATGTACATGCACGGGGTTCCTGGGCGGCGACCGAGAAGATGAAGAGGTGATTGAACGAGACTACGGTTCCGGTTACGAGACGGTTAATGAGTACTATGCCCCGATGGAGTTCTATTGCCCTACCTGCCAACTTCATCTTGAGGGCGAGGATGCGTTACAGGAGGCAAATCTCGCCGAAGATTACACTCATGAAAGTGAGCGAGAAATGGAGTACGAGCCGGAATACGGCAATGATTAAGGTAATTCACTCACAAAGTATCGAAATTTCGAAGTTTATCGAGTGCCTCCCGGCACTCGCTATTTATCATCAGGCCAGTCTAAACCCTTCAGCTTAAGAAATTCGTTAACCACAGCGTTAGAAAAGGTAAAATAAATCTCACTGCGCACACTTTCTATTGCGTTCTGCAGCTTAAATTTCTCATTAAAAAAGCCTGGCGGCATCAATCTATTCAGTTTTTCCGCATCATCCACTGCGGCCGCATCTGCAATTATAGATGATGGGTCGGTTGCGGCGCGCTCCGGAACGGATCTAATATCAAGTAATGCCTGATTTTGCATGCATTCTAATTCGCCAGTCTTAGTCTCGATCTCGCGTTTTAGATATGCAAAATCAACGGGAGAAAGTTTTTCTTTAGCGCGACTACCATCAAATGAAGACCACAAACATCTGCCGGCATCATGTTTTAATAGATTCTTCTCATAGTGATCTTTTGTCCTCACACCAAAGGAGTTCGGTGGCTCCATAAGTCCTGCACATTGAGGCGCAGAAGAAACAATCTCTCTTATGACCTCAACTCTCGTGCGTTCGTAAATCTCAAACCTGACCTTTGCAAGCTCAATCGTTGCAGCCTCGAGCTTAGTATTCGTAGCATTGAGTTCCGACTCGCGACGTGCAATGTTCTCTTCTAATGCCGCAGTTTTATAAAGAGGTATTACCGTGAAATAAAGCGCCCCGATCGTGAGAGCAAAAAGGCCGAACTGAGATATATGACTAAGTCGCGCCAACCAAACATCCAGCTTGCTCGAGTGAGTATCATGTAATAACTCTGAGCCGACAGCGTCCCTCGGGCTACTTCTTTGCTTCATGCGCTAATACCGAATATAGTTATAGTGTGAACTTGAGGAATGGCAATTCTGATAATTTTGAGAGCCGCTTGGCCACTCACAAGAAGCTTGTACACACATGTAAAATCGCTACCAAGTGGATAAGCACCGCGTTTGCATCTAACTCTGAGTTCGAGAGGATTAATTCGGTGTACTCACCCGGCAATCTCGGCGCACGCTTTAAAATTGCGATGGTTCCCAGCGCGCTCATCATCGGAAAATGTTGTGCTTTAGGCAAGGCCTAGTGGTCAACGGGAGTGAGACATTGGTGCTATTGGCATTTTTCACGCAGTCGAGTATTCTTCACCCACTCAACGATTTACCAGCTCTACTGCTTGCAGGTGGGCCATTCGTAGACCTCTCAGGTGGTCTGCTAGTTTTCATCCTCATCTTCTCTGTTTTGAAGATCGAGTTTTCAATTCAAGGTTCTTCCGAGAAAAGGAGCAAAAAATGAAGACGAAAGTAAACCTGAAATGCAAGTGCAACGGCGTCAAGTCTCTGGGGGTTAATGACGGCGGACCACTGAGAGAGGATGGAATGTTTCACTGAATAGTAGATCGGTAAGAGCAGACTTCCCCCGCCAATTCCGAAAAAAAGCACCCTAACCGGGTGCTTTTTTTTGCACTGCGTTTAGCTATTCCACTGCATAGATTGGGCACCAATCCAGAACTACAACCCTCGACGCCATTGCCTACAACCAACACAGAATCCCCCGGCAGCGCATCTGTCAGCCCACCGGTATCTTGTCTCCCGTCACCGCCCACAGTGACCAGGCAGAGCAACCCGTAGCACGCAAGTGTCTCTATGGACAGGACCGGTTGCTCACTCCCTGAGCTTTGATGACGACTGTACGCCGGCCCCCTTGGTCACTCCGGCATTGCAAAATCCGCGACTCAATCGCAGGCGTACAGTCGGCATCTTTTTTTGCAAACCGGTCACGTTTATGGTGGCTGTGCGAAGGCGCTAAACGTGCTTTGAAAGGACACATTTTTGGCGCCTCGCACAGCTGTCTCCCTTTGCCTTAAAGGGAAGGCCCCAACCTCGACCGCATTAATTACCTACCTACCAACAGTCTGTTTTGGGTGAACGCCCAATGCTAGCGCCCGTGCAAAAAAAACGCGCCCGTCTAAGTCATCCACTGCCTTTCCTAGACAGGATGGGTGCCGTGCAGCGGTATCCAATCCAGCGCCATGCTCGCTTTAAACCGCCAAATAACTACAGAAGATTCTTACGATCCGCCGTGTTTAAACACGACCAAACGATCGCGTTTAAATTACACCAACTGTTACGCCATAAAGGCTACAGCACCTTGCGCCGTTGCCTACGGGTGCTTCAGAATCCGCCGGCTTACACGGCTATGGAATGGGCTATATCGTTTCCCTGTCACTGCAAAACAGTGATCGGGTTTGGTAGCCCGCTTCGGTACCGCCGTATGGCGCCACCTTATTCAGCCTCTTTTCACAGCTGAGCTTTATATGGTGGACATGCGTGGGGCTCATTCGTGAGCGCCGGGTTGCGTATCGACCGGTCTACCAACCTGCGCATGGCCGCCACCCATCGTTTGGTAGCGAGGGTGATGGCTCTTATCAATTTCGATACGAGATTTCATCTATGTTCAAAGTTACGCCAAACCCACCGGAAACCGATTCCGGTCCAATCCCGTACGATCCAGCGCTTGAACCTCAGAAGATAAAAGAGGCGACTAACCGCGCCATCAACTTCTATCTCAACCCCGATGCGCTAAAGACCTCAATTCCTACACGCAAGACCGGCAGAATCTTCCTCATCGACCCCACCGTGGATGAAGAAACGCTGCTTGTCGAAGCCAGCGAAACGTTAGCGGCCGCCAGTGACATGGCCCGTGACATCGGCGGCGCCGTCGACACCCCTCAGCGCCGATCGATGCTGATTCTGCAGCAGGTGATCATGCTCAGTGAGCTCATCGTCAACCGGGTACTGGATGCCCGACGCTTACCGAGCTAGTGGCAAGTCAGCCGGTCAGGGGACGTTCCCCTGACTGGCACGCAAGCCATCAACGATCGAAATGAACAGGCGTCAGGTCTGTTCTCAAACCTCAAGCAGCGTTTACACGGAGTTAAAGCTGATGTCCAAGACACCACCCAAGCCGCCGGTCACAGATCCGGCGTCGCCTTATGAATCATTCAATTCCAAAAAGCTCCACGAAGCGGCCGAACGTGCGCTCGACCATTACCTCGTGCCCGCGCAAATCATGGCCACGCCCTACATCCCCAACAACCTGTTCATGGTCAACCCGCAATCCGATACCGAGTCCTTGCTGGTCAATGCTTGCGAATCCCTGGCCTCGGCCACGGTCATGCTCGGGAATTTTGCGGGGACGCTGGAGGGGTCGAACCGCAATGCGCTGTTAGGCATTGCGCAGGTCGTTATGTTGGGGGAGTTGGCGGTGAACCAAGCGTTGGATAACGTTGTTCCGTAGGAACGAATAGAAAAAATCGGCGCGTTATAGCTCGAAAGGCAGTGAGATAAGGCAGTCAGCATAAACAGCCGACTGCCTTTTTTCAGCCGGAGATTACCTTGGGAACCGCGCTGGCGAGCTTCAGCGCCTGCATCGTCGCAACGAAACCATAAGAGTTGTCTATACGGATAAAACCTTCTTCGCGGAGCCACTTTAATGTATCGGTAAGCAGTTTTTCTTCCGGCGATTCACGGTAATACGTACTGGCGTAGATCCCGTTGCCATCGCTAACATGTTCACCCTTTGGGAGTTCGTACGCTTCTGCCGTGATTGCCACAGCCGCGGGGCACGCAGCTATGAGGTCGCCGAGAATCCTGCGAATCATCAGATCAAACTGTTCTTTGTTACTAGTACTCATCCTACCTGCTCCTTTAGGTCTACAGACTTGTGCATTGGCTGCATGATCATAGGCAATTTCTCCGACCGTCGCCGGCTCTTTAAATCCGATTAAAAGCCAGTCGCTCAATGCTGCTCCAACATCAGGCTTCCACTGAAGACCACTGATGAACCCGGAGCAATGACATGGACGACGCACACACCTTCACCCTCAAATTCCCCTTCACCAGCGCCAGCGGCGAGCGACTGGCAACGCTGCCCATCAAGCGCCTCAAACGCAAAGACATAAGCGCCGCCCAGGCGGTGACCAAAGACGAAGGCGCCATGGAAGACCAACTGGTCGCCAAGCTGCTGGGCATTACGCTGGAAGACCTGGGCGAGTTCGACATCGCCGACTCAACCCTCGCCACCGAGGTGTTGCGGGAAATGGCGGCCGGCCGAAACCTTGCTCCAGTCCTGGGACGAGGCGCTGCTGTTAGTCCTGAGATTGCCGCCGTCTGAAATCGAACGGCTCGACATGGTCGATTACTGGCGATGGGTTGACGTCTGCCAGCGCGAAATCAACCGCCGGCTCGAACTCGCCGAGCCATCGCGTAGCTGATCAGCGTCACCGCGCCCACCGCCAGCCCCGCCAGCAAGGCCCCGCCCGCCGCAACAGGGGCGGCCGCCAGGGCCAGCAACGGCAACCCCAAGCAGAACGCCGCGATCGCCGCCCACCACGGCAAATGCATCAGGCACAGCCACGCCAGCCAGATCACACCGGCGCCGATGGCCAGTGCATAGAGTGTTTTAGCGGTGCGCAGTGCGATTTTTTCAAACATGCCGGAAGCGTAGCAACGATGGCCAACGAAGTCCTCATCGGTTTAAAAATTGGTGCCGTCGTTTCCGGCAGCCTCAACGCAGCGTTTGGTTCGGCCAAGTCCACCGTGCGTCAATTGGGTCGCGCCGTCGACGGGCTCGCGCTCAAGCAACAGCACATCGGCCATGAGTTGTCGGCGTCGTTGGCCCGGGGCGCCACGGGCATCGAGCGCCTACGTCGCCAGTACGACGCGGTCGGCCACACCCTCGACCAGCTCAACGCCAAACAATTGCGCCTCACGGCCAGCATGGCGCGCGGTGAAGCGCTCCGCACCCAACGCGGTGAGTTACGCGGTCAGGCTATGGAGGTCGTCGGCACCGGCGCGGCATTGGGCGCGCCCATCGTTCAATCGATGAAAACCGCCATCAACTTTCAAGACCAGACCCGCGATCTCGCCATCGGCGCCGGCTTCAACCCAGCGCAAGAACAACGCCTCAGCATGGCCATGCGCGGCGCGGCGATCACCTGGAACCAGACCCAAACCGACGTCGCCCAAGGCACCGCCGTGTTGATCGCCGGCGGCATCGACAACCTCAAGCAATTAACGGCCTACGCCCCAATCATGGCCAAAACCGCGACCGCCACCCGCGCCAGCATGGACCACCTTGGCGCGGTGGCCATCGCCCTCAGTGACAACCTCAACATTGGCGCCGCTGGGTTTGAACGCTCGATGAACATGCTGGCCTTTGCCGGCAAAAGCGGCCAGTTCGAGCTGGCCGACATGGCCAAATGGCTGCCGCAATTAACACCCCAGTTCGCCGCCCTCGGCATCACCGGCGAGCGCGCCGTGGCGGAAATCGGCGCGTCACTGCAGATCGCCCGCCGCGGTGCCGGCAGCAATGACGAGGCCGCCAACAACTTCAAAAACTTCCTCTCCAAACTCACCGCACCAGACACCCTCAAAGCGTTCGAAAAGGCCGGCATCGACCTCAAAGGCAGCCTCAAAAATCTGGTCGGCGAAGGGCTGTCACCGGCCCAAGCCATGCTCAGCGTCCTCACCCAACACTTGGGCCACAAAGCGCCAGCCGCTGCCGCGCAATACGGGAAGGCGCTGGACATCAAGGACCAGCACGAGCAACAAATCGCATTGGCTCGGCTGGACGAGGCCTACAAGCTCGGCGAGCTGTTCGCCGACCAGCAAGTGTTGTCCTTCATCCGGCCGGCGCTGGCCAACCAGAAAGACTTGGCTGGCATTCAGCAAGGCAGTCAAAACGCGGCGGATCAGGGCGTACTCGATGACGACTGGATCAAGCGGATGGGCAGCACCAAAGAGCAATTGAAGTCGCTGCGCATCAATCTGGCGGACATCGGCATTTCCGTCGGCAACGCGTTGTTGCCCGCGATCATCGAGGTCACCCGCGCCGTCGTGCCGTTGATGCGTTCGTTCTCGGTCTGGGCAGGTGAAAATCCGGCGCTCATCAAAGGCTTGGTCGGGTTGGTCGGTGGCCTGTTGCTCGGCAAATTGGCGTTCATCGGTCTGGCCTACGGCGTCAATTTGATCATGGCGCCGTGTGTGGCGATGGCCACCACCGTCACGGCGCTGTCGGCGAAGTTCACCTTGCTGCGCAGTGCCTGGCAGATGGGCAAATTCACGCCGCTGATCACCGTATTAAAACGAGTCGGCGCGGGCCTGCTCACGGTGGCGAAATACAGCGGGCTGTTCGTGCGCGGCATGCTCTTCGCGCTGGTCAGCCCGCTCAAGTTGGCCGCTAAAGGCGGGTTGTTATTGGGCAGGGTTCTGGGTGGCACGTTGTTGTTTGGGCTAAAGCTGGCAGGCCAAGCCATCCTCTGGCTGGGCAGAGCGTTGATGATGAATCCCATCGGCCTGCTGATCACCGGCATCGCGCTGGCCGCCTATTTGATCTATCGCCATTGGCAGCCGATCAAAACCTTTTTCACCGGCCTGTGGGCCGAAGTAAAGACCGGTTTCAGCGGCGGCCTGTCGGGCATCCTCGGGGTACTGGTCAACTTCTCTCCATTGGGTTGGCTGTACCGCGCATTTGCCGGCGTGATGAGTTACTTGGGTGTTGAGTTGCCCGGCAAATTCACCGAGTTCGGCAGCTTGCTCATCACCGGTTTGGTCAACGGCATCCGCAACAACGCCGGCCAGCTGAAAGACAGCGTCATCGGCATCGGCTCAGCCGTCAAAGACTGGTTCACCGACACCCTCGGCATCGAGTCGCCCAGCCGTGTGTTCATCGGCTACGGCGCCAACATCAGCCAGGGCGCCGCCTTGGGCATCAGCAGCCAAGCAGCGTTGGTGCGTCAGGCCGCACTGGGCATGGCCGCACAAAGCCGCGTCGACATGGCGCCACCCAATCTGATGCAGGTCACCCAAGCCAGCAGAATGGGGGCCGGCGCATCAACGTCTGGCGCCGCGCCGACCATGACCTTTCATTTCTCGCCACACATCAACGTGCCCGCCGGCGCCGGCATGGACGCCATTCATCAAGGGCTGCAGGCCAGCTACACCGAATGGATGCGCATGATGGAACGCTACCTGCACGACACCCGCCGCCGTAGCTACGGCCCCTCAGCGCAGGGCGCTGTCTGATGTTCGCCATCTTGGGCAACATTGAGTTCACCGTCGCTGGCGGCATCAGTGCCATTGAACACAGCGGCGCAGCCGATTGGGCCGAGCACCCGCGCATTCAGGGCAAGCCCTTGCTGGAGTGGGTTGGCGAAGGGCTCGACGAATGTCACCTCAGCATCGAATTGCACCCGCTGTTGGGTGACCCAGAGCAACGCTTACGCGCACTGCGCGTGGCCAAAAGTCAGCACCAACCACTGGCCTTTGTCATGGGCAACGGCGACTACCTTGGGCCTTACGTCATCACCCACCTGAGCAACACCGTTCGCCGCGCCACCGCCATCGGCCAACTGATGGCCGCCACCGTGCAACTCAGCCTGCGCGAATACACCGGCGCCTTCGTCCGCAAATCCCATCACCCCGGATTGCTCGATCCCACCGTCGACGACCCGGCAACGGCTCTCGGCTCACCGGGGGTGATCTCCCGCCAGGCGTCAACGCCCAGCACCGCCCAACGCGTGCTCAGCCACGCCCGAACCGCCGGCAACGTCTTGCGCGCGGGCAAGCAGCTCTACGACGCCGCGCAAAGCGGCAACCCCTCGATCATCCTCGGCCAGGTTCCGCACCTGCTCGGCGTCACGGCCCGCGCCCTCGAACCACTGCAAGGCTTCGTCAACGTCGCCGGCCTGCTGCGTGACGGCGCCGACTTGTCCCGGTTGGGTGAGGACGTCTTGGCCAGCGTCATCGGCGCCCGCGCCAGCCTCAACCCCGTCGACCTCGCCAACATCATCGATCGCCTCAGCACCTCACACGCCACCCTCGACCAGGCCATCACCGTACTCGACAGCGCCAACGAGCGGCTGGCCGGGCTGGCGGCCGACGTCCTCACCCGGAGAATCTGATGTTCATTCCACACCTCACCACCGAAGGCGAGCGCTGGGACCAATTAGCCTGGCGCTACTACGGCGACGCCCATCGCTACGGCCCCATCGCCGACGCCAACCCCAACGTGCCCCTCAATGCCACGCTGCCCTCGGGGCTGACCTTGGCCATTCCACTGCTCGCCGCACGGCCCACCGCACAGGACGTTCCGCCATGGATGCGCTAACCCCGCAACACGCCCCGCAAGCCCGCTTTGTGCTCACCTACCAACAGCACAACATCACCCGCGACGTCAGCCAACACCTGCTGTCACTGACCTACACCGACCACCTGACCGGCCAGGCCGACAGCCTCGAAGTCGAACTCGAAGACACCCAAGGCCACTGGCGCAGCACCTGGTACCCCGGCCACGGCGACACCCTGACCGTGGCCATCGGCTGGGAAGGCACCCCCATGCGCACCCTCGGCCGCCTCGAAATCGACGAAGTCGAACTCAACGGCCCACCCTCGACCATCACCATCCACGCCCTGGCCACCGGCATCAACAGCCCACTGCGCACCCTCGAACACCGCGCCTACGAAGACCTCACCCTGGCCGCCATCGCCCAACAAATCGCCACCCGCCAAGGCCTCACATTAGTCGGCCACATCGAACCCATCCCACTCGACCGCCTGACCCAACAAGACACCGACCTGACCTTCCTGCGCGACCTCGCCAACACCTACGACTACGCCTTCAAAATCACCGGCCAGCAACTCGTCTTCCACGCCATCCAACACCTGGCCAACACCCAGCCCGTCGCCACCCACCACCTCACAGACCTGGCCAACATCCACCTGCGCGACCAAATCAAAACCCTGCCCAAAGCCATCCAGATCCAACACAAAGACCCCGCCAAAAAACAACTCATCACCTACACGCTAGTCAACCACCAAACCGTCGCCGTCCCCACCAGCATCACCCAAACCACCACCAGCGCCGACACCCAAAAAAACCGCCAACGCACCACCTCCACCGCACAAACCCACGCCAAAGCCAAAGCCCAACTCGCCCAAGCCAACCGCCAACGCACCACCGGCCAATGGACCACAACAGGCCAACCCCACCTCACCAGCGGCAACACCATCACCCTAAACGCCACCGGCCAACTCAACGGCCACTACCTCATCACCTCATCCACCCACCGCATCACCCGCCAAGGCGGCTACACCACCACCCAACACGTCTCAAAAATCCAACCCCAATAACCCAAACACCCTTGTAGGAGCTGCGGCACGCTGCGATCTTTTGATCTTCGCTTCACGCAAACCCCTGTGGGAGCAAGCCTGCTCGCGAAGAAGTCCGCCCAGACACCCAACAATTAACCAGACCAAACCGAGCCCCCATGCCCACCCAACTTGAATACGGCGAAGTCACCGCCCTAGACCACAAAACCTGCCGCCTACGCGTCCGCCTCGACGACCGCGACGGCCTCCAGACCCACTGGCTCAACATCCCCCAACGCAACACCCAAGGCACCCAACGCCGCCCACTCATGCCTGAACTGGGCGAACAAGTGGCGGTGCTACTGGACGCAGATAGGGTGGGTGGCGTTTACCTGGGCGGCATCTATTCGACGGCGGAGCCACCACCGGTGGCGGATGAGAACACGGAGTATGTGCGGTATAGCGATGGGACGGTGGCGACCTATGACCGGGCGGCGGGGGTGCTGTCCTTAGAGTGCGTGGGAGCGTTGAAACTGAAGTGCGAGGGGAGTATGTCGATTGAGACCAATGAGGCGGTATTGGTGAAAGCGCCTTTGGCCAAGTTTGACATCGCGCAGGTCACGTTGAATGGTGACCTGCTGGTGAACGGAAATTTGAATGCAACTGGGACCATCTTTGACGCAGGTGGAAACTCTAATCACCACCATCACTAGCTAATAGTTTTGGTCCGTCGCGTCTCAAAATTGCCTCAAGTGCACCGGCGGGTAAGCTATTAAACCGTTCCTCTATTTGCTTAGGTCGGCTGATTAGCTCTTCCACGATAAGGTTGATCATCTGAAACATCACCGTGACGTGATCAGGATTCTCCTCTAGAGAAATTTCACCCGGGTGCACTGCGTGGTTTCCGGTGACTCGTACGACGTCAAAAGCTTTTTGGATTTTCGGGTCAAGGCCTTTACTTACCAAAACCCCGATGTCCTCATCGACTTTTTTCCCTTTGCCGCCCAACTCTATGCATAGCTTTTGGAGACATAACCGGAGCAAAGCTGCGGCTCCTCGCGGCGATCGGCTAGATATTTCACGAGCTTCCTCGAAATCCGATTTACAAGCGGGAGGCAAATCAACATGAGGATCTGGGGCAGTTACAGTTGAAGGCATAATTAAACGGCCAGTCGCAAGATCTTCATTCTCCGCATCTTCAGGAGTCGTATTCAACCACAGACTTTCCTCACCACAATGCCCGCACCGGCAAAGTTGGAATGCCGAAAACCTGTGACCACCGTTGGCACGAATCCATAATGGTATCCAAGTCATTGATGTGAGTACTGAGCAAAATATGCATGTGAAAGCTTTGGCATGAAATGTAGGTTCGACATATTTAGACATTTAGCGCTCATCCTGAATACGGTTCGAAAATGATAGTAGCTAAATTTCTCGGCGCTTAGCTTCGGGAGTCAGCGCACGTATCGCTTCTAGCTCTCTTTCCTCCGTGATGCAGTGACGAACCGCCATATTCAACAGGCTGAAGAGCGCCAGCGCGATATCCGGGGTGTCATTGAGGTTAACGGCGCCAGGGTGAACAGATTCATTTCCAAAGATACGGATGGTGTCAAAGGCCCTAAGCACGCGTGGAGGTAACCCCTTAGCCACAAGCTCGCCAATCTGTTTATGGATGTCGCCTTTTTTCCCGAGCAGTTCTTGGCAGAGTTTCTGCACGCACAGTCGCAACAGCGCAGCTGCAGCCCGCGGGGATTTACCAAATACCTGTCTGGCCTCCTCAAAATCAATCTTAATATCGTCAGGCATATTCTCCTCAGGAACCGGAGCTTGAGAAACAGACGGATAAGCGATGGTGTAGTCCGTAAATATCGTCAGCGAATAACCAGCGCTATCTTTCGTCGGTACCCACAGACTGTATCGATCACAGCCTTGGCAGACAGCCATTACAGTGATTTTTAGAGGGTATTTTCCTGAGTTCAATGGTTGCCAGCTCATGGAGGAAAAAGCCATGCAATGTGGGCATGTGAATCTTTGAGCTTGATACACCGGCGGATGATAGCTGTTAGTCATGGGCGCTCACAAAATTGAGGATTTGCTCGACATCCCTATTTATAGCGGAGCAACCCTTTAAACTCGATTAAAAGCCCAAGTTTTTAAACGCAGCCACCATGGGCCCATGACAACGCCCATCCCCCACACCAGCATCACCGCCGCCCACTGGCAACCCGCACTCGGTACCACCGGCGAGATCGTCGAGGGCCTGCGCGACATCGACCAATCCCTGCGCATCATCCTCACCACCCCAAAAGCCAGCGACCCACACCGCCCGGAATTCGGCAGCAACCTGCACCTGTACCTCGACTGGCCCACCCACCGCGTCACCCCACACCTGGTGCGCGAAGCCATCGAAGCCATCCGCCGCTGGGAACCGCGCGTGGCCATCGACCAAGTCCACATCCAGATCAACACCCAACACATCATCGTCCGCGTGCAATGGCGCGTCACCGGCCAGCGCCCCCAGCGCACCGAGGTCCCCTATGCGCGAACTCCCTAAACCCGAATTCATCAAAATCGACCCCGCCGCACTAGAAGCCGAACTCATCGCCCGCTACGAACACAAATCCGGCAAAACCCTGTACCCAGCCCAGATCGAACGCCTCTACATCGACCAGATCGCCTACGCCGTCTCCCGGTTGCAGATGAGCATCCAGCACGCCGGCGAACAACTCCTGGTGCGCTTCGCCCGCGGCCCCATCCTCGATTACCTCGGCGAACTCGTCGCCACCCCGCGACTACTGGCAAAACCCGCCCGCTGCACCGTGCGCTTCAGCCTGCCCAACCCCCCAGTTCAGCCACTACTGATCCCGATCGGCACCCGCGTCACCACCCAAGACGCCATGCTGACCTTCATCACCGACCGAGACATCGTCCTGCCCATCAACCAAACCCAGGTCACCGTCACCGCCACCTGCCAAACTGCCGGCGAACAGGGCAACGGCTGGACCACCGGCCAAATCAGCGTCCTCAGCAACTCGCCAGCCCAAGAACTGACCGCCACCAACACAACCACCACAACCGGCGGCGCCGAGGACGAAAACGACGACCGCTACCGCGAACGCATCATCTTGGCCCCCGAAGCCTTCAGCAACGCCGGCAGCCGCGCCGCGTATCGCTATCACGCGCTGGCCGTCCACCAATCCATCATCGACGTCGCCGTACACGGCCCCGACGAAGGCCAACCCGACGGCCACGTTGCCCTGTACCCATTAACCCTAGATGGCCTTCCCACAGAGCAACTTCTACAAGACATCACACGCCAGATCAGCGGCGAAAAACTGCGCCCACTCTGCGACACCGTCACCGCAAAAGCCCCGATCGAAGTCAACTTTCAAATCAACGCCAACCTGACCTTCTACGAAACCGCCGACCGCAGCGCGACAATGGCTGCGGCCCAAGCGGCTGCCAACGCTTACGCGCAAGAATGCAGCGCCACACTCGGTCACGATCTGGTCCCCGAGCAACTGACCGCTGTGCTGCAAGTCCCCGGCGTTTACCGTGCAGACCTGACAGTGCCGCAGAAAATTCGTGAGTTAAGCGGCAACGAATGGGCCCACTGCACCTCAATCGAATTGACCGATGCCGGGGTGGCCCATGGCTGACCCAATGCTGCCACCCGCATTGGCCGGCGATGAACGTTTCACACTGCTGTGCGAACTGCTCGATCAGTCATTGGCCAAGCTCGACATCAACACCATGCTGGTCTACCTGATCGACTTGGTGCAGCCCAAATTACTGCCGCACTTGGCCGACCAATTCTCATTGCTCGATGAAGCCGCCTGGCAACTCGCCGAGTCCGAACAAGCCAAACGCAACCTCATCAAAAACGCCATCGAACTGCACCGATTCAAGGGCACTCCTTGGGCGATTCGAGAAGTCATCCGCCTACTGGGTTTTGGTGAGGTCAGTCTTCAAGAGGGGCCTGCAACACAGCCCGATATTGAACAGAGCAAAAAGCCGATCTGGCCGCTGTACCGAGTCATCCTCAAACGCCCACTCACCAACGACCAAGCGGTGCTCCTGCGCCGCGTCCTCCTATCCGTCGCACCGGCACGCTGTCGCCTGGTCTCGCTCGACTATCAGACCGTCGCCATCCGCTACAACGCAGTTGCCCGCTACGACGGCCAATACAACCACGGAAGCAGCTAATGGCCGACCTACCCGAAGCCAACCAATGGACACCCGGCGTCTACCAGATCGAAACCTCCGACCCCGTCGTCGGCGGCCCGGACGGCGTCACCAACCTCCCAATAAAACAACTGACCAACCGCACGCTGTGGCTCAAAGGAAAAATCGAATCACTGAAAACCCTCGCCGACAAAGTCATCCAAGCCACCGAAAGAGCGGCAGGGATGGCGCGCATCGCGACCAAGCACGCCGTTAAAGCGGGCACAGAAACCAACACCATCGTCACCCCTAAAACCCTCGCTGACCTGTATCCGTTTCGCGGCCGCAATGTCTATTCCCAACCCGGCGTTTACACCTGGGAGGTACCGTCAGGTGTGACCAAAGCATGGGTAGTCGTCATCGGTGGCGGCGGCGGTGGCGCGAGATCCACCACATATCCAGGCCCCTCAGGTGGCTCGGGCGGCGGCATTGCCAGAAAGCTCGTCGACTTACGGGGCTTAACCTCAATAACAATAAACGTAGGCGCGGGCGGCACAGGTGCTTCCACACCTGACACCAGAGGTGGAGACGGGGGTGCTTCTGCTTTTGGGAACGACCTCAGTGCCACCGCCGGATTGGGCGGAAGGCTCGATGGTAAAGCGCCTCAAGGCGGCACAGGCCTTGGCGGAGACGAAAATGAATGCATCGGCTTCGGCGGTCATCCCGTGGGGAGCGCCCGCAACACTGCATTTCTAGGAGGTGCCGGTGGCGGCGGCGAGTCCGGCGCATCCTGGGACGACGCCCGTAAACCCCAAACACCCGGCAACGGAGGCGGAGGCCGCGGAGGTAGCGCGGCACCAGACGGTGCGGACGGACGAGTCACCGTCCAATGGTGATGAACACCAACGGTCGAACTGAAGAGCCCGCAGCGCAATGGATATAACCATGCAAGACATCCGCTGTGGCCAATGCCACCGCAAACTCGCCACCGCGCGAGGCTTCACCGACCTACAAATCAAGTGCCCGCGCTGCCGGACACTCAATCACCTGAAGGCCCCGAGCCTCCTATCCGAATGCCCTGAGCATCTGCCCACACGAGCGCAGACATGCCCCGGCCCACCATTGGAAGCCTGTTCGCAGGCATAGGAGGATTTGATGAAGGATTCGAAAACGCAGGCTACCGCACCGCTTGGCAAGTGGAACTCAACCCCACCAACCGGGCTGTCCTTGCCGACCGATTTCCACACGCCACCCAACACCAAGACGTGCGCCACTGCGGCGCCCACAACCTCAGCCCCGTCGACGTCATCACCGCAGGCTTTCCCTGCCAAGACATCAGCATCGCCGGCAGCCGCCCCGGCAACCAAACCACCCGAGGCCTACGCGGCGAACGCAGCGGTTTATTTTGGGAAGTCATACGCATCCTCCAAGAGACACAACCTCGCTGGGTGGTGCTTGAGAATGTCGTTAACCTGCTCGCTATCAACGATAGCCAAGACTTTGAAACAGTCATCCGGGCCCTTGCGGACAGCGGGTATGTGGGATGCTGGCGAGTGCTTAATGCTCAATATTTCGGAGTCCCCCAACAGCGTCGTCGAATATTCCTGGTCGCAGGTCATCAACGAATGCCCCCCATCGAGCTGCTGGCTGACGCCGCGCCAGTGGAAGCAATACCTCCAGCGTCTCAGTCGCAGCACTGGCCACGCCCCGCGGATGCATGGGCTGCCAATACTTTATTGGCAAACAAAGCCGGCTCCCAAATCGCTATGGGCTGTACCACTTTCGTCGCTCACCCGAACGGATGGCATCAGATGGCTGAGCGGCAGCGAACGTCTGAAAATGATGGGCTTTGCCTCGGACTGGATGCGTCCAACCTTGCAGAAGCTTTCGCTGCCGGAAACGCCGTCGTCCCGCAAATCGCCCAATGGATCGCCGAAAAACTAATAAAAGCCAACTAACCCCACCAGCGGGAACCCAGTTCCCGCTACCATCTGCAATTCCATTGCACCCAGTGCAAAAGAATCCACCTACAAATACCGCGCGCTAAGGCCCAAGCTTTACGCGCGCGGCATCAGGTGTATCTCGAACATCCACCACGGTCAGTCCCCTCTCCCTCCGGGAGAGGGTTAGGGTGAGGGGCTTTTGACTTTAGTGCCCTGAAGCCGCCGGCCCCGCCTTCGCGGCAAACGGTGGCTTAGCCAGCCACACAATCAGAATCAACCCCATAAACCCCCAGCCCAGCAGCGTGAAGTAATCCACGGTGGAGAGCATGTACGCCTGGCTGGTGAGGATCTGATCCATCTGCGCATAAGCCGACTGGCTCGCCCCGCCCAACTGATTCAAGGTCTCGCGGGTCGCCGGTTCGAAAGTGCTGATGCTTTCACTCATATACGCATGATGCTGATCCGCGCGGCGAATCCAGATCCACGTGGTCAGCGACGCCGCAAAGCTACCGCCCAATGTCCGCAGAAAAGTCGCAAGACCCGCGCCATCGGCAATCTGGCTCGGCGGCAAGTCCGACATCAGAATACTCAAGGTCGGCATGAAGAACAGCGCCACACCAATACCCATGAACAACTGCACCAACGCGATGTGCTGGAAGTCCACCTCATTGGTGAATCCCGCCCGCATAAAGCAACTCAAACCAATCGCCAGAAACGCCAGCCCGGCCAGCAAACGCAGGTCGAACTTGTTGGCGTACTTGCCGACAAACGGCGACAGCAGCACCGGCAAAATACCGATCGGCGCCACGGCCAGACCCGCCCAGGTTGCGGTGTAGCCCATTTGCGTCTGCAACCACTGCGGCAGGATCAGGTTGATGCCGAAGAACCCGGCATAACCCAGCACCAACACCAGCGTGCCGATGCGGAAGTTGCGATAGGCAAACAGCCGCAGATTCACCACCGGATGCTGGTCGGTCATTTCCCAGATAACGAACACCGCCAGCGCGATCACCGAAATCGCCGCGCCGATGATGATGAAGTACGACTCGAACCAGTCCAGATCATTGCCCTTGTCGAGGATCACCTGCAACGCGCCAACACCAATGATCAGCGTGATCAGGCCGACGTAATCCATCGGCTGACGGCTGGTTTCCACCGGACGTTTGGCCAGTTGCGAACGCACCACCATCACCGCAAAGATGCCGATCGGCACGTTGATGAAGAAGATCCACGGCCAGCTGTAACTGTCGGTAATCCAGCCACCGAGAATCGGCCCGGCAATCGGCGCGACCACCGTGACCATCGCCAGTAACGCCAGGGCCATGCCGCGCCTGGCGGGCGGATAAACTGCGATCAACAGGGTCTGCGTCATCGGGTACAGCGGGCCGGCGACCAGACCTTGCAGCACACGGAAGCCGATCAGTTCCGGCATCGACGTCGAGATACCGCAGAGAAACGAGGCCAGCACGAACAGAATGGTGGCCCAGAGAAACAGCTTCACCTCGCCGAACCGACGGCTAAGCCAACCGGTCAGCGGCAGCGCAATCGCGTTGCTCACGGCGAACGAGGTGATCACCCAGGTGCCCTGCTCCGAACTCACCCCGAGGTTGCCGGAAATCGTCGGCAGTGCCACGTTGGCGATGGTGGTGTCGAGCACTTGCATGAACGTCGCCAGCGACAGGCCGATGGTGCTGAGCAACAGGCTGGGCGGCGTGAAAGAGGCGTTATTGCTCATTGTGAATCCTATGAAACCTGATGGTCGCCGCAGCCCTGTAGGAGTGAGCCTGCTCGCGATAACGGTGTATCAGTCGAGGAATTGGGTCTGACACACCGCTATCGCGAGCAGGCTCACTCCTACAAAGTCAGTGCAGGTCAGCGTTGTGCGGTTTTGCTCACCGCTGCGCTGTTGTCGTGGATCAGCTGCGCAATCATCGCGTCGGCTTCAGCCAGTTGGCGGTCGTAGACGTTGGTGCTGAACGACGCTTTCTGCGGTGGCTGCTGTGCTAGCACCGGGCCGCTCTGGTCGTGCAGGTTCACTTCAACGTTGGTCGACAGACCGACGCGCAGCGGATGCTTGGCCAGTTCTTCGGCGTTGATGTGAATCCGCACCGGCACACGCTGCACGATCTTGATCCAGTTACCGGTGGCGTTCTGCGCTGGCAGCAGAGCAAACGCGCTACCGGTGCCGGCGCCGAGGCTGTCGACGGTGCCGCTGTACTTCACGTCGCTACCGTAGATGTCGGACTCGATATCGACCGGCTGACCGATGCGCATATCACGCAGTTGGGTTTCTTTGAAGTTGGCGTCGATCCACAGTTGATCCAGCGGAATCACCGCCATCAACGCCGTGCCCGGCTGCACGCGCTGACCGAGTTGCACGGTGCGCTTGGCGACGTAACCGGTGACCGGCGCGATCAAGGTGCTGCGGGCATTGGTCAGGTACGCCTGACGCAGATCGGCAGCGGCCGACATCACGTCCGGATGCGACGACACCACGGTGTCATCGACCAGCGCGCTGGTGGTTTTCAGTTGCTGCTTGGCGTTGGCCAGGGCGTTTTGCGCCGAGGTCAGGTCATCGCGAGCGTGGGACAGTTCTTCCTGGGAAATCGCCCCGCCCTGCGCGAGGTTTTTCCGGCGGTTGTAGTTGTCCTGGGCTTTCTGCACTTCGGCCTGTTGCGCATTGACCTGGGCTTTCATGCCGTCAACGTTGCTGTACAAGCCGCGCACCTGACGCACGGTGCGCGCCAGTTTCGCCTGCGCACTTTGCAGGCCGACTTCAGCGTCGTTCGGGTCGAAGTTGATCAGCACCTGACCTTCGTGAACCAGATCACCATCGTCAGCGCCAATGCTGACCACCGTGCCGGTCACCAGCGGGGTGATTTCAACGACGTTGCCGTTGACGTAGGCGTCGTCGGTGCTTTCGTTAAAGCGCCCGATGAACTCGTGATACGCCCAGACGCCGGCGCAGGCGAGTGCAACCACAACGGCCAGCACCAGCAGCATGACTTTGCGCTTGCGCGGGTTGCCGGTATCCGGGGTGTTGCCTTGAGCTTGGGTGTTTTCGGCAGTGGCCATGACAATTACCTTGAATTAGTTGTGCGGCGTGGCTGGGCTGGCGTTGGCTGCGGTCAGGGTGTCACCCTGGAAGCCGCCGCCCAGCGCTTGCATCAGTTGAATCGACAGGTCGATCTGCTCGGCATTGAGGTTGGCCAGTTGACGCTGGGCCTGAAGCAATTGCTGCTCGATGCTGAGCACGTCCAGGTAGTTGCCGATGCCGGAACCGTAACGCTGGACGACGGTGTTGTAAGAATCCTGGGCAATGTCGGTGGCGTGTTGCTGCGCACCGATCTGCCGGCCGATGTCACGCAACTGGTTGATCGTGTCGCTGACATCGCCCAGTGCCTTCACCAGACTTTTGTTGTACTGCGCCACCGCCAGGTCGTAATCGGCGTCGCGCGCATCGAGGTTGGCGCGCAGGCGTCCGCCGTCGAAGATCGGCACCGAAATGGTCGGGGCAATGTTGAAGAAGCGACTGGCCGAACCGAACATCGCATCACCCAAAAGGGATTCGGCGCCGGCCGAGGCCGTCAGGTTCAGGTTCGGATAGAACTGGGTTTTCGCCGAGTCGATATCCTTGCTCGCCGCTTCTACACGCCAGCGCGCAGCGACCAGATCCGGGCGCCGACCGAGCAGTTCCGCCGGCAACACTGACGGCACGGCGACCGCGCTGGCTTGCAGGACTTTCGGCCGAGCAATTTCGTTGCCGCGATCCGGGCCTTTGCCGAGCAGCACGGCCAGGGCGATTTTCGCGCTGTTCAGGCGTTTTTCCGCGTCGATCAGGCTGGCCTCGGAACTGGCTTCCAGACTTTGCGTTTGCTGGAACTGGTACTGGCTGTCGATCCCGGAACTCAGGCGACGCTGGCTCAGGTCGAGCATCTGCTTGGTGCGCTTGAGGTCTTCGTTCGCCAGGTCATAAACGATGTGCGCCTGACCGAGATCGCTGTAGGCACGAGCGACATCGGCAGCAAGCGTCAACTGCGCAGCCTGACGATCAACTTCAGCGGCGCGGGCCTGACCGAGTGCAGCTTCCCAGGCATCACGCTGGCCGCCCCAGAGGTCGAAGTTGTAATTGAAACCGGCGCTGACGTTACGCACGGTGGCGTAGGCATCGCCCTGCCCCAGCGGATCCTGATCCTTGGCCAGACGCGAACGGCTGATGCCGGCGCTGGCGTCGAGGGTCGGATAACGTTCGGCATCGGCGGCATACGCGGCGGCGCTGGCCTGATGGGCGCGCGCTTCGGCGATCTGCATGTCCGGGCTGTCGTGCAGGGCTTCGCGGATCAGACCGTCGAGTTGCGGATCGCCGAGGCTGGTCCACCAGTCGCTTTTCGGCCACGCGGCCGGCGACAGCGTTACGCCACTAAGCGATTGGCCAGTTTTCAGGGTTTTCGCATCGAGGCTCGCACCTGAAGTATCGAGGCCGCTGTAGTTGGCGCAACCGGCGAGGATCATCGCCGACAGCACCAGCGTCAGGCTGCTGCGCAAGGTTTTACCGCTCATTGTGTTCACCTAAGCGCTGGATGGTGATCGGGTCACCGGCTGCCAGCAGGATTTTCTTGAGGATGTATTCCAGGGTCTTCAACTCGTCCGGAGTGACGGCGCCGGCCAGTTCATTCATCGCGTCGGCGCCGATGTGCGGCAAGCGATCGGCCAGTTGCTGGCCTTGTTCGGTCAGCTTGAGCTGCACCTGACGGCGATCGCCTTCGCTGCGCTGGCGAGCCAGAAAGCCTTTCTGCTCCAGACGATCGAGCATGCGTGTCATCGAACCGCTGTCGAGCGACAGATGCCGGCACAGCTCGGCCGGGGTGTCGACGCCGAACTGGGCCATGATGATCAACACCTTGAACTGCGCGGCGGTGATTCCGTGGGGTTCCATGTGGGTGTCGATGATCCGGTCCTTGAGCAGCGCAGCACGGCCAAGCAACAGGCCGAGATGGCAATGTTTGAATTCGTCCGGGGTGAAATGCTTCATTTGCTCACCTAATAACTGCCTAGGCAGTGAATGTATGTCGAGATGTTACTGCCTAGGCAGCGAATGTCAACGCAATAGTTAGGCTGCTTTGCAATTAGTTGACCAGTGGAGTTGGTTTTTGTGTTGCACAGGCGGACGCCATCGCGAGCAGGCTCACTCCTACAAGGGAACGCATTTCAAATGTAGGAGTGAGCCTGCTCGCGATTGGAGCGACTCGGTGTGAAGTCGGTCAGGATTCGTCAGTTGGATGCACAGGTGGCGGCTGCACAGGATGTACCTCGCGCCCCCGCAACGCAGCGCCCACATACCCAAACGCACGCTTGCTCACCGCATAAATGCTGTGCCAACCCGGCGGTGCCGGCTCGATGGCGGCATGCAACGCCCGCGCATAATCGAGCACCAGTCCGGGCGTCCACGCCATCGCCTCTGCCCGTTTGCGCACTTGCGCGGCAACCCAGAACTCGGGGCTGAAAATGACCCGGGCGAAATCCAGCATGCTCGAATGGCCCCGGTTCATCGCTCCCTCAAGGGCCGCTTCGAGGCTATGAGCGACGGCGCTGGAACAATTGCGACTGGTCAGGTTGTACGTGCTGTTCTGCCGATACGCAGTCCAGAACGCATGCAAACGCCGGGCGTCGTAGTGGGCAAAACTGACCTGCACCGAAGACGGACACCAGTCAGCCACCTCCCCCGCATAATCCGGCAAAAACCTGCCGGCAACATCGTTGTTCGGCGTCGCCCGCAGCAGTCGCACAAAATCCCCCGCCGAACGATCGATGTCGTCCTGCGGGTAATGGCTGATGTAAATGTCCGGGCCACATTCCAGCGCCGCATGACCGGCGGAGATCACGCCGTTGATATCGACCGCCGCGATGTAGCGGTTGAGCAGGCGGTTGCGCACTAAGGTGTCGTCGACGGTGCCACTGGGGGTCCAGACGTGAATCACCATCGCGTCGCTGCTGGCCGGCGCACTGACCGACAAAGGGCTTGTCAGCGGCAGCTGGTTTTTGAAGCGCACGGCTTGCCGCAACAAGGCGCAACCGGTCAGGAAAAGGCTCATGCCAATGCAAAACGGCACCGTGCCCTTATACAGCGTCGGATACGGCTCGAGGATAAACACGCCAAAGCCGATTTCGAACAACCCCGCCAGCAACGACACCTGCCAACCGACAAAGCGCACCACCAGCGCCGCCGCCAACCGAAAGCCGCCATCGAGCAGAAAAGCCCCACCAAACAGCACCGCCAGAATCAGCCCGGCGGCATGTTGCCGGTCGACGATCAGCAGCCCCAGCAAGAGAAAAGCCAGTCCGCGCGCTCTGCGCAGGGCCGCAGCGGTCCCGGCTTGTGGTGCGGGCACCAGCAGCAGGATCAGCGCTTCGAGCAACAACAGATAGCCGAAGAGATGCAGCGGGAAATACAGCACGCCGTCCAGCGCATCAATGAAGATGCCCACACCGGCCGCGCCCCAGACAATGCCCGTCAGCGCCAGCGCGGACCAACGCTTGCGGACAAAGTCGTGACCGAGCAAGACCATACTCAAGCGGATCATAGGCGTCTCTGTTGTTTTCGGGCAGCCGCCAATCGCGCAGCATTCAAGTAGCGCTGAGTCTAATTCATTCTGCAAAAGCCGGATCGCAGCGACGCGACCCGGCCATGGGAAACGCGCGTTAGAAATCGCGTTTGTAGAAGATATCCAGCGAACTGGCCACGCCACTGGCCGCTTCGACATAAACCTTCTTGCTCAGCTTGTAGCGCAGCGCGATGGTGCTGGCCGGTTCAAACACGCCCACGCCATAACGCAAACTGAGCTTCTCGGTAATATTGCCGCTGGCCACAACACTGGTGGCATCGCCGCTGCCCGCCGTGTCGAGCTGGAAGTCCTGAATCCCCAGATCCTTGGCGAGGCTGCTGGTGACCCCGGAACTGCCCATCAAGCCCAGACCCAACGCCGCTTGCGCGAGCATGTTGTTGTCTTCGCCGTTGGTGCTCAGCGGTCGGCCGAGGACCAGATAGGAAAGCGCCTGCTCCTGGCTCATCGCCGGCTCGGAGAAGATCTGTGTGGTCGGCTGCTCGGCGCTGCCGCTCAGGCGAATACCGGCGATCACGTCGTCGGTCTGGCGGATCGCTTCGATGTCCAGATACGGCTGATCGAGGGGGCCGGCGAACAACAGACGCGCACGGCGCACTTGCAGGCGCTGGCCGTAGGCACTGTAGCGGCCGTCGTTGAGCCACAGCTCGCCACGGGTGTCCATGTTGTCGCCGATGTGCACATGACCTTGCACGTTGGCGGTCAGGCCGAAACCGGCGAAGGCCAGTTTGTCTTCGCCGACCACCACGTCGATGTCCATTTTCATCGCCAGCGGTGGTTTGCCCTCTTCGGTCTGCGCGCCGACGATGATCGTGTCATCGGAGACTTTCACCGTGGATGGCGGCAATTCGCGCACGGTGATTTCGCCTTTGGGCACCTGCACTTTGCCAGCGATCTTCAGTTCGTCGCCAGCCATGGAAATCTTCAGGTCCGGCGCGACCTCCAGCTTGGCGTACGGCTCGACGGTGACCGGCAATTGCGTGCCCTTCAACGCCAGATCGACCACCAGCGCCTGCCCCCAGGCCACATTGCCGTTCAGACTGCCCTGCCCGCTCTTGCCGCTTTTCCAGCCGCCGTCGAGGCGTACCGATTCGCCGGCAATCAGGGCGGTGAGTTGCAGATTTTGCAGCTCCATCGGCAACTCGGCGCCGGACACTTCGCCGTCGCTGAGTTGCACGGTGCCGTTGACCAGCGGTGCAAGCAATCCACCGGAAATCGTGCCGCTGCCATTCAGGCGGCCGGTGAGTTTCTCGACCATCGGCACAAACGGCCGCGCCACCGACAGATCCAGCCCGCTGAGGCGGAACGAGCCGCTCAGCGGTTTGTTTTTCGGCAGTGGATTGAGCTGCGCCTGCACCAGCAACTCGCCGAGTTTGCCGCCGACGAAATTGAGTTCGGTGTCGACGCGCTTGGGCGTGAGTTTGCTGGTGAGTTTCAGGGTCTGATACGGGAAATCCAGCCACTGGTCCTTTTCCTTCATGCGCAAGGTGCCGCCGCTGGCGTCAATGCTGACCACGCCGTTGGGGCCGCTGGCCGGCAGATCCAGTTGCAGGTCGGCGTTCAGCTTGCCCTTCCAGGCAAAGTCTTTCGGCAGCCATTGCGCGAGGCTTTCGATCGGGAATTGCTTGAGGTGATAGCGCAATTTCGGCTCTGGCATCAGCCGCTGATCTTCACCGCACAGGCTGGCATTGCCGGACATCCAGCAATGCGCGCCGAAATTGATTTTGCCGTCAGCCAGACGTTCTAGCTTGGCCGGGCTTTGCAGTTTCCAGTCCTGGCCACCGGCCTGAATGTCGCCGCTGGCTAAACGCCCGCGCCAGTTGCCCTTGTCCAGATTGCCATCCAGACCAAGGGCCAGTTTCAGTTTCGGCCCGATCAGGTCGAGGTTGAGTTTCTGGTTCTTGATGTCGCCTTGGGCGCTGGCGGTCAACACGCCCAGGTTGGTGTCACCTGCCTGAATCCCGCTGCCTTTCAGATCGATTTTCGCCCGTTGCGCGCTGTCGAGGGTGGCGTCGAGATTGAGGCTTTGCAGGCGATTGTCCTGGAACGCCAGTTGCGAACCTTGCAGGCCAAGTTTGCCCTGCGGCGCCTTCAGCGTGCCGGCCACATTGACCTGGCCGTTGACCTGCCCGCGCAGTTGCGGCCAGAGCTGGGCCAAGCGCGACAGCTTAATGTCGATCTGCCCGGTGAGCTTCTGTTGCAGACTGCCCTTGCCGCTGATGCTGTTATCGCCGAGGCGGATTTGCAGGGCGTTGAGATTCCACTGCTCGCCAGCGCCGTCGGCCTTGGCCTGGAGGATCGCCGGTTGACCGCGCAGCTTGCCTTTCAAGTCGAGATCGGCGGTGAGGCTCAGCCGTTCATTCTTCATTTCGCCTTGGCTTTTCAGTGGCCCGGCCAAAGTGCCCGGCAACTCGGCGACCCAGTACGCCGGATTAAGCGCCGACAGATCCAGCGCCGTGTCCCAGGCGATACCGTCGGCGAACTGCACATTGACGTGCCCTTCAGCCTTGCCCTGCCCGGCTTGCATTTTCAATTGCGGCAAAGCGATCTGTTTAAGGCTGCCGCTGAACGGACTGCTCAACGTAAACGCGCCCGCCGGGCCATCCAGTGCGGCGGCGAAGTTACCGAGATATTGGCCGTCGGTGTAGGAGACCTCACCAGTGAACGTACGCAAGGCGACTTGTGGCTCGTCGATTTCGTTATAGAGCCTGTGCCACGGAAAATCCTGCCAGTTGATATTGGCTTGCGCGCTGAGGCCTTTGCTCCAGTCGACACTGCCGGTGAGCTTGAGGCTTTGTTTATCGTTGGCCGTCAGGTCGAGGCCGGCAATCTGCGCGCCGCTGGCGTCGACTCTGCCTTTGAGCAACAGCGCCACCGGGCCTTTGTCGGCGGGCAGCGTGGCGTTGCCGTTGAGCTGGTAGCCGTTTTTCAGGTCGCCTTCGCCGGTCAACAGCAATTGATTGAGTTGCAGCGTGTCCGGTAAATCAGCACTCGGTTTGAACGCCTCGGAGGTGATACGCAGTTTCGCCGGGAGGTTTTCCGCCAGCGGTTGCAGTTCGCCGCTCAACTGGCCGTCGAGGTAACCACGGCTGTCGGCGTGCAGGTTGAGGGTTTTCAACAGGTCGCCGTCGACTTTCAACGCCAATGTCCACGGTCCCGTGCCGGGAGATGGCAACGTCAGGTCACCGGCGATGTTCAGCGGCCAGTTGCCGGTCGGCGCGAGTGTGCCGGACAGGTTCAGGCTGAGGTCGTCGCGCTGCAATTTCACGCTGTCGATCTGCATGCCCTGAGCGGTCCAGTGCGCCACCAGTTGCAAGCCCTTGAGCTGTTCGCTGCCGTTGAACAACAGGTTGCCGACCTGCACGTCGCCCAGTTCGATGGCCACCGGCAATTGCAGATCCGGTAGTTTGATCGGGCCGCTCTCGGAGGTTTCTTCGCTCGGCGGGAATTGCAAAATGACCTGATCTGCCTTGAGCTGTTCGATGCACAGGGTCATGCGCGTCAGGCACAGCGGCGACCAGGCGAAGATTGCCTTGTTCAGTTCGACGCGGCTGCTGTCCTGCTGCCACAGCAGATGATCGGCACTCCATTGTCCGCCGAGGCGTCCCTGGAAATTCTCCACTGTCAGACCCGGTACGAGGCCCAGCACCCAGCGGCTGCCGGCCGCCGTGCCGAGTACGGCGGTGACACTCAACACAATCAACAACACCAGCGCCAACAACGCCAGCGCCGTAATTTTCAAACCACGCTTCACAGCTCAGGCCCCATGGAAAAGTGCAGCCGGATGCCGCCATCGTCGTCGAGTGCGTGGGCCAGGTCGAGGCGGATCGGCCCCACCGGCGAGACCCAGCGCACACCAATACCGACGCCGGTCTTGAGGTTCGGCAGTTCGAGTTTGTTGAAAGAGTTGCCCTGATCGACGAAAGTCGCGACGCGCCATTTCTCGGCGATCGAGTATTGATACTCGACGCTGCCGGCGACCATGTAACGCCCGCCGATCCGGTCACCGTCGGAGTTTTTCGGCGACAGACTCTGGTAATCGTAACCGCGCACGCTCTGATCGCCACCGGCGAAGAAGCGCAGCGACGGCGGCACCGAGTTGTAGCCGTTAGTGGCGCTGCCGCCGACCTGCACACGACCAAGGAAGCGGTGTTTGTCGAATACCGTGGTCAGGCCTTTGACCAGCGCGGTGCCATATAAAAGGTTGTTGTCCGAGCCGAGGCCTTCCTTCGCCACTTTGCTCTCGAAGCTCAGGCGATAGCCGTTGTGCGGGTCGATACGGTTGTCGCTTTTCAGGTACGAGTAGCTGATGCCGGGCATCAGCAAGGTACTCAGGCCCGAATCGTCGCCGAGTTCATATTCTTCGCGCTGCCATTTCAGCGAGATCACCCGCTGCCAGCCGCTCGGCAATTTGCTGTGCCATTCCGGGCCAAAGGTCAGCAGCTTGCTCAGCGTATCGGAGCCGTCGATGTCTTCGAATTGATAGCCACCGGCCCAGCGCAGTTTGTCGGTCAGTGGCGGGTCGAGCGGGATGTCGTAGAACAAGCCGACGTTTTGCCGTGGCGCCGAGAGTTCGGCTTCCCAACCATAACTGTCGCCTTGCGGGTTGACCCAGTGGCGTGTCCAGTTGGCTTTGATGCGCGGGCCGACGTCGGTCGAGTAACCGAGGCCCAGGCCCATGGTCCGTGGCTTGCGCGTGTCGAGTTTGACCTCCACCGGGATCACGTCATTTTTCGCCGTGGTCGGTGCGGCATCGACGCGCACGCCTTCGAAATAGCCGCTCGATTGCAGATCGCGGTTCAGCTCGGCGATCAGCTCGGAGTCGTACGGTTCGCCTTCCTTGAACGGCACCATGCGTTGCAGCAGGTCTTCGTCGAACGGCGTGTCACCTTCGAATTTGACTTTGCCCAGCGCATAACGCGGGCCGCTGTCGTAGATCAGTTCGATGTCGGCCACCCCGGCGCGCGGGTCGACCATGAGTTTTTGACTGGTGAAATGGCCACTGAAGAAACCGAAGCGTGAAGCCTGATTCTGAATAAGTCTTTTGGCGTCTTCGTAACGCCCATGGTTGAGCACCGCACCGGACTTGAGCGCGTCGCTTTTCGGTACACGAAAGGATTTGAGGGAGGCAGCCGGGCCGTCGACACGAATGGTGACGTTGCGCAGGTGAATAGGCTCGCCGGGATCGATGTTCAACACCAAGCGCGGCTTGTCGCCGCCCTTGACGTCACTTTCAATCTGCGGCTGGTAGTAGCCCAACGCCTGGGCCGCCTTGCGCGCCTGCTCTTCGGCACCGCGACTGAAGCGCTGCAGGGCTTCTTCGTCACGGTCGCCGAGACTGCCGATATAGCCTTCTATATTGGCCTTGAGTTCATCGTTGGACGGTTTGATCCGCACATCCAATTCACTTTGCGCCAGCGCCGCGCAGCTGGTTAACAGCATGAGCACGCCACTGGTAAATCTTCCTGGAAACTTCATAGGCGCGGATGCTATCACGGGCTTGGGAGCGTGATAGAACAGGAAATTTCCCCAGAAGTTCGATTGTTATGCTGTTGCAGTTTGTAACACCTGCGGGTTGGCGTGGAAAAATACGTGTTCGCGCACCGGTCCGACGGCAACCTCGCCGATCTCCTCGTAACCCTGCCTTTTATAGAATTCCAGATAACGCGGGTTGCCGGTGTCGAGCACCACACCTTGCGAGGTTTCGTCGACCGCGCACCAGTTGTGTACCGCCGTCAGCAATTGCTCGCCGAAATGTTTGCCCTGGAACTGCGGGTGAATCCCCAGCAGCGGCAGCATGTGCACGGAATCGCTGGGCACGCAGGCGGCAACGGCATCGTGGTATTCAAGGTAGCGGCGGGTGCAGCGGAAACCGGTGCTGAGCACCATGCGCAGGCGCCACGCCCAGCTTTCGGTGATGCCCAAACGGCGTTGCGGTGGCGCGATCAGGGCGATGCCGATCAGGCGGTCGTTGACCAGCAGGCCGATGGCCGGCAGATCCTGCAGAAAGTGTTGTTTGACCAGTTCGCGCACCGTTGCCCGCACGCGCTGTTCGTAGCCGGGGCGCTCAGCTTCGAACAGGTAGCCGAAGGTCGGTTCGTGGCGATAGGCCTGATAAAGCAGCGAGCGGGCTTCGCGCGAGTAGCCGCGGTCGAGCATATGAATGTCGGCGATGGCGGTCTGGGTTTCAGGCATGACGGTGATTCTCCCCGGGCGCGTTCAAATGGCGGCGCTCTTGTTGGTACGAACCTTTTGGCAGTGACACAGTTCCCCACAGGTATAGACCAACTCGGGATCTTCATCGACCGGGTTGGCCCCATCGCTGGCAAGCCAGCTCCCACAGGTTTCTCTGGTGTACATGAATGTTATGAACGACGCGGACATTGTGGGAGCTGGCTTGCCAGCGATGGGGCCCTCCGAGGCAACACATGTCCCACAGGCCAAAATGATTTCTCCCACACTGGCCCATCTCCCCCATGTCAGCTAGCATCGCCCTTTTGCCAGGACTGCCGACCATGAAGATCGTTTCCTTCAACATCAACGGACTGCGCGCCCGTCCGCATCAGCTGGCAGCGCTGATCGAAAAACATCAGCCGGACGTCATCGGCCTGCAGGAAACCAAAGTCCACGACGACCAGTTCCCGCTCGAAGAAGTCCGCGCCCTCGGCTACCACGTGTACTTCCATGGCCAGAAAGGCCATTACGGCGTGGCGATGCTCTCGCGTCAGGAACCGATCGCCATCCACAAAGGTTTCGCCACCGACGAAGAAGACGCCCAGCGCCGCTTTATCTGGGGCACCTTCGCCGACGCCAATGGCGTGCCAGTGACGATCATGAACGGCTATTTTCCACAGGGCGAAAGCCGCGACCACCCGACCAAATTCCCGGCCAAGCAGCGTTTCTACAGCGATCTGCAAACGCTACTGGAAAGCCAGTTCCACAACGAGCAGCCGCTGGTGGTGATGGGCGATGTGAACATTTCCCCGGAAGACTGCGACATCGGCATCGGCCCGGACAACATGAAGCGCTGGCTGAAAACCGGCAAATGCAGCTTCCTGCCGGAAGAACGCGAGTGGATGGCGCGTCTGAAGAATTGGGGTTTGACCGACAGTTATCGTCACCTGAACCCGGACGTGACCGACATGTTCAGCTGGTTCGATTACCGCAGCCGTGGTTTTGAAGATGAGCCGAAGCGTGGCCTGCGCATTGACGTGATTCTGGCGTCGCATGGTTTGTTGCCAAGGGTGAAGGCCGCCGGTGTTGACTATGAATTGCGCGGAATGGAAAAGCCGTCCGATCATGCGCCGATCTGGCTTGAGCTCAGCTGATCCCCAGCCCTACGCAATACCTGTAGGAGTGAGCCTGCTCGCGATAGCGGTGAATCAGACGACATAAATGTTGACCGGTACACCGCTATCGCGAGCAGGCTCACTCCTACATTGAATCGGTGTCATCTTTCGGTCATGCGTCTGACTTAATCTCCCCGGCAATCCCCTTGGCTTGATTCGGTGCCGGCATGACCCTGCGTGTTCTGTGCGTGTTTCTCTTGAGTGCGTGGCTGACGGTTTCTGCCGCCGCCCTGCCCCTTCCTGAAAACGGCCCGGCGCTGCGCATTCAAGGCTCCAACACCATCGGCGCCGAACTCGGCCCGGCACTGGTCGAAGGCCTGCTGCAGGAACAGGGTTTGCTGAAGATCCACCGCGAAACCCCGGACACCGCTAATGAATTGCGCATCGTCGGCCAGACCCACGAAGGCAAACGCGTGGTCGTTGAAGTCGCCGCCCACGGTTCCAGCACCGGTTTCACCGCGTTGAAAAATGCCAGCGCCGACCTGGCGGCGTCCTCTCGCGAGATCAAGGACAGTGAGCTGCTCAGCCTGCAAACGCTTGGCGATCTGAAAAGCCCGGCCGCCGAGCAAGTCATCGCCATCGATGGCCTGGCGATCATCCTTCATCCCGACAATCCACTGCATCAACTCGACACAGAGCAACTGGCGCGGATCTTCAGTGGTGAGGTGAAAACCTGGGAAGACCTCGGCGGACGTGGCGGCGCCATTCATTTATATGCGCGCGATGATCAGTCCGGCACCTACGACACGTTTAAGGAATTGGTCCTCAGCCGGCGTGGGAAAAGTCTGAGCAGCAACGCGAAAAGGTTTGAGTCCAGCGAGCAATTGTCCGACGCAGTCAGCGCGGATCCGCAAGGCATCGGCTTCATCGGTTTACCCTACGTGCGCCAGGCCAAAGCCGTGGCCATTGCCGATGGCGCGTCGCAATCGATGTTGCCGCTGAACAGCCTGATCGCCACCGAAGACTATCCACTGTCGCGGCGCTTGTTCTTCTATCTGCCGCCCGACAGCAAGAATCCGTGGGCAAAGGCATTGGTGACATTTGCGCAAAGTCGTCAGGGCCAGGCAATTGTCGCCGCCAACGGTTTCATCAGTCAGACCGTGCATGCCATGAGCGTCGCGCCGAATGCGCTGATGCCCGAGGGTTATCAATCCCTCAGCCGTCACGCCCAGCGTCTGACGGTGAATTTCCGGTTTGAAGAAGGCAGCGCGAGTCTGGATAACAAGGCGCGGCAGGATCTGGCACGGGTGTTCGACTATATAAAGCGCCATGACAAGACCGAGCGCGCGGTGACATTGGTCGGGTTTGGTGATGCCAAGGACGACCCGGCGCGGGCGGATCTGCTGTCGAAGCTGCGGGCGATGGCGGTGCGGCGGGAGTTAGTGAAAAACGGCGTGGTGTTGCGTGAGGTTCGTGGCTTTGGCGCGTTGATGCCGGTGGCGGCGAACAATGCGGATGAGGGCAGGATCAAGAATCGGCGGGTTGAGGTTTGGGTGTATTGAGTCTGATGTTGATGTGTTGCACCTGCTGACGCCATACCCGATCGTTCCCACGCTCTGCGTGGTAACGCCGCCATGGACGCTCCGCGTCCACTGTGACGCAGAGCGTCACGGGATGCATTCCCACGCAGAGCGTGGGAACGATCAACGCGGTGCTGGATCAGCGCTCGCTTCGCAGCATCTCCTTCGGCACATATTTGCCGATCTCGAACTTGCCAATCGCCGCGCGGTGCACTTCGTCCGGGCCGTCGGCCAGGCGCAAAGTACGTTGCATGGCGTACATGTAGGCCAGCGGGAAATCGTTCGAGACCCCTGCCCCACCATGCATCTGGATCGCCCGGTCGATCACGCGCAGCGCGACGTTCGGCGCAACAACCTTGATCTGCGCGATTTCGCTCTTCGCCACTTTGTTACCGACGGTGTCCATCATGTACGCCGCTTTCAACGTCAGCAGACGTGCCATGTCGATTTCCATCCGCGAGTCGGCGATCTTGTCGACGTTACCGCCCAGACGTGCCAGTGGTTTACCGAAGGCAGTGCGGCTCACCGCACGTTTGCACATCAATTCCAGTGCACGTTCGGCCATGCCGATCGAGCGCATGCAGTGGTGAATCCGGCCTGGGCCAAGACGACCTTGAGCGATTTCGAAGCCGCGCCCTTCGCCGAGCAGGACGTTTTCGTACGGCACGCGCACGTTGTCGAACAGCACTTCGGCGTGGCCGTGCGGAGCGTCGTCGTAACCAAACACCGGCAGCGGACGAACGATTTTTACCCCGGGAGTATCGACTGGCACGAGGATCATCGAGTGCTGGGCGTGGCGCGGCGCATCTGGATTGCTCAGGCCCATGAAAATCAGGATTTTGCAGCGTGGATCACAGGCGCCGGAGGTCCACCATTTTTTACCGTTGATCACCCACTCGTCACCATCACGCACGGCGCGGGCGGCCATGTTGGTGGCGTCGGACGAGGCTACGTCAGGTTCGGTCATGGCGAATGCCGAGCGGATTTCGCCGCGCAGCAACGGTTCGAGCCAGCGCTGTTTCTGTTCTTCGTTGGCGTAACGCACCAGCACTTCCATGTTGCCGGTGTCCGGCGCCGAGCAGTTGAACGGCTCCGGGCCTAACAGCGAGCGGCCCATGATTTCTGCCAGTGGCGCGTATTCGAGGTTGCTCAGACCGGCACCGAGTTCCGACTCCGGCAGGAACAGATTCCACAAACCTTCGGCTTTGGCCTTGGCTTTGAGCTCTTCCATGATCGCGGTCGGCTGCCAGCGATCGCCTTCGGCAACCTGGCGTTCGAACACCGCCTCAGCCGGATAAACGTAAGTGTCCATGAACGCGGTCACGCGCTCACGCAGTTCTTGCACCTTGGGCGAATAAGCGAAATCCATGATCAATTACCTTCTTGGGCAGAGGTTGTTCAAGTCATGCAATCGATGCTAGAACAGCGCTGATAATTTACCTAGCCTATTCTCGGCGTGTATAAACATTCATCACCGATATATGATCCAGTGATCGTCAGCCCTTAAAAACAAGAGAAGCCGCGTTATGAATCTGAGCAAGGTCGACCTCAACCTTTTCATCGTCTTCGACGCGATTTACACCGAAGCCAACCTGACCCGCGCCGGGCAGATTGTCGGCATCACTCAGCCGGCGGTGTCCAACGCATTGGCGCGGTTGCGCGAGACCTTCAACGATCCGCTGTTCGTGCGCACGGCTCAGGGCATGGTGCCGACACCGATGGCACAGAACATCATCGGCCCGGTGCGTAACGCGCTGTCGTTGCTGCGTGTGTCGGTACAGGAAAGCCGCATTTTCAACCCGGCACAAGCGGTCAAGACTTACCGCATCAGCATGACCGACCTCACCGAGGCGGTGATTTTGCCGCCGCTGTTTCAGCGCCTGCGCCGCCTGGCGCCGACGGTGATCATCGAAAGTTTTCTGTCCAAACGCCGCGAGACCACCAAAGAGCTGGCCGCCGGGCGTCTGGATTTCGCCGTGGATGCGCCGCTCAACACCGACCCGCAGGTGCGCCACGTCAAGCTGATGGAAGACCGCTACGTCTGCGCGATGCGCAAAGGGCATCCGATGGCGGGCAAGGAAAAGCTCTCGCTGGATGATTACCTGTCGCTGACCCATATCCACATTTCCAGCCGCCGCAGTGGTTTGGGTTATGTCGATCTGGCGCTGGGCAAAATGGGCATTCAACGCAAGATCGCCCTGCGTTCGCAGCACTATTTGATGGCATCGCAAGTGATGCAGCAGACCGACATGGTCATGACCGTGCCGGAGCGCTTTGCCCGTCGCCATGAACTGCAGGCGTTTAATCTGCCGGTGAATGATGTGCCGCCGGTGGAGACGCATCTGTATTGGCATGAAAGCACTGACCAGGATCCGGCGAATCGCTGGATGCGCGAGCAGATGATCGAGTTGTGCCAGCAGGTGACGGCGCAGGAGAAGAAGCTGGATAAGCAGGTGGTGTAAGGAAAGATCAAAAGATCGCAGCCTTCGGCAGCTTCTACATTTGGAATCTATCACCCCTGTAGGAGCTGCCGAAGGCTGCGATCTTTTTCTTGCTTGACGTAAACGTCAACCTGCCATTAGCTTAGCGCCAAGACCTTTTTCCGAGCGCTTCCATGAGCAGCCAGACTTACAGCATCTCCGACCTCGCCCGCGAGCTGGACATCACCACCCGGGCGATCCGCTTTTATGAAGAACAAGGCCTGCTCAGCCCTGAGCGCCGTGGCCAGGAACGCATCTATTCGCCGCGCGACAAGGTCAGCCTGAAGCTGATCCTGCGCGGCAAGCGCATCGGTTTTTCGCTGGCCGAATGCCGCGAATTGATCGAACTCTACGACCCGTCCAGCGGTAACACCAAACAGCTCAACAGCATGCTGGCGAAAATCACTGAGCGTCGCGAGCAGTTGGAACAGCAGTTGCTGGATATCGAACAGATGAAACTGGAACTCGATACCGCTGAAGAGCGCTGCGTCCAGGCGTTGGAGCAGACGCTGAAGAGCCAGCAGGCGATCTGACTAACAACATAAATCCCCCTGTAGGAGTGAGCCTGCTCGCGATAGCGGTGTATCAGTCACGCAATTTTCATCTGGCACTCCGCGATCGCGAGCAGGCTCACTCCTATAGGGGTTCTCCACAAATTCAAAAGAGCAGGTCAGCCCATGTCCCTCCCCTCCCAAGTACGCCTGATCGAAGTCGGCCCGCGCGATGGCTTGCAGAACGAAGCCCAACCGATCAGCGTCGCTGACAAGGTGCAACTGGTCGATGCTTTGAGCGCCGCTGGCCTCGGCTATATAGAAGTCGGCAGTTTCGTCTCTCCGAAATGGGTGCCACAAATGGCCGGTTCCGCCGAAGTGTTCGCGCAGATTCAGCGCAAGCCCGGCGTAACCTACGGCGCACTGGCGCCGAACTTGCGCGGATTTGAAGACGCCATCGCTGCCGGGGTCAAGGAAGTCGCGGTGTTCGCCGCCGCCTCCGAAGCGTTCTCGCAACGCAACATCAACTGCTCGATCAGCGAAAGCCTGGCGCGCTTTGCGCCGATCATGGAAGCCGCGCAGCAGCACGGCGTTACCGTGCGCGGTTACGTGTCGTGTGTGCTCGGTTGCCCGTACGAAGGCACGGTCGCGCCGGAGCAAGTGGCGATGGTCGCGCGCGAGTTGTATGCGATGGGCTGCTACGAAGTTTCGCTGGGCGACACCATTGGCACTGGCACTGCGGGCGCGACGCGCCGCTTGTTTGAAGTGGTGTCGGCTCAAGTGCCACGGGAAAAACTCGCCGGGCATTTTCACGACACCTACGGTCAGGCCATGGCCAACATCTATGCCAGCCTGCTTGAAGGGATTTCGGTGTTCGACAGCTCTATCGCGGGCCTCGGCGGCTGCCCGTACGCCAAAGGCGCGAGCGGTAACGTTGCCACCGAAGACGTGGTGTACCTGCTCAACGGCCTGGGTATCGAGACCGGTATCGACCTGGACGCCTTGATTGCCGCGGGTCAGCAGATCAGCGCGGTGCTCGGTCGCCCGAGCGGTTCACGCGTGGCCAAGGCTCGTAGCGCGCAGTAAGGGGGGAAGGTGTTACCGCTGTGTCCGGAATGTGGGTTTAAGCGAGTAACACGGAAACAAATTGTCTGGTTTCGCTGGAGCGAAAATCTGCCGAAATTTCCAAATATTTGATTTATAAGGTTTTTTAAAAGTTGGCACGGCTTCTGCTATCTCTATGGCATAACAAGAATAAAAAGCAGCAAACCAATAAAAATAAGACGTACCGACTCTGACATAACAAAAACAACACGGCAGAGACGCAGCTAACAGATTTTTTTGGAGAAGGTGTGCTTTTCAGGGTGCTCTCAGGAGTGACCCGCAACCGGGCAGAGAACAATAAAACTACCTTCAGGTAGCTCCCGAATCGGTTGGATCGCTTAGCGAGAAAGCAGATCAGCGCTCAAAAAAATACGTTTGCTCTTGACCCCGGATGGGGGTCGCCAAAAACAGCGGTAAAGGGCCACGGTTGCCAAAAACAACAACAGACCGACCCTCAATAATAAAAAAGAGCACGCGACGACAAAATTAAAGGGGAGCTTCGGCTCCCCTTTGTGCTTTCTGTGATTTGTGTTTTCACCGCAAATCCCTGTGGGAGCTGGCTTGCCAGCGATGGCGTCAGGTCAGCCAGCATCAATGTTGAATGATCCACCGCAATCGCTGGCAAGCCAGCTCCCACAGGGGTGGTGGTTAACGCTCGATTGTTTTCAGTTCTTCGATACTGATCTCACGCATCCTGAATTTCTGGACCTTGCCCGTCACCGTCATCGGAAACTCTTCAACGAACTTGAAGTGTCGTGGCGTCTTGAAGTGCGCGATGCGTTCCTTGCACCAGGTTTGCAGCTCCAGCTCCGTGGCGCAGTGGCCGGGGTGGAGTTTGATCCAGGCGACAATCTCCTCACCGTAACGCGAGCACGGAATGCCGATCACCTGCACATCCGCCACCGCCGGATGGGTGAAGAAAAACTCCTCGAGCTCACGCGGGTAAATATTCTCGCCGCCACGAATGATCATGTCCTTGTTACGCCCGGCGATGTTGACGTAACCCTCCTCGTTCATGCTCGCCAGGTCGCCGGTGTGCATCCAGCCCGCGTCATCGATGGCTTCGGCGGTGGCTTGCGGATTGTTCCAGTAACCGAGCATCACACTGTAACCACGGGTGCACAGTTCGCCAATGGTGCCGCGTGGCACGAGGTTGCCGGCCTCGTCGATGATCTTGCTTTCCAGCTGTGGCTGGGTGCGGCCGACGGTGGTCACGCGCAATTCCAGCTCATCGTTCGGCCCGGTCTGCAGTGACACCGGACTGGTTTCGGTCATGCCGTAAGCAATTTGCACTTCACTCATGTGCATTTCGCTGATCACCCGGCGCATCACTTCGATCGGGCACGTCGCGCCGGCCATGATCCCGGTGCGCAGGCTCGACAGATCGAATTCGCTGCGTTGCGGCTGGTCGAGCATGGCGATGAACATGGTCGGTACGCCGTAAAGACCGGTGGCTTTCTCTTCGGCGACGGTTTGCAGGGTCAGTAAAGGATCGAAGGCATCGTTGGGGTAAATCATCGTGCTGCCGTGGGTGATGCAGCCGAGGTTGCCCATGACCATGCCGAAGCAGTGATACAGAGGCACCGGGATCACCAGGCGATCGCGCGGGGTCAGGCCGATGCTTTCGCCAACCATGTAACCGTTATTGAGGATGTTGTAGTGGCTGAGGGTCGCGCCCTTGGGGAACCCGGTGGTGCCGGAGGTGTACTGGATGTTCACCGGCTGATCAAAGTGCAGGCTGTTGCTGCGTTCGTGTAGTTGTTCGGGGGAGAGGCTGGCGGCGAGATCTGCCAGCTCCGACCACGGCAGGAAACCTGAGGGTGGCTGCGCATCGAGGCTGATCACGCCGCGCAGTTCGGGGAGGCGTTCGCTGCGCAGTTGGCCGATGGGTTGCTCGGCCAGTTCCGGCATCAGGCCTTGCAGCATGCCGTGGTAGTTGGAGGACTTGAACGCCCCGGCGCAGACCAGCCATTGGCAGCCGGATTGTTTGAGCACGTATTCCAGTTCGGAACTGCGGTAGGCCGGGTTGATGTTGACCAGGATCACGCCGATTTTTGCGGTGGCGACTTGCGTGATGCACCACTGCGCGCAGTTCGGCGCCCAGATACCGAGGCGGTCGCCGGCCTGCAAACCCAAAGCGAGCAGCGCCCTGGCGTGCAGGTCCACCGCTTCGGCCAGTTGTCGCCAGGAATAACGCAACTGCTGATGGCGGACCACCAGCGCTTCACCGTCGGGGTATTGCGCGACAGTCTGATCGAACTTCTGCCCGATGGTCATCGCCAGCAAGGCTTTGTCCTGTGAACCACGGGTGTAGCTGCGCGGCGGGTTTGCACTGGGTTGATCCATGACGACCCCTATTGTCTTTATTTACGGGTTGCCGACGGTCACTTGTAGGAGTGAGCCTGCTCGCGATCTCGATCCATTAGTCAACACTTACGTCGACTGACACGACGCGATCGCGAGCAGGCTCACTCCTACAAAATCTAATCAGCTTTCAATCTTGAACTACCCCTACTGTCGCTCAAGTTGACGTTAACGTAAAGGGTGATTGACAGCCCTTCATCGCAGGCTTACGTTAACGTAAAGGTGAGAGCCGAGTGACCGCCCTCCCCACCCTACAAAAAAGCCAAAAGGTGACCCATGAGCTATCCATCCCTGAACTTCGCCCTCGGTGAAACCATCGACATGCTGCGCGATCAGGTTCAGTCCTTTGTCGCCAAGGAAATTGCTCCGCGCGCTGCGCAGATCGACAGCGACAACCTGTTCCCCGCCGACATGTGGCGCAAATTCGGCGACATGGGCCTGCTCGGCATCACCGTGCCGGAGGAGTACGGCGGCGCAGGCCTGGGTTACCTGGCGCACGTGGTGGCGATGGAAGAAATCAGTCGCGGTTCGGCCTCGGTGGCGCTGTCCTACGGCGCGCATTCCAACCTCTGCGTCAACCAGATCAACCGCAACGGCAACCACGAACAGAAATCCAAATACCTGCCGAAGCTGATCAGCGGCGAGCACGTCGGCGCACTGGCGATGAGCGAGCCAAACGCCGGCTCCGACGTGGTCTCGATGAAACTGCGCGCCGACAAACGCGGTGACCGTTTCGTCCTCAACGGCAGCAAAACCTGGATCACCAACGGCCCCGACGCCAACACCTACGTGATCTACGCCAAGACCGATCTGGAGAAAGGCCCGCACGGCATTACCGCATTCATTGTCGAGCGCGACTGGAAAGGCTTCAGCCGCAGCAACAAGTTCGACAAGCTCGGCATGCGCGGTTCCAACACCTGCGAGCTGTTCTTCGATGACGTCGAAGTGCCGGAAGAAAACATCCTCGGCGTGCTCAACGGCGGCGTAAAAGTGTTGATGAGCGGCCTCGATTACGAGCGCGTCGTGTTGTCCGGCGGCCCGACCGGGATCATGCAGTCGTGCATGGACCTGATCGTGCCGTACATCCACGACCGCAAACAGTTCGGCCAGAGCATCGGCGAATTCCAGCTGATCCAGGGCAAAGTCGCTGACATGTACACCCAGCTCAACGCCAGCCGCGCCTACTTGTATGCGGTGGCACAGGCTTGCGAGCGTGGCGAAACCACCCGCAAAGACGCCGCCGGGGTGATCCTCTACACCGCTGAGCGCGCCACGCAAATGGCCCTCGACGCGATCCAGATTCTCGGCGGTAACGGTTACATCAATGAGTTCCCGGCCGGTCGTCTGCTGCGTGACGCCAAGCTGTACGAAATCGGCGCTGGCACCAGTGAGATCCGTCGCATGCTGATCGGTCGCGAACTGTTCAACGAAACCCGCTAAACGGAGCTGGCCATGGCTACCCTGCACACTCAGCTCAATCCCCGCTCAGCGGAGTTCGCCGCCAACAGCGCGGCGATGCTCAAACAGGTCGACGCCCTGCACACCCTGCTCGCCCAAGTGGCGCAGGGTGGCGGCGCGAAAGCCCAGGAACGCCACACCTCGCGCGGCAAACTGCTGCCGCGCGAACGCATCAACCGTTTGCTCGATCCGGGCTCACCGTTTCTGGAAATCAGCCAATTGGCCGCCCACGCCGTGTATGGCGAAGACGTGCCCGCCGCTGGCGTGATTGCCGGGATCGGTCGGGTCGAAGGCGTCGAGTGCATGATCGTCGCCAATGATGCGACGGTGAAGGGCGGTTCGTACTACCCGCTGACCGTGAAAAAACATCTTCGCGCACAGACCATCGCTCAACAGAATCGCTTGCCGTGCATTTATCTGGTGGATTCCGGCGGCGCCAACCTGCCGCGTCAGGACGAAGTGTTTCCGGACCGCGAGCACTTCGGGCGGATCTTCTTCAACCAGGCCAACATGAGCGCGATGGGCATCCCGCAGATCGCCGTGGTCATGGGCTCCTGCACCGCTGGCGGCGCTTATGTGCCGGCGATGGCCGACGAAGCGATCATGGTGCGCAATCAGGCCACCATTTTTCTCGCCGGCCCGCCATTGGTGAAAGCCGCGACCGGTGAAGTGGTCAGCGCCGAAGATCTGGGCGGCGCCGATGTGCACTGCAAGATTTCCGGGGTCGCCGACCATTACGCCGAGAGCGACGAACACGCCCTCGCCCTCGCCCGCCGCAGCGTCGCCAACCTTAACTGGCGCAAACTCGGCGAAGTGCAGCAACGCGCGCCGATTGCACCGCTGTACGCCAGCGATGAGTTGTACGGCGTGGTTTCGGCTGATGCCAAGCAGCCGTTCGACGTGCGCGAAGTGATTGCGCGACTGGTCGACGGTTCGGTGTTCGATGAATTCAAGGCTTTGTTCGGCACCACGCTGGTGTGTGGCTTTGCGCATCTGCACGGCTACCCGATCGCGATTCTGGCGAACAACGGCATCCTCTTCGCCGAAGCCGCGCAGAAAGGCGCGCACTTCATCGAACTGGCCTGCCAGCGCGGCATTCCGCTGCTGTTTTTGCAGAACATCACCGGCTTCATGGTCGGCCAGAAATACGAGGCCGGCGGCATCGCCAAACATGGCGCGAAACTGGTCACGGCCGTGGCTTGCGCGAAAGTGCCGAAATTCACCGTAATCATCGGCGGCAGCTTCGGCGCCGGTAACTACGGCATGTGCGGGCGCGCTTACGATCCGCGTTTCCTGTGGATGTGGCCGAACGCGCGGATCGGCGTGATGGGCGCCGAGCAGGCGGCGGGCGTGTTGGTGCAGGTCAAACGCGAACAGGCTGAACGCAGTGGACAGGGTTTCAGTGCCGAGCAGGAAGCCGAGATCAAGCAACCGATCCTCGACCAGTATGAAGAGCAGGGTCACCCCTACTATTCCAGCGCACGGCTATGGGACGACGGCGTCATCGACCCGGCGCAGACCCGCGATGTGCTGGCCCTGGCCCTGTCCGCGTCGCTGAACGCGCCAATCGAACCGAGCCGCTTCGGCGTGTTCCGGATGTGATCGGGAGAATCTCATGAGTGATTTCAACACCCTCGAACTGCAGAGCGACCCACGGGGTTTCGCCACGCTGTGGCTCAACCGCGCGGAAAAGAACAACGCCTTCAACGCCGAGATGATCCGCGAGCTGATCCTCGCGCTGGACAAAGTCGCCAGCGACGCCAGCCTGCGTTTCCTGCTGGTGCGTGGCCGTGGCAAGCACTTCAGTGCCGGCGCTGATCTGGCGTGGATGCAGCAATCGGCCGAACTCGATTACCACACCAACCTCGACGACGCCCGTGAACTGGCAGAGTTGATGTACAACCTCGCCAAGCTGAAGATCCCCACCGTGGCTGTGGTACAAGGCGCGGCATTCGGGGGCGCGCTGGGGTTGATCAGTTGCTGTGACATGGCGATTGGCGCCGATGACGCGCAATTCTGCCTGTCGGAAGTACGCATTGGTCTGGCGCCGGCGGTAATAAGCCCGTTTGTGGTGCAGGCCATCGGCGAACGCGCTGCACGTCGATATGCCCTGACCGCCGAGCGTTTCGGCGGGCAGCGTGCGCGCGAAATCGGTTTGTTGTCCGAGAGCTATCCGGCCGCTGAACTTGATCAGCAAGTCGAGCACTGGATCAACAACTTGCTGCTCAACAGCCCCGCCGCCATGCGCGCCAGCAAGGACCTGCTGCGTGAAGTCGGCAACGGCTCACTGACCCCGGCGCTGCGCCGCTACACCGAAAATGCCATCGCCCGTATCCGCGTCAGCCCGGAAGGTCAGGAAGGCTTGCGCGCCTTTCTGCAAAAACGTCCACCGAGCTGGCAAGCCGCAACCACCACCAAGGAGCCGCATTGATGAGCGCACCCGTTCTCACCACCCTGCTGGTGGCCAACCGTGGCGAAATCGCCTGCCGCGTGATGCGCACCGCCAAAGCGCTGGGCCTGACCACGGTCGCCGTGCACAGCGCCACCGACCGCGAGGCGCGGCACAGCCGGGAAGCGGATATTCGCGTCGACCTGGGCGGCAGCAAAGCCGCCGACAGTTATCTGCAAATCGACAAACTGATCGCAGCGGCCAAGGCCAGCGGCGCGCAGGCGATTCATCCGGGTTACGGTTTTCTCTCGGAAAACGCCGGCTTCGCTCGTGCCATCGAAGCGGCCGGGCTGATTTTCCTCGGCCCGCCCGCCTCGGCCATCGATGCGATGGGCAGCAAGTCCGCCGCCAAAGCGCTGATGGAAACCGCCGGTGTGCCACTGGTGCCGGGTTATCACGGCGAAGCACAGGACCTCGACACCTTCCGTGATGCCTGCGAACGCATCGGTTATCCAGTGCTGCTCAAAGCCACGGCCGGCGGTGGTGGCAAAGGCATGAAAGTGGTCGAGGACGTCAGCCAGTTGGCCGAAGCCCTCGCCTCCGCTCAGCGTGAAGCGCAGTCGTCGTTCGGCGATTCGCGGATGCTGGTGGAGAAATACCTGCTCAAACCGCGTCACGTGGAAATCCAGGTGTTCGCCGATCAACATGGCAACTGCCTGTACCTCAACGAGCGTGACTGCTCGATTCAACGACGCCATCAGAAAGTCGTCGAAGAAGCGCCGGCACCGGGCTTGTCCCCGGAACTGCGTCGGGCGATGGGCGAGGCGGCTGTGCGCTCGGCGCAGGCAATCGGTTATGTCGGCGCCGGTACTGTGGAATTTTTGCTGGATGCGCGCGGTGAGTTCTTCTTTATGGAGATGAATACGCGCCTGCAAGTGGAGCATCCAGTGACCGAGGCCATCACCGGTCTGGACCTGGTCGCGTGGCAGATCCGCGTAGCCCGTGGTGAAGCGCTGCCGATCACCCAGGCGCAGGTGCCGTTAAACGGTCATGCGATTGAAGTGCGCTTGTACGCCGAAGACCCTGCAAATGACTTCCTGCCGGCGACCGGGCGTTTGGCGTTGTATCGCGAATCGGCTGGAGGGCCTGGGCGCCGGGTCGATAGCGGGGTCGAAGAAGGCGATGAAATTTCGCCGTTCTACGACCCGATGCTCGGCAAGCTGATTGCCTGGGGCGAAGATCGCGAACAGGCTCGGTTGCGGTTGTTGAGCATGCTCGACGAGTTTGCGATTGGCGGTTTGAAAACCAACATAAACTTTTTGCGGCGGATCATCGCCCATCCGGCGTTCGCGGCGGCGGAGTTGGATACCGGATTTATTCCGCGTTATCAGGAGCAATTGCTGCCTGCGCCGGGCGCGTTGAGCGATGCGTTCTGGAACGCGGCGGCTCAGGCGGTGGCGCAGAGCCTGCCGCAGTTGGCGCGCCAGGATGACCCGGCTTCGCCATGGTCACTCAACAGCGGTTTGCGTGCGGGATTGCCTCGGGAAATCACCCTGCATTTGAGTTGCGAGGGACAGGATCGAGCACTGACGCTGAATGCCGATGATCACGCCAGACTGTCCGGCGAAGCCCTCATCGTCGAGCACGATGGCGTACGTCGTACGTTGCGGGCTATCCGCCAAGGTGATGCGCTTTATCTGCAATGGGAAGGTGAGTTGCGGCGCATCGAGACGCATGACCCGATCAGCGCCGTCGAAGCCAGTCACAGTCATCAGGGTGGCCTGACTGCGCCCATGAACGGCAGCATTGTCCGTGTGCTGGTCGAGGCCGGGCAATCGGTCGAGGCCGGTGCGCAACTGGTGGTGCTGGAAGCAATGAAGATGGAGCACAGCATCCGCGCGCCGCATGCGGGGGTGATCAAAGCGCTGTATTGCCAGGAAGGCGAAATGGTCGGCGAAGGCAGCGCTTTGGTTGAACTGGAAGCAGTGTGATGGGGAGGATCGATCCTACGCCGGGCGCGGATCGATCTGACTAGTAACGCGCCGTTGCCTGCACCACAACACCGATGATTCGACACTCATCGGTCAGCAGGGCTTTCGGCCAGGTCGGATTGAGCGGCACCAGGTAACGCTGGCCGCCCTCTTCGTCGAGTTTGCGGAAGATCGCTTCAGGGCTGTCGGGCCACTGGGCGATCACCAGTTTGCCGGGCACCGCTTCGGCCGCCGGGTCGACCAGAATCAGCATGCCTTCGGCGATGCTCTGGCCACTGGGGGCGGTCATTGAATCCCCCGTCACCGTCAGCCAGAACGCCGGGCCACGCGCATGGTAATCCGTCAGTTCGAAGCGCTGCTTGCCGGATGCCTTGGTGTAAGACGCCGGATCGTTCTCGCGCACCTCGCAGGTCGTCTGCCAATCGCTGACCGGGTAACGGAAGTACGGGTTGTACTTCTGCGCCAGCGGCATCTCGTCGTCCGCCATTGGTTGCGGTTCACGGATCACCAGCACCACTTCGAGGAAATCCATGCCCAGCGCCTGCAGCACGCGGTTCATTTCCGTGATGCCGGGTTCGCGACGCTTGTTCAGCCAATGGCCTATCCCGCCCTGGGACATGCCGACGCGCTCTCCGAGCTCTGTTTGAGTGATTTTGAGTTCACTCATCTTGGCCTTGACCAACTCAATCCATTTATCCATGTGCAGCACCTTACGTCGACGCCTTCGGCCAACAAAACACATATTGTAGTATTTAAATTCTGGTCACAACTACACAGAGTACTATTCTGAAAGCACGGATTTACAATCGACCAAGGAGTGCTTCTTCATCATGAATATCAGCAGCAAAGACTTGCCCGACCTGCAAATGGACACCAGCTTCACCTCCCCTCAGGGCAATGCGGCAGCGCAGCGAGCGCTGGACTATTACTTGAAACCAGCTGTTTCAGAACCAGAGGTCGACGAGCGTTTTTTCGATGTCAGGCGCCATCTCAGTGGCGAAGAAGCCCTGGTACACGCCTCGGACCTGCTGCGCTGTGCGGCAGCCACTGCGTTCAAGGCAGCCGAAAGCCTGCAAGGCGCGAGTCGCGATCTGGCATTTTCAGTGGTGCACATGGTGGATATGGCGCGGGCGATGGTCGACCATTCGCTCGATGGCGATGAAGCCTGAGAGGGACGCGAGTGCGGGCGGACGGGAAAGAATTTTCCAATCGCGCAGATAAAAACATTTGACTTGCAAATGATAATGATTATTATTGCATGCAGCTGGTCGCGAGATCAGTCGATGGACCAGAGACCTTAGGTCGGTCTTCTGGACTATCTCCTCATCAGGCTAATCACGGTTTTTGACCCGGCTTTTTGCCGGGTCTTTTTTTGCCCGTTTTTCGGGCTTATGGCTTCAGGCTAATGAAGTCTTTAAGTGCTGCAAATTCGATGGCGCGGATAATATCAAAAGAATATCGCTTGGCAAGCGAGGCCCGGCCAGATTGGGGCAAACTAATGACAATTAGCACTTGAGAATCAATCGCACAGTCTCTAAGCTGCTTGCGCGTCATGGAGGACGCCCCCCGCCACACCCCGCAATTCCCCTCGGTTTCAGCCCTGCCTGCGTGTAAAGTAACGGCCATAAAAATCATATTCAGGAATCGATTATGACCGTGGCCAAATCTTCGTTCGACATCAGCGCCAACTTCGACAGCGGCAATATCCAAGTCATCGACATCAGCAACCCGCTCAATCCGGTTCTGGCCATTCGCCCGGACACCCGCAGCGCTCACTTTCAGTGGTTCCACTTCAAGGCCAGCGGCCTGCATGTTCATCAGGAACACTGGTTTCGCCTGGTCAACGCCAGCCAGTCTTCCTATAACAAAGCCTGGACCGGCTATCAGGCAGTCGCGTCCTACGACCACGTCAACTGGTTCCGCATTCCAACCAGTTTTGAAGGTGACAGCCTGCGCTTTTGCCTCGAAGCCGAGCAAACCCATGCATGGTTCGCCTACTTCGAACCCTATAGCCGTGGCCGTCACGACTGGTTGATCGATCAGGCTCTGAGCAAGGCCGGCACCGAATTGCTGGCAACCGGCAAGAGCGTCGAAGGTCGCGACATTCAGCTGCTGCGCAAAGGCACCGGTGCCGAAGGCCAGCGCAAAGTCTGGATCATTGCTCAGCAGCATCCGGGCGAACACATGGCCGAATGGTTCATGGAAGGCGTGATCGAACGCCTGGAAAGACATGACGATCCGGTGCTGAACAAGCTGCTGGCGAGTGCCGATCTGTACCTGGTGCCGAACATGAATCCGGACGGTGCCTTCCACGGTCACCTGCGCACCAATGCGATGGGCCAGGACTTGAACCGCGCTTGGCAGAACGCCAGTCAGGACGTCAGCCCCGAAGTACTTTTCGTACAACAACAGATGGAAAAGTATGGCGTCGACCTGTTCCTCGACGTACACGGCGATGAAGAAATCCCCCATGTGTTCACCGCCGGTTGCGAAGGCAATCCGGGCTACACGCCACGAATCGAGAAGCTCGAAGAGCACTTTCGCAGCCACCTTAAACACACCACCAAAGATTTCCAGACCAAGCACGGCTACACCCGCGACGAACCGGGCCAGGCCAACATGACCCTGGCGTGCAACAGCGTAGGGCAGAAATACGACTGCTTGTCGCTGACCCTGGAAATGCCGTTCAAGGATCACGACGACCATCCCGACAAAGCAACCGGCTGGTCGGGCAAGCGCTCAAAACAGTTGGGCAAAGATGTGCTGACCACCATCGCTGACATGGTTGATACCCTGCGCTGATCCCCTCCTCCGTCCCTTAGAAGATCGCAGCTTGTCTGCGATCTTTTGCTTTTTGCCGTTCACACACTCGCGCAAACAGGTTGCAAAATAAAACCCGAACCCATACCGTGATCAAGGTTTTATTTTGAAACCTAAAAGGATGCGGGATATGAAACCTCTCAAAAGCAGCGCCGTTTTGCTTTTCTCTGTGGCCTGCGGTCTGGCCGTGGGCAACGTGTATTACGCACAGCCATTGCTGGACGCCATGGCCGAGGCGTTTGCCCTGTCGCCGGCGACCATCGGCATCGTCATCACCCTGACGCAAATCGGCTACGGCATCGGTCTGGTACTACTGGTGCCCCTCGGTGATCTGCTCAACCGGCGCCGATTGATCGTCACTCAAACGCTGCTATCGGCAGCGGCATTGTTGATGATCGCGCTGGCGCCCAACAGTGCGTGGCTGCTGCTTGGCATGACCTTGACAGGGCTGCTCGCGGTAGTGACGCAGGTGCTGGTGGCTTACGCCGCCACGCTGGCGCTCCCGGCCCAGCGCGGGCGCGTGGTCGGGGTGGTCACCAGCGGTATCGTGGTAGGAATTCTGCTGGCACGCACGGTTGCCGGCGGCATGGCCGATCTGGCTGGGTGGCGAGCGATTTATTTCCTGTCAGCGGGGCTGACATTGTTGATGGCGCTGCTGCTGTTTCGCGTCCTGCCCAAGCATGAAGCCCCACAACCGGCGACTGGCTACACCGCACTGATTGCTTCGGTATTCGGTCTGTTCAAAGAGGAACCGGTACTGCGTCAACGCGCGATCCTCGCGCTGCTGACCTTTGCCAGCGCAATGGTGCTGTGGACGCCGATGGTGTTGCCGCTGGCCGCGCCGCCACTTTCTTTGTCACACAGTGAAATCGGACTGTTCGGGCTGGCCGGTGCCGCAGGTGCGCTGGCCGCCGCACGGGCCGGACACTTGGCTGATCGCGGCCTCGGACAATGGGTCAGCGGTCTTTCGCTGTTGCTGATGCTCGCTTCATGGCTACCAATCGCCCTCACCCAATCTTCGCTGTGGGCATTGCTACTCGGCGTGATCACTCTGGATCTGGGTCTGCAAGCGGTGCACGTCACCAGCCAGAGCATGATCTACAGCGTGCGCCCCGAAGCGCAAAGCCGTCTCACCGCCGGTTACATGCTGTTCTACTCGATCGGCAGCGCGCTCGGCTCCATCGGCTCGACCGCGATGTACGCGTGGGCCGGATGGATCGGCGTGTGCCTGCTCGGCGCGGGCATCAACGCCGTGGCGCTCGCGTACTGGTGGCTGACCCTGAAAAGCGGCGCACCGGCACGCTGCGCCACTCAAGCGAGTTAACCGCGGTCGCGACCGCGCAACATACTGTCGAGCACCTCGTCGCGGCGGATCCAGCCATGAAACAGCGCCGCCGCCAGGTGCAGCAGCACCGTCAGAAACAACAGATAGGCCAGATACCCGTGCGCCTTGCGCAATAACGCGAACAACTGCGCATCAGCCGGAACAATGGCTGGCAACTGCAACGTTGTGCTGAGCATGACCGGTTCGCCCGAAGCACTGATCATCGCCCAGCCCAGCAACGGCAACACCAGCATCAACGCGTACAGCAGCAGATGCGAAGCCTTCGCCGCCATCACTTGCCAACTTGGCAAATCCGCTGGCAGCGGCGGTTGGCGCGTGGTGAACCGCACCAGCAAACGGACAATCACCAGCGCCAGAATCGCAATGCCCAGCGGTTTGTGCAGATGGATCAACCATTCATGCCGCTCGGAAACCGAGGTGACCATGCCGGCACCAATAAACAGCATGGCGATGATCATGATTGCCATCAGCCAGTGCAGCAGGCGCGCCAACAGGGCGAAATGCGTCGGTTGAGTGCTCATGGACGAGCCTCCTGTTTGGCAGCGGGCAACTGGCTGACTTCGCTGGTGCGACGCAGATAGGAATTGGCGTAACCGGCGGAACGCGCCGCGAGCAACGGGTCGTCGGAGCCTTGAATCCCGGCCGGCAGCACCAGCGGGTCGTAGTTGATATCACGGCATTCGCCGCTCAGTTGTGGCTGGGTTTTTTCCAGCACCAGTGTGCCGGCGTTCAACACTTTGCGGCCGTCGGGCCAGGTCTTGCTGGCATCGTTCACCGGGTCCTCAGGATTGGCCAGGGTGATGTTCAACTGAAAACGCAACGGCGCAGACGCCAACCGCTGCACCAGATCCTTCTCGAGAAAATCGCCGCCCTCAGGCGCAGTGGCGCCCGCAGCGTCTCGCGCCAACGGCGTCATGCTCCAGCGTACGGCCTGTTTTTTACCGCTGGCGTCGACCAGATAAAACGCGTTGACGCTGTTGTAGGTTTCGGTGGCGTAACTGGCCGAGGGTTTGGCGGTCTTCACCCACGTCAGAAACGGCACGGCTTCCGGATGCGATGCGAAGAACGCTGGCACCTTGCTCGGATCCGGTTTACCGGTGGCCGGATCTGGCGACTGCGCCTGCTGCAATTGATAAAACGCTTCAGGCGTACCGACCGGGAACACCGGCATGCTGTTCATCCCGGTGCGCCACTGCTGCCCGTTGGCCTGGGTGAATCGCAACGCCAGACTGCGAATCGGCACGCTGCTGTCCGGTGCATACGGATTGCCGGCTGGCAAGGCGAATCGCCCGACTACCGGGGTCTGCGGCTCGTTGAACACCTGCGCGGTAGAAAACGCCCGTGCCTCACCACTGCTCTCGAAATGCCCGATCACGCACACGCCTTTGGCGTGGTTACGGCGAAACCCGGGGTGCACGCCGTTGTTCTTCTCCAGCACATCGACCAACGCTTTTGGCGTCAGGCGTTGTGGGTCAAAGTTGCCGTGAACGTAGGCGAATGCTCCGGCCACTGCGGCGACTACCACGGCAATGCCGCCCAGACGCAGAACCAGGCTCGCCGCACTCAGTGGCGGGCGCTGCGGCCCGCCGGGCGGTGCAGCATCGGGTGATGAACGATCAACCATGAAAAACTCCAGGGCCATCGGCCACAAGTAGGAAGAATCAGCAAGACGCGCCTCGTCCGGGTTTATTCCACGCGACGGTATTTATTTTTCCGAACGTGGAATAACCTCCAACGACGGGCGTCTCCCTAGTCCACAGCGTAGTGACTAGCAGAATTTCATGAGCGAATTCGACGAACAGTTGAGAGAAATCATTCCCAGATTGCGCCGCTTTGCCGTGTCACTGACACGCAACAGCAGCAGCGCCGACGATCTGGTACAGGCTTGCCTCGAGCGGGCACTGTCGAGTTGGGGCGATAAACGCGCCGACGGCGACTTGCGCGCCTGGCTGTTTGCGATTCTCTATCGGCAGTTTCTCGACGCCCATCGGCGCTCCCGACGCTATGCGCGCATGCTCGAATTCTTCACCGGTCGCGACGACGCCGAGCCCTCGGTCGAGCGCACCGTCATCGCCCAGTCGACCCTGCAAGCCTTCGATCGCCTGCCCAGCGAACAGCGCGCCCTGCTGCTGATGGTCTCGGTGGAAGGTCTTTCCTATAAAGAGGTCGCCGAGATTCTCGGCGCCCCGATCGGCACCGTGATGTCGCGCCTGTCCCGCGCCCGCCAGGCCTTGCGCCAACTCAGCGACGGCGAAATCAGCAGCCCTTCTTTGCGGATACTCAAATGATCAGCCTGCCTCCCAACGAGCGTGACCTGCACGCCTATGTCGACCACCAGCTCAGCGACGCCGACCGGCGTGTGCTGGAGACCTGGCTGGCCAGTCACCCGGATGAAGCGGCGCAGGTTCGCGCCTGGCAACAGGATGCCCAGCAATTGCGCGCGGCACTCAGCGGCGCATTGCAGCAACCGGCCAACCCGGCGCTTGATCCGGCGATGATTCGCCAGCGCCGCCAGCGTCAATCGCGTCGCCATCTCGCCAGCGCGGCGGTGTTGCTGATCGCGGTCAGCGTCGGCGGATTCAGTGGTTGGCAGGCTCGGGAAATGACCCTGGTGCGCCCGTCCATGTTGCCGATGACCGACGCCTTGCAAGCCTATCGCCTGATTGCCCAGCAAGGCATGCTGCCGGCTGATTACAAGGTCGACAGTGATGGCGACATGCAGCGCTGGCTCGACCGTTATTTCAACCGGGCCAGTCGTTTACCGGATCTGAAGGCGGCCGGGTTTGAACCGGTCAGCGGACGCCTGCTCAGCACCGACGAAGGCCCGGCAGCGATGGTGATGTATGAGGATGGCAGTGGCCACAAGGTGAGTTTCTACGTGCGCCCGCCGGGGCCGAAGAACACTTTTTTGCCGCGTGGAAGCCGCAGTGATGGCGACTTGCAGGCCGAATACTGGTCGGGTGGCGGGTACAACTACGCCATGGTCAGCCCGGTCGATACGCCAGCGGCGCAACAGCTCAAGCAATCACTGCAATTCTGAAAACACCGCTGTTCTACGTAGGAGCTGCGGCACGCTGCGATCTTTTGATCTTGTTCTTAAGGGCAAGATCAACAGATCGCAGCCTCGTTTCACTCGACAGCTCCTACAAAGGATCGTGTCAGCTCAGAAACCCACGTCCAAAACCACATTGTCCAGATACGTGCCCGCCGGCGGCGTGGTCTGGTCGGTGTAGATCTTCGCGTTGTAGTTGAAGATCTGACTGCCCGTGCCCAAGCCGTTACCCGGATTGACCTCGGCGTCGGTACTCGCCCGCCGTGCCGCGCCGACACTGCCCCAACGCGTGGTGCCGGCACTTTTGAAAATGTCGTAGGCCAGATAATTGCTTCCGGAAATCATCCGGCGCCGGCCACCGACACTCACCGCGTTCTGCCCGTCGCTCAGCCCCACGGTGTAGGCACTGCCCTTGGTGCAGGCCAGATTGATCGTCTGTCCGGTCACCGGGGTGAACGCGCTGACCACCGGCGCGCTGCCGAAGGCAATGTTCGGTGCGGTAATCGTACAGTCGTTGGACACCGTCAAGTTCACCGTCAACGACGTCGTGCCGTTGGCGATATCACGCCCGAGGCAAATAGCACCGATGCCGATGCCCGAACAGTAATTCCAGTTCCAGAAAATACTCAGGGTTTCGGTATACACCCCGGCGGCGACGTTGCTGCCAATGGTGGTACCGAGATACAGCGGCACCGTTTTCGGCGTCGTACCGTTGAGCAGGCCCAGAGCATCGATGATGCCGTTGCGCGCAAAGTCATAGGCAGTGCCGCGAGTCAGCGGATAGCTGGTGCTGTTGTTGGCGTAGATCGTGTAATTGATGACATCGCCGGTCGGCCCGACCAGACCACTTTGAGTCGATGAAACGGTGCCCCAGAAGTGGTCGTTGCTGGTCAGCAGGGACAGCAGCGAACCGGTGCAACTCAAACCCGCATTCAACGTGGAACTGGGTTGCGAAGTTGTGCGCACGGCAATCGAACTGAGCGTGCCAAACGCCGCTGGCGTGGTGCTGACCACCGAGCACGCGGCCTGCACCGCCCCGGGTATAAGCAGTGCCAGACATAACAGCCATCGCCGGAACATCATTGGCACACCAACGGGCCAATCAACGGCACCTGATCCTGATTCAGATCGACACTGAACTGCGCCTGACAGGTCTTGTCGTCGGCCAGCGTCACTTGCAACGAGTTCTGCGCCTGCAGGTTTTCCAGATACACCAGCCCATCCCAACCGACCACCGTCCGCGTCCCGCTCTGCTCATGCAGCACACCCGCGCCCAGCGGCAACTCGCGCTGCTGCGCGTCGACCAGCACGATGCTCGCGGCAATCACTCGGGTCAGCGGAAATTCCAGCAGATAACCGCTGCCACGCCGCACAGCGATGCGCTGTTCGACGTTGGGGCTGCGCACGTTGGCCGGCAGATTCAGTGGATCGATTTCATACTTGCCGCGGTAATAGGCACTGCTCCACGGCACCAGCAGATGCCCATTCTTGTCAGTCTGGCCGACCTGCTGATTTTCGTAGCGCACCGGAATGTCGGCAAAACCCTCAGTACTGACCACCACAAATGCATCGTCGATGCGGTTGGCGGCGAACACCTGACGGTCCATCCACACCAGCGAACCACTGGCATCGGCCCAACGGGTTTCGGCGTCGGAAGTACCGTAGACGCCGGCCTGCAACTGCACCGATTGCAGACGCCAGGTGACGTCGGCCTGACGATAATCAGCACCATCACCCTTGGCGTAGCCCAGATTGAAACCCACGCCGCCCTCAGTCGGCACCGCGCGGCTATAGTTGACCCGCTGCTGGCTCTGCCCGGTTTTACTGCGATCGCTGCTGATCGCCAGGCTGCCGCGCAGATCGAATGGAATCACCAGTTGCGCCTGCACCGCCCAGTTGCTGTCGCCGATCTCACGGTTGGCCGAGAGGTAGAAACTGCTGTTGCGCCACAGCGGCTTGCTCCAGCTGAGGTTGAGCAGCCGCGTGCGCGAATCGTCCGCCGCGCGCACATCGAAATAACCGGCGCCGAGACTGCCCCAGCGGTCTAGGTTGAGGCTCAGGGTCGCTTGCTCGCTACGCCGGCTAAGACTGATGTACGGGCTGTCGACCACGGTCAGATCGGCGTATTGAGCGTGACGTTGCAGCCGCTGATAAGAAAAGCTGAAACGCTGGTTGCTGTACTGATAGCCCAGGCTTAATTGCTGCCCGCCCTCGCCGTCGAAGCGGCTTTGACTCATCGCGCTGTTGAGTACGCCGAAATTGCCCAGACGCAGGTTGCCGCCGAGGCCGCCCAGTGTCAGCGAATCGGCCGCTTCGGCATGGCTTTCCAGAGTGAAACTGTCGCTGATGCCGTAACGCAGGCTGCCTGAGGTGACACCCGGCCCGTAACTGAAATCCTTCAAGCCGTAGTCGCGACGCAACGTACCGGCGGCCACGGAAAAGTCGCTCAAGCCTTTTTGCAGCAAGGTGCTGGTGACATAGAACGGCACCGTGGTCGAGACCTGCCGACCGAGCGCATCAGTGGTCACAACGACAGCTTCGCCAGCGCCGTTGATGAACGGAATATTGGTCAGTGTGTACGGCCCGGGCTGCAAGTCTGCACTGCTGGACTTGTAGCCATTGATGAACAGATCCACCGAGGACGGCACCGCTGCTTCACCGGCAAATTGCGGCAACGGATAGGTCACCAGATCCGGGCGCACCGCGAAATCCCGCGAGAACTGCACGCCGCCCAGACGCACCGAACTGCTCCACGGCAAAGCGCCGCTGATCACGTCGCCGGCCTCATAGGTAAGCATTCGCTCGTCGTCGGAGTAACGCCAGGTGGTGTCGTATCGCAAGTAGCCGTTGTCCAGCGTGTTGAGCGAATCACCGGATAAGGTTTGCCGATACTGACCGGTGTTGGACAGCGTGCCCCAGCTGTCGAACAGCCGCACTTCGTTCCACGCCGCCAGGTAAGTACCGGCATCGTCAGTGTCGTTGAGGTACAGGTCATAGTTGAACAGCGCGCCGAAACTGCTCAGCGCCGGGGTGCGCGGATAGGCTTGTCGATTACCGATGAACTGTTCCGGCAGCCAGTCCGGCGGCACGTCCAGCAGCAGGCGTTGACCAACACTGTCGTAGTCAGAGTGCAGCCCCGCCAGACTGTCGAGATCGACCTCGGCGCCGAGACTGTCGGGCAGTTTCATGCCGGTTTCACGCAACGCCGTCGCCGGGACAAACAAGCGCCCGTCGCGCTGCTGCACCGCCACTACGCGCCCGGTATTCATCTGGTTGACCACCAGTTCCAGAAACAACTGTGCATCACTCACGGCCTCCATGCCGCTGGGTGGCGGCGGCAGATCGCCGGCCCCGGATGGTTGAATGAACATCAGGCAACACGCGCCGGTGATGAGCCACAACGGACGCTGAATACGGCGAACCCGTCCTGGGCTCATACGCGCTTTACGTCCGTCAATGGACTCAATCCTCCTGATACCGCTTGCGTCGACGCCAGATGCCTGCGCTACGACTCACTCACTTGGCTGGCGTGATGCTCTGCACCTGTGCCGCGCCATTTACTCGTACCTGCAACGCTGAATCACTGGTCAGCGGCGTCGGTGCCGGCCAGCGCATCACCGCACCGGGCAGCACATAACCCAACAACCCTTCGGCCAATGGCTTGCTCTGCCCGGCCTGTTTGATGGCCACGTCGGTCAGCCGGGCATGCACCGCGCCCTGATTGCGCACTTCGACATAGGGCTTGCCGTCCACCGCCACCGTGCGCCAGCTCAACTGCGGCAGGCCGACACCTTTGGGATCCCGCGCGCGGCTGCTGTCTTCCTTGCTCCATAGCCCGGCGCCATAGGCAAACAGCGGTACCGAATAACGCATCTGGAAGCGGATCGCGGCGGCGGTTTTGCCGCCGTCGGTAGTCGCTGGTTGCGCAGTGGGAATTTCGTCGATGATGATTCGATAGGCCAGTTCCTGCCCCGGCGGCACTTCCTTGGTCCGGGTCAGACGCACCAATTGTTTCTGCCCTGGTTCGATTTTCGCCACCGGTGGGCTGCCGATCACGTCACGCTGGTTCTGGTATTGCTCGGCGAACCCACTCTGGCTCCAGCCGAACACGCGGATCTGCAGATTGGCGGTTTCGCTGCCGCGGTTCTCCAGCCACAGCGCACTGGCCTGCTGATCAGCCTCCAGCACCGGATCGATCGGCCAGATCAGCACCGAACTGGCAGCGTGTGCGTTGCTTGCCCCGAACATGACCACCGCGCACATCGCGCAACACACGAGCGAATGCCGTGACGTAACTGCCCCCATAAACCTGCTCCTTGTCGGCCATTCAACTTCGCCTTACCACGACAGTTGCACCTGCAACACGTCGCTGTACGTCCCCCCAGGCTGATTGCCCGGCAATTGCACCTGACCGTAAATCGGCAGGCTGATGTTGTTCGCATCGCTGTAAGCCACCGCCACACTCTGGCCAATACCCAGGCTCTGGCTGTAAGCCGCATCACGAAACAGTGCATACGCCACCCGCGCGCTGCCGCTGTTGACCTGCATATGCCGGCCGCTGCTGTTGTACTGGCCGCCATCGACGCTCATGTTCAGCGTTACGCCCGGCGTGCATTGCAACTGCACCCCGCCGGTCAGCGCGACCTGTACGGTGCCGGTGGCCAGTGCCGAACGTGAACCGAAATTCAGCCCGCCATAATTCGATACCCCGCCCACCACCAGACACCCGGCAGTGACCGTGGCGCTGACCTGAAAGCTCTGGCTGGTCGCGGCGGTCAGCGGCAGCGGTGCACTGCCCGCACAAAGCAGGAGCAACGCGGCGCAGCCATGGCAGCGCATGGCATCAGAACGTCAGTTCAACAGCGACGGTGTCGGTGTAAGTCCCCGCCGGCAAACCGGCCTTGCCCACCGCCTGACCGTAGAGGTTCACCGTCTGCGCGACACCGGTGCTGGCCGCAAGGTTGATGGTCCCGTCGATCGCCAGCAGTTGCGAGTGCCCGGCATCGGTGTACAAGTCGTACGGCACGTAATTGGCCACCCCGTCATACAACGCTCGCGTGCCGCCCGGCGACATGCCGTCATGGGAACCCGCGCGCACCTTGACCGTCGGCGTGGTGCCACTGGAGCAGAGAATCGACAGCGCCCCGCCACCACCGCCCAACACCTGCCCGGTGGCGGTGGTGAACAGGCTGTTGGCGGTGCCGAAATTCAACGCACCGAAGTTCAGCCCGGTGGAACCGCCGGCGCCGTTGACCTGACAACTGCTGATCAGGATCAGGCTGGAGGTGATCTGGCCGGTGACCGTGGTGGCGGCGTTGGCACTGGAAACCAGCGCCAGGCCGAGTAACGACAAACCTATCCTTGATGCAAACGTACGCATGGTGTCCGTCCTCTACGGGTTTACCAGTCGAGCGTCACCGTCAGGGTGTCGGTATAGACCCCTGCCGGCACCGCGCGGGTATTCGCCACCACCGAGCCAAATACCGGAATGGGTATCTGCGCACCGCTGGTGACAGCGAAATTGTGTTGCTGGCCGATGCTGTAGCTCCGGGCGCCGGAGGGATCGACAAACAGCTGATAGGGAAGGGTCTGGCGGCCGTTGCTCAGGCGCCGGGTGTTGCCGTCACCGTGGGTACCGCCATCGATAGTGACGGTGAAGCCGGTGACCGAAGGATTGCAGGCAACGTTGAGTGTACCGCTGCTGTCACCGTCGAGACTGGCCTTGATCGGTGCGTTCCAGGTGGGCCCCTGAAGGCCGAAATCGAGGGTGCCGAGGGCACTGACCGGGCTCTCGGGCGTGCTGGTATTGGTGACTTCGCAGCCGGCAATCAGGATCAGCCGCGCATTGATCTGCCCGCTCATCGCCGCTTGCGCGTCATCTGCGAGCAATGCCAGCGTACCTGCCGCCACCACCATCCAGTGTTTGCCTGTCATTGCGCCCGTCCCTGCTCCTTCACGCTGAATCGATCACCGCGCTCATGATTGAACGCCTTCCTTGTGCACCCGCGTCCAGCGGTTGCCTTGATACCGCGATCACCAGGTAACCGTCACCTTGACCAGATCCGAATAACGACTGACCTGCGGCACCCCAGCCAGGCGTTCGATCCGCGCATACAGCGGCAGTTCTACCGTGCCACTGTCCGGCACCCGCCCGCTGACTGGCACATCCACCACCAGCGGTACCCGGCGCGCCGCGTCCTGATACAAACGATACGGAATCGGTTTGCTGCCGAACGAACCGGCCATGTAGCGGACTTCACCGACACCGCCATGCAAGCCGCCATCGACGCGCATCTGGTACGGCGTGTCCGGGTTGCACTCCAGCCGTGGCAGGCGCTGATTGGTCAATGCGGCAGCCAATGGCCCGGCGGGGTCATCGAGGCGTGCGGTGCTGCCGAAGTCGAGCACACCCAGTTGCTCAATGCCGGCGCCACGCTGCTGGCCGATCAACTGGCAGCCGCGCTGCACGTCAACGCGCACTTCGACTTGAAGATCCGCCGCATGAACAGGCGCAACGAGTACAACCAGCAAGCCCATGACTACCTGTACATTCACTGCGCCGTTCCTTGTCAGCGATCGCTTGCGACGTCGTTTCTGTGATTGAGGTTAGCAATGGTCGACGATTCCGCCAGTCGATTGGATCCAGGGATCGCCCGAGATATGTTTCGAAAGGTTGGCAACACCTCGAGCCATGTCGCTAAAAATAGCTGTACATGCCGCACGAATTTGTCCAATAACCGCCCACTCTCGGATCGTCGCGGTGGCTGGCCAAGTCGGCGTCTGGTTACACTACGTTGCCGCGCTCCCGGGAGCCGGTCTTGACGAACACGGAGACGCCCACAGTGCCTGCCCAACCGCCGAAACGATCACGACTGATCCAGCGCTGGCCGGCGTTGCGCCGCTGGTTCGGCAAAGGTTTTCCGGCCAGTGCCGGCCATGATGCCAGTGCCCAGTCGATCCGCGATTACTTTCGGCAAAAGGCCAGTGGTCAGGGCTACACCCTCAGCCACAGCCAGCAGTGCGTCATCGATTGCATGGCGCAGCAGGCGAGTCTTTTGCTCGGCGCAAGCGCTCGCACACCCCAGAGCCTCTATTTGTTCGGCGCTGTCGGGCGAGGCAAGAGCTGGCTGCTCGACGGTTTCTTTCAAGCCTTGCCGATCACCCAGAAACGGCGTCTGCATTTCCATCAGTTCTTCGCGCAATTGCATCAGGCCATGTTCAGTCATCGCGAGCACGACGATGCTCTCGAAGTCTGCCTCGACGAATTGCTGCAAGATTGCCGGGTGCTGTGTTTCGACGAGTTTCATGTGCATGACATCGGCGATGCCATGCTCATCACCCGGCTGTTCAAGGCACTGTTCAAGCGGCGGATCCTGCTGCTGGTCACCTCCAACTACGCGCCTGAAGGCCTGCTGCCCAATCCGCTCTATCACGCCCGCTTCAAACCGGTGATCGAACTGATCAATACGCGCATGCAGGTGATGGAGGTCGGCGGCCCGCACGATTACCGCAGCCAGACGCGCCATTCTGCACATCAGATCTTCACCCAAGGGCATTACGTGTGGCCGGCGACGCCAGCACAGCGCGCCGCCCTCGATTTGCCACCTGCCGACGCACCAACCGTCACGCTAACAGTCGGCACCCGGCAGTTTCAGGCGCGGTTTTGTCAGGAGCGGCGGGTCGGTTTCACCTTCAACGACCTGTGTGAACAGCCAACGGCGGTCATGGATTACCTGGAACTGTGTCGACGTTTCGACCGCTGGATCATTGATGATCTGCCAGAACTGGCGCAATGCTCGATCGCCGCGCAACAGCGTTTCATCAACCTGATCGACGTGCTGTACGACCAGGATAAGCACCTGACGCTGCTCGGTCGACTGCCCTTGCGCGAAAGCATGGACGGCCATGTCATCGACCTGGCGCGCACGCGCAGCCGCTTGGGGCAGTTGCAAGAAGTGCACGGGACGATCTGAGCACGCTATTCCCCTGTGGGAGCGAGCCTGCTCGCGAAAGCGCCCTATCAGTCAAAACATCAGCTTCTGACACTCCGCCTTCGCGAGCAGGCGCGCTCCCACCAAGGGCTACTGAAGTTTCGCCATCTGTCCAATTCAAACCCGGGCTTTGCCGTTATCATGCTGCCCATTCCCAGCGCCCCAGCGTCGCTCCACTGAACAATAGCGAACACCAACATGCACACCCTTGCTCAATTGCGCGCCGGCGAGTTGTCGGGCATTACGCGTCTGGATCTGTCTTGTGGACTGACCGAGTTCCCGCGCGAGATTTTCGACCTGGCCGACACCCTGGAAATCCTCAACCTCAGCGGCAACCAATTGAGCAGCCTGCCGGATGACTTGCATCGTCTGACGCGCCTGCGCGTGCTGTTCTGCTCCGATAACCCGTTCACCGAACTGCCAGCCTGTCTCGGCCAGTGCGCGGCGCTGACGATGATCGGTTTCAGGGCCAATCGCATCGTCAACGTCCCCGCTCAAGCGCTGCCGCCTCAGTTGCGCTGGCTGATCCTGACCGACAACTGCATCGAAAGCCTGCCAAGCGAACTCGGTGAGCGCCCGGCCCTGCAAAAACTCATGCTGTCCGGCAATCGCCTGCAAGCGCTGCCGTTCTCGCTGAGCAACTGCCATCGACTGGAGCTGCTGCGCATTGCCGCCAACCGCCTGACCGAACTGCCGCAGTGGCTGCTCGCGCTGCCGAGCCTGACGTGGCTGGCCTACGCCGGTAATCCGCTGGAAACCGAGGCAAACGCCGCCGCGCTGGAAGCGACGCCGCACATCCCTTGGTCAGCGCTGCGCCTGGAGCAACGGCTGGGTGAAGGCGCTTCGGGGGTGATTTCCCGGGCGAGCTGGCAACGCGACGATGGCTCAGTGACGCCGGTCGCGGTGAAACTGTACAAAGGTGAAATGACCAGCGACGGTTCACCGCTGCACGAAATGAATGCCTGTATCACCGCCGGTCTGCATCCCAATCTGATCCGCATCGAGGGGCGCATCAATGGCCATCCCGACGGCCAGCAAGGCTTGGTGATGCAGTTGATCGATCCGTCTTTCCGCAACCTCGCCGACCTGCCAAGCCTGGCATCCTGCTCGCGAGATGTTTACGCCGATGATTGCCGGTTCAGCGCCGAGGTTGCGCTGAACGTTGCCAAAGGCATTGCCTCGGCGGCAGAACACTTGCATCGGCAAGGCATTACCCACGGCGATCTCTACGCGCACAACATTCTGTTGAATGAACGCGGCGATTGCCTGCTCGGGGATTTTGGTGGGGCGTCGTTTCACGCGGTTGCCGACACAGCAGAAACACGGGCGTTACAACGTATTGAAGTGCGCGCGTTCGGGATTTTGCTGGGGGAATTGCTGGCACGCATCGACTCGGGGTTGAGTGATGAATTGCGTGCGGTGCTCGAAGAGCTGGAGCGGCGTTGCTGTCAGGCGGAGGTGCTGGCGCGGCCGGGGTTTGCTGAAGTTAATGCGGTTCTGCGGCAAAGCTGACTGCTGCGCAGTCAATCGCGGGCAAGCCCGCTCCCACAGTGTCCGAGTCGCTCACAAAATGTGTGGACACCTCTGAACCTGTGGGAGCGGGCTTGCCCGCGATGAGGCCATCACCGGAGAAACAGATCAGCCCGCCAGGCCAACAAACATGTCCTGCACGTCATCATGGTTGTCGAGGCCTTCGAGGAACGCTTCAACCTCAGCCATCTGCTCGTCGCTCAAACCGCTCACCGGGTTCTTCGGCTGGTAACCGAGTTTGGCCGACAACACGGTGAAACCTTGCTCTGGCAGTGCTTTCTGCACCGCATCCAGATCGGTAGGGTCGGTCAGGAACAGCGTCGCGCCCTCTTCGCCTGGCTCGAAATCCTGCGCGCCGGCTTCGATGGCGGCCATTTCCGGATCGGCGTCCGGGGTGTCCGGCGAGGCTTCGATCATGCCGACGTGGTTGAAGTCCCAGGCCACAGAGCCGGAAGCCCCCAGTTGGCCCTTGCGGAACGCCACGCGGATTTCCGCGACGGTACGGTTGATGTTGTCGGTCACGCACTCGACGATCAGCGGCACCTGGTGCGGGGCGAACCCTTCGTAGGTCACGCGATGGTACTGCACGGTTTCACCCAGCAGACCGGCGCCTTTCTTGATCGCGCGGTCCAGGGTTTCTTTTGGCATCGAGGCTTTCTTGGCCTGTTCGACCACCAGACGCAGGTGTGCGTTGGTGGTGGTATCGGCACCGTTGCGGGCAGCGATGGTGATTTCCTTCACCAATTTGCCGAAGATCTTGCCTTTGGCGTTGGCTGCCGCTTCTTTGTGTTTAACCTTCCACTGTGCGCCCATTACTCACTCTCTTGATCTGTGGCGCCGAGACATCTATTGGCCGACGCGTGGCGCCAAGTTTATACGGCCTAAAGTCGGCAATCGACCAAAAAAACGCAATGTGGAATCGACATCTTCACCAAAGCGTGTAGGGCGATTCTGAAAAACGGATTTGACATGACCATTCAACGCTGCGGTTTCGTACCCTCTCAGGCCCGTATTGCCTGACAGAGCCCGTTCGAATGCTCAATGACAAGGAAAGTCCTTTTACCCTGACCCTGACCGACAGCGGTCTGTGCCTGCCAGTGGTGCGCTTTCACGGCGAGGAAGCGCTCAACCAGCCCTACCGTTTCGACATCGAACTGATCGGCCTGGCCCCCGCCATGGCGCCGGGTACATTTCTGCATCAACCGGCATTTCTGCGCCTGGACGACCATCATGGGATTCACGGCGTGATCGACAGTGCCAGTTGCGAACATCGAGGCACACACCGGATCGGCTATCGACTGACGGTTGTGCCGCGCCTGCAGAGGCTGGCCCAGCCGAGCAAACGGCGCGTGTTCGTGCAACTGAGCGTGCCGCAGATCCTTGAGCAATTGCTCACGGAAAATGCCTTGCCCGCTGACGGCTACCGGATTGAAATGAGCGTCGGGCAATACCCGATCCGGCCGTTTTGCATCCAGTACGAAGAAAGCGATCTGGCGCTGCTGGACAGGCTTTGCGAAGAGGAAGGCATTCACTATCACTTCGAACACCGGGTGGACGGGCACATTGTCGTGTTTGCCGATGACAGCCTGAGCTTGCCGCAAATGCCGGTTCTGGTTGCATTCAAGGCTTGCGAGCAAACGCCCTCCCCCTGCGTCAGTGCGCTGTACCAGCATCATCACGCTGCCCCCATCGCCACACTGCATGCGGTGCGTAATCGAGGGCAGCAAGCGCTCAGCGACGATGCCGCCAACCACATCACAGCCAATCCCCTGCCGCCGATACCCTCTCTCGAACAACGTCACCACGAACAACGCAGCCGTCGACATCTGGAACGGCAACGCTGCCAGCATCGCACGATCAACGGCCGCTCTGACCGGGTGGGCTTGCTCAGTGGGCATCTGCTGCAAGTGTCGGCGCATCCGATCAGCCACTTCAACGAACAATGGCGACTCACTTCAATACGCCATCATGGGCAACATCCGTCGATTCTGGATCCGACACCGCCGCGGCACCGCTACCACAACGATTTCACCGCCCAGCCCTGGTCGACCGACTACCGTCCAGCGCTCAAACAAACCCGCCCGGCCATCGCTGGGTATCACCTGGCACAGGTGGTCGGACCCATCGGGCAACCGGCGCAGCTCGATGAGCAAGGTCGAGTCGCCGTCAGGCTGTGGCCCTCGGAACAATCGCAAACACTTGATAGCGACGCGGTCTGGCTGCCCATCGCCATGACGCGAGCCAATGGTCGATTCGCACGGGACGAACTGCCCTGCGCCGGCAGTGAAGTGTGGGTGAGTTTCCTCGACAGCGACCCGGACCGGCCAATTCTCTGTCTGGGCAACGCACCCAACCCGACGCCTCGCGAACCACCGCCCGCACGCGACGACGACTTGTTGCTCGACTGGCTGCTCAACAGCGACGCCCGCTGATCCCGCTACATCAACACGCCGTGCTTCAACCTTTGTCGGCCTTGCCCGCCGCTGCGGCAAATTTGGCCAGACGCACATCCAGATGCCGAGGCCGCCGGCCGTGATCCTCGGCGCGCTCCTTGCGGCGGATGGCGTTGCGCACCATCAGCGAGCCGAGGTAACGGATCGGCTCCGGCGGGAAGTAGCCCAGCGGCCCGTTGACCAGCGGCGAACGCGTCCATGGATTGTCCAGGCCTTGCACCAGCGAAGCGAGAATCTGCCCGCCCATGTGACATGGGCCGACACCGCTGCCCGAATAGCCGAAACCGTAAAACACATTGCCGGCGCTGCTCATCTGGCCGAAGAACGGCAAACCGGTGACCGAGCGATCCGACGGGCCGTTCCAGGTGGCCTCGACTTTGACATCGGCAAATGCCGGGAAGAAGTCGGCGAGGCTGTTTTTCAGCAGGCCGGCATAGGGCGATGGCTGATCGAATACTGGCAGCATGCGCCCGCCAAACGCGAAGGTATTGCCGCCCTTGCCGAGCATGATCCGGCCGTCCGGGGTGTTGTGGTAGTAGTGCACGAAAATCCGCGAATCAAGCACGGTGACGCCACTGGTCAAACCGATCTCCTGTAACAGATCCGGGCGCGGTTCGGTGATCAGCATGTCGCTGGAAACAATCGCCACGCTACGTTCGAACTGCGGGAAGGCACGGGCCATCCACGCGTTCATCGCCAGCACCACGCGATCAGCGATCACCGTGCCATTCGGCGTCTGCAAGCGCGCCGGGCGTCCCTCCTCCAGACCGGTCATTGCCGTGTTTTCGTGAATCTTCACACCCAACTGCAATGCCACCCGACGCAAGCCACGCACCAGTTTGCCCGGCTGCACACTGGCCGCTGCCGGCGAGAACCAGCCCTCCAGATGTTTGCTCGAACCGGCCATGCGCTGCACATCGGCCAGCGGACGCTGGGTGAACGAGTTGATGCCATTGCGCTCCAGTGCGGCAATCACCGCGTCGGTCGAACCGACTTGCGCGCGGTTGGTCGCGGTGTACAGCGTGCCGTCCAGACGGTAATCGGCGTCGACACCGTACTGCTCACAGAACTCGCCGATCGCGTGGATACTGCGTTCCGATTCCTTGACCAGACGTACCGCCTCCTCGACGCCAAACAGGCGCTCAAGGGTGAAATACTTCGCCGACCACGACAGCGCACACCCGCCATTACGCCCACTGGCGCCAGCGCCGCAGATGTCCGCTTCGATCAGCAACACATCGAGTTCGGGGTTCTGTTGCTTGAGCATGATCGCCGTCCACAACCCGGTGTAGCCACCGCCGACGATGCACACATCGGCGCGGACTTCGCCGTGCAACGGCGGGCAGGTTTCAGAGCTGTCGGCCTGCAAGGCCTGCTCCAGCCAAAACGGTCTCATGTGGGGTACTCCAAGTCAGATGGCCACGACCCAGCCTGCCGCGAGCGCCGCAGCAGGCCGCGAGGCAAAGGGTTTCAGGAACGCAGGGGTTTGATCGTCAGCGGGCAATTGGGGATTGAGGCACGCGGCTCCATCACGCCGACCGGACGGCTGTTCCAGTGCGGAATCAGCACCAGCGCCGAGAACAGCGCACAACCGGCGAAGACGATGAACACCGTCACCGAGTCGAAGTAGCCTGGCAGCAAACCGCCGAGTACCGCGCCGACCGAGCCGCAGCCGTTGACGAAACCGGCCGCCGTGGCGCCGGCCTTGGCTTTGCCGAAGTCGATCGCGGCGGCACCGCTGATCATTGAATCCGGGCCGTAGAGGGTCAGGCCCATGACAAACAACAATGCGACCACCAGCAACACACTGCCGCTCTGCAACGCAGCCATGAACAGCGCCAGCGTCACAGTCAGCGCCAACAAGCTCAATACGCAGGCCGGCATGCGCCGGGCACCAAAGAGTTTGTCCGAGGCCAGCCCGATCAGGATCGGCCCGAGCAACCCGGCCAGTTCGAACGAGGTGGGAATGATCGCCGCGCCGACCTTGCCGACACTCGGCATCTGTTCAAAGACAATCACCGGCCCCCACAACAGAATCGCGTATCGTGCCGGTTTCAACATGAAATACGCCAGACCCAGTACCAGCACCGTGCGGTTACGCAGGATTTCCTTCAACGGCTCCCAGACGCTGAGTTTGCTGTTGGCTTCGGTTTCTTCCGCCGTCAGTTCAGGCTCCGGCTCGACCGCCGGCAAGCCGACGTCTTCGGGTTTATTGCGCTGGAAGATAAAGAACAACACCGCCACCACGGCAACCACCACCGCACTGGAAATGAATGCCGCGTGCCAGGTGCCCATCAAGGTATACGCCCACCAACCGGCGAACGGCGACGCTACCAGACCACCAAAGGCGTAGCAGGAACTCCATAACCCGAGCACTCGCCCGCGTTGTTGGGAAGGGAAAAAACTGCCGAGGTTTTTGCACAATCCCGACCATCCGGTGGATTGCGCCAGGCCCTGAATCAGCATGCAGGTAGCGAAGATCGGCAACGTGGCGAAACTGCCCATCACCAACGCCGCCGCTGCGGAAATCAGCAAACCGCCGAGCACCACGACCCGTGGGCCAAAGCGGTCAGCGAGCATGCCCCAGGTGAACTGGCCGAGGGCATAAGCCGCCAGATAAATCGCATCGAGGTTGGCCATGGCCATTTTGTCGAGCATGAAGGTGGGGTCTTCGGCGATGCCCAGTTTGGCCACCGAAAACGCTTTGCGGGTGAAGTAGAAAGCGGCGTACGCCAGCCAGGTAATCGCGAAAATCTGCACGCGCCAACGCGCAATGGTGCCGATGTGCTTGTTCATGGTGGTTCTGACCTCAGGGTGTGAGTGTGCCGGCAGAATCGTTAAGCAAAACGCCTGTGTTTTTATTGTTGAGCACTGCGATATCACCCCGTCCCTACGGCAATATCGGTCAGATGAGTCCTGCTGTTGCACGCACAGGCTCATGGCCACCGTGCTGCCCGAGCGGGCAGTCAGCGATGGCGTGAACCGATCAAAGCAATTACTGTTTAATAAATAAAATCGATTTATCGTATTTCACACATAAGCTCAGCTTGTTACTGACTTATCGATCAGGTGACTGCATGTCGGTGTCCCACGCCCAACTCAAAGCCTTCCACGCCGTGGCCGTGCATGGAAGCTTCACCAAAGCCGCCGAGCGCCTTTTTCTCACGCAACCGGCGATATCCGACCAAGTGCGCAAACTCGAAGAGCGTTTCGGCGTTTTGCTATTCCACCGCAATAAACGTTCCGTGCGCCTGACCGACCTGGGCGAGCGCTTACTGGCGATCACCCAGCGCCTGTTTGTAATTGAAGCCGAAGCGCAGGAACTGCTGCAGGAATCCCAGGCCCTGCAGACCGGCAGCCTGATTCTGGCGGTGGATGCGCCGGTGCACGTGTTGCCGCAGATCGCGCGGTTCTGTGAGCGCTATCCGGGCATCAGCGTGAAGATCGAGACCGGCAATACCGATGAATCGCTGTTTCGCCTGTTCAACTATCAGGCCGATCTGGCGTTGCTTGGGCGTGATGTCAGTGATGAACGCTTGCTGTGTGTGCCGCTGCGCAATGATCCGATGGTGGCGTTCGTATCACGCAATCATCCGTGGGCCGAACGTGAATCGATTTGCCTGGCAGACCTGGATGACACGCCGCTAGTGTTGCGTGAACACGGTTCGGTGACGCGGCAAACGCTGGAAGAGGAAATGGCGCGGGCGGGGTTTCGTATTCGTCCGGCGATTCAGGTTGAGGGGCGGGAAGCGGCGCGCGAGGCGGTGGTGGTCGGGATTGGTGTCGGCGTTGTTTCGGCGGCGGAGTTTGGTGCGGATTCGCGGGTGTGTGCGTTGCCGATAATAGATTGCACACGACGACTGACGGAGACGCTGGTGTGTTTGCGCGAGCAAAGCAATCGACGGGTGGTGGCGACCTTCCTCGATATGGTTCGCGACAGTCTTGTGTAAGGAATACCGGCCCCATCGCTGGCAAGCCAGCTCCCACAGGTTTCTTGGCTGTACCCAGCACCTTTGAACGACCGAGATCACTGTGGGAGCTGGCTTGCCAGCGATTGGGGCGACTCGGTGTATCAGGCCGGCGCCAAGCCAAAGAACGCCTGAATCAAGCGCAAATCCCGGCGCCGCTCCATGCAACCAATCATGTGCCGATTAACCAGCCCTTCGCCGACAATCGGAATCGCCACCACCCTCGGGTCATGACTGACCTCCACCGAGGACACCACGCCAACGCCCAACTCAGCGGCAACGGCTTCGGTCACCGCCTCACGGCTATCGAGCTCCAGCAACACGCGCGGATGGATCGACGCCTGCGCACAGGCCTCATCAAACGTGCGCCGGGTGATCGAACTCGGCTCGCGCAACACCATGATCACTTGATCCAGCTCCTTGAGCTTCACTTCCCCGGTGCGCATCGCCCACGCATGCCCTGCCGGTACCAAGGCGCAGATCCGTGATTCGCTCAACGCTTGCAGATGCAAGCCTTTGCGCGGCTCCACTTCGGTCAACACCGCCACATCGGCGTGTTCCGACAACAACGCCGCGAGGGTTTCCTGAGCATTGCCCAAACGCAGATTCACGGTGATCCCCGGATACCGCGCACGCAGGCTGGCGAGCATCGGCATGACCATGTGCGGCCCGTCCGCCGCCACTTCCAGCCGTCCGGTGAGTAATTGCCGGTTGGCCTCGAGCATCGTCTGCGCCTCTTCCGCGAGGCCAAACATTGCGCGGGTAATCGCCGCGAGTTTGGTGCCCTCCTCGGTCAGTTCCACCCGACGCGCGGTGCGCCGCAACAGAGTGATCTGGTAGTGCTCCTCCAACGACTTGATGTGCCCGGTAACCGCCGGCTGACTGATGAACAAGCGCGCGGCGGCGCGGGTGAAGCTGCCTTCACGGGCCACGGCGTCGAACGCGCGGAGCTGGAACAGGTTCATGAATAACTCTCGCTGATGGCTGGCATAACAACAAACAATTTGATTGATGCAACGGCGAATTGCAACGTATGCCCCGTAGCTTCATCCCACAGCGCAATCCGAGGACATACGAATGAGTATCGCCGAACCCATCCTGCTCACTCCCGGCCCGTTGACCACTTCGGCCCGCACCCGCCAGGCGATGATGGTCGACTGGGGGTCATGGGATGACCGCTTCAATCAACTGACCGCCAGCCTGTGCGAACAACTGCTGGCGATCCTCAACGGCGCCGCCACTCACCACTGCGTGCCATTGCAGGGCAGCGGCACCTTCGCTGTTGAAGCGGCCATCGGCACCCTGGTGCCGCGTGACGGCAAAGTGCTGGTGCTGATCAACGGTGCCTACGGCAAGCGCCTGGCGAAGATTTGCGAAGTGCTCGGCCGCTCGTTCAGCACCTTTGAAACCGCTGAAGATGAGCCGACCACCGCCGCTGACGTCGATCGCCTGTTGCGCGCCGATAGCAACATTACCCACGTTGCGCTGATCCATTGCGAAACCAGCACCGGGATTCTCAACCCGCTGGCGGAGATCGCTCAGGTCGTCGAGCAACACGGCAAACGCCTGATTATCGATGCCATGAGTTCCTTCGGCGCATTGCCGGTGGACGCGCAACAAGTGCCGTTCGACGCACTGATCGCCGCGTCCGGCAAATGCCTGGAAGGCGTGCCGGGAATGGGCTTCGTGTTTGCTCGCAAAGAGTCACTGGCCGCTGCCGCCGGTAACTCGCATTCGCTGGCAATGGACCTGTACGACCAGCACGCTTACATGATGAAAACCGGGCAATGGCGCTTCACCCCGCCGACCCACGTGGTCGCGGCGCTGCACGAAGCGCTGCTGCAATACAACGAAGAAGGTGGCCTGCCGGCGCGGCATGCGCGCTATGCCGCCAACTGTCAGGCATTGATGGATGAGATGAGCAAACTCGGTTTGCGCAGCTTCCTGCCGGCGGCGATTCAGGCGCCGATCATTGCCACGTTCCATGCGCCGCAAGATCCGCGTTATCAGTTCAAGGATTTCTACGAGCGGGTCAAGGCCAAGGGTTACATCCTCTATCCGGGCAAATTGACCCAGGTCGAGACCTTCCGCGTCGGTTGCATCGGCCATGTCAGCCCGGACGAAATGCGCCAGGCCGTGGCGGCGGTCGGTGAAGTGTTGCGTGAGATGGAAGTCCTCGAAATCTGAGCCACACCACCAATCCCTTGTAGGAGTGAGCCTGCTCGCGATGAGGCCGTGTCAGTCGACGAAGATGTTGAATAATCAACCGCTATCGCGAGCAGGCTCATTCCTACAGTTTGAATTGCATTGCCAACTCAGGAATTTGATCAACATGAACTACATCAATCCAAACAAGCTGCAAGCCGCGATCCTCGACTGGGCCGGCACCGTGGTCGATTTCGGCTCGTTCGCACCCACGCAGATCTTCGTCGAAGCCTTCGCCGAGTTCGACGTGCAGGTCTCCATCGAAGAAGCCCGCGGCCCGATGGGCATGGGCAAGTGGGACCACATCCGCACCCTCTGCGATCAGCCACAAGTGGCCGAGCGTTATCGCAAGGCATTCGGCCGCACGCCGACCGATGACGACGTCACCGCGATCTACAAGCGCTTCATGCCGCTGCAGATCGAGAAGATCGCCGAGCACTCGGCGCTGATTCCCGGCGCACTGGAAACCATCGCCAATCTGCGTCAGCAAGGGATCAAGATCGGTTCCTGCTCCGGCTACCCGAAGCAAGTGATGGACAAGGTCGTCGAACTGGCTGCCACCAACGGCTACGTCGCCGACCACGTGGTTGCCACCGACGAAGTGCCGAATGGTCGCCCATGGCCGGCACAGGCCCTGGCCAACGTGATCGCGCTGGGCATCGACGATGTCGCGGCGTGCGTGAAGATCGATGACACCGTGCCGGGCATTCTCGAAGGCCGCCGCGCCGGGATGTGGACCGTGGCACTGATCTGCTCGGGCAACGCGCTGGGTCTGGATTACGCCGGTTTCCGCGCCTTGGGCAGCGATGAACTGGCCAGCGAACGCAAGCGCATTCACGCGCTGTTCGAAGGCTCGCGCCCGCATTACATGATCGACACCATCACCGATTTGCCGGAAGTGATTGCTGACATCAACAAGCGCCTGGCCAACGGCGAGATGCCGCAATCGAGCTGATTCCTGGCGCTGGCTACAAACAAAAACGCCAGCGTCTGCACGACGCTGGCGTTTTTTATTGGCAAAGCCCCCATTCAGAGCATTGAAAGTCCGATCAGCCTCAGGCAAATCCGCCAAAGCGGATTACAGTTAAAGCATGCCGTCGCCCAAGAACGGCCGTTTTGACCCTGATCTGTGAGGAAACACCGTATGCCGTGGACAAGTTCCGAATCGCGCTACAGCACCGTCTCGGTCCTGTTGCACTGGCTGATGCTGGTCCTGTTGGTGCTGGTGTACGCCAGCATGGAGTTGCGCGGCCTGTTTCCCAAAGGCAGTGGCGGGCGCACGCTGATCCGCGAAGTGCACTACATGCTCGGCCTGACCGTGTTTGTGCTGGTGTGGTTTCGCCTGCTCGCGCGCAGCATTGGCCCGGCGCCGAAAATCTTCCCCGCCTCGCCGCAATGGCAAACCGTGCTGGCGCGGCTGATGCACTGGGCGTTGTACCTGTTCATGATCAGCATGCCGATTCTCGGCTGGCTGATCACCAGCGCCGAAGGGCATCAGGTGATGTTCTATGGTTTTGATCTGCCGCTGCTGGTCGCGGAGAACAAGGATTTCGCCAAACAGGTCGAGTACTGGCATGTGCTCATTGCCACGATCGGCTACTGGCTGATCGGCCTGCACGCGCTGGCGGGGATCTATCACCATTATGTGGTGCGCGATAACACCCTGCTGCGGATGATGCCCAAGCGCGGTTGAGCGTCAGGGGCTGGCGATAAACCCGCGCCGCCCCTGCAAACCTCCGGTATGAATGAAGATCAGCCGTGTGCCGGCTGCGAACCTGCCCGCCTCGACTTGCAGTTTGAGCGCCAGCAACGCCTTGCCGGTGTACAGCGGCTCCAGAGGAACGCCGCTGGCCTGTTCGGTTTGTTCGATGAACTCAAGCAACGCCGGATCAACCTTGGCGAAACCGCCGCGGCTGGCGTCGATCAGTTCATAGCGCCCGTTGCCCTGCCCTGCGGCTTGCAGGATCGACTCGACTTGCGGCGCCACGCCGTGATCATCTGGCACAGCCAGCGCGCCATAGACCGGGTGGGCCCCTGCTTCGGCCAGCAGCAATCCCGCCAATGTCGTGCCGGTGCCGCAGGCCAGCCACCAAGCGTGATAATCACTCCAGCCCAGCGTGTGCAATTGCGCTTGCACCTGCTGTTTGATGGCCGCACAACCGAGCGCCCCCGTTAAGCTGCCACCGCCCTCGGGCACCGCATACAACTGCGGATACTGCGCGCGCCAAGGCGCCCAGAATCCCGGTTCATTGCGTGCGCGATAGCCGCCATAACCCAACCAATGCAACTGCATGTCGAATGCCTGCAGATCCAGCACCGTCGGTGTTTCCTGCGCATGTCCACGCAGCAGCCCCACGGTTTTGAACCCCAGCCGTTTTCCCGCCGCCGCCAACGCATGCAGATGATTGGAGTGAGCCCCACCGAGACTGATGATGCCTTCGGCACCCACGCGATCAGCGGCCTTGAGGTGTTCGACGAGTTTGAACCATTTGTTGCCGCTGATCAGCGGGTCGATCTGGTCGAGGCGCAGGATGGCGACTTCAATGCCGGCGGTTGCGAGCCAGTCGAGTTGAAGCGGTTGTAGCGGGGCTTGGGGGAGCCAATCGGAGGGAGGCAAAAGCATGGGCGGCGATTCGATCTGGACAGAGCCGGCATTCTAGTCGCTCAGAAGCAGCCATCGCGAGCAGGCTCACTCCTACATTGGTTTGGTGGTGCTCACTGCATCTGTGAACAACACAAACCCTGTGGGAGCGAGCCTGCTCGCGAAAGCGGAGTGTCAGCCAATACATATGTCGACTGACACCACGCCTTCGCGAGCAGGCTCGCTCCCACAGGTTCAGCGCAGGGCTTAAAGTTCAGCGGCGAGGCGCGAACCCTGGTTGATCGCACGCTTGGCATCCAACTCCGCCGCGACATCGGCGCCGCCGATCAGGTGCACGTTCTGCCCCGCCTCAACCAGACCGTCGTGCAGTTCACGCAGCGGATCCTGCCCCGCGCAAATCACAATGTTGTCCACCGCCAGCAGTTGTGGCTCGCCAGTTTCACCGATTCGAATGTGCAGGCCTTGGTCATCGATGCTCAGGTATTCAACGCTGTTGAGCATCTGCACCTGTTTGTTCTTCAAACCGGTACGGTGAATCCAGCCGGTGGTTTTACCCAGACCATCACCGACCTTGGTTTTCTTGCGCTGCAACAGAAACACTTCACGGGCCGGGGCATGCGGTGCGGCTTTGATCCCGGCGACGCCACCGCGAGCCTCCAGTTTGGTATCGATGCCCCACTCTTTCCAGAACGCGGCGCGATCCTGACTGGTGGCCACGCCTTCGTGCACAAGGAATTCCGACACGTCAAAACCGATACCGCCGGCGCCGATCACAGCGACACGCTTGCCGACCGGTTTACGCTCAAGGATCACATCCAGGTAGCTCAGCACCTTGGCGTTGTCGACGCCCGGAATCGCCGGCACACGCGGCGCAATGCCGGTGGCGAGGATGATTTCGTCGTACCCGCTTTCAACCAGTTTCGCCACGTCGACGCGGGTGTTCAGGCACACCTCAACGTTCGTGGTCTGCAGCTTGCGCTTGAAGTAACGCAGGGTTTCGAAAAACTCTTCCTTGCCCGGCACGCGCTTGGCGATGTTGAACTGGCCGCCGATTTCGCTGGCCGAATCGAACAACGTCACCTGATGGCCACGCTCGGCGGCCACGGTCGCGGCAGACAAACCGGCAGGGCCGGCGCCGACCACGGCGATTTTCTTGCTCTGCTGCACCGGCAGGTAGTTGAGTTCGGTTTCGTGGCACGCACGCGGGTTGACCAGACAGCTGGTCAGCTTGCCGCCGAAGGTGTGGTCGAGGCACGCCTGGTTGCAACCGATGCAGGTGTTGATTTCATCCGCACGACCTTCAGCGGCCTTGTTGACGAAGTCCGGGTCGGCGAGGAACGGCCGCGCCATCGAGACCATGTCGGCATCGCCTTCAGCGAGAATCTGCTCGGCGATTTCCGGGGTGTTGATGCGGTTGGTGGTGATCAGCGGGATCTTCACCGAGCCGCGCAGTTTGGCCGTGACCTTGCTGAACGCCGCACGCGGCACTTTGGTGGCGATGGTCGGAATCCGCGCTTCGTGCCAGCCGATGCCGGTGTTGATGATGGTCGCGCCGGCTTGCTCGATGGCTTTGGCCAGGGTGACGATCTCGTCCCAGGTGCTGCCGCCTTCGACCAGATCGAGCATCGACAAGCGGAAAATGATGATGAAGTTCGGGCCTACCGCTTCGCGGACACGGCGAACGATTTCCACCGGCAGGCGCATACGGTTTTCGTAGCTGCCACCCCAACGGTCGGTGCGGTGATTGGTGTGCGCGGCGAGGAACTGGTTAATGAAATACCCTTCCGAGCCCATGATCTCGACGCCGTCATACTCGGCGGTCTGCGCCAGTACCGAGCAGGTGACGAAATCGCTGATCTGTTTCTCGATGCCTTCTTCGTCCAGCTCTTTGGGCTTGAACGGGTTGATCGGGGCCTGGATCGCACTCGGCGCGACCTGCTTCGGGCTGTAGGCATAACGCCCAGCGTGAAGGATCTGCATGCAGATCTTCCCGCCCGCGTCGTGCACCGCGCGGGTGACGATGCGGTGCTTGAGCGCTTCTTCCTCGGTGGTCAGCTTGGCCGCACCAGAATAGACGCCGCCCTCGTCGTTCGGACCGATACCGCCAGTGACCATCAGGCCAACGCCGCCTCGGGCACGCTCAGCGAAGTACGCCGCCATGCGCTCGAAACCACCCGGTTTTTCTTCAAGGCCCGTGTGCATCGAGCCCATCAGGGTGCGGTTGCGCAGCGTGGTGAATCCCAGGTCCAGCGGGGCCAACAGGTGCGGGTAATGAGCGGCGGTCATCGGTAACTCCACAACGAGCAATCACGTAAAAGTTGCGGGAGCTCTGCGGCCCCCGTCAGTCATGTTCGACAGACTAAGAGTCGCATCGCTGTCACTCAATGACCGTAACTGACAACTTATTGATCCAAATGCGCAGCGCCCCTTGGCAACCGGAGCCATGGGCCCTACCCTAGTCGCCATACCCTGCACCCGGTAGTTGTTGGTTTTCATGCGCAAACTTTTGTACCTGTTTTTTTCCATGGCCCTCGTTGCCGCCCTGACCACCTACGCCATGTGGGCGGCGGACCGGCCGGCGGGGCATTACCTGTCGGACTTACGCATTAAAGTCGCGGTCGATCAGGGCACCCCCGCCGATCGCGGCAATCTGCTGGGCATCCAGCCCGAACTGTTTCCCACCGATTATCAAAGCGCCGAACGCTTGCACCGCAAACTCGCGGCTTATCTGCAGCAAGCCCAGGATCAAGGCCTGCTGAATGACAAAACCGTCGTGGTATTGCCGGAAAACGTCGGCACCTGGTTGCTGCTCAGCGGTGAAAAAGACGAGCTGTATCAGGCTCCGACCCTCGCCGAGGCGATGAACTGGCTGGCGGCGAGCAATCCGTTGTTGTTCGCCCGCGCCTGGTTCAGTGCCAACGGCAGTGACCGCCTCAATGACGCGTACCTGCGCATGAAATCCAAGGCGATGGCCAAGGATTACCAGGCACTGTTCGGTGGTCTGGCCAAAGAGTTTCATGTGACGCTGGTGGCGGGTTCGATCGTGCTGCCGGAACCGAGCATCCGTGATGGCCAGCTCAAACCCGGCAGCGGTGCGCTGTTCAACAGCAGCGTGGTGTTCGGCCGTGACGGCGTGCCGCTGGGTCAGCCGCAACGGCAGATGCACCCGGTGTTCGATCAACGTGAAGTGATCGAAGGTGCAGACAAACATGCGCTCAACGTGGTCGACACCCCGGCCGGACGCCTCGGTGTGCTGATTGGCAGCGACAGTTGGTATCCGGACAATTACCGCAAACTCGATGAGCAAAACGCACAATTGGTTGCGGTGCCGGCGCAGGTGTTCGGCCAAGGCGCGTGGAATCAGCCATGGCGCGGTTACAAAGGTTCAAGTACCCCGGGCTCGGTCAGTCTCAAACCCGGTGAGCTTACAGAAGGACAGGCTTGGCATCGGTTGACGCTGACCGCGCAGCCACCGAGCAGCCGAGCGATCGCCGGCATCAGTGTGTTCCTGCGCGGGCAGTTCTGGGACAAGGCCAGTGCCGGTCAGAGTTTCCTCAGCAGCAACGGTCAGCAGTTCGCCGATGGCGAGGCCCGTGGCGCGCGTTTGTTGAACATCTGGTTGTAAGCCATGAAACCGCTGCCGATGCGTTTGGGGGATCTGTCGGTGGGCTTCGTGCACAGCCTCGCCGATGCCGTGCGCAGTCATGCGCTCGATCCGCAGCCGCTCCTCGAGCAATATGGCCTCGACGCCGCACGGCTGGCCGAGGCCGGGGCGCGTTTGTCGATTCCGCGCTATATGCGCCTGGGCCACGCAGCGATTCAACTGACCGGCAATTCGGCGTTGGGATTGCGCATGGGTCAGCTCAGTCGCCTGAGCCAGGCCGGGCTGGCCGGTGTCACCGCCGCACAAGCGCCCACCGTGCGTGAGGCCGCGCGCTGCCTGATCCGTTTCGAAGCGTTGTACGGCTCCAATTATCGCGGCCAGTCGAGTTTCCACGAAGACGCCCATGGCGCGTGGCTGCGTTTCTATTCGATCAGCCCGTACAACGCCTATAACCGTTTTGTCGTGGACTCAATCATCGCCGGGTGGTTGCATCAGCTCTCCAGTGTCAGCGGTGAACCGCTGCGCGCCGAACGCATTGAAATCGAATTCGATGAGCCCGATTACCGCGAGGCTTACAGCGTGCTGGGGGATTGCCAGATCCAGTTCGGTGCCGAGCGTAATCAACTGCGCCTGAACCTCAACAGCCTCGCAAAGCGCAATCCCGAGCATTGCCCGAGTACTTGGCGGCATCTGCTGCAGTTGTGTGAGCGGGAACTTGAGCAATTGACCCGAACCCGCAGCCTGCGCGAACGCATCACTCAGCTATTGGGGCCGTTGCTCAATGGCGGCCGGGAACCCGACCTGGAAGAAGTGGCGGCACGCCTGAAGCTGCCGACCTGGACGTTACGGCGCAAACTGGCCGAGGAAGGCACGCAGTTTCGCGCGATCCTCAACGACACGCGTCGGGATCTGGCGATGACCTACATCCGCGACACCGAACTGGCTTTTGGCGAAATCGCCTACCTGCTGGGTTTCGCTTCAGCCGAAGCGTTCCAGCGAGCCTTTAAACGCTGGAGCGGTCAGACGCCCGGCGAATTCCGCCGCAGTCACCGCAAAACGGCATAAAAGCGGCTGCGCGTTACCAGCTTCAAGCTGCAAGTCAAAGCTCGGTGGCGTCTTCGGCGGGCTCGGGTTGATCCAGTTCAAAGGCCTGATACTCGAGCAGCTCTTCTTGATATTCATCCATCGTGTAATCCCCCTGCTGCTCTCTTGAATGGGCCTGAGCAAATGCCCAGTACCTCGAGCTTAACGTGCTCGTGTGAAGGAAAAGTGAAACCCGGCCTTCATGATTAAAACGTAGCAGGTGGTCAGGAATTTATCGCGGGAATTTTGTCAGGGGAATGTAACGAGATTTTAAGCCACCGCAAAAACCACTGTGGGAGCGAGCCTGCTCGCGAAGGCGGCCAGTCAGTCACATGCGTGCTGAATGTTCCGACGCTTTCGCGAGCAGGCTCGCTCCCACAGGAATTTGCGGTGAGGCTGGTTTATTGGCCGGACGCTGGCATCGCCGGAATCGGCTCGGATGGCGGCGGGATGTCCGGGTTGGCCGGTGGCGTGATGGTTTCGGTCGTCGGCGCCGGTGCAGGTTCTGCGCTCGGCGCCGGAGTGATCGGCGCGGCCTCTGCCGGTGGCGCAACCGGTTCAGACGTCACTGGCGCGGCCTCGGCGGGTGCGGGAGCGGGCTCCGCTGCAGGCGCAGGGGTTGCGGCGGGCGCAGGCGTTGGAGTCGGCGTTGGCGCCAGCGCTGCCGGAGCCGCCTTCGCCTCAGGCACGCCGAGGTCAGCCTTCGGCTTCTCTTCAATGTGCGCAGCTTTCTTTGCTTCCGCCGGCAGGAACAACTCCACTAGCGTGAAGAAGCGCTCATAGAACTTCTGCGACGTCACCGTCTCGCTGGCAACCTTGACCATCGAATCGTCGGACGAGCCGATCGGCATCGACACCGAACCCAACACACCCACGCCGAGGCTGGCGGAGTTGTTGGTCTTCTTCAGCGCATAACGATCCTGCAAGGCGTTGGCAAACATCGTCGCATGGTGCCCGACACTGCCGTCATCGGCGCAGACCACGTTGAAGCTGATCTCCATGTGGGTGTCGCCGGTTTGCTGGAAACTCTTGTGGCCACTGACCAGTTTCGGGTCACTGCTGGTGATGATGTAGCCCTGGCTGAGCAACGCACGACGGGCCGCTTCGCAACTGACCGAATCGGTCACCGGGTAATTGCGCGAAAACGTACCAGAGTCATCGAAGTTCTCATGCTCATACATCGGCTTGTCTTTCGAACAGCCGGCAACAGCGGTCAACAACAGCGCCAACCCGACAACACGCATGGGAGTGGAAATCAACATTGAACATCCTGAGAGAAAACAGTCCGGGGCGTATTGTGCAACAGATCACGACCCTGCGGCGCATGGATTAGTGTCTTAAAGCAGTTACAACTCTATCGACCGCGCGTTGCGGGAAAAAGTCGCAACGCCAGATGATCGATGAACACGCGCAGTTTCGCCGTGGCGTGGCGACTCGATGGCCATAGGACCCAGAACTGCCCGGTGTGTTCCAGATGCGCATCCAGCACCCGCTGCAAGCGCCCTTGGGCTTCGGCCTCACGGGTCATGAAATCAGGCAGACAGGCAATGCCCATACCGGCCAGCACCGCGTGGCTCACGGCCTCGATGGACGTACTGATCAGCCGCGTCGGCAACGTCGGCTCGGCGGCACCTTGCGCGCGGATCAGCGGCCATGTTTCCAGTTTGCCGGTAGCATGAAACGTATGCCGCAGGCACGCGTGCGCTGCCAGATCGCCCGGCGTTTGTGGCACACCGCGTTGCGCCAGATAAGCCGGGCTGGCCACCAGCACCATGTGAAAATCGCCCAACGGTCGCGCCATCAGTCGCGAATCTCGCGGTTTGCCGGTACGGATCACCGCGTCGAAACCTTCCTCAACCACATCGACCATGCGATCGGTCAAATCCAGATCCAGTTCAATCTGCGGGTACAACCCCATGAACTCGGTCATGACCGGCATCACCAGGCCATGCACCTGCGGCAGGCTGATGCGTAACTTGCCATGGGGTTTGGCGGCGGCATCACACAACTCGAATTCCGCCGCCTCGACTTCAGCGAGGATCTTGCGACAGCGCTCCAGAAACAGCGCGCCCTCACTGGTCAGCGTGACGCTGCGCGTGGTGCGTTGGAACAGGCGCACGCCGAGTCGCGCCTCCAGCCGCGCGATACTTTTGCCCACCGCCGACGATGACACCCCTTGCAAGCGGCCAGCCTCAGTGAAACTGCGCGTTTCGGCGACCTGAACAAACACCGAAATACTGCCCAGGCTATCCATACCACTCTCCCATTGCTGACATCCGTGTCCGATATGTTCGGAACCTTAACCCGTTTTTCACCGATGTGCAGCGCTCTACCCTGTGCTCCTCGTCAACTCTGCACACGGATGCCGGCTCATGAACGACGCACAACTCGAATGCCCCGCACTTGAACAACCTGCCGAACGCCGCGAGCGATTACCCCTTGCTGCGCTGCTGGCACTGGCTACCGCCGGATTCATTACGGTCATGACCGAAGCCATGCCCGCCGGCCTGTTGCCGCAGATGAGCAGCGGCCTGAATGTCTCCCAGGCGCTGATCGGGCAATTGGTCACGCTGTACGCAATCGGCTCGATTCTGGCAGCGATTCCACTGACGATCGCCACCCGCGGCTGGCGGCGCAGACCGCTGCTGCTGTCCGCCATCGGCGGCTTTGCCATCGCCAACAGCATCACCGCGCTGTCGGAGCTGTACTGGCTAACGTTGATTGCACGTTTCATTGCCGGCGTATTTGCCGGATTACTTTGGGCACTGCTGGCCGGATATGCGAGCCGTATGGTCGCCCCGCACCTGCAAGGCCGCGCCATCACCGTGGCCATGCTCGGCGCGCCGCTCGCGCTATCGCTGGGAATACCCGTCGGCACCCTGCTCGGCAGCCTGATCGGTTGGCGTCTGAGCTTCGCGATCATGACCGCGCTGACCGTAGTGTTGGTGGTCTGGGTACGCTGGCAAGTACCGGACTTCGCCGGCGAACGCGCGGAAAACCGCCTGCCGCTGCGTCAGGTGTTTAACTTGCCGGGCGTGCGAGCCGTCTTGTTTGTCACCCTCACCTACGTAATCGCGCACAATTTGCTCTACACCTACATCGCGCCCTTTCTGCAGCTTTCCGGGCTGGATACCAATGTCGACCGCGTGTTGCTGGTATTCGGCCTCGCCTCGGTGCTGAGCCTGTGGATCGTCGGCAGCCTGATCGACCGTTGGCTACGCGAACTGGTATTGATCAGCGCCGGATTGTTCATGCTCTCGGCGATAGCACTGGGTCTGTGGCGCGACTCGCCGAATGTGGTGTACATCGCCACCGCTGTGTGGGGACTGGCGTTTGGCGCAATGCCATCGCTGCTGCAGACCGCCTCAGCGAAAACCGCGAAAGAAGCTGCTGACACAGCGCAATCGATGCTGGTGACGTTGTGGAATGTCGGGATTGCTGGCGGTGGTTTGATGGGTGGTGTGTTGCTGGGCAACCTCGGTGTGGGGGCGTTTCCGTGGATCGTTGCAGGGTTGTTGGTGTTGACCCTGTCAGTAACTATCAAAGCTCGGAAACATGGTTTTCCAAGAGCCGAATGAGACCGAATGAGCTGTTGGATTGAGACCTGACCGCTGGAAATCGGCCGATTGACAGGCCGCCATCGCGAGCAGGCTCACTCCTACAATGGAACTGAGTACATCAGACAGAAGATGGGTCGGCTCTCAGGCCGCCTTCGCGAGCAAGCTCGCTCCCACAGTTAATTTGTATACCGCCCACGCGGCAAAGCCGCCCCACTCAACAGGATGAGCGTTAGCTCGGCTGCAGCTTTTGATCTTGATCTGAAGGCCCGTCGGCAGGCTGAGTGGAGGGATTTATCCGGGGGTGGGAGCGCAGCGACCGTTCGACGAAGTCGAACACATCGAGAGGAGGTGCAGCGAAGCAAACCGTAGGCGATGCCCCCGGATGAATCCCGGAGCGAAGGAACCCCGAGCCCCAGCGAGCGGGCCGAACGTCAGGGCACAGACCTTTGGTTACTTTGGGGCGTTTGCCAAAGTGACCCGCCGTAAGGGCGGAACCGCCAGCGGCAACACCCGCAGCAACGGATATACCCCAAAAACCCCAAGAACATGGTCGGCCCAAAGGCCGCCACCACCCAACGCCCAAAAAAAAGCCCCGACCATAAGGCCGGGGCTTTCACATCACATCACAGCTCAATCAGACATCAAAACCGCTTGATCTCAGCCTGAGCTTCCAACTGCTTGCGATACGCCGCAAAGTCCTGCTGCCCCTCACGCGAAGCAAGGAAACGACGGTACTGAACCTTCTCTTCATCCGTCGGCGCAGCCGCTTCGTTAACTCCATTCAGACGCACGATCATCAGACTGCCATCGGGCAACGTCACGCTGGTGAACGTCGGCTTGTCCTTGGCAGCCGGCTTCGGCATACGGAACAACGCCTGCAGCACCGCCGGATCAACACCTTCCTGACCACGAGTGGCCGCTTCGGTGGCTTTCCAGTTCTGACCCTCAACTGCCTTGTCCAACGGCGCCTTGCCATCACGCAGATCAGCAATCAGCTTCTCGGCCTTGGTCTTGGCAGCCGCACTGGCGTGCTCTTTGGTCAACTGAGTGCGGATAGCCACATTCACGCTTTCCAGCGGCAGTTGCGCAGGCTTCAGGTGCTCCTTGGAACGCAGCACGATCACGGTTTCCGGATCCAGCTCAATGGCGGTGCTGTTGGCACCTTCGTCGATCACTTCAGTGCTGAACGCTGCGGTGACCACGGCACGGTTGGCCGCAACACCTTCGCCACCCTCACGGCCGAACGGCTTGGAGGTGTGCACGGTCAGTTTCAGATCCGCCGCTGGCTGAGCCAGGTCAGACGCTTCGAACGCCGAGTCTTCCAGTTGCTTGGTCGCCTCGACAAAACGCTGCTCGACCTGTGCGGCTTTCAGCTCGCGGGTCAGCTTGTCTTTCAGGCTGGCCAGAGTCGGCACTTCAGGCGCTTCCACACCCAGCAGCTTGATCAAGTGGTAACCGAAGTCAGTACGAATCGGCTCGGACACCTGGTCTTTCGACAAGGAGTACAAGGCTTTTTCGAACGCCGGGTCGTAAACACCCGGACCTGCATAACCGAGGTCACCACCGTTGTTGGCCGAACCCGGGTCCTGCGAGAACTCCTTGGCCAGCGTTTCGAACTTCTCGCCCTTGGCCAGACGCGCCTGGACTTCGTCGATCTTCGCCTTGGCCTGAGCTTCGGTGGTCTTGTCGTTCACTTCGATCAGAATGTGCGCGGCACGACGCTGTTCCGACAGGTTGGCGATCTCTTTCTGATACGCCGCCTGCAGGTCTTCGTCCTTGACCGCAACCTGATCGAAGAACGAAGACTTCTTCAGTTCTACGTAATCGATGATCACTTGATCCGGAGTCATGAACTCCTTGGCGTGCTCGTCGTAGTACGCCTTGACTTCGTCGTCGGTCAGTTTGACCGCTGCCGGGTCAGCCTTGACGTTCAGGGTGGCGAAATCGCGGGTCTGTTTTTCCAGACGGGCAAATGCCAACACTTCAGCGTCGGTGACGAAACCGCTGCCAGCCACACCGGCACGCAGTTGGCCGATCAGCATTTCCTGAGCCAGCATCTGGCGGAATTGCATACGGCTGTAACCCAGTTGACGGATCACCTGGTCAAAGCGCTCGGAGCTGAACTTGCCGTCCACCTGAAATTCAGGTGTTTGCAGGATCACTTGGTCCAGTGCGCCTTCGGAGAAAGCGAATTTCGCTTGTTCGGCGCCTTGCAGCAGCAGCTTGCGATCGATCAGACCCTTGAGGGCCGATTCGCGCAGCATTTTCTCATCAAGCAAGGAAGCATCGAAGTCTTTGCCCAACTGTTGCATCAACTGACGGCGTTGCATATCAACGGCCTGACTCAGTTCGTTCTGGCTGATTTCTTCACCGTTGACCTTGGCCGCCTCATTCTTGTGAGTCGTGGCCTGGAAAATGGCGTCGAAACCGGTCAGAGCCATCAGTGCAACGATGACCCCGATAATGGTCTTGGCAATCCAGCCTTGTGAATTGTCCCTGATATTCTGCAGCATGCGTCCCCCAGAAACGGTTGAACTTCAAAATTAGGCAACCGTGGAGCGTGGGTAGAATCCGGATAGAAGAAAGGCGCATCCGAGGATGCGCCTTCTCGTAACTGGCGGAGCGGACAGGGCTCGAACCCTCGATCCCGGCGTTACAGGCCACTGTTTCAGCGACCTGCTCTACCGCTCCGCTGCCAAGTCAGGCATGACCCCGACCCGGATGGGTAAAAACCTGAAAACTTAGTTAACAGCTTCTTTCAGTGCTTTACCGGCTTTGAAACCTGGCTTCTTGGCAGCCGGGATTTCCAGAGTCTTGCCGGTCTGAGGGTTACGACCGGTACGAGCCGGACGGTCCGTCACGGAGAAAGTACCGAAACCAACCAGAACAACGGAGTCGCCAGCCTTCAGAGCGCCAGTGACGGATTCGATTACAGCGTCCAGCGCACGGCCAGCAGCAGCTTTCGGGATATCAGCGGATGCAGCGATAGCATCAATCAGTTCCGACTTGTTCACTCTAAGTCCCCTTATATCTATTTTGAGATGATTCTAAGTTTTTTGGTGAAAGCAAAAACGAGTGCTGAATGGCCTACAGACACTTAAGAGCCGCTTTATAACAAGGGCTCTAAAAAACTGTCAAGGAAGCCCCCCAGTCAAAAGCGTATTAATGCGTGCTAATTCTTTCCTTAGAGTCAGACTCACGTTTTTCGTCCTTGGCAACTATCTCCGGAGCCACATCCGGCAAGGGCTCCGGCGCGTATTGCAGCGCAATTTGCAGGACCTCGTCAATCCATTTAACCGGTTTAATCTGCAGATCCTGCTTGATATTGTCAGGAATCTCCTTCAGATCACGCACGTTCTCTTCCGGAATAATCACAATCTTGATTCCGCCGCGGTGAGCCGCCAGCAATTTTTCCTTCAGACCACCAATCGCCAGCACCTGACCACGCAGGGTAATTTCACCGGTCATGGCGACATCGGCGCGCACCGGAATGCCGGTCAATGCCGACACCAGCGCCGTGCACATGCCTACACCAGCGCTAGGGCCGTCCTTCGGGGTTGCCCCTTCGGGCATATGGATGTGCGTGTCGCGCTTCTCGTGGAAGTCCAGAGGAATGCCCAGGCTCTTGGCGCGGCTGCGCACTACAGTGAGCGCAGCAGTGATCGATTCGACCATTACATCGCCCAGCGAACCGGTCTTGATCAACTGACCTTTACCCGGCACAACCGCGGCTTCGATGGTCAGCAATTCGCCGCCCACCTGTGTCCAGGCAAGGCCGGTCACCTGACCGATCTGATCCTGCTGTTCGGCCAGACCGTAGCGGAATTTGCGCACACCGAGGAAGTGTTCCAGCAAGTCAGCTGTCACTTTCACCGAGAAGCGTTTTTCCAGTGCGTGCTCTTTAACAGCCTTGCGGCAGACCTTGGCGATCTGACGTTCGAGGCCACGCACACCGGCTTCACGGGTGTAGTAACGGATGATGTCGCGAATCGCTTCTGCGTCGAATTCCAGCTCGCCCTTCTTCAGACCGTTAGCGGCGATCTGTTTAGGCGAGAGGTATTTGACCGCGATGTTGATCTTCTCGTCTTCGGTGTAGCCCGGCAGACGGATCACTTCCATCCGGTCGAGCAGCGCCGGCGGGATGTTCATCGAGTTCGAGGTGCACAGGAACATCACATCGGAAAGGTCGTAATCGACTTCCAGATAGTGGTCGTTGAAGTTGTGGTTCTGCTCTGGATCGAGCACTTCCAGCAATGCCGATGCCGGGTCGCCACGCATGTCACTGCCCATTTTGTCGATTTCATCGAGCAGGAACAGCGGGTTGCGCACACCCACTTTTGTCATCTTTTGAATCAATCTTCCCGGCATCGAACCGATGTAAGTCCGACGGTGACCGCGAATTTCCGCTTCATCACGCACGCCACCGAGGGCCATGCGCACGAATTTGCGGTTGGTGGCGTGAGCGATCGACTCTGCCAGCGAGGTTTTACCCACGCCCGGAGGACCGACCAGGCACAACACCGGGCCACGGATTTTCTTCACGCGTTTTTGCACGGCGAGGTATTCAAGGATACGTTCCTTGACCTCTTCGAGGCCGTAGTGATCGGCATCGAGAATGTCTTCTGCACGCGCCAGGTCCAGGCGAACCTTGCTCTGCGCCTTCCACGGCACTTGCACCAGCCAGTCGATGTACGAGCGCACCACCGTGGCCTCAGCGGACATCGGCGACATCTGCTTGAGCTTGTTCAGCTCGGCCGTGGCCTTGGCCAACGCGTCTTTCGGCAGACCGGCAGCGTCGATACGCTTTTTCAGGTCTTCGATTTCGTTGTGGCCTTCGTCGCTGTCGCCGAGTTCTTTCTGAATGGCCTTCATCTGCTCATTCAAGTAGTACTCGCGCTGACTGCGCTCCATTTGCTTTTTGACGCGGCCACGAATGCGTTTTTCGACTTGCAGCAGATCGATCTCGGCATCCAGCAACGCCAGAACGTGCTCGACCCGGGCCGACAAATCGATGATTTCGAGAATTTCCTGCTTCTGCTCGATTTTCAGCGCCATGTGCGCCGCCATGGTGTCGACCAGGCGACCCGGCTCATCGATGCTGTTGAGCGACGACAGGACTTCAGCCGGGACTTTCTTGCCCAACTGCACATATTGTTCGAACTGCGACAGCAGCGTGCGCACGAACACTTCGGATTCGCGCTCGGCAGCGTCGACTTCTTCAATCAGCGAAACTTCAGCACGGCAGTGGCCGTCGACTTCGCTGAAGCGTTCGACGGTGCCACGCTGCTCACCCTCGACCAGAACCTTTACGGTGCCGTCAGGCAGCTTCAGAAGCTGTAGAACAGTGGCGATGGTACCTACGCGATAGAGAGCGTCTTCACCGGGATCGTCGTCAGCCGGGTTTCTCTGGGCCAGCAGGAGGATCTGCTTGTCGCCCGTCATCGCGGCCTCGAGGGCTTCGATGGATTTCTCGCGCCCCACGAACAGCGGGATAACCATGTGCGGATAAACCACGACATCACGCAATGGCAGGAGAGGCAATTCGATGGTTGTCTTCATGATTTCGCCTCTACGGCGGCCATATGGCCGTAATCAGATGGAATTGAGCTTGAAACCAAGATGGGGGCTGCCTTGAAAAAAAACAAGCGCTAAGCGGATGTAAAAAATGACATAAAAAAAAAGAGGCCCGAAGGCCCCTTCTTTATTCCAGCAGACTGGACGCTTACGCGTCCGGCGCCGCCTTGGCTGTCGGCTCACTGTTCTCGTAGATATACAGTGGCTTGGACTTGCCTTCGATCACGCTTTCATCGATCACGACTTTGCTCACCTCGGACTGCGAGGGGATTTCATACATCGTGTCGAGCAGTACACCTTCGAGAATCGAACGCAGACCACGGGCACCGGTTTTACGTTCCAGGGCACGCTTGGCGACCGATTTCAGCGCGTCGGTCCGGAATTCCAGATCCACGCCTTCCATCTCGAACAGCTTGGCATACTGTTTGGTCAGAGCATTTTTCGGCTCGGTGAGGATCTGCATCAGCGCAGCCTCATCCAGCTCGTCCAGCGTCGCGAGGACCGGCAGACGACCGACGAACTCCGGGATCAGACCGAACTTGACCAGATCGTCAGGCTCGACTTCACGCAGGGATTCACCGACTTTCTTGCCTTCTTCCTTGCTGCGCACTTCCGCATTGAAGCCGATGCCGCCCTTGGTGGAACGGTTTTGAATAACCTTTTCCAGACCAGAGAACGCACCACCGCAGATGAACAGGATGTTACGGGTGTCGACCTGCAGGAATTCCTGCTGCGGGTGCTTGCGACCACCTTGCGGCGGTACGGATGCGACCGTGCCTTCGATCAACTTCAGCAAGGCCTGTTGCACGCCTTCACCGGAAACGTCCCGGGTGATCGACGGGTTGTCGGACTTGCGGGAAATCTTGTCGATTTCGTCGATGTAGACAATACCCATCTGGGCTTTCTCTACGTCGTAATCGCACTTCTGCAGCAGCTTCTGAATGATGTTCTCGACATCTTCACCCACGTAACCCGCCTCGGTGAGGGTGGTTGCGTCGGCAATGGTGAACGGAACGTTCAGCAAGCGGGCCAGTGTTTCGGCCAGCAGGGTTTTACCGGAGCCTGTCGGGCCGATCAGCAGGATGTTGCTCTTGCCGAGTTCGACGTCGTCAGCCTTTTTGTCACGCTGGTTCAGGCGCTTGTAGTGGTTGTACACCGCTACGGCCAAAACCTTTTTGGCACGCTCCTGACCAATGACGTACTGGTCAAGGATGCCGCTGATTTCTTTAGGCGAAGGCAATTTATGCGCGCTGCTTTCGGCCTGGGCTTCCTGCACCTCCTCACGGATGATGTCATTGCACAGGTCGACGCACTCGTCGCAGATAAAGACCGAGGGGCCGGCAATCAATTTGCGCACTTCATGCTGGCTTTTGCCACAGAAGGAGCAATAGAGCAGCTTGCCGTTGTCCTCGCCGTTGCGGGTGTCAGTCATTCGTTCGATCCAAATCCGATAGGCTTGCAACACAAGATGAAGGCTATTGCGGGCTTTTTCAAGCCCGCCGCTGATCAGACAAGCCGACCAAGCCTATTTTGAGCTGCTTATTTTAAGCTGGGCGCTGGTTGATCACTTCGTCGATCAGGCCATATTCCTTCGCAGCTTCTGCACTCATGAAGTTGTCGCGATTGGTATCGCGCTCGATTTCTTCCAGAGTACGCCCGCTGTGCTTGGCCATCAGCGTGTTCAGACGCTCGCGAATGAAGAGGATTTCCTTGGCATGGATTTCGATGTCCGACGCCTGGCCCTGGAAACCGCCCAGTGGCTGGTGAATCATCACGCGCGAGTTCGGCAGGCAGAAACGCTTGCCCGGGGCACCTGCGGTCAGCAGGAATGCACCCATGCTGCAGGCCTGGCCGATGCAGGTGGTCGACACGTTCGGTTTGATGAACTGCATGGTGTCGTAGATCGACATGCCTGCAGTCACCGAACCGCCCGGGGAGTTGATGTAAAGATGGATGTCCTTGTCCGGGTTTTCCGCTTCAAGGAACAGCAGTTGCGCGCAGATCAGGTTGGCCATGTAGTCCTCTACCGGACCAACCAGAAAGATCACTCGCTCCTTGAGCAGGCGCGAATAGATGTCATAGGCGCGTTCGCCACGAGCAGATTGCTCGACAACCATCGGGACCAGGCCGCCGGCGGCCTGGATATCAGAGTTCTGCTGAATATAAGAATTACGGAACATGCTCTGCAGTCGCTCCCAAATAGTTATGTCTTGAATACGCATAAGCCAGCTCGAGAGCTGGCTTATGGTGTGTACTTCTTAACGCAAATTCAATCAGTCGGCTGTTGGAGCTTCTACCGGCTTGACTGCTTCTTCGTAAGAGACCGCTTTGTCGGTCACACTAGCTTTCTGCAGAACAGTATCCACAACTTGTTCTTCCAGCACAACCGAACGCACTTCGTTCAGCTGCTGCTCGTTTTTGTAGTACCACGACACAACCTGCTCAGGCTCTTGGTAAGCCGAAGCCATTTCCTGAATCATTTCGCGAACGCGAGCTTCGTCAGGCTTCAGGTCGAACTGCTTGACCACTTCAGCAACGATCAGGCCCAGCACGACGCGGCGCTTGGCTTGCTCTTCGAACAGCTCGGCCGGCAGTTGATCAGGCTTGATGTTGCCACCGAACTGCTGAACAGCCTGCACGCGCAGACGGTCAACTTCGTTGGACAGCAGCGCCTTAGGCACTTCGATCGGGTTGGTGGCCAGCAGACCGTCCATTACCTGATTCTTGACCTTGGATTTGATCGCCTGACGCAGTTCGCGCTCCATGTTCTTGCGAACTTCGGTGCGGAAACCATCGATGCCGCTTTCCTTGATGCCGAATTGAGCGAAGAACTCTTCGTTCAGCTCTGGCAGCTTAGGCTCGGACACAGTGTTGACGGTCACGGTGAACTCGGCGGTTTTGCCGGCCAGGTCCAGGTTCTGATAGTCCTCAGGGAAGGTCAGGTTCAGAACGCGTTCTTCGCCGGCTTTAGCACCAACCAGGCCTTCTTCGAAGCCCGGGATCATGCGACCGGAACCCAGCACCAGCTGAGTGCCCTTGGCGGAGCCGCCAGCGAATACTTCGCCGTCAACCTTGCCAACGAAATCGATGTTCAGTTGGTCTTCGTTCTGGGCAGCGCGATCGGCCACTTCAAAACGAGTGTTCTGCTTGCGCAGGATGTCGAGCATTTTGTCCAGGTCAGCGTCAGCCACGTCAGCGCTCAGGCGCTCAACGGTGATGCCGTCGAAACCGGCAACGGTGAACTCAGGGAACACTTCGAATACAGCAACGTATTCCAGGTCTTTGCCAGCTTCGAGCGACTTAGGCTCGATCGATGGCGAACCTGCCGGGTTCAGCTTCTGCTCGACCACAGCTTCGTAGAAGGAGGACTGGATCACGTCGCCTACCGCTTCCTGACGAGCATCAGCACCGAAACGGCGCTTGATTTCGCTCATTGGCACTTTGCCTGGACGGAAGCCAGCAATCTTGGCCTTTTGGGCAGTCTGCTGCAGACGCTTGTTGACCTGAGTCTCGATGCGCTCTGCCGGCACGGTGACGCTCATGCGGCGCTCGAGAGCAGTAGTATTTTCAACAGAAACTTGCATGGATATTCCTCGTTGCACAGACGTTAGCCGGCCGTTTCCGACCCCAGAATCAAGGGCATGCATTCTAGTGGGTCAAACTCAAGAAGTCACCCTACTGAAAACGGGTAAAAAAACAGCAGGCATATTATCGGGACCGCCACACCAATGCAGCGCGTCCCACAGGCGAATACAACCAATCACGCCAGGGCTCTGCGCCAACCGCTTCTATATATAGAAGAGACTGCCAATCACTCCCTGACGGCCGCTCTTGCAAGCAAGCCCGGCGAACAGCGCAGCATCATCGAGCAACATAAATACGACGAAGCGCCCTGCCCCTGCACCCCGAAACCGGCAATCACCGGTTTTCAGAAGCGCTAAAACAAAAAAGGCGCCAGACTGTTAAATCTGGCGCCTTTCGAAATATGGGGTGGACGATGGGGATCGAACCCACGACAACGGGAGTCACAATCCCGTGCTCTACCAACTGAGCTACGCCCACCATATTGCGTAACAAAAAAGCCAAACAACTTCTTTGTTGAAACCTCACCAGCCCGAAGACATGAATGAAGCTTTAATTGGTGCGGATGAAGAGACTCGAACTCTTACGCCTCGCGGCGCTGGAACCTAAATCCAGTGTGTCTACCAATTCCACCACATCCGCGGATGAAGCTTTTAAAGCAAAGGCGCCAGACTGTTACATCTGGCGCCTTTCGAAATATGGGGTGGACGATGGGGATCGAACCCACGACAACGGGAGTCACAATCCCGTGCTCTACCAACTGAGCTACGCCCACCATATCGCGTTACTTGTGCCAAAGCTGCCTAATGGCGCACCCGGCAGGACTCGAACCTGCGACCATCCGCTTAGAAGGCGGATGCTCTATCCAGCTGAGCTACGGGCGCCTTATTAATCTGTACTCTTAAAGGACTACAAACTAAGTGCTTTCCAGTGTCGCAGAACCTTGATTCCGCTTCACCTTCTTAACCAGTGCTAGGCTGTGCCCGACAAGTGCGACGAATAGTATAGAGCGCTCCGAAGGTCGTCAAATCCTTTTTGAAAAAAATTCATTTAATTAAAGGAGTTAGAGGAATTTGCTGACCAAGCGCCTTTGCCCTCACCGCTCGACATGCGAGAATGCGTTCTCATTTTTTCCCCTCTCGATGGTTAATCACGCGCAATGACTGCACAACTAATCGACGGCAAATCGATCGCCGCCAGCCTGCGCCAGCAGATCGCCCAACGAGTTGCCGAGCGTCGCCAGCAAGGCCTGCGCACTCCCGGCCTCGCGGTGATCCTGGTCGGCAGCGATCCTGCCTCTCAGGTTTATGTCTCGCACAAGCGTAAAGACTGTGAAGAGGTTGGCTTCCTCTCTCAAGCCTACGACCTGCCCTCTGACACCACGCAAGACGCGTTGACCGATCTGATCGATCGCCTCAACGACGACCCTGCAATCGACGGCATCCTGCTTCAGTTGCCGCTGCCCGAGCACCTGGATGCCTCCAGACTTCTGGAGCGTATCCGCCCGGACAAAGACGTCGACGGTTTCCATCCTTATAACGTCGGTCGTCTGGCCCAGCGCATTCCGCTGCTGCGTCCATGCACGCCTAAAGGCATCATGACGCTGCTGGAAAGCACTGGCGCTGACCTTTATGGCATGGACGCAGTGGTCGTCGGCGCCTCCAACATCGTCGGGCGCCCGATGGCGATGGAACTGTTGCTGGCCGGTTGCACCGTGACCGTGACTCACCGCTTCACCAAGGATCTGGCCGGCCACGTTGGCCGTGCTGATCTGGTGGTGGTGGCCGCCGGCAAGCCGGGCCTGGTCAAAGGCGAGTGGATCAAGGAAGGCGCGATCGTGATCGACGTCGGCATCAACCGTCAGGACGACGGCAAACTGGTCGGCGACGTAGTCTACGAAACCGCCCTGCCCCGCGCTGGCTGGATCACTCCGGTGCCGGGTGGCGTCGGTCCGATGACCCGCGCCTGCCTGCTGGAAAACACCCTTTATGCGGCAGAAACCCTGCACGCCTGAGTGGTACTTTCAGCAATAAGAAAAACCCGCCTTGTGCGGGTTTTTTCATGCCTGAGAAAAAACTGTAACCGTTCGCCGGAAACCCCTCTTTTTACAGGCCTTTTCACGAGTTTTTCAGGTCGTTCAAACAACCATCGACAGATCTTCAGCCATACTCCTAGAATGCGACGCTTTGAAGAAATAACCCGTTACAAACTAACGGAATATCCAACCTTTATGAGTTCGCCCGCGTGAAAATTCGTCTTTCGATTCTGAGCCTGTTTTTTGTTTTTACAGGCACATTCATCACGCCAACGATCAACGCTGCGGAAACCACCGCTGCCCCCCGTGACGCTTCGACCCTGAAGATCGCCTCCGGCAGCGCCCTGCTCATGGATATGCAGACCAACAAAGTCATCTACTCCAGCAACCCTGACGTGATCGTACCGATTGCCTCCGTCAGTAAGTTGATGACCGGTTTGGTAGTGGTTGAAGCCCGGCAGAACATGGACGAATGGATCAATGTCGATATCAGCAACACACCGGAAATGCGCGGTGTGTTTTCCCGAGTCAAACTCAAGAGTGAACTGCCGCGCCGCGAGATGCTGCTGATCGCCTTGATGTCTTCGGAGAACCGCGCGGCCGCCAGCCTCGCGCACCACTACCCGGGAGGCTACGCCGCCTTTATCGCGGCGATGAACGCCAAAGCCAAGGCACTGGGCATGACCAGCACGCATTTCGTCGAACCGACAGGCCTGTCGGAGCGTAACGTTTCCACCGCCCGCGACCTGAGTAAGTTGCTGGTGGCCGCGCATAAGTATCCGCTCCTCAGCGAACTGACCACCACCAAGGAAAAAACCGTGTCGTTCCGTAAACCCAATTACACCCTGGGTTTCCGTAATACCGATCACTTGGTCAATAAAGCCGACTGGGACATCAAGATCACTAAAACCGGCTTCACCAACCCCGCCGGGCATTGCCTGGTGCTGGTGACGAAAATGGGCAATCGCCCGGTCGCTTTGGTGATTCTCGACGCGTTCGGCAAGTACACCCACTTTGCCGATGCCAGCCGCATCCGCAGCTGGGTGGAAACCGGCAGGAGCGCCAACGTCCCAGCCGTGGCCCAGCAATACAAGGCCGAGAAAAACCTCAAGTCGCGCCAGAGCGGCGTGGTTGAAGCCTCCAAGTAATCCTCCACGCAAGAAAAAGCCCCGAATCTTCGGGGCTTTTTTTTATCCGTTGAATCAGTCATTGGGCAACGGCATCTGGTCGTCATCAGGGATGCCATCGCCTGCACTCGGATCCCGTGCAGGCTCGGGTGTCAGCACATTAGGCCGGGCCATCGGGTCGCGCAGCGGGCTGTCCGGGTCCAGCACCGGATCAATCTCCGGCTCTGGCGTGGTGGGCACACTGTCGGGTTTATGGTCGTCGAAGCTTGAATCAGTACTCATACGCACCTCGCATCAAGGTTTCAGATCAGCCAGGGGATCGTAGGGTTTGGCTGGTTTCCTGGGGTCTTCGCCTGGCTCAACGTCGAGAGGCGCCTTGGCGGGGCCGACAGGATCGACTTGCGGATCATCGAGGTCGGGCGAGTCCGGATCAAACCCCAGATCATCTCCCGAAGAATGCTCGGACGAATGCGGGCCTTTCGGTGCTTGGGAATCTGTCATATCGCCTCCTGATTCACCCGCGGAAAGCGGGTTCTATTCGTAGGAGGCTTGCCGGGCGCAGTCGTGCCCGGCAAATGACGAACGGAGACTCAGTGGGCTGCCAGCGCCTTGCGCGCCTGCGCCGCTTCGTTTTCCTGACCGGCCTGAGCCAGATCATCCGCCGCTTTGAGCCAGCGCTGTCGGTCGACGGCTGCGGGGATCTGCGACGGTTTCTGAATCAGCACGGCCCAGCCACCGGACTTTTCCAGTGCCGACTCAAAGGAACTGAAACTCATCAGCTCGCGACGGTTCATGCCGGCGCGCAGCAACACTTTCTGCTTATTGCGGTCGTAGCCGGACAGGATCGCGTAACGCGGTTCGGCCCAGAATGCCGAACCCTCGCTGAAACGCACCATCACCGGATAACCCGCTGCCACTTGCTTCAACAGCGCTGGCAGCTTGCTGTCCAGCGGGTACACCACCATGCCGTACTCACGGGCAAGGTTTTGTAGATTCTGCTGCAATTGGTCTTCGGCACCCGGCAGGTGCAATGGTTTCTCGAGCAGCCCCGGGGTAATCACGATGCCCTGCTGCGACAACAGGCTAGCCAGCACTTGCGGCCCGCTTTGATTGGCTTCACCGCGATAGAACGTGCCGCTGAGTTCGACCCGCTCCGGCAGACGCTTGACCTCGGGCGCGACATTGCCTGCACATCCGGCCAACACGGCCGCGCAACCCGCCACCAGCAGCGCCGCACGAATTCGAGAAAATACCTGCACCATCATCACTCTCTGTTCAGACGCCGGTCATCGTGTTCCGGCAACGCCTGCGATCATAGGGCCGCTCCAGGCTGCGGTATAGCCTTAAGCGGCAGACCCATCGATTGCATAGAGCAAACTGATTGGTCGCAATCGACCTTTGGTCAATAGTCTGAAACACCCCATTGTCTAGACTGTCACTGAAACAGAGCGAATTGAAAAAGCGTGCGCCCGATGCAGGGCGAAGAGGAGGCACTGATGAGCCTGACCATGACCATTGTGATGTTGATTGCCGGCTGGCTGGCCGTGGCGGCTGCCATGTTGTGGGGGGTGCTGCGGATTTCGCGGCGCCACCATCATCCGGTTCAGCCTGCTGCGGTTGAGAAAACCGAGAAGCACAGCCCGCGTCACGCAACTGCGCACTGAGGCCAAACTTTAAAAGCAAAAGCCCCTCACCCTAGCCCTCTCCCGGAGGGAGAGGGGACTGATCGAGTCGCTATTGAGAAATACATCGACGTGAAATATCGAGCCGAACTCAGGTTTAAAAACCACGCAGATCGGCTCCCTCTCCCTTGGGAGAGGGCTGGGGTGAGGGGCTGGCTCTATCCCGCACTGCAAATCTTGATTCAAAAAAAACCGCCTGTTCTCTAAGAGTTCAGGCGGTTTTTTGTACTTTCAGCAGTTACGCCTGCTCAGCCAGTTTCTTCTGCCTCGCCCGACGCGACATCATGTTCAGCACTTCAATCGCTGCCGAGAACGCCATCGCCGCATACACATAACCTTTCGGTACGTGGGCACCGAAGCCTTCAGCGATCAAGGTCATACCGATCATGATCAGGAAGCCCAGAGCCAGCATCACCACCGTCGGGTTGTCGTTGATGAACTTGGCCAGCGGCTCAGCAGCAAACAGCATCACCAGTACCGACACCACTACAGCGATGATCATGATCGGCAAGTGTTCGGTCATGCCGACCGCAGTAATGATGCTGTCGATCGAGAACACCATGTCGAGCATCAGGATCTGACCGATAGCGGCGGCAAAACCTAGGGTAACCGTCGAGGTCGCCGACTTCGGATCTTCCGGCGCCGGGTCCATGCTGTGATGGATTTCAGTCGTGGCCTTCCAGACCAGGAACAGACCACCGGCAATCAGGATCATGTCCTTCCAGGAGAACGCCTGGCCCAGAATCTCGATCACCGGCGCAGTCAGCTGCACGATGAAGGCGATGGTGCTCAACAGTGCCAGACGCAGAATCAACGCCATACCGATACCGATGCGGCGCGCTTTCTGCTGATACTGCTTGGGCAGCTTGTTGGTCAGGATCGAGATAAAGATCAGGTTATCGATGCCGAGCACGATTTCCATCACCACCAAGGTGGCCAAAGCAACCCAGGCGGTGGGGCTGGCGGCGAGCTGTAACAGATATTCCATGGGTCAGTCCTGACTCTGTGTAAGACGAATTAGATGGTCTTGGAGGAAGATTCGGATTTTTCCGCATCTTTTTCCGGTGTTTCTTTCTTCTCGATCAGCCCGCCGGTGGCATCGCTGAGTGCTTGCTCGGCGGCTTTGTGGGTGTCGTCGATCGCTTGCTTGGCGCTTTCGGCAGCCTTGCCCATCAGTTGCTGAGCGCTTTTCTCGGCCTGATCGCAACCGGCCAGAAGCAGTAAAGACGTAAACATCAATGCTGGGATGGTGTATTTCATGAGGCTTCCTTCGAATGAACAGACAGGGTCACAGACCAGCCGTCGATGGCTGGGCATTCTAGGGAGATGAACACTTCAGGAAAATTCGTATTTTTAGCGGCTATACTTCGGTTTTCACGAACTGTAGAACGCCATGCTCAATTATCGACAACTGCATTACTTCTGGGTCGTAGCCAAGACCGGCAGCATCGTGCGCGCCTGCGAGCAACTGAACCTGACCCCACAAACCATCAGCGGGCAAATTTCACTGCTCGAACAGACGTATGGCATCGAGTTATTCAGACGGGTCGGCCGGCAACTCGAATTGACCGAAGCCGGACGCCAAGCCCTGCCCTACGCCGAGCAAATGTTTCAGCTGGGTGGCGAGCTGGAACTGATGCTGCGCGCACAACCCAACGAACAGCAGATCCTGTTCCGCGTCGGCGTGGCTGACGTGGTGCCGAAATCCATCGTCTATCGCCTGATCGCACCGACCATGGAGCTGAACGAACCACTGCGCATCACCTGCCGCGAAGACAAGCTCGAACGTTTGCTCGCCGATCTGGCCATCCAGCGTCTGGACCTGGTGATTTCCGACAGCCCGATGCCCTCGCACCTCGACATCAAGGGCTATAGCCAAAAGCTCGGTGAGTGCGGGATCAGTTTTTTCGCCACCCCGGAACTGGCAGCCAAATACGGCCAGGATTTCCCACGCAGTCTGCACGGTGCACCACTGTTGATTCCCGGGCCGGAAACCGTGGTGCGCAGCCGCTTGCAGCGCTGGTTTGCCGAGCAGCAGATCCAGCCGCAAATTGTCGGCGAATTCGATGACAGTGCCTTGATGCAGGCCTTCGGCCAATCCGGCAGCGGGATTTTTATCGGCCCAAGCGTGATTGCCGATGAGGTGAAGCGCCAGTATGGCGTCGAGCTGATTGGCCAGACCGACGCGGTGACCGAGTCGTTCTACGCCATTTCGGTGGAACGCAAGGTCAAGCACCCCGGCATCGTTGCGATTACCGAAGGTGCCCGACGCGAGCTGTTTACCGCGTTATGAGGCCTCGGCGCACATTTCGCGCGGCTTGAGCGTCATCAGCACCATGGCGAGGAACACCGACAGCAAAATGAACCCGGCGGCGGCAAAGCCAAGGAAGCCCAGACCCGCGCTGTCGATGACCCGACCACCGACGATGGCGCCCAGGCCGATCCCCAGATTGGCCCCGGCGATGTTCAACGAGGCGGCAAAGGCCGGCGCTTCTGGCGCCGCTTTCATCAGGCGCACGTGGCTGACCAGGAACAACGCAGCCTGGGTTACGCCCCAGATCCCCATCGCCACCGCCAAGCCCAGCGGCGAATGAATGTTCGGCACGAGCGAGACCATGCCGGCAATCATGAACGCACAGAACAACACCGACGCCCCCAGCGGATGCTTATCCACCGCACGACCGCCCAGCGAGTTACCAATCAACCCGACTGCACCGAAGGCCATCAGGCACCAACCGACCACAGTGCCGTTGAACCCGGCGAGGCGCTCAAGAATGTCGGCCAGATACGTGTAAGCGGTAAACATGCCGCTGAACACCAGAATCGACAGCAGGATATGGCCGATCATCAGCGGACTGCGCAGGATTTTGAATTGCGAGCGGAAGCTGACCTGGTGCTGGTGCAGACTGGTTTTCGGCAGATAAACAAACAGCAACAAGGCTTTGGCAAAAGCTATCACCGCCAAAATCCCAAAGGCACTGCGCCAGCCGAACGCATCGGAAATCAGCGTGCCGACTGGAATGCCGAACACCGTGGCGCAGACAATGCCAAAACCGATCTTGGCAATCGCGCGACCGGCGAAATCCGGACCGACGATGTCCACGGCAGTCTCACTGGCCAAGGCCCAGAACACCGGCAGACCGAGCGCCGGGATCAACCGGGCAATCGCCATCACCCAGATATTCGGCGCCAGCGCCGCCACGGTATTGGCCAGACCAAACATGATCAGGATGCTGATAAACAGCTTGCGCCGCTCGAAGCGGGCGAAATACGCGGTCAGGAAAGGCCCGAACATCGCCACCGTGAAGGCGAACAAAGTCACCAGCAACCCGGCCTGCGGGATGGTGACTTCGAGGTCTCGGGCAATCGCCGGCAACAGGCCGACGATGACGAATTCCGTGGTCAGCACCGTGAAGCCGGCGGCGGACAACAGAAGAATGGGCAACAGCATGCGCAACTCCAGCAAAACGACGACACCAGCGTTGACCCGGAGGCCCGCTGGCAGAGTTTGAAAATAAGGATGCGCAATCCTAACAGAGTGTGTCCGGGCTGACTTGCACAAACCTGCCGACTTTGTTGCCTGATCCGGTGGCAGATCGTCACATGCCTGAAGGATAAGGCCTACGCTGTGATAAAGTCCGCGCCCTGAAAAATGTACGGCCTGTTCAACGACCGGCTTATTGGCGTTGATGTCGCGTCAACACTTTCGGTTCGTGGCGGTGGTCTGCCCCTGTTTTGCCATCGCTTTACGCAACCTTGCACCCTATAAAAAATCAGAGATGCCGCTATGACCGCTTCATCCCCTTCTCTATTGCAACGCCTCAAGAACCTCAGCTTGGTCACGCAGATCCTCATTGGCCTGATCGCCGGTATCGCCCTGGCGCTGTTCGCCCCGGAAGCGGCGAAAGGCACGGCGTTCATAGGTAAAGTATTCGTATCGGCGTTGAAAGCCGTCGCACCGATTCTGGTGTTCGTGCTGGTAATGGCCTCGATTGCCAACCACAAGCACGGCCAGGAAACCCATATCCGCCCGATCCTGTTCCTCTATTTGCTGGGCACCTTCGCGGCAGCAGTTGTGGCAGTGGTCGCGAGCATGGCGTTCCCGTCGCACCTGGTGTTGTCGACCGACAACGTTTCGGTGACGGCGCCGGGCGGTATCGGCGAAGTGCTGCAGAGCCTGCTGTTGAGCGTGGTCGACAACCCGGTCAGCGCGCTGATGAACGCCAACTTCATCGGCATTCTGGCCTGGGCGATCGGCATGGGCATCGCGATCCGCCATGCCGGCGACACCACCCGCGAAGTGCTGGGTGATCTGTCCAACGGCGTGACCTTGATCGTGCGAGTGGTGATTCGCTTCGCGCCGCTGGGCATTTTCGGTCTGGTGGCTTCGACGCTGGCTACGTCCGGCTTCGGCGCGCTGATCGGTTACGCGCACCTGCTGGCCGTGCTGCTCGGCTGCATGCTGTTCGTGGCGCTGGTGATGAACCCGCTGATCGTGTTCTGGAAACTACGTCGCAACCCGTATCCGCTGACCCTCAAGTGCCTGCGTGAAAGCGGTATCACTGCATTTTTCACCCGCAGCTCGGCGGCGAATATTCCGGTCAATCTGGAATTGAGCAAGCGTCTGGGCCTGCATGAAGACACCTATTCGGTGTCGATCCCGCTGGGCGCGACCATCAATATGGCCGGTGCGGCGATTACCATTACCGTGTTGACGCTGGCGGCCGTGCACACATTGGGTATTGCCGTGGACATTCCGACGGCGATTCTGCTCAGCGTTGTCGCCGCGATTTGCGCGTGTGGCGCGTCGGGTGTGGCGGGTGGTTCGTTGCTGTTGATTCCGTTGGCGTGCAGCCTGTTTGGCATTCCGAGTGAGATTGCCATGCAGGTGGTGGCGGTCGGTTTCATTATTGGCGTGTTGCAGGACTCGGCGGAGACGGCGCTGAACTCGTCGACTGACGTGCTGTTTACCGCAGCGGCGTGCCTGGGTGAAGAAGAAAAGGCCCAGCGTACGGCTTGATATTCGCTGTAATGAAAAGCCCGCCATGGTGTGAACCTTGGCGGGCTTTTTTGTGGCTGAGATCTTTTCCCCCTCACCCCAACCCTCTCCCCCCAAGGGGGCGAGGGGGAAAGGGGGCAGACCGATTGTTGTTCAAGATCTGAGTTCGACTTGATAGTTCAGGTCGGTGTAACTCGAACAAACAACACCGTCAGTCCCCTCTCCCTCTGGGAGAGGGCTAGGCGGGCGGCGTTCCGATGAGGGGCTTTTGACTTTTTAGAACGCGCCCATGTAATCACGCTTGCCCACTTCAACGCCGTTATGACGCAGCAGCGCATAAGTGGTGGTGACGTGGAAGAAGAATTGCGGCAGACCGTAAGTCAGCAAATAAGCCTGACCGCTGAAGCGCTTTTCTTTCGGCGTGCCCGGACGAGTGACGATTTCAATGCCTTCCTTGCCATCAATCTGCTCTGGCTTGATCTCGCCGATGTAGGCCAGCACCTTGGCAATCAGAGCTTGCAGCTCGGCGAAGGTGGTTTCGGTATCGTCGTACTTCGGCACTTCAACTTCAGCCAGACGCGAGGAAACGCCTTTGGCGAAGTCCACGGCGATCTGTACCTGGCGGGTCAACGGGAACATGTCCGGGAACAGACGGGCCTGCAGGAACGCGTTCGGGTCGATGTTTTTCTCGGTGGCGTGGGCTTCAGCCTTTTTCAGCACATCGCTCAAAGCGTTGAGCATTTGTTGAAAAACCGGGACAGATGCGGCGTACAGGGAAATGGTCATGGCAGTCTCGTGTGGTGGCTGGGTGGAACAAGGAGGCGATTATAGCCATGCTTGATGACCACACGGCTTGCCTTTTGTTTGGCAAGGATTAGGCTAGGCGCCTTCGACTGCAGAGGGAACGCGCGATGACCACAGAACCAGAATCCACCTTCGACGAGCCACGGCTCAATGCCACGGAGATTCGCATCCTCGGCTCGTTGATCGAGAAACAAGCCACCAGTCCGGAAACCTATCCGCTGACCCTGAATGCACTGGTCACGGCGTGTAATCAGAAAACCAGCCGCGAACCGGTGATGAACCTGACTCCGGGCCAGGTCGGCCAGAGCCTGCGCGCACTGGAAGGTCGTGGTTTCGCCAAACTGGTAATGGGCAGTCGTGCCGACCGCTGGGAGCACAAGGTCGACAAGGCGCTGGAGCTGGTGCCGGCGCAAGTGATTCTGAGCGGTTTGATGTTTCTGCGCGGCCCGCAAACCGTCAATGAACTGCTGACCCGCAGTGGGCGCATGCATGAATTTGAAGACACCGAGCAGGTGGTGCATCAACTTGAGCGTTTGATTGCGCGGGGGCTGGCGGTACTGATTCCACGTCAGGCCGGGCAGCGCGAAGATCGCTACACCCATGCTCTGGGTGATCCGGCGGATAGCGAGGCGATCATGGCGGCACGGCAGAACCCGTCGGATCGCAGTACCAGCAGTGGCGTTTCGGTTGAGCGTATTGAAGAGCTGGAAGCGCGGATTGCCGCGCTGGAAGAGCGTCTGGCCCGCCTCGAATAGCCACACAAAATCAATGTAGGAGTGAGCCTGCCCGCGATAGCGGTGTGTCAGTCAAATTACCGTTAATGACACACCGCTATCGCGAGCAGGCTCACTCCTACAGGGATCTGCGCATTACTCGCCATCCCAGTAATCCACACCCTCCGCCTGCCGTGCCACAGCCACAAAACCTGAGGCATTGCCCTCGGCATCGATGTTGAAGTTATCCATCACCGCATACTTGTTCGAATCCGGGTACTCGCAGATTTCCGGCTGTTGCTGGGTACTCACCGCCAGATAACGCAGTTCGGCCTGACTGGTATTGATGATCTGATGCGCCTTCTCCGGGCCGCCCGGCGGGCAAGCGATCACATCGCCTTCGCGGATCGGAAAACGCTCCGTACCAAGACGCACCTCGCCCTCCCCGGCCACCACGTAGAACATCTCTTCGTTGACCCGATGACTGTGAAACGGACTGCCGCGCATGCCCGGAGGCAAGGCGTACAGGCGATAACCGAGTTTCTGCGAACCCAGTTGCTGGCCAATCCGCGCCATGCGCTGCTGATAGCGCCCGGCGGTTTCGCCTTCCGGGGCCAGGGCTTCGGGCAGGGGTTCGAGTTCGACCTGATGCAGGTTGAGGATGGGCGGATGCATGGGAGCCTCGGTCACGGTTTTTGTGGTGGGCAAGTCTGGGCTTGCTGGGGAGGCAGTATAGGCAGCAGGATAAACCGAGGTGAATTCATCGCTGGCAAGCCAGCTCCCACAGGTTTCGGGTTGGAACACAAATCTGTGAGCAGCTCCCATACCTTGTGGGAGCTGGCTTGCCAGCGATGAGGCCAGTTAACTCACTGCATAATTATGAGAATCAGCTCCGGGCAAACGCCACCGCCGCCGCAAATTGCTCTTCAGTCGGGCGCACGCCGGTGTACAGCACAAACTGCTCCAGCGCCTGAATCGCAATCACCTCAAGCCCGGTAATTACCTTTTTGCCATCGGATCGAGCGCGCACGATCAACGGTGTCTCCGACGGGATCGCCACCACATCAAACACCGTATCCGCAGCCTTGATCGCCTCAGGCTCAAACGCCAGTTGCCCCGCCTCCGGCCCGCCGTCCATACCCACCGGCGTCACATTGATCAGCATCTGCGGACGCTCCTCGCCCAGTTCCGCCTGCCAGCGATAACCCAGCGAATCCGCCAAGGCACGCCCGGCACGCTCATTGCGGGCGACGATCAAACCGTTTTTATAACCGCCATCACGCAAGGCGCTGGCCACCGCTTTGGCCATGCCGCCGCTGCCTCGCAGGGCGAAGGTCGAATCCTTGGGTACCGCGTGGGTTTCCAGCAACTGCGCGACAGCAATGTAATCGGTGTTGTAAGCCTTCAGATGGCCGTCGGTATTGACGATGGTGTTGATCGACTGGATCGCTGCCGCCGACGCATCCAACTCATCGACCAGCGCAATGCACGCTTCCTTGAACGGCATCGACACGCCGCAACCGCGAATGCCCAAAGCGCGAATGCCGCCCACGGCACCCGTCAAATCCTGGCTGCTGAACGCCTTGTAATAGAAATTCAGGCCCAACTGCTCATACAAATGGTTATGAAAACGCAGACCGAAATTGCCTGGGCGTCCGGACAGGGACATGCACAGCTGGGTGTCTTTGTTCGGGTTCATCTGCATGAAACTTCTCCTTCAAACGCACTTTCGGATAAACGGGATTAGCCAGCCCATCGGCTTCTGAACGATCATTGAGGCCTGTTTTAAACGGGTTCTTTGCCCCTCGCACGGCCCGGTAAAGAAGCCGGTACAGACCTTACACAAAATTTACCCAGCGGCTGTGCTGATTTTCAGAATTTCGCTGTCTTAGAAGTATCCCCGCGACAACTGTGGGCCTGGTGCAGGCCCTGCCGCCGGGTCGAAGAACCGAGGACTTATCATGATTCGTAAACTCCCCATTCTGGCCTTGCTGATTGGCGCACTCGCTGTCACAGGTCAGGCAGAAGCCGGTGGTGGCCACGGCTGGCAAGGCCCTGCGGTGTTTGGCGCGATCGTCGGCTCGGCCATCATCGGCTCGGCACTGATCAACCAGGATCGGCCGGTATACGTGCAACAACAGCCTGTTTATGTTCAGCCACAACCGGTCTACGTGCAGCAGCCGCCACCACCGGTTTACTACCAGCCGGCGCCGGTGTACGTGCAACAACCGGTGTACATCCAACAGGCCCCCGTCTACTACGGCCCGCCTCGCGGTTATTACGGCCGGCCACATGGCTACTACGGTGGCCCACGCTGGTAACCGAAACACGAAAGCCCCGCTTTTATAGCGGGGCTTTTTTATGACCGTTGGTCGGCCAGCGTCTGAAAAAATCTCGCCAAGGTCGCTGTGAGGACAGTTTCACCGGCTAAAGTCGGCATGATTGAGTGACCGTTATGTACATTTACGCAAAACGGTCACTCGTTTGTCATGACGGAACCGCAATCTGAATCCGTCCGTAAACAACAAGTTGATAACAACAAGGACGACTGTATGCCAACACAAAACCCGCACCGCATCGTCGGCCTGTGCACCTCAAGCAAGGTGTACGGCGCGCTGACAGAACTCAAGCACCTGGAAGGCCATCGCTGCGCCAAGTTCCTTTCGCTGCTGGCGGAAAACCTCGTGCACAAAGGTTTGCTCAACGAACGCGAAGTCATGCACATGCTCGATCAAGTGGTCGATTGAGCCAGCCCTCAACGGCATCAATGACCACTATCGAAAGCGTTGATTGTCCGTAGAAGCGACGACTCATTAAGGTAGCTCCATTGATAGATGGAGATACCCGTCATGGCTCAGGTTCAAATCATGTCCGTTATCGGCAGCGCCGTTCCCGCCTCGCTCAGAGCCTCGGGCCTGCTTGCCTGCTGGTATCTGATGCGCGACGGTGAAGCGATCAGCGGCCCGCTCACTTCGCTGCCCGCTGCGCAGGCACTGTCGCAGAAGATCGTCAGCGAGCCGTTTCACGCTTAAGGCAGTTGCACCTTAGGCTTGGTTTCGGCGAACAGCGCCCAGCTCGACATGAACAACGCCGCGATCAGCGGGCCGATCACAAAACCATTCAGGCCGAATACCGCAAGGCCACCCAGAGTCGAGATCAGAATCATGTAATCGGGCATTTTGGTGTCCTTGCCCACCAGAATCGGTCGCATCACGTTGTCCACCAACCCGATCACAAACACCCCAAACAAGCCCAGCACCACGCCCTGCCAGATCATCCCGCTGAGCAGGAAATACACCGCCACCGGCGCCCACACAATCCCCGCGCCCACTGCTGGCAGCAACGACAAAAACCCCATCAAGACCGCCCACAGCAAGGCGCTGGGGATATCGAGAAACCAGAAAATCGCTCCGCCCAGCGCGCCTTGAGTCACCGCGACTACGAGATTGCCCTTCACCGTCGCGCGTACCACGCGGTTGAACTTCAACTGCAAGCGCCGCTTGTGGCCTTCCTCCAGTGGCACGGCAGTGCGCACCTTGCGCGCCAGTTCGGCGCCGTCACGCAGAAAGAAAAACAGCAGATACAGCATGATGAAGAAACTCACCACGAACTCGAACGTACCTTGGCCAAAACTGAACGCTTGAGTGGCCAGCACCTGACTGCCCTGCATCGCCGATTTGACGATTTTCTCGCGCAGGCCATTGAGTTCGCCCATGCCGAAGCGGTCGAGCAAGTGCTGAAAGTACGGCGGCAGACTGTGCTTGAATTGCGCCAGATACGCGGCGATGTCCAGCTCGCCGCTTTCGATGCTCTTGTAGACCGCTGCGCCTTCCTGCACCAGCAGCACACTGAGGATGATCACCGGCAGAATCGCGATCACCAGGCAGACCGCCAAGGTACACAGGGACGTCAGGTTGCGCTGCCAGCCGAATTTCGCCTGCAGCCGGCGCTGCATCGGCGCAAACACAATGCCGAGAATCACCGCCCAGAACACCGCGCCGTAGAACGGCAGGAGGATCCAGATAAACGCCACCGTGACCAGCAACAGCAGCACGGTGAGGGATTTGAATTGAAGGCTTTTTTCGTTCATGTCCGATCCATGTCAGTCAGGCGTCATGCACGCCCCGATGCTTAGTCAACCGGGGCCTGCACGAGTGCCATCTTTATTCATGGAGCATAGTTGCGGATCAGCGCAAGCCGATTAACGAACCGGCAACTTGACGATTTCAGCCGTGCTCAGCACATCGCCGAAGGTGTCCTCGACTTCCGCCAGTGCGGCTTTGTGCAAGGCATCCTTGTCGATGGATGTGCCATTAACGCGGGTGATCGCACGGGTCGCCGAGGCGTCGGAGGCGACGATCACGCTGTAACCGAGTGGCGCCGCGTCCCGCGCGGCACCGGCGACGCAAGCGTGGGTCATCAGGCCCGCGACGATGACCGTGTTGATGCCGGATTGCTTCAGCCGCTCGTTCAGATCGGTGCTGCCGAACACGCTGACCGTGGTCTTTTGCAGCACCGCATCCTTCGCGCGTGGCTGCATGTCCGGGTGAAATTTCACGGTTTCGCCATCGATGGCAAACACCGCCGAGCCTGCCGGGGCGATATGTTGAACGTGGTACACGGGGATCTTGTGGCTGTCGGCAAACGTGATCAACTCACGGGTTTTCGCCAACGCAGCGGCACCGTCCGGAATCGGCATCCTGCCGGTGAAGTATTCGTTTTGAAAATCGATCACCAACAAGGCGGACTTGCCGGCCGGTAACTGGCTGACCGGTGTGGCCCCGGACATTGCGCGAATGGTCGGATGGTTGTCTGCCAGTGCACCGGTGCTGGCCAACACACCGGAAAATGCACAGGCGCTGAGGAAACGACGGGTAAAACGTTGCATGGCGAGTGCCTCTGTTCAGTTAAGTGATGAACAAAGCTTAAGCAGCCGCCAGACCGTCGAACACAGTGAAACCGGCACATGATTTGTGCTGTTTCTGCACAAACAGAAACTGCCAAAACCTAGATCCAGATCAATGCTCGCGATTGGTACCCGTTCTACCCTGCCGCGCTTTTACGACCGACACCGCCATGACGCCGACCCTCGCCACCCCCGAACTGCTCGCCCCCGCCGGCACCCTGAAAAACATGCGCTACGCATTCGCCTATGGTGCCGATGCGGTCTACGCCGGCCAACCGCGCTACAGCCTGCGGGTGCGCAACAATGAATTCGATCACGCCAATCTGGCACTGGGCATTCGCGAAGCCCAGGCGCAGGGCAAGCGCTTCTATGTCGTCGTCAACATCGCGCCGCACAACGCCAAGTTGAAGACCTTCCTCAAGGATCTGGCGCCGGTGATCGAGATGGCGCCGGATGCGCTGATCATGTCTGACCCGGGCCTGATCATGCTGGTGCGCCGGCATTTCCCGCAGATGCCGATCCACCTCTCGGTGCAGGCCAATACGGTGAACTGGGCGAGCGTCGAGTTCTGGCAACAACAGGGTTTGAGCCGGATCATCCTGTCGCGGGAATTGTCGCTGGAAGAAATCGGCGAAATTCGCGAACAAGTGCCGGGCATGGAACTGGAAGTGTTCGTTCATGGCGCACTGTGCATGGCCTACTCCGGGCGCTGCCTGCTGTCGGGTTACCTGAACAAACGCGATGCCAATCAGGGCACCTGCACCAACGCCTGTCGCTGGAAATACTCGGCGCAAGCGGCCACGGAAAATCAACTCGGCGACATCGTCCAGACCTTCCAGCCCGAGCCGACCCTGGGCCTCGGCGCTCCTACCGATCAGGTGTTCCTGCTACAGGAAGCCAACCGCCCCGATGAATTGATGCCGGCATTCGAAGACGAGCACGGCACCTACATCATGAACGCCAAGGACCTGCGCGCAGTGCAGCACGTCGAGCGCCTGACGCGCATGGGCGTGCATTCATTGAAGATTGAAGGCCGGACCAAATCGCACTTCTATTGCGCACGCACCACGCAGGTGTATCGCCGGGCGATTGATGATGCGGTGGCCGGGCGTGAGTTTGATCGCAGCCTGATGACGGACTTGGAGTCGCTGGCGCAGCGTGGCTACACCGAGGGTTTTCTGCGTCGGCATGTGCATGACGAGTACCAGAACTATCAAAATGGCAGCTCGGTGTCGGAGCGTCAGCAGTTTGTGGGTGAGCTGACAGGGGAGCGGCGTGAGGGGCTGGCCGAGGTCAAGGTGAAGAATCGTTTTGGTCTTGGTGATCATCTGGAATTGATGACACCCGCGGGCAATTTTCATTTTGATCTGCGTGAGTTGCAGAGTGTTAAGGGTGAGGCGATCGAGGTGGCGCCGGGGGATGGGCACACGGTTTTTGTGCCGATTCCGGAGGCGGTGGATTTGCGGTTTGGGTTGTTGATGCGGGATATCGGTGTTGCCTGAAAAGGCCCCTCACCCTAGCCCTCTCCCAGAGGGAGAGGGGACTGATTGGGGGATGTTGGAGAGGTTCATCGACCTGAACGTGCTGCGCCGAATCCATAATCGACTTTTCTGATCAAGCACACTGGACTCGGTTGAATCTATATTCAACACGGTGTTTCAGGTCGGCGTATAGCGCATGACAACTCGGTCGGCCCCCTCTCCCTTTGGGAGAGGGCTGGGGTGAGGGTCGGCGCTTCCTACACACTAAACTCCTCCCGCAACATCGCCACAAACGCCTCCCGCGCCGGATGCACCCCGGCGTTTTCATGCCAGTAAAACAGGTTGTCGACGGCCGTCAGCTCAGCAAACTCATACCCCACACACCCAGCCCCTTTCGCGTACTGCTCAAACACGCCCTTGGGCACCAACGCCACCCCCGCCCCGGCACTTACACAACCGACAATCGCGCCATAACTGGCGAGACTGACGATCGGCAGCGACAGCCCCTGACGCAACAACCAATGCTCCAGCGCCGCCCGATACGGACAACCCTGCGGCCACATGAACACGGTTTTGTCCTGCAGGTCTTCGATGCCGCGCACTGGCCCGAACGAGGTCGACGCGATCAACAGCAATTCTTCGCGATACATCGGCGTGCGCCTGAGCTGTGAACGTTCGACATCCACCGCGACAATCGCCCCGTCGAGACGATGGCTGACGGTGTCATCGAGCAACTGCCCCCAAGTGCCCGTGGTGAGTTCCAGCGCCACCTGCGGATAGCGCTGGTGAAACTTCGCCAACAAGCGCGGCAAGCGCCCGGTCGCCGAGGACTCGATCGCACCGATGCGCAAGGGCCCGGACGGCTCGGCCGAGGGGTCCACTGCACGTTTCGCTTCAACGGTCAGCGCCAGAATCTTTTCCGCATAGGCGAGAAACGTCTGCCCCGCCGGGCTGATGCGCAACCCGCGCCCCTCACGCAGAAACAACGCAACGCCCAACTCGGCCTCGAGTGCCTTGATCCGCGCGGTGATGTTCGAGGGCACGCAAAACAGCTTTTCCGCCGCCCGCGCGATGCTGCCGACCTCGGCCACGGTCTTGAACATACGGATTTGCGCCAGCTCCATATTCATCACTCTGAGTGAACATTTGACGCAGTATAAGTCAGTTGTGGCGAATGATTGGCGGCCCGGATACTCGGCGCATCGACACCACCGAGCGCCCGATCATGCCGCACCCTTCCCCGTGGAAAATCCTCTTGGCGATGGCCTTTGTCGTTGGCTGCTGGGCGTATTCGCCGACCGGCATTCACATCGGTCTGCAAGCCTACGACCCCGGGCATCTGGCATTGCTGCGCTTTCTGTTGGCGTCGTTGTTCATGGCGTTGATCGCCGTTTTCAAAGGCATGCGCCTGCCGCACTGGCGCGATGTGCCGCTGTTGTTCGCCCTGGGTTTTTTCGCCGTCAGCCTGCATCACGTCGCACTGAACATCGGCCAGCAAAGTGTCAGTGCCGGCGCTTCCAGCGTGTTGGCGCAATCGAGCCCGTTGTTCAGCACGTTGCTGGCGCGATTCGTGTTCAAAGATCAGGTCAGCGCCTGGCGCTGGGGTTGTGTGTTGCTCGGCTTTGTCGGTGTGGTGATTGTGGTCAGCGGCGATAAGGGTCTGGGCGATATCGATGCGCATGCCCTGCTGATCCTGCTGGCGGCCGTTTCATGGAGCGTTTACTTCGCCCTGCAAAAGCATCATGCGCGGCGTTACGACGGCTTCAGTCTGGCGTGTTACGCGGTGTGGTCGGGGACGTTGATGCTGCTGATTTATCTGCCCGGGCTGGGTCAAGCCTTGCTGAATGCGCCGCTGCGGGTGCAGTGGGCGGTGTTGGCATTGGGCGTGTTTCCCAGTGCGCTGGCCTATCTGGCGTGGGGGTTTGTGCTCCAGCATGTGGATTTGAGCCGGGCGACGATGACGTTGTATCTGATTCCGCCAACGGCGATGGGGATTGCGTCGGTCGGGTTGGCGGAGCGGCCGACGTTGCTGATGCTGGTGGGGTCGGTGGTGGTGTTGATCAGTGTGTTGGCGTTGAATCTGGAGCGGCGGGTTGGGGGTGTTCGGGCAGCGATCTGATCAATGATTGTTGTTGAGGCAAATGCCGACATCGCTGGCAAGCCAGCTCGCACAGGGTTCTATGGTGAACATAGTTTTCAGGTACATCCGCATAACCTGTGGGAGCTGGCTTGCCAACGATGAGGCCAGCCCAGACAACACATTAATCAAGGCAATCGCCGATCAGCGCCGATCATCCGACAACGGCGTCGGCTCATCCGCCGGCGGTACATCGTCATCCGCCGCCGGATCCTTCCAGTCTTCGGGCCGATCAGCATCGCTCAACGGATCACGCCCTGGGGGCATGCCCATCGGTGAATCGTGATCGGCCAGGGTCGGTTCATCGGTACCCGGCATCGGCCGGGTTGGATCGGTTGGCAGCACACCACCCTGAAACAGCAAATCATTAGCCATGACACACCTCACCAAGGAGGTCCGGAATACCCGGGCCGTACAACTTGGAATCAGGCCCGCGGGCGGCGTGCTATCGAACAGACCGACGGCGTTCAACCTTGCGCGGAAAAACGGTCGCGGCTGTTGGTCAGGTGCAACCACATGGCTGCCCGCGCGGCATCCGCATCCTGACGTTTGATCGCATTCAGAATCGCCTCATGCTCCAGATGGGCCAGTTGCCCGAGTTTGCTCAAATCCGCCGCGCCACGTTCAGCAGCATTGAGCCGGTTACGCGGAATCATCGCACTGCCCAGGTGTTGCATGATCTCGCTGAAGCAGACGTTGCCGGTGGCCTCCGCGATCAGCAGATGAAAGCGCCGATCGGCCTCGACACAGCTGTCGTTGTTGTCGAGCAGCCGTTGATAGTCATCCAGCGCCTGACGCATTTGCAGCAATTGCGGCTCCGTGCGCCGCTGCGCCGCGAGCGCCGCCGCTTGTGTTTCCAGGCCCAGACGCAATTCAAGAATGCTGCGCACGCCGAGCGCCGTGTCGACGTTAAGGCGCAAGCCCTGCTCCGCCGCGCGCTCGATGACAAACGTGCCGATGCCGTGGCGCGTCTCGACCAGCCCCGAAGCCTGCAATTTGGAAATCGCCTCGCGCACCACCGTGCGGCTGACGCCATGTTCCTGAACGATGGCGTTCTCCGAGGGCAGCTTGTCGCCGGGTGACAGCTGGCCGAGCAGGATGCTCTGGGTGAGTTTCTCCACCAGATCATGGGCGAGGTTGTGCGCACGTTTGCGAGCGGGAGCGTCGAAGTCTTCTTGCATGGTTGGTTCCGGTGATCGGGGCTTGCCGATCGTAGCATCGCGCGTGGGGCTTACAAGATTGATTTTAGCGGACCAACTTGTATGACAACACTCAAATTAATCGAAATGATTTGATACTTCCCAGACGAACAGAGCCGCACAACCGTAGGAAGCCTTCACTTCTCAAAAGCCATAACACCCAGCAATCATTGAACATCCGTGTAAAAAAGCATAAAAAACCGGCTTTCCAGAGAAAATTAATCGGCCTTCCCCACTTGTAGGACAAAAATTCTCAGTTGTATGATGTCTAGCAACAACGCAGCACCTGCCCTACCCCGCATAAAAATAATCAGTGGGAGAAAACCAAGTGAAAACCTCCGTCTCCGGGATGAACGAGGGCGTCGATTCGACACTCGCGTCGGCCATCTCGAAAGTGAAACGCCACGTCCTGCCGCTCTTCGTGATCATGTTCATCGTCAATTACATTGATCGGGTGAACATCGGTTTCGTCCGCACCCACATGGAACACGACCTCGGTATTGGTGCCGCCGCTTACGGCTTCGGCGCCGGGTTGTTCTTCATCGGTTACGCGCTGTTTGAAGTCCCCTCCAACATGCTTTTGCAGAAAGTCGGCGCACGCATCTGGCTGACCCGCATCATGTTCACCTGGGGCCTGGTTGCCGCCGGCATGGCGTTCATCCAGAACGAAACCCACTTCTACGTATTGCGCTTTTTGCTCGGCGTGGCCGAGGCCGGGTTCTTTCCCGGGGTGATCTACTACTTCACCCGTTGGCTGCCCGGCGCCGAACGCGGCAAGGCGATTGCGATTTTCCTCAGCGGCTCCGCCGTGGCCTCGTTGATCTCCGGCCCGTTGTCCGGCCTGCTCCTGCAGATCAACGGGCTGGGCATGCACGGCTGGCAATGGATGTACTTCATTGAAGGGATGTTCTCGGTGTGCCTGTGCGTCTTCGTCTGGTTCTGGCTCGACGCCAAACCTCACGATGCGAAATGGCTGAGCCGCGCCGAACAGGACGCATTGGTCAACGCCATCGACGCTGAACAAAAAGCCCGCGAAGCCGCGACGCCGATCCGGCCATCCATGGGCAAACTGCTCAAGGACCGCCAGATCATCCTGTTCTGCCTGATCTACTTCTTCATTCAGTTGACCATCTACGCGGCAACCTTCTGGCTGCCGAGCATCATCAAGAAAATGGGCGAGATGAGCGACTTCCAGGTCGGCCTGTTCAACTCGATTCCGTGGTTGTTGTCGATCATCGGCATGTACGCCTTCGCTTCGTTCTCGGCCAAGTGGAAACACCAGCAGGCGTGGGTCGCCACCGCCCTGTTGATCGCCGCAGCGGGGATGTTCATGTCCACCACCGGCGGGCCGATCTTCGCCTTCGTTGCGATCTGCTTTGCGGCGCTGGGCTTCAAATCCGCGTCGTCGCTGTTCTGGCCGATTCCGCAGGCCTATCTGGATGCACGCATCGCCGCGGCGGTGATCGCGTTGATCAACTCGGTGGGCAACCTTGGCGGCTTCGTCGCGCCGACCACGTTCGGCCTGCTCGAAGAACACACCGGCTCGATCCAGGGCGGCCTCTATGGTCTGGCCGCGACCTCGATCATTGCCGCGATCATTGTCTTCTTCGCACGCACCACGCCGAAACCTGCTGCCGACATCGCCGTGGTCGAGACCGCGCCGAAACACGCCTGACGTCCATTTTTAAGATTGCGTATTAAGGATAAGAACATGACTGCACACGACACCGCCAAAGCCCCGATCATCACCGAAATGCAAGTCATCCCCGTGGCCGGCCACGACGGCATGCTGCTCAATCTGAGCGGCGCCCACGGGCCGTTTTTCACCCGCAATATCGTCATTCTCAAAGACAACGCCGGCCACACCGGCGTCGGTGAAGTGCCCGGTGGCGAGCGTATTCGCCAGACCCTGGAGGACGCGCGCAGCCTGGTGGTCGGCAGCCCGATTGGCACTTGGCAGAAGATCCTCAATCAAGTGCGCCAGACTTTCGCCGACCGCGATGCCGGCGGTCGTGGTCTGCAGACTTTTGACCTGCGCATCACCATCCACGCGGTCACCGGTCTCGAAGCCGCGCTGCTCGATTTGCTCGGTCAGCATCTCGATGTACCGGTGGCGGCATTGCTCGGCGAAGGTCAGCAACGCGATGAAGTGAAGATGCTCGGTTATCTGTTCTACGTTGGTGATCAGCGCGAAACCGATCTCGCCTATCGCAGCGAACCGGACGCCGACAACGACTGGTTCCGCGTGCGTCACGAGAAGGCCATGACTGCCGAGGCCGTGGTGCGCCTCGCCGAAGCGGCCCATGCCAAGTACGGTTTCAAGGACTTCAAACTCAAGGGCGGCGTGCTCAGCGGCGATGCCGAAATCGAAGCGGTGACAGCGCTGGCCGAACGTTTTCCCGAGGCGCGCATCACCCTTGATCCGAACGGTGCGTGGTCACTCAAAGAAGCTATTCGTTTGTGCCGCGATCAGCATCATGTACTCGCCTACGCCGAAGACCCGTGCGGTGCGGAAAACGGTTATTCGGGCCGTGAAGTGATGGCCGAATTTCGCCGCGCTACAGGGCTGAAAACCGCCACTAACATGATCGCCACTGACTGGCGTGAAATGGGTCATGCGATCCAGTTGCAGTCGGTGGACATTCCACTGGCCGACCCGCACTTCTGGACCATGCAGGGTTCGGTGCGCGTGGCGCAGATGTGCCATGAATGGGGCCTGACCTGGGGTTCGCATTCCAACAACCACTTCGACATTTCGCTGGCGATGTTCACCCATGTCGCCGCTGCTGCGCCGGGCGAGATCACCGCGATCGACACCCACTGGATCTGGCAGGACGGCCAGCGTTTGACCAAGGCGCCGCTGCAAATTGTCGACGGTCTGGTGCAAGTGCCGAAGAAACCGGGGCTGGGTGTCGAACTGGACATGGACCAGGTGGCCAAGGCTCATGAACTCTATAAAGGCATGGGCCTCGGCGCGCGGGATGACAGCGTCGCGATGCAGTTTTTGATTCCGGGGTGGAAGTTCGATAACAAGCGGCCGTGTCTGGTGCGCTGAACCTGATCTCCAATCCACCACGGTCCCTGTAGGAGTGAGCCTGCTCGCGATAGCGGTGTGTCAGTCAAAATTGATATCAACTGACACACCGCTATCGCGAGCAGGCTCACTCCTACAAGGGTTTTGCGTTAACCAGAGATTTGCAGCAGCCAGGTTTTGAACGCACTCATCGCCGCCGTTTCCGGCCGCGACTGCAACCGCGTCAACCAGTAACTCCCCGTCGTAATCTCAATCGCAAACGGCTGACAAATCGCCTCCGCCGCCAGTTGCCGGGCGAACATCAGCGGTGGCGCCAGCGCCACCCCGCTACCCTGCAAAGCCGCTTCCATCATCGCCAGCGATGAATCAAACACGATGCTCTGCGGCGGTGCTGCCTGCGTCGCCAACCCGGCAGCCTGAAACCATTCCGGCCATTCATCGGTGCGATAGGAACGCAGCAGTGTTTGCTGCAACAAATCTCCCGGCGAATGCAATTGCCGGGCGATCTCCGGCACGCACAACACCGACAGCGGCGCCTCGAGCAAACGCGTCGCTTCGATGCCATGCCACGCCCCGGCGCCAAAGCGGATCGCGTAATCCAGCCCTTCCGCCGCGACATCCACGCGGTTGTTGTTGGTCGACAGCCGCAAATCTATGAGCGGATGTTTCGCCCGGAAGTCCGCCAGCCTCGGCAACAGCCAACCCACGGCGAAGGTACCGACCGCGCCGACCGTCAACATTTCGCGGTACTGTCCACCGGCAAGGCGTTCGAGAATCTGCGCGATGTGATCGAACGAGGTGCTCAGCACGGGCAGCAAAGTTTCGCCTTCACTGGTCAGCATCAGCCCACGGGGCAGGCGTTTGAACAGGGTGACGTTGAGTTGCGCTTCCAGGCTTTTGACCTGATGGCTGACAGCAGCCTGGGTGACGCACAGCTCCACGGCCGCGCGGGTGAAACTCAAATGACGTGCGGAGGCTTCAAAGGCGCGCAGTGCGTTGAGCGGCAATTGCGGTCGAATCATGCCCAGTCCCAAATTTTTCTAATGGCTCGTGCGAGTTTTCATCGTTTGTCGATTAGCGTCGCGCTGACTAAATTGGCGGCGCTGATCAGTCGCCCAACGAAGAAATCGCCCGCAGTGTAGCGGGATAACGTCATCAACACTCATGGAGAGTGGTTCACCCATGTCATCCATTCAATCGAGCAAAGTCATTCCTTGCGCCGCTTTCGGCCTGTTTTTCGGCGCCACATCCTGTTTCGCCGCTGCGCCCGATGCTGCGCAGCTGCAAGCATTGGTCAACGACGCGGTAACGCCCGTGATGCAGCAGCAGAACATTCCCGGCCTCACCGTAGCGCTGACCGTCAACGGCAAGGTGCATTACTTTAACTACGGCGTCGCCAGTAAAGACACCGCGCAAAAAGTCAGCGAAAACACCCTGTTTGAAATCGGCTCGGTGAGCAAAACCTTCACCGCCACCCTCGCCGGTTACGCCCAAGCGACTGGCAAACTCGACCTGTCGACCAAGGCCAGTCAGCTCTGGCCTGATCTGAAAGGCAGCGCTTTTGACAACATCAGTGTGTTGCAACTGGGCACCTACAGCGCCGGTGGTTTGCCGCTGCAATTCCCGGACAACGCGGATTCGTCTGACAAGATGCTCGGCTATTTCCAACAGTGGAAACCGGTTCATCCGGCAGGCAGCCATCGCCAGTACTCCAACCCGAGTTTGGGTTTGTTCGGTTATCTGGCGGCGAAAAGCCTCGGCCAGCCGTTTGATCAGGCAATGACGCAAACCCTGCTGCCGAAACTCGGTTTGCAGCACACCTACCTCAGCGTGCCTGCCGCGCAAATGGAGCTGTATGCACAGGGCTATGACAAGAACGGCAAACCGGTGCGCGTCACGCCCGGTGCGCTTGACTCGCAGGCCTATGGCGTGAAAACCAGCGCGGTGGACATGCTGCGTTACGTTCAGGCCAACCTGAAACCTGAAACGCTGGAAGCGGTACTGCAAAAAACCATCGCCAACACCCACACTGGTTACTACACCGTTGGCGACATGACCCAAGGCCTGGGTTGGGAAATGTACCGCTACCCGCTCAGCCTCGAGCGTTTGCTGGCCGGCAACTCGACGGAAATGGCCATGGAAGCACACAAGGTGCAGTGGCTGAATCCGCCGCGACCGCAACCGGATGACGTGCTGATCAACAAGACCGGCTCGACAGGTGGCTTCGGCACGTATGTAGCGTTTGTGCCGAGCAAGAACGTTGGCATCGTGATCATGGCCAACAAGAACTTTCCGATTCCTGAGCGGGTGAAGATCGCCCACAAAATCCTCAGCGCTGTCACTGACTGAAAATCAAAAGATCGCAGCCTGCGGCAGCTCCTACAGGATCGGGTTTTCACTCGGTCAATGTAGGAGCTGCCGCAGGCTGCGATCTTTTGTCTTTAAAGCTGCGCCTGCAACTTCCAGCCGATGACATCCATTAAGTCGCAACTGTCCCGCAACGGAATCGCCATCACCCGGGCGAAATCCTGCAGCAGCAAGGTGTCATGTCCCTTGCCATCCCCCAGCGCCAGGGTCTCCATCAATTGCGTCACACAGCGCAAACGGTAGGCCGCTGTGCCGTGCAGCACATCCGCAGGTGCTTCGCTGTCGATCAACAGACTGGGAATCTTGCAGTCGATCCCGGTAATTGGAATGTATCGAGCCATGTATGAACCTCCCTGTTCAGTGTTGCGTCGCTGGCGGCGGATCGAGATTGTCCAGCGCACGGTTGACCAGCAACTCGCCGAGCACCGCCAACTGCTGAATCGACAGGGCGAGACTGCGCGCTGAACCTTGCAGTTCAGCGGCAAGGTCTGTGGTCAGGACATTGAGTGAGGCGAGGGTTTCGCAAGCGTGGCAGAGCAGCGTCGGGGTATCGATATCGGGGAGGATGGTGAAGAGATGGCTGATGGGATCGGGGTGACGGGGGTTGCGCAAGCGGGGGTTGTTGGCGTCGAAGGATCCTGAATCCATGGGGGATTCGGGAGGACTTGGAGTATGTTTTTTCATTAGTAAATCCTCGGGACATTCAAAGAAAAAACTGCCGAACTCACTTCCACGAGAGGGTGGCAGCTTTGCGCAGGGGTGGAAGTCCGGGGAAACCCGAGGAACCCGGTGCACTCGAGAGTGCTCCTGCGCATCGCTGCCATAATCAAACAATGTTGGCATAAAAACCACCAACATGTGTTTACAGGCGCAATGCGCTCTCGGGAATCACCGGACTTCCACATCCGACCACTGTGTTTTGCAGCGGCCAAAGAAGACTACCCCTCCTCACCCAAGCCCACCAGTTCACCACCGCCGCCGCGACTTGCAGGAAAAATCCGACGAGGTTGAAGGGCTTTGCGTCGCAGCATGCAGAAACAGAAAAGGGGCGAGAAGATTGAATCCTCTCGCCCCTTTGACGTGAAATCGTCTCTACAACAACCGATCAATCATCCGGCATTTCCGGCGGCTTGGCTGGTTTCGCAGGCTTGGTCGGTTTGGCGTTCTTCGCGCCTTTTGCAGGTTCCGGCGTAGCAGCAACCGGCGCTTGAGCCGCAGCGGCCGCTTCTTTCTCGGCCATCGGCATGGCATCGATGGTGTCGAAGATCTTCTTCAAATCCACCGCTTTCGCCTCATCCCCAGAAGCCGAGAGTTTGGTCTCGCCGTCCTTGCCCACCAGGAACACTTTCGGATAGGCCCCAGCGCCCAGTTTCAGCGAGCGCAGCAGCGCCATGGTGTCTTGCTGGCCCATGTCCTTGCCGTCGAGTTGACCGGACATGTTGAGGATGGTGTAGACCTTAATGTTGCGGTCGGTGACGCCCTTTTTGTTGGCGGGATCCTCCAGCGACTTTTTCAGGGCTACCCACACGGGGTCGACAGTGCTTTGTGCGATCACGATCAGCGGTCGGGCGCGGCCCATGTCCCCGGCGATGGGCGAATCGTTGTCAGCGGCGAACAAGGGGCCGGCAATCGCCAGCAAGAGTGTCAGGGTCAATGACCTGATGAGCATGCGCATCTCCTTTTGATATCCACGCTCTAATGATTGCGCATCGTGGCGATTGTTCCGGGACAACCCGGCAAATATCTTCCGCCTAGTCAGAAGCTTAGGACAGGCGCGACATTGCGCAACATATCCGAGGTGATCGCAACGCGGATTTGATTACCTTTTATGACCGCATTAGGGTGGCAGTTCTGCCCATGAAATGGAGTTCACCCGCATGCACATCGATTACCTGTGCGATCACCCCGAATTGATCGAAGAACTGGCCACGCTCAACTTCGAGGAGTGGGGCGAGTTTCGTCCCGGACAAACCGTCGAGGACCGTATCGAACACATGCGCGAGTCCTGCGGCAAACGTGCCGTGCCGAGTGTCGTGGTAGCGCTAGAGGGTTCGCGACTGCTGGGCGGTGCGCTGCTGATCGAAAGTGATCTGAAGCTGCGCCCGAACCTGACGCCGTGGCTGGCAGGCGTTTATGTGAAGGCTGAGGAGCGCGGTCGCGGGATTGCTTCGCAACTGGTCAATCGAGTGGTTGCAGAAGCGGCGGCGCTGGGCGTGCCCGAGTTGTATCTGTATACCGACACGTCGCAGTCGCTGTATGCGCGACTGGGTTGGGAAGTGGTTGAAGAGCTGGTCTACGACGATTTGCCGGTGACGGTGATGAAATACGTCATTGAGCGTTAACCCGTGGTGAGGCGGCGCGCCGCAAGCTGTGCCGCCTCACTCCAGCGCTGAATCGAGCACGGAGAGCAATTCTGAAGGATCGACAGGTTGTCCACCGAGCTTGAGCTCACCGCTGTCGAGTTCAACACTCAACCTCACCGACGACCGATCGCCCGGGTATTTGCGCAACACCAACTCGATGCCATTGCCCGTCTCGTCAGCGGTACCGAGCAAATCCCACAGGCTCTCGCTCAGATCCAGCAGCACTCGCTGGTGCTGCAAATCGACCACCCGCGGCGCGTACAGCCAATGGCTCATGCGCATCTCACGCGGTGAGACGGTGATCGCGAGACGGCCTTCGCAGTGGACAGTGGTTTCACTCATGGCCGGATCAGAACGCCAGTTTGTAACCGATCAGCACCAGCATCGTCGCCAGGCACGGGCGCAGCACTTCATCGGAAATGCGTCCGGTCAGGTGGCTGCCGAGCCAGATGCCTGGCAGCGAGCCGACCAGCAAGAAGCCCAGCACACCCCAATCCATATTGCCCATGCTCGCGTGGCCAAGGCCTGCAACGAGGGTCAGCGGCACGGCGTGAGCGATTTCAGTGCCGACCAGACGGCGGGTCGGCAGCAGCGGATAGAGGATAAACAGCGCAACGGTGCCGAGGGCGCCCGCACCGATCGAGGTCAGGGCAACCATGGTGCCGAGGATCAGACCAGTGATCACGGTCATCACGTTCAACCGCGAACCGCTCGGGTTGTAGTTGCCGCCAGCGCGTTTGTGGGCGAAGTCGAGCAAGCGTTTCTTGAAGAAGATCGCCAGCGCCGTGGCGAACAGGACGAAACCCAGCGCCTGTTTGATGATGGCGTTCATCGCGTCCGGCGCGGTGTGCAGGGTGCTGAGGAACCACAGAGTCATGGCCACCGCAGGCACGCTGCCGAGGGTCAGCCAACCGGTGATGGCCCAGTCGATGTTCTTGTTCTTGCGGTGAACGAGGACGCCACTGGATTTGGTAATGGCGGCGTACAGCAGGTCAGTGCCCACCGCCGTTGCCGGGTTGATGCCGAACCACAGCAGGATCGGCGTCATCAACGAACCACCGCCGACACCGGTCATGCCGACGATAAACCCCACTACCAGCCCGGCAATCACCAGGCCGAAATTTGCCAATTCCATTAAACCGTCCAGAAAAACGACAGGAAAAATCTGGCCCGCAGCATAGCGATTTTTCTTATAACCACATATATCGATGCGGTCTATCGTTATGCCATATCGAATTCACCAGCGCTTTACTGTAGGAGTGAGCCTGCTCGCGATAGCGGTCTATCAGTGACGGATACAGTGACTGACCCTCCGCTATCGCGAGCAGGCTCACTCCTACAGGGTCAGGTGGTGGATGCAGATTCAGTGCACCCTTCGGCCAGGTTTGAAGCTGTGGTTTTTGTTGATCCACACCGTGGCCAGCGCGATCAGCGACAGAATCAGCAACGCCCACGGAAACGACATCGCCCCCGCCCGATCCAGCAACAACCCGCCAAACAACCCGCCCCCGGCGATCGCCACGTTCCAAGAGGTGGTGAGCATTGCTTGCACCACGTCGACGTGATCACCAGCCGAGTCCGCCGCCGAGGTCAGCAGCAAAGTGGCCGAGCCGCCAAACGACAAGCCCCACACCGCCATGCAGGCATAAATGATCAGAGGCGACGGCGCTGCCAATGCCAGAACCAATGCCGTCAGCGCAAACACCGCGAGGCTGATCAGCGTCAGCCAGCGCAGCCAGCGATCAACCAGCATGCCAATAATCCAGATCCCCACCAGCGAACACAGGCCAAACACCAGCAGCACCAGATCGACCCGGTCAGCCAGCCCGGCCTGCATCAGAAACGGCGCGATGTAGGTGTAGAGAATGTTGTGTCCGAGCATCCACGTCAGCACCACGAACAGCACCGGCCGCACGCCCGGCAGGCGCAGCGATTCTAGCAGCGGCAGACGCTCGTCACTGGCCTGCCCCGGACGATCCGGCACGGCGATAACAATCCACGCGGCCAAAAACAGCGCCAGCGCCGACATGATCCCGAACGACGCGCGCCAGCCGATCAGATTGCCCAGCCACGTCCCCGCCGGCGTGCCCAGTGACAACGCCACCGGCGTGCCAAGCATGGCAATCGCCAGCGCCCGTCCCTGTTGATGCACCGGCACGATGCCACGCGCATAACCGGCCATGATCCCCCACGACAACCCCGCCGCCATCCCGGCGAGAAAACGCGAAGCCAGGGTCAGGCCGTAATGGCTGGAGAATGTGGTGACAGTGTTGAATATCAGAAACCCGCCGACCGTCATCAATAACACCCGGCGCCGAGGCCAGCCGCGCGTGGCGACAGTCAGCGGAATCGCCGCGACAATCGAACCCAGTGCATACAGCGTCACCAGTTGCCCGGCGAGTACTTCACTGACGTTGAGCCCGGCGCCGATTTGCGGCAGCAGCCCGGCGGGCAGGGTTTCGGTGAGGATGGCAATGAAACCGGTCATGGCGAACGCCAGCAACGCGGCATAAGGCAGTTTGTCGGCACGGGCGGTGCGGTCGACGCGGCTGAAATCGGCGCTGGCGGGGTCGGTCATGACGGGGGCGGCTCCATTTTGATCAATAGCGGTGACGGATTGTATACAAAAACAACCTTCACTATTCGATCAATGTGGGAGCTGGCTTGCCAGCGATGAGGCCAGGTCAGGCAACACTGCTTTGCTTGACCCACCGCTATCGCTGGCAAGCCAGCTCCCACAGGGTTTTGTGGTGAATTGATCATCACCGCCCAAACAGAACTCACTGCACCGGCAAGAAATTCAGGAACAGCAAACTCTGCGCGTAGTTAAGGCCGATCCGCCGGTAACGCTCATCAAGCATCTGCGTGATCAGATCCAGTCGCGCAACGATTTTGCCGAACTCGGTGGCGAAGCTCAGGTTGCTGCCCTCCTCCGAGATCTCATTGGAAAACAGCAGCGGCTGACCTTCCTTGTTCTGTCGCTGGGACAAGATCCACGTGGCTTTTTCGATATTGCGTGCGGCGTTGTGAACGAACGTCGGGTTGATCGCGTCCGTCATATAGAACTCGGTGCGATTGCCATGGGCGGTGACCAGCATGCTGCCGATGGCATAGATGAACGCGCCGACGCGGTCACCGAGAAACTCCGGGCTCATCGCATAGCTCAGCGCCGCCAGATCCTTTCGACCACCCAACACCGGCAGCGGCTGTTGCTGCTCTACGGCCATCCGCACCTGCTTCACAGCGGCATGGATGTTGAGAAAGCCTGACTTGCGCAGCTCGTCCGGGTTGCGCAGGTACAGCTTGGCTTGCAAGCGATAGAGGCTGCTGAGGTTGTCGCGCATCGCCAGCGTGGCCATGCGGTCGACGCTGGTCTGCAGGAACTCCTGCGGCTTCCCTTCACGCATCTGATTGAAGAAGCCGTTGCCGTCCTGGTGACTGCAACCGCTGAAAAACAGCAACGACAAACACGCCAGCAACAGGCACGGGCGGCGGAAAAAAGCAGCGATCAGGGCAAAAACTCTCGGCATGAAATCTCGAACAGGCACATTCCTGTGCGGCGGGAGTCACCGCATCCTGGCCATGGATAGAGCCGCCGATTGCGAAAAAGTGCAGTGGTGCGCACGACCAGCCGACCTTCGGTGCTTACCCCAAAAGCAATTAGTCTGTCTTTATTGTTGAAATAAACGATTAATCAACTATAAATCTTGATTGCAAACACAAATAGCATGACTAGTTACGCTGTAGGAGCTGCCGCAGGCTGCGATTTTTTGACCTTGCCTTTGAAAACCAAAATCAAAAGATCGCAGCCTGCGGCAGCTCCTACACGGCATCGGCGCCATTTTGAAAACAACAACAAAAAGGAAGGTCAACCATGCTTCAATCCCGTCACCTGCTCTCCGGCCTCGGACTGTCCCTGATGATCGCCACCCTCTCCGCCAACGCGGCCGGCCTCAGCGCCGAACACAAAGCCTTCGGTAAAACCAATGACGGCACGCCCGTCGAGCAATACATCCTGCGCAACAGCCACGGCATGCAAGCCACCGTCATCACCTACGGCGCGACCCTGCAATCGCTGAAAGTCGCCGACAAGCACGGCAAGTTCGACGACGTCGTACTCGGCTTCGACGATGTGCAGGGCTATCAGAAAGGCACCGCTTACTTCGGCGCAACCATCGGCCGCTTCGGCAATCGCCTCGCCGAAGGCGCGTTCGAACTCGACGGCAAGCGCTATCAAGTGCCGCAGAACGACAAGACCAACGCGCTGCACGGCGGCACGCTGGGCTTCGACAAGAAAGTCTGGAAAGCCCAGGAAACCAAGGACAAGGACTCAGTCGGCGTGACCCTGACCTATCTGTCGGCTGACGGTGAAATGGGCTTCCCCGGCAACCTCACCACCGAAGTGACCTATCGCCTCACCGACAACAACGAACTGCGCATCGACTACAAGGCCAGCACCGACAAACCGACCGTGCTCAACCTGACCAACCACAGCTACTTCAACCTCGCCGGCGCCGGCAATGGCGACATCCTCAAACAGGTCGCCACCCTGCACGCCAGCCATTACACCCCGGTCACCGCCAAGCTGATCCCGACCGGCGAACTGGCACCCGTGGCCGGCACGCCGATGGACTTCAGCAAACCGACCGCAATCGGCACGCACATCAAAGCGGATCATCCGCAGCTGAAATTTGCCGAGCCGAAACAAGGTGGGTTTGATTTCAACTGGGCGCTGGATACCAAGGGCGATATTGGCAAAGTTGCGACTGAGGTGAGTGACCCGCAGTCCGGTCGCGTGCTGCAGTTGTTCACCACGGAACCGGGTGTGCAGTTCTATACCAGCAACTTCCTCGACGGTACGGTCAAGGGCAAGGGTGGCAAGGTGTATCCGCACTGGGGCGCGTTTACCCTGGAGACTCAGCATTATCCGGATTCACCGAATCAGCCGGACTTCCCGAGCACTCGGCTTGATCCGGGGCAGACTTACAGCCACAGCGTGGTGTTGAAGTTCTCCGCGAAATAACCTCCAACGCTGATCGTTCCCACGCTCCGCGTCCCTTCGCGAACTGGAACGCGGAGCGTCCCTTGAGGCATTCCATTGTTGCGCGTGGGAACGATCAATCACCAAGGAGATTACAGACCCACACGCTCCAATCCCTGACGCATGCCTTGATCCGCCTGCTCGCACCACTGCTTCAGCGTCAGACTCGGCGGCAGATTGGCCTCCAGGGTTTTGTATTGACCATCGTCCAATACTTCACCCTTGCGACCATGGGCCTCGTTCTTATCGCCGTCGCTCTTGTCCATCTGCCCTGGAATACCAGCAACAAACGCCACCATTTTATTGGCGTTCGTAGCGCTTTCAGCTTTCAGGAAACCTTTGTCGACGCAATGGTTAATCAGACCGGACATGTTGCGCCCAGTGTCGTACATCCCTTTCAACGTAGCGGCGTCCGGTCCTTCTGCGTGAGCAACATTGACGGTGCCGAGAGCGGCGGTCAGTGCGAGGATCAAAGCGGTGTTCTTCATGTTTATTCCTTTAATGGATGAAGCCAGGTTGTTTACTTGCAGTATTCCTGAGGGCGAACGAAGAGCTCACCCTCGCGGATTCAACTGACCACCGCTCCTTTCGGGCCACTGGCAATCAGCGCGGCCCCGCAGGCGGTTTTCATGCCGTCCAGCGCGATGGGGGTGCCATCGACGGCGTAGGTGCTGCTGCCCTCGGCAATTGGAAAAATGCCTTTGCACAGAGGACAGCTGACTTTGTGGCCAACCCCGGCGATGGGCTTGCCGTTTAGGTCGGTCAGGGAAAAGGCTTCGAGGACTTTGCCACCGTGAGTGGTGGAGTCGCCCAAGCGAATGGCGTCTTTCATGTTGTCATTCCTTTGACTACGAGGGTTGACTGCAGCCTCGATCAATTTCGCGGCTTTCGGCCACCAATGGCAGAGAGTTTTATCAGAGGCAGGTTGCGTTTAATCAACCTTCAAAAACGTGGCCTGCCCCTGATATATTTCATAAATTTTTAGAGATTAAAAAGTGGCTATTCGGCTGCAATTTGACCGAGAGTCAACCTATACGCGGAAGGCCTCATTTAAGCCAACCTCTTCATCCTCGTCCCCATCTTCAAGACACCTGAAATTTCTTCCATTGAGTGCTTTTTTAAGTAGGGCGTACAGTTCTGCTGATTGGAAATTCACTTGGAGCCACAGGGATTCATCATCCCCATAAATGAGACGAGTATCGTAAGCCCCACTGCTATTCAACGAGTGATCCTTCAAATAAAGATCACCGTCGCCCGAGCGAACACAAGCACTACTAGCTTTAACAATGTCGATGACATGCTGGGCTGTAGAGCTGTCGTCAAACACCAATTTGTATTCATAACTCATGATCCGTGTGGTCTCCCTCGGACAGCTGGTAAATCGGCAGGATTACGAATGCCAATGTGAGTTTTATTAGGATCGGTGGAAACTTTACCCTCATCATCCAGTTGATGATTGGACGGATCCTGTTTATGGATGTGTGCATTGTTGCCAGATTTGTGAGGGCAGGCATTCAAGTTTCCGTACTTGTGAACCCTGACCTCTGAACCGTCTGCATGCTTCCAGGTTTCGTTAACCCCATTGTCTTTGGTTTTCGAAAATCCGGCGCTGTTCAACGTTCTACCGGCGCGAGGAATACTCGTACCTTTCATCCGAGGTAGATCAGAAGAGGCGGAAAGGCCAAGTGGATCAATCCACTCCAGCGGGTTAGGTACGTAATGATAAAGGTTCAGTCCACCAGCCAGCCCAATCGGGTCCTGTGAAATGAAACGCCCTACCTCAGAATCGTAGTATCGGTAGCGATTGTAATGCAGCCCCGTCTCATGATCGTGATACTGCCCCTGGAACCGTATCGGGTTCATCACGCCATGCTGCCGCGCCCACTCCGAGCGCTGCTCCGTCACCTGCCCCCACGCCTTGTACTGCGCGGTCCAGGCAAGGTTGCCTTGCGAGTCCGTCAATTCCTGCGGCGTGCCGAGGTGATCACACTGATACCAGGCCAACGCATCAAACGGTAAAGCCGTTGCCTTGTGATTCCATACCGGGTCGTCATCGAGGCTGTATTCACCACTGTAATCCGGCAGCCTAATCAGATCGATCGGCGCGTGCCGCACAGCCTGTGCCACAGGGACAAAAGTCCCCGGTTCGAAGACGTAGTGCACCGTGCGACCCGGTTCGCCATCGCTTTGCGTTGGGCTGCTTTCAAAGGCGAGGTTGTCGCCATCCCAACCATACAAGGTAAAGCCGCAGCCGAGTTCGCGTTGTTTGCGCGCGTGTTCGTTTCTGTTCCAGAGAGAGCCGGCTTCTGGACGCTGTTTGTAATGCGCGCGGGAATTTTTGTGCAGGCGTCGTCCCAGTGCGTCGTAGGCGAAGTCAACGTTCAGACGCGGATCTTCGAAATGCACCAATCGATCAAACAGATCCCAACGCAGGTCGCTGCGTTGGCCGTTGTGCCAGCGCTGGATCTGGTTGCCGCGTTCGTCGTATTCGTAGTGGGTGCCGGCGTATTCGCGCAGCAGGTTGTCGACGAGTTTGCTGCGC
>NZ_CATKQE010000012.1:0-73496 GCF_949767845.1 Pseudomonas sp. IT-232MI5
CCATAACAGACACCGCATCACCTACATCGCGAGCAGGCTCACTCCTACAGGGGCTTGTGTCGCCTGTGGTGTTGAGGTTGGGTCAGGGGGATAGGCGACTTGTCGGGCGGGTTTCTGGCGACACTCATTTACTGCTGGAAATCGGCGAGCCTGAACTCAATCTCGTCCTGCGCTTCCGCGCCCACGCCCTCATGCAAGCGCTGGAACACAAATCCCTGCACGGCGTGATCGACCTCACCCCCGGCATTCGCTCGCTGCAAATCCACTACCAGCCCGAGCAACTGCAGCTGGTCGATCTGCTCGGCATCGTCGCCGGTGAATGGGACGCGGTGTGCGCCGCCAACGACCTGCAAGTGCCGTCGCGCATCATCCATTTGCCGCTGTCGTGGGACGACCCGGCCTGCCAGTTGGCCATCGAAAAATACATGACTACTGTGCGCAAGGACGCGCCGTGGTGCCCGAGCAATCTGGAGTTCATCCGCCGCATCAACGACCTGCCCAACCTCGACGAAGTGCAGCGCACGGTGTTCGAGGCGAGCTATCTGGTGATGGGGCTTGGCGACGTTTACCTCGGCGCGCCAGTGGCCACACCACTCGATCCGCGTCATCGTCTGGTCACAACCAAATACAACCCGGCACGCACCTGGACCGCCGAGAATTCGGTGGGCATCGGCGGTGCCTATATGTGCGTGTACGGCATGGAAGGTCCCGGCGGTTATCAGTTTGTCGGGCGCACCTTGCAGATGTGGAACCGCTACCGCGAAGTCACCGCGTTCGACGGCAAACCGTGGCTGCTGCGCTTCTTCGATCAGATTCGTTTCTACCCGGTCAGCGCCGAAGAACTGCTGCGCATTCGCCGCGATTTTCCGCTGGGGCGTTTCGAGCTGAACATCGAACACAGCCAGCTCAACCTCGCCGAGTATCAGGCGTTTCTCAGCCGTGAAGCCGAGAGCATCAACGCGTTTCGTGCTCAGCAACAAGGCGCATTCAACGCCGAGCGCGAACGCTGGATCGCCAGCGGTCAGGCGCATTTCGACAGCGAAGAAGCCGTGGCGGAGTCCAGCGAAGACGCTCCACTGGCCAACGGTGAGCACAGCGTCGACAGCCACATTGCCGGCAATCTCTGGCAGGTGCAGGTCGAGGCCGGCAGCCGTGTCGCGGCGGGTGACGTGCTGGTGATTCTCGAGTCGATGAAGATGGAAATCCCGGTACTCGCGCCGATGGCCGGGGTGGTGCGCGAGATCCGCGTGCAGCCCGGTTCGGCGGTGCGTGCCGGACAACGGGTCGTGGTGCTGGAACTCGACTGAAGCCAATTGGATAAGGATCAACTCATGAATCTGCAACTCGATGTTCTGCGCCAGGCCTATCGCAATGGCGACACAACACCACGTCAACTGCTGGCGAAACTGCGCGAGAAAGCTGCCGCGCTGAACCCGGATTATCACCTGTTCATTCATCTGCTCAGCGTCGTTGAACTGGAGCCCTACCTTGCCGCCCTCGACGGCCGCGACCTCGACAGTCTGCCGCTGTATGGCGTGCCGTTTGCGATCAAGGACAACATTGATCTGGCGGGTATTGCCACCACCGCCGCGTGCCCGGACTTTGCTTATGTGCCGGAGCGCTCGGCGACCATCGTCGAGCAGTTGATCGCCTTGGGGGCGATTCCGCTGGGCAAGACCAACCTCGATCAATTCGCCACGGGGCTCAACGGCAGTCGCTCGCCGTATGGCGCGTGCCCGAACAGCGTGTTGCCGGAGTATCCGTCCGGTGGCTCCAGCGCCGGTTCGTCGCTGGCGGTGGCGTTGGGCGTGGCGAGTTTTGCCTTGGGCACTGACACCGCAGGCTCCGGTCGAGTGCCGGCGGCGCTGAACAATCTGGTTGGATTGAAGGCGAGCAAAGGCCTGATTTCCACGGCCGGTGTGCTGCCCGCATGCCGCACGCTGGATTGCGTGACCACGTTTACCGCGACGGCGCGTGAAGCCAGTCAGTTGCTCGCGTTGACGGCAAAACTTGATCCGCGCGACGAATACAGCCGCCGCAATCCATCGTGGAATGACGGCTCGGCGTTTGGTGCGCCACGCGCATTTCGATTCGGTGTGCCGCGCGCGCAGGATCTCGAGTTTTTCGGCTGCGTCGAAGGCCCGCTGCTGTTCGGCGATGCCATCGACCGGCTCAAGACCTTGGGTGGCGAAGCGGTTGAACTGGACCTGTCGCCATTCCTTGAAGCCGCGCGCCTGCTTTACGAAGGGCCGTGGGTCGCCGAACGCTATAGCGTGGCAGGCGAGTTGATGGAGCAGAATCCCGAAGCGGTTTTGCCGGTGATTCGTGCCGTGCTGGCCAAGGCGCCGGCGGTGAGCGGCGTACAGACCTTCCGTGCGCAATATCGGCTGCAAGCCTTGAAAGCGCTGTGCGATCAGGCACTCGAAGATCTCGACTGCGTACTCACACCGACTATCGGCCGCCCGGTGACACTGGCCGAACTGCACGCCGAACCGGTTTTGCGTAACTCCGAACTGGGTTACTACACCAACTTCATGAACCTGCTCGACTACGCCGCCGTCGCCGTGCCGAGCGGGTTTATGGCCAATGGATTGCCGTGGGGCGTGACGCTGTTTGGCCGGGCGTTCACCGATCAATATCTGCTGAGCGTGGCCGATGCGCTGCAGCGTCAGCAGGACTCGGCATTGCCCACGCCCGCAAACGTTGCGCGCCATGATCGCGCACGCATCGTGGTGTGTGGCGCGCATTTGCAAGGGTTGGCGTTGAACTGGCAACTGACGCAGCGTGGCGGGAGATTGCTGGAGACGACGTTGAGTTCGCCGGACTATCAACTGCACGCGTTGGCCGGCGGCCCACCGCTGCGTCCGGGCATGGTGCGGGTCAAGGCTGGCGGTGTGGCGATTGCGGTGGAGGTGTGGGAATTGCCGAGCAGTGAGTTGGGCTCGTTCCTCAGCGGGATTCCGGCACCGCTTGGGTTGGGCAAGGTGCAACTGGCGGATGGACGTTGGGAGAGCGGGTTTATTTGTGAGCCGTATGGTCTGGAAGGGGCGCTGGACATCAGCCATTTGGGGGGATGGCGGGCGTATCTTGAAACTCGGAGTTGATCCAGAAACCAGCCCTCACCCTAGCCCTCTCCCGGAGGGAGAGGGGACTGACCGAGGTGTCTGTGAGGGGATTGCCATTCAGTGATAATCCGTCGAACTCAGGTTTTGAAATCACCACAATTCAGCCCTCACCCCTGAGGGAGAGAGAACTGACCGGGGTGTCTTTAAGATAGTTGCCATTCGGTGATACCGAGCCGAACACAATTTTTGAAATCACCACAATCTAGCGCCCTCTCCCTCCGGGAGAGGGCTGGGGTGAGGGAGCGATCCTCCAGACACACCCTCAACGTCATATCCCCCGCCATTTCAGGCATAAATCCCGCAGTCTTTTCCCGGCCATCCCACTAGAATGCATGCCATCGGGCCACTGCTAACGGATCTGCCATGCCGCTTCGTTCTCCCCTGTACTCGCAACGCTCACTGGTCCTGACGCTGATCGCCCTGCTCGGCGCCGGGTTCCTTGCCACGTCGTTACTCAGCTACTACGCCTCCCGCGAGTCGATCCGCGACAACATCGTCAACACCGAACTGCCGCTGACATCCGACACGGTCTACTCGGAAATCCAGAAAGACCTCGTCAGGCCGATCCTGATTTCCTCGATGATGTCCCGCGACACCTTCATGCGCGACTGGGTGGTCAACGGCGAGCAAAATCCCGAGCAGATGACCCGCTACCTCGACGAAGTCATGACCCATTACGGCGCCTACACGGCTTTCTTCGTCTCCAACAGCACCCTCACCTACTACCACGCCAAAGGCGTGCTCAAGCAGGTCAAGGTCGATGAGCCGCGCGACGCCTGGTACTTCCGCGTGCGCGACATGAAGGACCCGTACGAGATCAACGTCGACCCGGATTTGGCTAACAAGGACAACCTGACGTTCTTCATCAACTACAAGGTTTACGACTATCACAATCGCTTCATCGGCGCGGCCGGGGTCGGTCTGACCGTGGACGCGGTGATCAAGTTGATCGACAAGTATCAACAGCGCTATCAACGCAGCGTGTACTTCGTCGACACCTTCGGCCGACTGGTGTTGACCGGCGCCGAGGGCGGGCCTGAAGGCGCGCACATCGGTCAGAGCCTGAGTGAACTGGAGAGCATGAAAAGTCTGGTGAGCCAGTTGCCGAAACCGCACAGCGGCAGCTACGAATATTCCGCTCATGGGCAAGGGCATTTCCTCAACGTACGGTTTATTCCGGAGCTGAACTGGTACCTGTTCGTTGATAAACGCGAAGACGGCGCGCTGAGTGAGATTCGCCAGTCGCTTTACCTGAATCTGCTGATCTGCCTGCTGGTGACGCTGATCGTTCTGGCGCTGCTCAACCGCGTGATCAAACGTTATCAAAGCAAAATCCAGGCGCAGGCCATTCTCGACAGTCTCACCGAACTGCCCAACCGTCGTGGCTTCGACATTCTCGCCGCCCAGGCTCTGCACGAAGCCCAACGCGAAACCAAACCGCTGACGGCGTTGCTGCTCGACCTCGATCATTTCAAGGTGTTGAACGACACCTACGGGCACATGGCCGGCGATCAGGTATTGATCGGTTTTGCCCGCGACCTGCAAAGTTGCCTGCGCCACGCCGACATTGTCTGCCGCTGGGGCGGTGAGGAATTTATCGTTTTACTGAAGGACACCGACGGCGACACCGGTCAGAAAATTGCCGAAAAGATTCGCCAACACGTCGAACAACACGAATATGCCTACGATGGCCACCGCCTCAATCTGACGGTAAGCATCGGCGTCACCACCCTGCAACGCGATGACACCTTGCACAGCCTGCTGTCGCGGGCCGATCATGCGATGTACCGGGCCAAACAAACCGGCCGCAATCGCACCTGCGTGGAAATGCCTCACTCGACTTATGCCTGATTCTGACGTTAAACCCGACCATTGCCCGGCCTGCGGCGCCCGCAACGACTGCAGCCTCGCCGACCCGCGCAGCGCCGACCGCGAATGCTGGTGCTATGGTGTGAGCATCGACCCGGCCGTGCTTGAAGCGCTGCCGCCAGAACTGCGCAACCAATCCTGCCTGTGCCCGCGTTGCGCGCAAGTCGAGGCGCAACTGCAAGCGGCCAAGCGGCCGATCCCGTAAGATGCGCGCCCCTTCATTTACTGAAACCTGAACATGCGCGTCGACCGTTTCCTCAGCAACCTGCCCCGCTACAACCGTCAGCAGGTTCGCCTGTTGCTGGTGGAAAAGCGCGTGCGGATTGACGGAAAAGTCGTCAGCGATCCGCACAGCGAAGTGCTGGAATTCAGCCGTGTCGAAGTCGATGACGAAGTGCTACAAGTCGGCAAAGCAGCGCGCTACTTCATGCTGCACAAGCCACCGGGGTGCGTCAGCGCCACCCGCGATCCGCAACATCCGACCGTGCTCGACCTGTTCGATGAGCCGGACAAGGACGATCTGCACATCGCCGGACGCCTGGACTTCAACACCACCGGCCTGATGCTGATCACCAACGACGGCGCATGGTCGCGACGCCTGACCCAGCCGCAGACCAAACTGCCAAAGGTCTACTACGTCGAGACCGAGCAGGAGATTGGCGCGCAATATGCGATCACCTTTGCCGAGGGCATCTACTTCGCCTTCGAAGACCTGACGACGCAACCGGCGCAGCTGGAGCTGCTTGGCCCACGGTCGGCGCGGCTGAGCATCGTCGAAGGTCGCTACCATCAGGTGAAGCGCATGTTTGGTTTCTTCAACAACAAAGTCCTGCGCCTGCACCGCGAATCCATGGGGCTTCTGCACCTCGATAACGCGCTAAAACCGGGCGAGTACCGTGCTTTGCGCACCGAAGAGATCCATTTGTTCTAAGCCGGCGACCGCTCAGCAGAAGTTGTCGAACAATTTACCAACGGCACTTGCGCGATCCCGACTCCCCTGCTTGAATCAGGACGTCGGCCAGATTGTGACCGATGAGTCACAACATGCTTCCAAGAAACTTTTTGCCGGTAGAGAGCCTTCAAGGCTCCGCCTCAGCCGGCAAACTGCCCGCCAATAACAACACCCGTCGACCGCAGTCATGGATCGACATGGGCCAAGCAAATTCCAGGCGTATGCCTACCTGTCACAAAGCTCGTGCAATCTCTATTTGCGCGCATACCCGCTTGCTTGCCAGGAGTCTTATGACATGAGGCCAGAAATCGCTGTGCTGGATATACAGGGTCAGTATCGGGTTTACACGGAGTTCTATCGCGCAGACGCCGCAGAAAAGACCATCATCCTGGTCAACGGCTCGATGGCCACGACTGCGTCGTTTGCACAGACTGTGAAAAACCTGCACCCGCAATTCAACGTGGTCTGCTACGACCAGCCCTACGCGGGCCGGTCAAAAGCCCACAACCGCCACGAGAAACATCTGACCAAGGACGTCGAAGGGCAGATTCTGCTCGAGCTGATCGACCACTTCGCCGCCGAACACGTGCTGTCGTTCTCCTGGGGCGGCGCCGCGACCCTGGTCGCTCTCGCCCACCAGCCACGGCGCATTGAACGGGCGGTGATCAGCTCGTTCTCGCCAGTGATCAACGCGCACATGCTCGATTACCTCGAGCGCGGCGTCGACTACCTCGGCCAGCGCGACGGCGACCGCGTCGGCCATCTGGTCAACAGCACCATCGGCAAACACCTGCCGTCACTGTTCAAGCGCTTCAACTATCGCCACGTCAGCAGCCTCGCCGAGCACGAATACGGGCAGATGCACTTCCACATCAGCGACGTGTTGCACAGCGATCGGCAGTGCTATCTGAACGCAGCGAAAAAGATCAACGTGCCGGTGCTGTTTCTAAACGGCGAATGGGACGAATACACCGCAGCCGAAGACGCACGCCTGTTCGGCAACCACGTGGCGCAGAGCACGTTTACCACGCTACAAGCCACCGGGCACTTCCTCGACATGGAACACAAGGCCGCGTGCCGCGACAGCCAGAACGCCCTGCTCGGCTTTCTGAAACCGGCACAGCAGACCAGCCGAACGCGTTACTCGTTTGTTCAGGATCAACATGCATTGGCTATTTGAAGGGTGTCGTTGCGAGCGAGGCTGTGGAGTTGAGATTTTGCTTTTCTCACCGCAGTGCTCGCCCGCGATTGACCGTTTTCAGTGATTCAAAGCGTTCATGAGTAAAAGAAAAACTTCAAATCCGTGGCCGAGTCTGGTACAAAGTCAGCCGCTCTGAGCGGGTATAGTTTAATGGTAGAACAGTAGCTTCCCAAGCTTCCGACGAGGGTTCGATTCCCTCTACCCGCTCCACTCAATTTTTGTCTCACGTTGTGTGTTTTTGACGGGGGATGCAGCGATAGAAAAAACCGGCCTATAGGGCCGGTTTTTTTGTGGCTGGGATTTGAGGTTGGCCAAATGGGGCAGTTCGGAACCTTTCAGAAACACTCCGCTAGTTGAAGATGCGCTCTCCCCCTGTACGCTTTTGTTCTCTCTAACGACAATCCTTGAGAAGCGTGCGAGGCACGAAATGGTGCCCATGCTCGGGATCTATGAAGGGGCAATTCCATGACAATCGAATTCGAAGGGGAGTACGCAAGCCCATTCGCAGACTTCATCCGTAATGCGAAATCCCATGAAAAAAAGCGTGTTTACCGTGAAGTGCTGACCGCAGCTACCAAGAAGCAGAATGAGGTGATGCTGGCTGCATGTAACAAGCATTCGGCGGTTGGTGCAGTTTCAATGCGCAGGCTGAGCGAAGTGATGACTTCAGGGGATTTCTCCCGTTGTGATCAGATTCAAGAATTGCTCTGAGTTGATGATGAAAGCTCCAGCCTCAAGTGCCTTGGAAACTTTGGTTGGCCCCGCATTTTCACCATAACAAAGAAACGTCAGCGTCTTGCCTGCCGTACTCATGACCTTCAACCCATATTCCACTGCCTTTTGCTCAAGCTCAGCCCGTTGTGCAGCTGCGAACCCAGTGAAAAGAATTTGATTGATCCTACCCGGTGACATTTTCGGATCAGGCGTTTGCGAAGCGGCTTCTGAAGCAACGAGCGCCGGTGGCTTTCGATCGTGCTGAAGCCTCGGAGAAGGAGGAGCGGCCTCCTTTAAGAGCAGCTCAGCCCCAAGCAATACTTCGATGATGCGATCCTTGCGATAGGTTTTAGGAAAGGTATCGCTGGCCGATCGTCCTTGAATGTAAACCGAATTCTCTGACCATTGAATCAACTCCCGCTGACTTAAATCGCCCTTTGCATCTCTATAGCTGAATTTTAGAGTCGACATCCGTTTCACTCCCTTCTGACGATCACATGGGCAAATTCCATGCATAACTACGCTGGCTATATCGAGAGGTGATTTCCTTTCAACAGGCTCGTTGAGGGTCCATGACCTTCGCCCATTAGAGTTCAACGTTAGCAGCCCGAGCAGTGACGTCAGAAAAAGATGTGTTCCATTATTTTGCAGCGGAAGATCGCCACATGAACATAAGCAAAACCCGGTAACACACCCACCTCACCATCGCTTCTGCCTTATCTAGACTGCGCTAAGCGACCCCGCCCGTCAGAGGACCACTACCGACCGGTGGTTATAGTGTTGATCATATTAGTTCAATGGGTATAGTACCCACCAAGCACACCACAGGGAGGTGTTGTGAATAGCCGTTTTTTAATCGGCCAACTCGTCGCAGACGGTTGGTATCTGGTAAGGATCAAAGGAAGTCACCATCACTTCAAGCACCCGAGCAAACCAGGACTGGTCACCGTGCCACATCCAAAAAAGGATCTGCTGAAGAAAACGGCCATCAGTATTTTGCAGCAGGCGCTGCTTTGACTCTCTGAGTCAGTTGCGCTATGGAGGACAACGAATATGCTCTACCCGATTGCGATTTCAATTGGCGATGACCATCACGCCTGGGGTGTAGAAGTCCCGGACATTCCTGGATGCTTTTCCGCCGGAGAGGATCTGGACGATGCCGTCGCCATGGCTCGCGAAGCCATCGAAGGTCATTTCGAGATTCTGGCGGACGACGACGCCCCCATTCCAGCGGCCAGCAAACTGAGCCTGCACGTGGCCAACCCGAAATACGCCGGTTGTGCATGGGCCGTGGTGGATATCGATGTGCTCAAGTATTTGGGCAAAGCCCAAAAGCTCAACATCACCCTGCCGGGCCATTTGCTCAATCGCATTGATGAGTATGTGTTGCATCACCCGGAAGAGAAAAGCCGCTCGGGCTTTCTGGCGTCGGCGGCTCTGAAAGTTTTGCAGCAGGGTTGAACCTTGGCGCGTCAACCCGTGCTGGCCTATCCTACCCATTAAACCTAATTACATTTTCTTGTGAGTTAAAGGATATTTTCAGGTTTAATCCACAGTATATTGCGTACTGAGAATCAAAACTGAACGCCTACGGTACACACGACATGCTGGATTTAAGCCTCACCACCGCAAGCGAGATCGTCAAACGGATTTGCCACCGCCTGCGCACAGAACGATTGGCTTTGGAGATGACACAGGCAGACGTGGCCGCTCGCGCGGGCATTGCGACGAATACGGTGTCAAACCTTGAAGCCGGTCGTAATGTGAGTTTCGACAACATGGTGCGAGTGGCAATGGTTCTCGGGCGCGAAAAGGAACTCGAAGGGTTGTTTCTGCCAAGGCTCGAAACTCTAGACGATATCATTCGCTACGAAAAAACGGCCAAGCGTCATCGCATCAAAAGGAAAGCCGACAATGCTTGAACAAGTGGACGTCTACTACGAGGGCTGGGGTGAACGTTGGCGGTGGGGCACACTTGCTTCGACGAAAGCCCTGACCGGTCGCCCGCAGGTCATGTTTGAGTACAGCGATGAGGCAAAAAACAGAGGGCTGGAACTCTCCTCCTTGAGGCTTCCATTACAGGGAGCCAGGTTAAACCGGGATTTCCCGTCACATCAGTTGGGACTGCCTGGGCCGGTTTATGACTCGCTGCCAGATGGCTGGGGCATGTTGCTGATGGACCGATTGTTCAAACGTCGAGGCCTCAACCCCGCGCGCATAGGCCCCTTGGAGCGGCTAGCCTACATTGGCAACAATGCCATGGGGGCCATGTCGTTTGAACCTGTTGCACCCGAGGCGCTGGAACCGCAAATGCATGTTCCCATCGAGTTGCTCGCGTCCGAAGTGCAGGAAGTACTCAAAGGTAAAGGTGGAGAGCTTCTCCAGAAGCTGCTACTGGTCGGAGGTTCTCCACAAGGCGCCCGACCAAAAGCGCTGGTGTATCGCGATCCGCACACTGACGCCTTTACTACGGCTGCCACTCCCGGTTTCGAAGCCTGGTTGGTGAAGTTTCCGGCTCAGCAAGAACATCCCGAGGTGTGCGCCATCGAAATGGTCTATGCCGAATGTTTACGCTTGTGCGGTATCCAAACCCCTGACACTCGTTATTTCAGCCTGTCTGAAGGAATGGCCGCTTTTGCCACCAAACGCTTTGACCGACAAAACGACTTGCGGGTGCCCATGCAGAGTCTTGCAGCCTTTACCGGTGCGGACTTCAGATCCCCAGGGGCGCTGGACTACGTCAACTTCTTGCGTGCGACTCATAAGTGCAGCAATGACGTACGAGAGAAAGCCGTAGCGTTTGAGCGGGTCGTCTTCAATGTCGCATTCAATAACCGAGACGACCATCCGAAGAACTTTGCTTACATCATGTCGCCTGGCGGAGACTGGAAATTAGCGCCGGCCTATGACGTCACTTTCTGCGAGGGGCCGGGAGGCTATCACCAGATGGACGTGATGGGTGAAGCCTTGGAAATTGGAAGAGAACACCTGCTCAACCTTGCAGTGGAGGCTGAAGTAAACGCCGCTACGGCCGCCGACATCATTGACCGATTTTGCGAGGTGGCTAGCCGATTCACAGCCATGGCTGAAAGTTTGTATCCGGGTGTGATCACCCAGGAAACCTTGCGCACCATTCAACAACGCATCGACCAAAACATCGGGCTACTTGCCGGAAGTCGTGCTGCCAGGTAGCCGTCTCGAGAAACCGGCACTCATTGGCCGGTTTCTTTGGCTTCTTGAAGCGAAAGGGTTAACCCGCCGGCACAACCTTATCCAGCGCCTGATTCACCGCCAATTCCCCCAACATGACGACCTGCGCGATGCCGAGTGCAGTCTTGCGGTGCGAGGTGTCGAGCAGCGCGGCGAAGTTGTTGAGCATGGTGGTGGCCGAGCCGAATGTTTCGCTGGCGTTGGCCAGCAGGGATTCGGTGTCATAGGCAGGGTTGGCGAGGTACATCGGTTCGGGTTCGCGGGAGGAACCCATGATCTGCGCGGTCGGGCTGAGGTAGTGGTCGAGCGCGCGTTCGGCGGCTTCGTGGAATTTCTTGGAATTGGGTGATTCGTAGGGGGATGCCGGATCGGTTTCCGGCGGATTGGGCGTAACTTTGAACATTGGATTGAGACCTTTTAGTAAGGCCGCAACCGATCTCGCTACTAAACGGATGGGTGGCAGCTGTGCGCAAGTTAGTAGACCGGACCCCAATCCAAATCCGGCGCACCCGAGGGCGCCATGCGCACAGCCACCATCAGGTGCAGGCATTCGCCTGACTGAGTGGTACTCATGCAGCTATTTAGATTGAGGATACCGGGCTACTAAACCCGATCACTGGAAATCAGTGACGCGAACCAAGTTACCGACCGCCCTCCAAGCGCACAAGCCGGCGGATTCTGGCGTAGCGGTAGGCAACGGCGCAAGGATTTGTAGGCTTCAGGACGTAACACCGCACGCCTCTAAACACTTCAGTCGGAACATGTTTATGAAGCGATAACAAATAGCGATTTCCCCGACATTACAGATCCACAACACTCCACCGGTTTTCACCTCCCGCCCAACCGACTAGCATTTCCTCATCAACCACCACCCTCCCCCTGCGCGGCCATCGACGAATACGCGCCATCACTTTCGAGGGATTCCAATCGCGGCCACATTGCCGCTGACGACCGAACTCAAAAGAGCACTTCACCATGACCCAAAACATTTACGACGATCCCGAATTCTTCCAGGGTTACAGCCAGATGAACCGTTCCATCGGCGGCCTCGACGCGGCGCCGGAGTGGCCAGCGCTCAAGGCGCTGTTGCCCTCCATGCATGGCCTGAACGTGGTGGATCTGGGCTGCGGTTATGGCTGGTTCAGTCGCTGGGCCATTGAGAATGGCGCGGCCAGTGTCTTGGGGCTGGATGTCTCGGAAAAGATGCTGGAGCGGGCGCGGGAGACCACCACGACGGCGAATATTCGCTATGAGCGCGGCGACCTGGAACAGCTCGACCTGCCCGCCTGCAGTTTCGATCTGGCTTACAGTTCGCTAGCGCTGCATTACATCAAGGATCTGCCGGGGTTGTTTGCGCACCTGTACGCGGCGCTGAAACCGGGTTCGCATTTTGTGTTTTCCATTGAGCATCCGATCTTTATGGCGCCACGTAATCCGGGTTGGTTGATTGACGCTGAAGGCAACAAGCGTTGGCCGCTGGACAGCTATCAGTTGGAGGGTGAGCGGGTGACGAACTGGCTGGCTGAGGGCGTGATCAAGCAGCATCGTACGGTTGGGACGTTGCTCAATTCGCTGATCGATGCAGGATTCACGATTCGACATGTCAATGAATGGGGGCCGAGCGATGCTGAAGTCGCGGCGCAACCGGCTCTGGCAGAAGAGCGAGAGCGGCCGATGATGATGTTGGTGGCGGTGCAGCGCTGAGCCCTCACCCTAACCCTCTCCCAGAGGGAGAGGGGACTGACCGCAGCGCCAGTACGAGCTACGCCGACGTGCGAAATCGAGTCGAACTCAGGTTATGCAAGCAACACCAATCGGCTCCCTCTCCCTCGGGAGAGGGCTGGGGTGAGGGGTCCAATTTATTTCAGCGAGTCGCGACGATAAACAACCGTGGAAATGGCAACAACACCGAGCCATCCGCCAATGCCGGATAAGCCTTCTCAACCTCCGCCAGATATTGCTCCAGGTACTGCGCCTTTTCCGCCTCGCTCAACCGACTCAAAAACGGAATCAACCCGCTGCCCTTGAACCACTCCACCACCCCCGCCGCCCCGCCGGACAGCTGATGGTGATAGGTCGTACGCCACACATCGACCCGCGCGCAGTGTGGTCGCAGCATCGAGAAATAATCACTGGCGCTGGCCATGTCGGTACGTTGCCCCGCAGCGCCGGAAAGCTTGCTCGCCCACGGACCATTAGCAGCGACTTCACGCATCAAGCGGTGTGAGGATTCATTGAGATTGTCCGGCATCTGGATCGCCAGGCTGCCACCGGCCGACAACTTGCTGGCCAACGCCGGCAACAACGTCGCGTGATCCGGCACCCACTGCAACACGGCATTGGCGAAGATCACATCGAACGGCCCGGCATCAGCCCACTGATCAATCTCGGCCACCTCGAACTGCAAATCCGGCAAGCGCTTGCGAGCCGCGTCGATCATGTCTGCCGAGCTGTCCAGGCCGCTGACCTTCGCCCCGGGAAAACGCTGCACCAGCAACTCCGTCGAGTTGCCGGGACCGCAACCGATATCGACTACAGTTCGCGCTTCAGGCGTAGGAATCGCGGCGAGCAGATCGCGGGCCGGGCGGGTGCGTTCATCTTCGAAAGCGACGTATTGTTTGGCGGACCAACTCATTGCGTTCTCCTGTCGGGACATACCAGCGGTTCGTCACGATACAGGCCGCACAGCAAACAGTTCCAGAGCGACTGAATTGCAAAGGGTGTCGGACCAACCCATCGGCTTATCGCCAATGGGTTGGTTCTAATAAATCAGGTGACCGTCCGTCGAGCCAGACAAAAGCGATTTTGACAGCTAAAAAATCATACCTATAGTCAAGGAGCGGCAATCGGAAGGAACCCGAATCAGTCGATTTCGTGCAAGGAGCACGGCCTGTTCATTTCTCGTGATCAGTGGGTTCCCCCCCAGTAGTGTGCTCGCAAAAGCCATACGGCAAGCAAGCGTCGTCGTGCCTGGATTGCAGTCCGACGTTCACTATGAAAAAGGAGCATCACCATGTCTCGAGTGACGGATATTCTGGTTTCCATCGACACCGAAACCATTCTGAAAAAGTATCCAAACATCAGCAAGGATCCGAAGAACCCAACGCTGATTGATTGGAAACATGTGTACATGGTCACCAATCAGGACAACGTCGTCAGTGGTCAGGCCGGTGGCGAACTGGATCTCAAGGCTCAGGTCGGCGATCTGATCCGCTGGCGTGAAACCAGCCTGTCGCAGAGCTTCGAACAGGCGGTAATTTTCTACAAATTCGTCCCCAACGCCGGAGAGAATCTGATCTCGCCGCCCTCGCCGCGCAAGGCCACAGCGTGCGTTGCTGTGCCCAACACGAGCAATCCATCCGTACCAAGCTGCCAGAAAGTCGACAACCACTATTGGTCATCCGAAACCCTCGACTGTGGTCGCGTGACCTATCACTTCCACTTCCTGATCGTCGATCGCAACTGCCAGATCATCGGCTGCTGTTCGTGGGATCCGTTCATCTCCATTCATAACTGATGATGTGTCGAGCCCTTTGGTGACAAGGGGCTCAACCGATCCGCTGCCGCTGCGGCCGGAACAGGAAGTGTTGCCTTGACCGAAGCGGCTGTCGTTTTGTGCCAACATCATGAAAGGAATCCATGATGACCAGCGAACCGATCCCGTCGCCCTCATCCGGCGTTTGCAGCGCACACAACGTGTTGCTGATCGTCGATGCCGAATCAGTACTGAAGCATTACCCAAATCCAAGTCTTGACGCCGCCGCGCCGACGAGCATTACCGATGGTTTTATCTTTTTCGCAACGGGTAACAACCCGAAAGAAATAGTCACAAATGACAGCTCAATAACAATCCAGGTCGAAACTGGCTGCGACCTGCACGTTCGTGGACGCTCCGTCAGCCTGATCGCCGAACACAGTGTGGTTGTGTACCGCATGACCGTGGCTGACAGCGGTGTGCTTTCCGAACCGAACCTGCAAATTCATACCAACCTGACGGTGCCCGCGCCCAACCCGGACGACCCGACCACGCCGGGCAGTCGAAAAGCTGACGACCACTATTGGACCTGCACGCCGAAGAAACCTGGCGATGTGCAATGCGAACTGAGTTTCATGCTGGTCAATCAGCAGTGTGAAGTGGTGGGTTACTTCCACTGGACGTTAGGACTGAAAATCACGAACTAATCGACAAAAAACCGGCCCTCAAGGCCGGTTTCATTTTCAGTCGTAATAGCCGACCGTTTTTTTCAGATGATCCGAATACTCGTAGATATCATCCACAGAGCTGATCGGATGACGGGTCTCATTTTTTTCCTCATCAAATATACCGATGTACTTCTGTGACCGATTGAAATGCAGCCGGCAGATTGGTTTGCGATTGTTGTCATCCAGCAGTATCCCGAAGTAACTCTGCGTATCACGCTGAACGATTCGCTTGGCATCGACCACCGACCGAACTAGCGCACGAACGATGTGATAGCCCTCAAGTTCCTCCAGAGTTGTCAGGACTTTGTCGTCTGACTCATCCCTCGGATCTACTGGATCAGTGCCGCTAGAAGCGGACGGCAACGATGTCAACGCGGGTTGAATAGCCCCACTCATTGCCGATTTGAGGCGATCATTGATCTGGTCATTCAAAAACTGCACAACGGCTTTTCTCGTCAGCTCATGAAACTGCTCACGTACTTTTTGAGTGATCACACCGTCGTAAACACGAGAGGCAAAAACCTTAACGAAGTCATCATCCGGTTTGCTGACCTGAGCAGCGATAACCTTTTTGATTTGGCTGACATACTTCAATTCGCCAGCGGCGTTGATGATCGAGTCCACATCAAAAGCCGACTTCGTCAGTTTGATCAGCTCTGGAACCGAATACTCATCGATATCGAGAAGATCCAGCTCCAGAAATGGCTTTTCATCCATCTTGTTCGGCGCATCCAGGTCGGTAAAAAACTTGTAGACCTGACCGTTGGTGAGGATGGAGATTCGAGCGCTGGTGACGTGAAAGTAACGAAATAACTGGGAGGCATGATTGATATGCAGAGGCTCACCGATCTTTTTGCACTCAATCAAAATCTGTACTTCGCCCTCCTTCATGATGGCGTAATCAATTTTCTCGCCCTTCTTCGTACCGATGTCACAGACAAACTCTGGCGTCACCTCAGTCGGGTCAAAGACGTCGTAGCCCAGCACCGTACTGATAAATGGCATGACGAATGCATTTTTCGTTGCTTCTTCCGTCTGGATTGCTGCGCTCTGCAACCGAACTTTGGCGGCTAGGCTGGCTAACTTTTCGAAGAATTCCATGAGTGGCCTCTTGCGTGATGTCTGTCCGTGTAATGGGCTACTGGCAATTTGATCGCCACTTGATACTAGCCACAAACCTACACAATGAAAGTTTCGCTATCAGGCGGACTTCGCGCGACCGTGTTTTTATCGAAAGGGCATGGATGTAAGTAGAATTTTCATAACGCCGCCAATGTCTGAATTTCAAGCATTCCCCCAATAAGGAACACGGCTATGAAATTCGCAAAAATCTCCCAGAAGCTCGCTCTATGGGCCGGTAGTCCGAAGACCTTCATGGGCGCGTTGATCCTGATCGGGTTGTGGGGTTTGAGCGGGCCGATCTTCGACTACAACGACACTTGGCAACTGATCATCAACACCTCGACCACCATCATCACCTTCCTGATGGTGTTCCTGATTCAGAACACGCAGAACCGCGACACCGACATTCTTCATTTGAAAATCGATGAATTGCTGTTGGTGACCAAAGAAGCGCAGAACGCGATGCTCGGGCTGGAGGCGCTGGATTTGAAGCAGCTGGAGGCGTTGCGCAGACACTACCGCTCGCTGGGCGAGGGTGAGGTGTTCAATCTTGAGGGATTGGGCGATAAGAGTAAGTCGAAGCAGGATTTAAATGAGTGTTGAGGATTGAAAGCAAAAGATCGCAGCCTTCGGCAGCTCCTACAGGGATTGAGTAGGAGCTGCCGAAGGCTGCGATCTTTTGCTCTTGATTAGCGGCTGGCCTGCAACTGGCGAGCCATCTCCAGATGGCTTTGCAGTTTCGGCAAGGTCTCGTCAGCAAACGCCTTGATCTCCGGCACGTCGGTGGTCTGCGCTTCCTGCTGAATCTGCTCAATGGCCTCTTCAGTGGCTTTGACCTGACTGGCGGCGTAGGCCTGATCAAAGGAGGCGCCGTCGGTCACTTGCGGCATCAATTCCTTGGCCTTGTCGGCCAGCTCTTCACGAGGCGCGACGGGCAGGTCAAGTTTCTTGGCGATTTTCGCCAGGTGCTGGTTGGCCGTCGTGCGGTCGTTGATGACGACGATGGTGTAGTCCTTGACCTCTTTCGATTCGGCCTTGCTGTGGGCCAGACGACTGGCCTCGATGTCGGCCATGCCTTTGGCCGAGGCATCGTTGATGAAATCGGCGGGCGACTGGGCAAAAGCGCTGCTGGCACAGAGGCCCAATAGCGATGCAAAACTCATGGTGCGTATACGGGTGGCCATTCGGCTCATGGTCGCGCCCTCCTTACTTGCAAAATTCAAGCGGGAGCTTACGCCCCCGCCTCTCAATCAAAACTACCTTCACCGACTACTTCGATTTCTGAGCGGGCTTGCGGCCCATGTCTGGTTTTGGCTCTTTGTCGACGGTCGTTGTGGTGGTTTTCCCACCTTTGCGACCTGCTTCAGAGGCCTTCGTTCGATCGTTGGCGAAGTTTCCCGAGTTCGAGTTTCTTGAGTTAGGCATGATTCTCTACCTCTTGGTAATGATCGTGGCGAGCAGGTGCCCGCCTAGATTGAGAATTTTCTGGCCGGCAAAGGTTTAGAAAAATTGCAGTCGCTGCGACGAACGGCGGCCCCGGATCAACTATTCAACGCGTGATGGTTCAAGCGTTTGGCGGCGTACATCGCCTGATCGGCATGGCGGAACAGTTGCTGTTCTTCACTGCCGTGCTCTGGATAGCGGGCCACGCCGATGCTTGGTTCGATGTGCAGGTTGTGGCCATCGAGACGCATCGGTTGCACCAGCACCTGTCGGATTTTTTCCGCCACGCCGTCAGCATCTTCCGAGACCTGGACACTGTGCAGCAACACGACAAATTCATCGCCGCCGATTCTGGCCACGGTATCGGTTTCCCGCACGCAGCCCTTGAGGCGATTGGCTACGGTTTGCAGGAGCATGTCGCCGACGGCGTGACCAAAGGTGTCATTGACCTGTTTGAAGCGGTCCAGATCGACATACAACAAGGCCATGTGCCCGGATTGCTCGCGCGCGCTGGCCAACGCAGCCTTCAAGCGATCGCGCAGCAATTCACGATTGGGCAGCTGCGTCAGTTGGTCGTACTGCGCCATACGTCGCAGGCGGGCGTGCAATTGCTGACGCTCGATGGCCGTGGCGACCTGGGCGCAAACGTATTGCAGCAGTTCCTTGTCTTGCTCGGTGTAGCGCTCGCCGCCGGGCAGGCTTTTGACGATCAAGGCGCCGATGGTGCCGTTTTTCGAGTTCAACGGCACACCGAGCCAGCAAGGCGCGTTCTGCCCGGCCACCAGTTCGGCGAAATCGGCTGGGGAATCTGCACTGTCCGGCGTCAGAAGAATCGGCTGGCCGCTACGGATAACTTCCGCGCACAGGCGTCCGGTGACGGTGCCCGGTTGCTCGGGCTGCAATTCGTGATCGTCGACGTGATAAGGAAAATTCAGTTGTGCGCAGTGCTCGTCGTACAGCGCCACGGAGAAATTCATCGCCGGCAGCCATTCGCCGATGATCAGATGAATACGCTTGAACAGCGCCAGCAGATCTTCCGCCGCATGCGCCGCTTCGGAAATCGCGTACAACGCTGCCTGGCGCGATTCGGCCTGTTTGCGCTCGGTGATGTCGCGCGCCACGGCGATGCGCAGTTGATCGACTTCCGACCAACGCGCCGACCAGAGGATATGCACGACGCTGCCGTCCTTGCGCAGGTAACGGTTTTCGAAGTTGAGCTTGGGTTCGCCGCCCATGATTTCGTTTGCGGCTGCGAGAGTGCGCTGCCGATCCGCCGGGTGCACCAGCTCGATCATTTGCCGGCCGATCAACTCTTCAGGCGAATATCCGAAAACACGCTCACAAGCGGCACTGACAAAAACGAAACGACCCTGCTTGTCGACCGCGCAGACGGCGTCCAGCAACAAATCGATAAAACTCGCCAACGGCGCGGAATTTCGGCTTTCCATGGTTCAGCGTGGGTGTCCGGACAATGCAGCACTGATCAACCATCCCTGACCTTTTTATTGCGCCTCCCTGCACACATTTTCAAGCCTTGTTCGGCATCAGCCCCGGCAGTGCATGCACCAGCGCGTTGATGGCAAAACCGATAAACATCACGCCGCACAAGCGGGTGATAAGCAACTCATGACGCTGATACAGCGTGCGTACCCGTTGCGCGCCGACCACGCCAATCAGAATAGCGTAGGCCAGCAGGCCGCCGAGGAAACTCAGGGCAATCAACGCCGGCAGCATCGACCAGTTGAGCAGTTCGGCGCGGCTCGACAACAGCGCGGTGAAGGTCGCGACCGCCACCGGATAGGCCTTGGGATTGGTCAAACCGAACAGAATGCCGTGCCAGAACGGATTGCGCGCCGCGCCCTGCGGCTCGTCACCGTTGCGACGCTGGGCGCGCACCGCGCGCCAGCCGAGCCAGAACAAGTACAAACCGCTGAGCACACCGAGCACATCAAACGCGGTGCTGCCGATTTCCCGGGCGCCGACAATCGCGATCAGCGCCGTGCTGCACCAGACCACATCACCGAGCAGGTGCCCGCAAAGAAACCCCGCCCCGGCCCGTCGCCCGTGGGCTGCACCAATGCCGAACACCGCCAGCACCCCCGGCCCGGGCGTAATGCCATAAATGAAACCCGAGGCCAGCACGGCCATTAGCAACGATGGAGTCATGGAAAACCTGCAAGCGCCAGAACACGTGGCCGCCAGTCTATAACAGACAAATGTGTCTGATCATGACTCGTCGTAAAAACGCATGCCGGCGTACGGTTTTTGCTGACACGCCGACAGCCGTGAAGCGAGATCGCCGACATGCGCTTCGAGCTTGTGGCCATCGGGATCGAGAAAGTAGAACGATGCGCCTTCGCTGCGGTTATCGCGCCACTCTTGCACGTTTGCCGCTTTTAGCTTCTGCACGAACGTTGAGAAATCGGCTGCATTGAGGCTGAAAGCGTAATGGGTGTAATCGGCGCACGGTTCGCTTGAACGCAGCGGATCAAGCGACAGACACAACCACAGCCCCGGCAGCGACAGGTAAGCGCCGGCGTCCCACGTGGCTTCGACGCGCAGTTGCAACACATCGCGATAGAACGCCAGACTGCGATTCAAATCGCTGACCGCGAGGGTCAGGTGGTTGAGGCCGGTGAGCATGCGGTCAGTAACCTCTGAGGTCTTCGGGGACGATGTATTGCTGGCCGTCGTAGGTCAGGGTGATCTGTTTTTGCTTCAGACGTGTGGTATTGGAAACGCACTCTTTACCCGACTGGGTGTTTTTCATTCTGCTGCCGCTGGTCGTGACGATCAAATCGGCCAGACCATGATGACTGGAAGAGCCGATCTCGACGGTTCGGCGAATCGTCTTTGTGTAGCCTTCGCAATCATTCATGAACTCGCCATTGCTCTTGGCAACCACCAAGCCCTCCAGCACCGGACGCAACTCATTGCCTTCGCGAACATACAGCGCCAGATCGGTTTTCTCGTAGGGAATGGCGTGGGAACTGTGCGCGAACTTTGAACGCAAGCCGAAAGCCCGAACCTCCGGCGCCAGTCGATAACGGGCAGTGTCGATGCGCAGATCCTCAAAGCGCACGGCATCGGAGTTGTAAGCCCCCGGTTTACGGTAAGTGACGATGGGGTTGTAAGTGCTCGCATTGACGATCGACAGATCCAGATCGAACACCCCGGCCTCATCGTCGCCGGCGTCGGCAAGGTAAGTGGATTTAACCGAAATCGCCTGGCTCTGCACGGCCGGCCAGACTTTGCAGCGCGACAGGGATTTGCCGTCGAAGTCTTTGGTCTGGCAAGCGGCCTGGGCTTGAGCGGCCATAGTTAAAAGGCCCATCGCGATGAAAGAGCCCAGCAATGTAGTACGCGAGAACATTATTCTTCCTTGAGTAAAAGACATCGGTCTTAGAGGCCTTTGAAATCTTCAGGCATTACGTAGTTTTTGCCGTCATAGCGAAGTGTCGTCAAGACAGGTTTTTGCGTGACGGTATTGGATACACACGCCTCGCCCTCGCCCTCGCCAACGGTCGAGCTACGGATCGTTTTGATCATCAGATCGGCAAAGCCATGGCTGCTGGTCTTGGCCAGAGCCACGGTTCGTGTAGTCTCGTAGCGCTCTCCCGCACAATTGCCATCCCACTCCCCGCCATATTCATAAACCACCAGTCGATTCATGACAGGACGCAATGCGTTGCCGTCTTTCACATAGAGCGACAACCAGGTTTCATCCACAGGATTCACGCGCGAAGAGCCTTTGAACCGTACTCGCACGCCAAAGGCCTGCAATTGCGGCGCGAGCTTATAGCGGGCGGTATCGAATTTCAGTTCGTCCAGCGCGATGGCATCAACAGAGAATGCGGAGGGCTGATAAAAGCTCGCTAACGGCTGCGAGTCTGCGCTCGCCACCAAGGCCAAACGCAAGTCGTAAAGCCCCACAGTCCCTGATGCGCCATGCACCGGATCGGGTGAGAAATTGGCGACGGCGGTAAGCGTCATTCCGGGATACGCCGGCCAGTCCTTACAGACGGAAAAATCCATCTCATGCGCCGTTGGCGCCGGTGTGCAATCGGCCAATGCCTGCCCCGCCAGCAACCACCCGCACAATACCGCACACCCGATCCAGCCAGACTTCACTGTCACTTCCTTCTCCTTGTACCTTTTCAGCCGCGCACTATCCCCTCCTCAATCGTCCGATTCAACCAGTTCAACGCTTGATCCCCGCCCCGCCGCTTATGCCACGCCAGCACAAACGTGAATGGCGCAATCTCGAACGGCGGCGGCACCACGATCAGTTCGCGCTGATCAATCTCGCGCACGCTGCGTGAAGACACCGTAAGAATCAGATCCGTGCCACTGATGAACTGCGGCGCGACGTTCCAGTGCGGCAGGCTGATCGCGACGCGGCGACGCTCACGCAATGACGTCAATGCGCGCTCGATTTCCGGCGTGCCGCTGCCGCGCATTTCCAGCAGTACATGTGGACGTGACAGGTAGGTCGGCAAATCCAGAACACCGTTGCCCGGCAACGTCTGGCGATCCAGCAGGCAGACGTAGCGCTCTTCAAACAGTACCGAGCTGCGCAGTTCGTGGGGCATTTCCGGGAAGACGCCGGCGGCGACATCGATATCGCCATTGAGCACGCCTTCCAGCATGCCTTCGCGACTGGCATGGCTGATTTGCAGGTCGATCCCCGGCGCTTCCCGGCGCAGGGTGCGGATCAGCGTAGGCAGAATGATCGCTGCGCCGTAGTCCGACATCGCCACGCGAAACGTCCTGCGCGCACTCGCCGGATCGAAGGTGTTCGGCGCCAGCAGCGATTGCACCTGAGCCAACGCTTCGGCCAGCGGCGCGACCAGTTCCAGCGCTCGCGCGGTGGGCACCAGCGTCGAGCCGGCACGCACCAGCAGCGGATCGCCGAGCAGATCGCGCAACCGTGCCAGCGCATGGCTGACCGCCGGTTGACTGAGGTGCAAACGCTCGGCGGCGCGGGTGACGTGCTGCTCGCTGAGCAGGGCGTCAAGGATCACCAACAGATTGAGGTCGATACGACGTAGATCATTCATCTGATGCATGTACTGGATGACGAAACGGAATTTAAATCTGCTCGACGAATACCCTAGAGTCCAGCAAAACCTCTTGGAGTGATGAACATGAGTACGTTGCAGTGGGCCGGTTTGCTGGTGCTGGCCGCGTTTGCCGGGGCGGTGGTGCCGTTTCAGAGTGCGATCAACAGCAATCTGGCGCGTGGGCTGGGACATCCGTTGTGGGCGACATTGGCGTCGTTGCTGGTCAGCGTGATCGTGTTGCTGCCGGTGATTCTGGCGTTGCGTTTGCCGTTGCCGTCGTTGGCGTTTATCAGCAAGGCGCCGTTGTGGATGTGGGCCGGTGGTGCGTTTGGTGTGTGTTTTGTTGCGTTGGCGGTAGCGTTGTTGCCCAAGCTTGGCGCTTCAGGGTTTGTCGCGCTGGCGTTGGCAGGGCAAGTCATTGCGTCGATGGCGCTGGATCACTTCGGGTGGTTCGGGCTGATTGAAAAACAACTGACGGTATCGCGGGTATCGGGCGCGCTGTTGTTGATTGCCGGAGTGGTGTTGATTCAGTTTGGCGGGGTGTTTGAGAAGAATACAGTGGCTGCTGGATGATCGTTTGAATCGATGTTTTTCAGTGTCTGGAAGTCAGTCTTCGCGAGCAGGCTCGCTCCCACAGGGGATCGAATTTCAATGTGGGAGCGGGCTTGTTTGCGAACGCGTCACAGCAGGCCACCGATCTCGGAGGATTGCCGTTCTGCCAATCAACCGACGGGGGGATTTCACAGATCACTGACCGATGCGGTTAGCAAGCGAATCAGTTGCACCCTGCCATTTCTGTTCCCCAAGACCAGCACCGATGAATTCTGCATACAGGCACTCTTCGCAGGCCACTCGATCTGCGCCGCACCCTCGACGTTGAATGCCGGATCCACGGCGCCATTTGCCAAAAAGCCTCCCGTCAGTAAACCTCGTGTGCCCCCCGAGGTTTGTCCAACCGTGACGATTCGATGGCCGGCGCTGTCATCCAGGGCGAACCCTTCCGTCCAGCTCCTGAGATCGAGGGTCCCTGTCGCAGGGGTGATAACCGGATATTTGCCATTGAATGCTTCATCCTTTTCGCCGGTGTGGGTGATGCCGCTGATAAACGCGTGCTGGAATTTGTCCCCTGCCGACGCTTCGACCGCCGAACCGAGCAAGAGCAAGCGCTCTGACGTTTGCACAATGACCTGCTCGACCGAGCTTTCGAGCGGCTTGTCATCCTGTTCAAGGTTCAACAGCAATGTCCCCTTGTTGCCAAACGCCTCTGCGACGTTTCCGCTGCTGTCGAACGCCATGACCAATCCCTGATTGGTTATTTCCGTTTTGCCATGCACCAGAATAAGCCCATCGTCGAGTTGGATGATCCCTCGCAATGAAATTGCCACCTCCTTAAGCGTCAGGACAATCCAGCCGTTGGCAGCGAACGATGAGTCGTCGGAGCCATCCAGTAGGAAGCGCGTCAGCAAGCCACTGCCCTTTTGCGAGGTCACGAAAAGCAGCCTGTCCGGCTCCGCCGCCAGGGGCGTGGACTTCGCCAGAATCAGACCGCCACCCGTGGCGCCTGTCAGCAGAGGAATACGCGTGGGCACAACCCGATAACCGCTTTTATGGTCATGGTCATCGTCATCGTCGCCGAACCCGGTATCCGGCGAGCCGTCGGGCATGAATCGAGCGATGACCTGTTGGTATTCGATGGCTGTGTCTTTGCTCTCGCCAATCACGCCGCACAGGTAGATCCGGCCGGTTGCATCCACGATCAACTGTCCGGCTTGCGAGAGCAGACCATTGCCAAATCGGCCGCGAAGATAGCCGCCATTACCAAAGCCCGGATCTGGATTGCCATTGGCATCCAGACGCGCCAGGCCGTAGTACGAAAGGTCTGATACCTCAACGGTTGCGCTGACCATGATCTGCCCTGACGGCGTTATCGCCACCCCATGACCAATGGTCTTGCTCGCTCCGGGAAAATTCAGCGTGCGCAGGCCAAAGCGATCATCCAGCTCTCCTGCTGATTGTGCTTTTGCTGTTTTGGGGGCTTTCGATACTGTGGGTGCTGTGGCTTTCGGCATGTTCGCGTGCTCCTTGAGAGATCGACGTCGACCCCCGTTGTCAGAGCATTCGATCCGAAGTAGCCACGCCGGACAACTGACAGAAATGACAGTTTTTTAGAAGAAAATGAAATTGCGTATCAAGCAAAAAAAGCTAAAAAACTGGTAGTTCTTACAGGTTCTAAACGGGACACGCCGTGCCAGTGTTTCGTTTCAAATCAGCCTGAAACGAGAAACACAATGAGCACTCCCGACAAGCCCAACACGCAACCTGTCCCGCCCCCAACCATCACGTACCCCGAAAAGGACAAGAACACGGGGGTAGCAACACTGTTTCTCGGCAGCGGTATACCGGGTGCTCTGGTGCAGGTTTGGGACATTGAAGAGACGCATTCGCTGGGTGGAGGACAGGTCAGCAAAAATGGACGATGGGCGTTCAGCTTCAGCGGAGCCCAGTCCTCGGGGGAGCATGGGATTAAAGCCCGCCAGGAGGTGGAAGGCGTCGAGTCAGGTTGGAGTGAGGAGCGCAAATACAAGGTGCACTTGCGGCCCCCCATCAACATTCCGGTCGTTATGGAACCGGAGGAAGAAGCCGAGGTAGATGCCGTTCCGGACTTTTATGGCGATGTCACGCAGCCCACTGGCATCGTTAGCATTATCGATTTGGACAACGACCTGGAGATTGCCAGAGCCGACGTCGACAGCGAAAAGCAATGGCATACTCAACCTACCCTCCCCCTGAAGGAAGGCAGGTATCGAATATCCGCCATTCACAATATCAATGGAAAATTGTCAGATTGGGGCCGTGTTCGAACGTTTACGGTGACCTCTGAGGGCAAGGGCTGACCCCGTCGTAACCGCTCAAAACGCGTTACGAAAAATCTCCTCGATCTGGCGCTGATCCGCCGCCCGAGGATTGGTCAGACCGCAGGCGTCTTTCAGCGCATTGCTGGCGAGCAGCGGAATGTCACTGAGTCTGGCGCCCAATTCGCGCAGGCCATCGGGAATCTCGACATCTTTGGCCAGGCAGCGGATCGCATTGATCGCCGCCTGCGCCCCCTCTTCGGCGCTGAAACCGCGAATATCGGCGCCCATGGCGTGGGCAACATCGGTCAGCCGATCGGCACACACCAGCGCGTTGAACGTCTGCACATGAGGCAGCAGCACCGCGTTGCACACGCCATGGGCCAAGTCGTAGAACCCGCCCAATTGATGCGCCATCGCATGCACGTAGCCGAGCGAGGCATTGTTGAAGGCCATGCCGGCGAGGAACTGCGCGTAAGCCATATTTTCCCGCGCGGCGAGGTCGCTGCCGTCACGCACAGCCAGGCGCAAATTGTTGCTGATCAGGGTCATGGCTTTCAGCGCACAGGCGTCGGTGATCGGATTGGCGGCAGTCGAGACATACGCCTCGATGGCGTGGGTCAGCGCATCCATGCCGGTGGCGGCCGTCAGACCTTTGGGCATGGCGACCATCAGCTCGGGGTCATTGACCGACAGCAGCGGTGTGACGTTGCGGTCGACGATGGCCATTTTCACGTGCCGTGATTCGTCGGTGATGATGCAGAACCGGGTCATCTCGCTGGCGGTGCCGGCGGTGGTGTTGATCGCGATCAGCGGCAGTTGCGGCTTGCTTGATTGATCGACACCTTCGTAATCACGGATCTGCCCGCCATTGGTCGCGCACAGGGCAATGCCTTTGGCGCAGTCGTGCGGCGAACCGCCGCCCAGCGAGACGACGAAATCGCAGCGACTTTCCTTTAGCAGCCCCAGACCCGACTCGACATTGGCAATGCTCGGGTTCGGTTTGGCGCCGTCGAAAATCACCGAATCGATGTCCTGCATCGCCAGTTTCTCGGCAACCATCGTGGCCACGCCAGCCTTGGCCAGCCCCGTGTCAGTGACGATCAACGCTTTGCGAAAACCGTAGTTGCGAATGGCGACCATAGCTTCATCGAGGCAGCCGTTGCCCATGATGTTTACCGCCGGAATGAAAAAGGTGCTGGTCATGCGCGCATCTCCTGACAGGGGCCGAATCGACTGCTCCGGTTCGGCGGATAGACACAGCATCGACCGATCGGTCACGAGCGATGTTGATCTGGCTCAATGCCCGCTCGTGATAAAGTCGCCGTCCATCAGCCCCTTTGTTTTGAGACCGCCTACGCAATGACCGATTTTCTCGATGTCGACGCCAGCCTCGAAGACTGGAACACTCTGCGCGCCGCGACCGACTTCAACGGTCTGTTGGTAGGCAATGGCGCCAGCCGTGCGGTGTGGGACGACTTCGGCTACGACTCGCTGTTTGAAAACGCCCGCACCGTCGAAGAAAAACCGCTGAGCCCGTCGGAACTGGCGGTGTTCGACGCGATGCAGACGCGCAGTTTCGAGCAGGTACTCGGCGCACTGAAAACCACCAGCCGGGTCAACAAGGCGTTGGCTGTCAGCTCGGCGGCGCCGCGCAATCGTTACTACGCGATCAAGGAAGCGCTGATCAACACCGTGCACGCCGTGCACATTCCGTGGCGACTGGTGAAGCCTTCGACGCTGGCGACGTTGAACGAAGAACTGGCGCGCTATCGCACCGTGTTCACCACCAACTACGACTTGCTCAATTACTGGGCGCTGCAACATCAAGGCGACGCCATCGACGACCTGTTCAACGGCGCCAATGCGAGTTTTGATCTGAGCGAAACTGCCACCGACAAACCGCGCCTGTTGTACCTGCACGGCGGTCTGCATCTGGTGCGCAATCAGGACGGCACGGCGCGCAAACTGACTTCAACCGAGGGCACGTTGCTCGGTAGTTTTGCGATCAACAACACGATCAAGACACTGGATGACGTGCCGCTGTTCGTCACCGAAGGACCGAGTGCGGACAAGCTCAAGACTATTCGCAGTTCGGATTACCTGTCGTTCTGTTATGAGCAGTTGCTCGGGCATGGCGGCAGTCTGTGCATCTTTGGCCATGCCTTGGGCGAGCAGGATGCGCACATCGTTCGGGCGCTGCGGTTGGCGAAACCTGCAACGGTGGCGATCTCGATTTATCCGCGCAGTGCGGCGTTCGTTCAGCATCAGAAGCGGCATTACGCGCAGGTGTTCGAAGGCACGGGCGTTGAGTTGCGGTTTTTTGATGCCAAGAGCCATGCGCTCGGCAGCCCTAAGTTGTCGGTGCCGGTCGAGGTTTAAAGCAAGATCAAAAGATCGTCCGAACGCGGCCCGAGCCTTCGGACGATCTTTTGACTCTAAGGTTCATTCTTCGGCGCTGTGTACCACCACCAGCAACTGCGCCTGCACCTCGCCAACCGAGCGGATCCGGTGAGGTTTCTGCGCATTGAAGTGCAGCGCGTCGCCGCGCTCCAGCAGCACCTTCTCGTTCATGAAATCCACTTCGACCTGCCCTTCGTGGACGAACAGAAACTCCTCGCCCAAATGCTCCTTGAAGGTTTTGTCAGTGAACTCGCTCGGCGGGTAGATGATGAACGGCAGCAGGTTGCGCTCGCTGACCTGATGCGCGAGCACGGCATATCCCGGACTCTGGTCATTGGCCGCCAATGACTGGCGCTCATGGCTGCGCACCAGGCTGTAGCTGTCGAGGCTGACGTTGTCTTCGGAGAACAATTCCTCGACTTTCACGTTCAACGCCTTCGCCAGTTTCAACGCGGCAGCAATCGACGGGGTGTTCAGCCCGCGCTCGACTTTCGACAGATAACTCTTGGTCATGCCGGACTTTTCGGCCAGTGCCTCAAGGGTTACGCCAAGTTTTTTTCTTAACAATTTCAAACGGATAGACATGCGCGACAGTTATTCCAGCAAGGAAGCGACGATTTGTGCTTGCCAATGACACTTTGTGTCATATAGCCTCTTTCGTGTCATTTGCAATCACCCAAAGGACACAGACATGGCCAAGACATTAGCACTACCCAAAGACCAACTGGTCAAGCAAGCACTGACCCAGATGCAAAAAAGCCTGGCGGATAATACGTGGACAGACCGGCAAAAGCTGGCCCTGACTTGTCGGATTCTCTTCGAGAACGGCCACGACTCCGGCCTCGCCGGCCAAATCACCGCCCGTGGCCCGCAGCCCGGCACCTATTACACTCAGCAATTGGGCCTGGGTTTCGACGAAATCACCGCGAGCAATCTGCTGCTGGTCAACGAGGATCTGGAAGTCCTCGAAGGTCACGGCATGGCCAACCCGGCCAACCGTTTCCATAGCTGGGTGTACCGCGCACGCCCGGATGTGAATTGCATTATCCACACCCACCCGACCCACGTGGCGGCGTTGTCGATGCTGGAAGTACCGCTGCAGATTTCCCACATGGACCTGTGCCCGCTGTACGACGACTGCGCATTTCTCGAGGGCTGGCCGGGTGTGCCGGTGGGCAACGAAGAAGGCGAGCTGATTGCCGGTGCGGTGGGCGACAAACGCGCGATCCTGCTTTCGCACCACGGTCAGCTGTCGACCGGTACGACGATTGAAGAAGCCTGCGTCATCGCTCAATTGATCGAACGCGCGGCCAAACTGCAACTACTGGCGATGGCCGCCGGCACGATCAAACCGATCATCCCTGAGCTGGGCCGTGAGGCGCACGACTGGATCGCCAAGCCGAAGCGCCACGCCGCTGCGTTCAACTACTACGCCCGGCAGAACCTGCGCCAACACGCCGATTGCCTGAACTGAAACCTGTTACGGAGAGATTCCCATGTCCACTATTCACGGCATCATCGGCTACACCATCACCCCGTTCGGCGCCAATGGCGAAGGGCTGGATTTGCCAGCGCTCGGGCAATCGATCGATCGCCTGATCGACAGCGGCGTCCACGCCATCGCCCCACTGGGCAGCACCGGCGAAGGCGCTTACCTGAGCGACGCGGAGTGGGATCAGGTCGCCGAGTTCAGCATCAAGCATGTGGCCAAACGCGTGCCGACCATTGTCAGCGTGTCCGACCTGACCACCGCCAAAGCCGTGCGCCGCGCGCGTTTCGCCGAAGCCCATGGTGCCGACGTGGTGATGGTGCTGCCGGCTTCGTACTGGAAACTCAGCGAAGCGGAAATCCTCGCCCACTACCGCGCCATCGGCGAGCGCATCGGCGTGCCGATCATGCTCTACAACAACCCGGCCACCAGCGGCACTGACATGTCGGTGGATTTGATTCTGCGCATCGTCAATGCCGTGGACAACGTGACCATGGTCAAGGAGAGCACCGGCGACATCCAGCGCATGCACAAGCTGCAATTGCTCGGTGAAGGTCAGGTGCCGTTCTACAACGGCTGCAATCCGCTGGCGCTGGAGGCGTTTGCGGCCGGGGCGAAAGGCTGGTGCACGGCGGCACCGAACCTGATCCCGCAGTTGAATCTGGATCTTTATGACGCGGCCATGGCCGGCGATCTGGATCGCGCGCGGGATTTGTTTTACCGCCAGTTGCCGCTGCTGGATTTCATCCTCAAGGGTGGGTTGCCGGCGACGATCAAGGCCGGATTGCGTCAGACCGGGCTGGAGGTGGGTGATCCGCGCTTGCCGGTATTCCCGTTGAGTGAGGCGGGCCAGACGCAGCTGCAAGCAATCCTGAAAACCCTGCGCTGATCCACTGACAACGCAAAAACCTGTGGGAGCTGGCTTGCCAGCGATGGCGGTGAATCATTCAACATCAATGCTGAATGAAATGGCCTCATCGCTGGCAAGCCAGCTCCCACAGGAATGGTGTTGGATTTGAAAGCGGGTTTAGAGAACCGGCAAAGTCTTGTCCTTGATCACTTTGCTCGGCCCGTTCACCTTGACGCTGGCAATGCCTTTATCGCACGCCGCATCCGATGAATACGCTTCGCTGCTGCCGATGACCTGATGATTGGCCGCTTTCAGGTTGAAGTACGGGTGGCCGTCCTTCGTCGATTTCTTCTCGTAGCGCTCATCGAGCGGGCTGTTGGTTTGCACCGCCGCGATGCCGCCGTCGGCCGCTGCGCGAGTGGTGTACAGCTCGCTGGTCAGAATCGTTTCGGCATTCGCCGCTTTCAACACGAACCTGAACTGGCCGTTGCTGCTTTTACTGAGTTCGTACCATCCGGACATGTTCGTTGCTCCTTGGCGATTGAGAGATTTCGCGCAAATGAGTAAAGACCAGCCCCAGCCTTCTGTCGCCTGTACCGGCCCAATCGCTGGCAAGCCAGCTCCCACAGAGGTCTGGTGTGCCCTATAACTGTGCCGCATCACAATACCTGTGGGAGCTGGCTTGCCAGCGATGGGGTCAACCCGGTCTGGCCTATTTCACCACCGCCCGCACCACCGACAACTCCGGCGCACTCACCCGCCGCTGACTCAGATAGCGCATACAACTCACCCGCAGGAACGAGGCAAAATTCACCACCTCACCGCGATAATCCATCACCTCTTCATACAGCTTGGCGATCAGTTGGTTGGTGGTCATGCCGTCGACCTCGGCGATTTCGCTGAGGATGTCCCAGAACTGATTCTCCAGGCGCAGCGTCGTCACCACGCCGCAGATGCGCAGCGAACGCGAGCGTGACTCATAAAGAATCGGGTCAGCCTTGACGTAGAGCTCGCACATCAGCGGATCCTCGTTACAGGGTGATTTTAGTGCCGAGCAAGCCGAGGAAACCCGCCAGCCAGTTCGGATGCGCCGGCCATGCCGGCGCCGTGGCCAGATTGCCTTGAACGTGGCCGTCCGTCACCGGAATATCGATGTACGTCCCGCCCGCCAGTCGCACTTCCGGCGCGCAGGCTGGATAGGCGCTGCATTCGCGACCTTCCAGAATGCCCGCTGCTGCCAGCAGTTGCGCGCCGTGGCAAACGGCAGCAATCGGTTTACCGGCCTTGTCGAAGGCACGCACCAGGTCGAGGACTTTTTCGTTCAGGCGCAGGTATTCCGGGGCACGACCGCCGGGGATCAACAGCGCGTCGTAATCGGCTTCGCTGACCTTGGCGAAGTCGAAGTTGAGGGCGAACAGGTGGCCGGGCTTTTCGCTGTAGGTCTGATCGCCTTCAAAGTCATGGATCGCGGTGCGCACGGTTTTGCCGGCAGCCTTGTCCGGGCATACGGCGTGGACGGTATGACCAACCATTTGCAGGGCCTGGAATGGCACCATCACTTCGTAGTCTTCGACGTAATCGCCGACCAGCATCAGGATCTTTTTCGCGGCCATGGGGAGGTCTCCTCTGGGGGAATGCTTGGGAGTATTCAAGGTAGACCTATTCGACAGTGACGGGTAACAACGGGCTACTACCGAGTTGACGCCATCGCGAGCAGGCTCACTCCTACAGGGGTACGCATCTCAACTGTAGGAGTGAGCCTGCTCGCGATGGCGTCAGCAAACTGTACGGATAAGTCTGTGCCTAGCTGTAACAGCCCGCAACGCCCGGTTTATGGCTTGATGAAGGTCATTCCCAACCACCTTCAATTTCGGTCCCCATCATGTCCTCGCGCGAAAACACCGGCATGGCCCTCGGCCTGCTCGGCGTGGTGATCTTCAGCCTCACCCTGCCCTTCACCCGCATCGTGGTGCAGGAACTGCATCCGCTGCTCAACGGTTTGGGCCGCGCATTGTTCGCAGCGATTCCGGCGGCGCTGCTTCTGTTATGGCGGCGCGAAAAGTGGCCGACCTGGCAGCAAATCAAAGGCCTGAGCATGGTGATCGCCGGGGTGATTCTAGGTTTTCCGGTGTTGTCGGCGTGGGCAATGCAAACCTTGCCCGCGTCCCACGGTGCACTGGTCAACGGCTTGCAACCATTGTGCGTTGCGCTCTATGCCGCATGGCTGTCCCACGAACGTCCATCGAAAGCCTTCTGGGCCTGTGCGGCGTTGGGCAGTGCATTGGTGCTCGGTTATGCGTTGTACACCGGGGCCGGCAGTATTCAGGCCGGTGATCTGTTGATGCTCGGCGCGATTGCCGTCGGCGGCTTGGGTTACGCCGAAGGTGGCCGGTTGGCCAAGGAGATGGGTGGCTGGCAGGTGATCTGCTGGGCGCTGGTGCTGTCGACGCCGTTGTTGATCGGGCCGGTGCTGTATCTGGCGCTTCAGCATCAGGGCGCGGTATCGGCCAAGACCTGGTGGGCGTTTGGGTATGTGGCGTTGTTTTCGCAGTTTCTTGGGTTCTTTGCGTGGTACGCCGGTCTGGCCATGGGTGGGATTGCCCGGGTCAGTCAGATCCAGTTGTTGCAGATCTTCTTCACCATTGCGTTTTCGGTGCTGTTCTTTGGCGAACATGTCGAGCCGATTACCTGGCTGTTTGCGTGTGGCGTGATTGCAACGGTCATGCTCGGTCGTAAAACCGCGGTGCGCCCGACGCAACCTGCCACAGCTTGAACACATAACCTTGTAGGGACCGAGTCAGGCGAGATAGCCATCCGCGCGCAGCAAGGTTTCCAGGCAGTGTTCGCTGATGTTGTAGAACGCTTTCAACTCTTCGATCTTCACCAACAACTGCGCTGGGTCGACCGGCTCGGCGCGTTTCACCGCCAGAATCATCTTGTTCTTGTTGGTGTGCTCCAGCGAGATGAACTCGAACACCTTGGTCTCGTAACCACAGGCTTCAAGGAACAACGCACGCAGGCTGTCGGTGACCATTTCCGCCTGCTGACCCAGGTGCAAACCGTATTGCAACATCGGTTTGAGCAGCGCCGGGCTCTGGATCTGCAGGCGAATCTGTTTGTGGCAGCACGGCGAGCACATGATGATCGACGCGCCTGAGCGGATGCCGGTGTGGATCGCGTAGTCGGTGGCGATGTCGCAGGCATGCAGGGCGATCATCACATCCAGCTCGCTCGGCGCCACGCTGCGCACGTCACCGCACTTGAACACCAGCCCCGGATGATCGAGTTTCGCGGCGGCAGCGTTGCACAGGTTGACCATCTCTTCGCGCAACTCGACGCCGGTGACTTCGCCTTCCGCCTTAAGCGTGTTGCGCAGGTAATCGTGAATCGCGAACGTCAAATAGCCCTTGCCCGAACCGAAATCCGCCACGCGTACCGGTTGGTCCAGCGCCAGCGGTGACGAGGTCAGGGCATGGCTGAATACTTCGATGAACTTGTTGATCTGCTTCCACTTGCGCGACATCGCCGGAATCAGCTCATGTTGCGCGTTGGTCACGCCCAAGTCTTTGAGGAACGGTCGGCTCAACTCAAGAAAACGGTTTTTCTCACGGTTGTGCTCGGCGGACGGCGCCTCGCGCAATTGCTGAGGTTTGCTCTTGAACAGCGAAGGCTTGCCCTTTTTGCTGTATTCCAGCTGAGCTTCGTCAGTTACCGCGAGTAAATGCGCATTCTTGAACGAGGCCGGCAACAGCGCGGCAATCGCCGCCACGCCGTCGACCAGGGTCAGGTTTTTGGTGATGTCGCGGGTTTTGTAGCGATAGACGAACGACAGATTCGGCTGCGCTTTGACCGTCACCGGTTTGATGATGACTCGCTGCAAATCCACTTCTTCGCCGACGTACTTGGCCAGCACCAGTTTGATGAAGCCGTTCTGGTCGAGGCTGGTTTGCAGCAGCTCGATGAACTGGGCGTGGTGATCGGGCGCGGGCTTGGTGGCAGGTGCAGTAACGGACATGGAAAAGCGGCCTCGGACGGGCGAAATCGGGAATGGCGGGTATTTTAGGGGGGATGGGGGTTGGGGACACGCTCTTATTTACCCAAAGGTTGTCAGAAGCACCCTCACCCTAGCCCTCTCCCGGAGGGAGAGGGGACTGACCGAGGTGTTTTCACGAGTTACGCCGACCTGAAATACCGAGCCGAACTCAGGTCAGAACGAGTTGCTTTGAATCCATGATCGACTCGTTCTTTCAGGTCGATGTCGAGCACCAGACACCTCGGTCGGCCCCCTCTCCCTCTGGGAGAGGGCTGGGGTGAGGGTTTGGATCTAAAACAGGAAGAAAGTATTCAGCCCAACACCACCAACCGATTCGGCAACTCATTCCTCACCTGCGTCACCGGCACATGAACCTTCAGCAATTCCCCACACGCCTCGATACACGTCACAAACCCCTCCAGCGTGCGCCCGTGCCTGACCTGCTCGGTAAACGCCGCGACAATCGCATCCCAGGATTTATTATCGAGCCGTTTGGAAATCCCCTCATCCACCAGAATCTCCACATACCGCTCCGCCTCACACACAAAAATCAGCATTCCCGTGCTGCCCACAGTGTGGTGCAGGTTCTGCTCGAGAAACTGCCGCCGCGCCAGGTTCGACGCGCGCCAGTGCCGTACGCGGCGGGGAATCAGATGGGTGGTGATTTTCGGCAAACGAAACAGCAGGCACAGCACGATAAACGCGCCCCATTGCACCAGCAGCAGACTGCGCAGGGTCAGCCAGCCGGTCAGGTAGTGCACGACGCCCGGCACCACCAGCGCCAACAGGCTCGCCCACAGCAGCGGGATGTACGCGTAGTCATCAGCGCGCGCCGCGAGCACCGTTACCAGTTCGGCGTCGGTGTCGCGCTCGACCCGGGCAATCGCCTCGGCGACTTTGCGTTGTTCGTGTTCGGTCAGTAGTGCCATGTTGAAAAGTGCCTGCTCATTATTCTTCTGATTTCACCAGCCGCCGGACGAACCACCGCCGCCGAAACTGCCCCCGCCGCCGCTGAAGCCCCCGCCTCCACCGCCGCCGCCAAAACCGCCACCACCGCCGAAGCCGCCCCCTCCTCCGGAGCCACCCCGGCCGGCAGGCAGGATACCGAGCATCTGGCAGACAAACACCGTCAGGATGAACAACATAACCAAAAACACGAACAATCCCGGGTGCCGCGAGATGAAATCATCGGACGGATCACCACTGGACTCATAAACCGTCGATGGCTCATCCAGCGGATTACCACCGAGCACCACCAGCATCGCCGCGACGCCGTCGCTGATGCCTTTGCTGAAGTTGCCGCTTTTGAATGCAGGAGTGATGACTTGATGAATGATCACTGAAGTCTGCGCGTCGGTCAGCCGGTCTTCGAGGCCATAACCGACTTCGATGCGCAGTTTGCGCTCGTCACGGGCAACGATCAGCAGCGCGCCGTTGTTCTTGTCCTTTTGACCAATCGCCCAATGACGCCCGAGCTGAACGCCGAAGTCCTCAATGGTCGTGCCTTGCAGATCCGGCAGCGTGACCACGACTAACTGCTCGCCGGTCGCCTGCTCGTGGGCCTGCAACTGCTGGCTCAGTTGCGCGCGCACCGACGGCTCGAGCATCTGCGCTTCGTCCACCACCCGCCCGCTCAGCGCCGGGAACGTCAACTCGGCGTGGGCGCTGAAGGCTAATACCCACAGCACCAACACCAGGCCCATTTTCAACACGCGCATGGACAACCTCGAATCAGAATTTCACTTCCGGGGCCTTTTCCGCGCCGGGCGTGGTGGCTTCGAAGGTTTCGCGGATCGGCAGATCGCTGTACATCACGCTGTGCCAGAGGCGACCGGGAAAGGTGCGGATCTCGGTGTTGTATTTCTGCACCGCCAGAATGAAATCGCGGCGTGCCACGGCAATGCGGTTTTCCGTGCCTTCCAGTTGCGATTGCAGGGCGAGGAAGTTCTGGTTGGCTTTCAAGTCCGGATAACGCTCGGAGACCACCATCAAACGGCTCAATGCGCCGCTCAGTTGATCCTGCGCCTGCTGGAACTGCTTGAGCTTCTCGGGATTGTCGAGAGTGCTGGCGTCGACCTGAATCGACGTGGCTTTCGCCCGCGCCTCAATCACTGCCGTGAGAGTTTCCTCTTCATGCTTGGCGTAACCCTTGACCGTCTCCACCAGATTGGGGATCAGGTCGGCACGGCGCTGGTACTGGTTCTGCACCTGGCCCCATGCGGCTTTGGCCTGTTCATCGAGGGTCGGGATATTGTTGATGCCGCACGCGGTCAACAGCGTGGCCAGCACCAGCAGTGTGGCGACCTGCAAACGTGAGCGATTGGTTGGGCTTACATTCATCGCGGTGATGCTCCTTGGCACATATCATTATAAAAACCGAGCGCGAAACATTCTCAGCGGGCTCTTGGGGCATAATCGGCCGCGTCGCTGGATTACGACGGGGCAATGGGCTAAAAAGTGCCCTGCGTGATCATGCGGCCAAGTGTCGGCTGCCGTTTTTGGCTCTGTTTCTTTGAGCCTGTACCCGAACAACAATAGTAGCTCCCTAAATTTTGGCTGGCCGGCGTTGCATCGCCGCTTGGGCCCTTGAGAAAACTATTCATGAAGAAGCTGTGTTTGCTGGGTCTGTTCGTCAGCCTGGCCAGTCATCAAGTATTGGCCGCCACGACCCCGGTACCCCTGGAAAACAAGGATGCGTTCATCAGCAACCTGATGAACCAGATGACCCTCGATGAAAAGATCGGCCAGTTGCGCCTGATCAGCATCGGCCCGGAAATGCCCCGCGAGCTGATCCGCAAAGAGATCGCTGCCGGCAATATCGGCGGCACGTTCAACTCGATTACCCGCCCGGAAAACCGGCCGATGCAGGACGCTGCCATGCGCAGCCGCCTGAAGATTCCGATGTTTTTTGCGTACGACGTGATCCACGGTCACCGTACGATTTTCCCGATTCCGCTGGCCCTCGCGTCGAGCTGGGACATGGATGCCATCGGCCAATCCGGTCGCGTGGCCGCCAAAGAAGCCGCCGCCGACAGCCTCGACATTACCTTCGCGCCGATGGTCGACATCTCCCGCGACCCGCGCTGGGGCCGTAGCTCCGAAGGTTTCGGTGAAGATACCTACCTGACCTCGCGCATTGCCGGCGTCATGGTTCGCGCCTATCAGGGCGCCACCCCGAGTGCGGCCGACAGCATCATGGCCAGCGTCAAGCACTTCGCCCTGTACGGCGCGGTCGAGGGCGGTCGCGACTACAACACCGTCGACATGAGTCCGGTGAAGATGTACCAGGATTACCTGCCGCCGTACCGCGCTGCGATCGATGCTGGCGCCGGTGGCGTGATGGTTGCGTTGAACTCGATCAACGGTATTCCGGCCACCGCCAACACCTGGCTGATGAATGATCTGCTGCGCAAGGACTGGGGCTTCAAAGGCCTGGCGGTCAGCGACCACGGCGCGATCTTCGAACTGATCAAGCACGGCGTGGCCCGCGACGGTCGTGAAGCGGCGAAGCTGGCAATCAAGGCCGGCATCGACATGAGCATGAACGACACCCTGTACGGCAAAGAGCTGCCGGGGCTGCTCAAGTCCGGCGAGATCGAACAGAAAGACATCGACAACGCCGTGCGTGAAGTGCTCGCGGCCAAGTACGACATGGGCCTGTTCAAGGACCCGTACCTGCGCATCGGCAAGGCTGAAGATGATCCGGCCGACACCTACGCCGAGAGCCGTCTGCACCGCGCCGAGGCCCGCGAAGTGGCGCGTCGCAGCATGGTGCTGCTGAAGAACCAGAACGAAACCCTGCCGCTAAAGAAAGACGCGAAAGTCGCGCTGGTCGGCCCGTTGGCCAAAGCCCCGATCGACATGATGGGCAGTTGGGCGGCCGCCGGGCGCCCTGCGCAATCGGTGACGCTGTTCGATGGCATGAGTTCGGTGATCGGCAACAAGTCGAACCTGATCTACGCCCGTGGCGCCAACATCACCAGCGACAAGAAGGTGCTCGACTACCTGAACTTCCTCAACTTCGATGCCCCGGAAGTGGTCGACGATCCGCGCCCGGCCAACGTGCTGATCGACGAAGCAGTGAAAGCTGCCAAGGATGCTGACGTGATCGTTGCAGCGGTAGGTGAATCCCGTGGCATGTCCCACGAGTCCTCCAGCCGCACCGACCTGAACATCCCGGAAACCCAGCGCGAGCTGATCCGCGCACTGAAAGCCACCGGCAAACCGCTGGTGCTGGTGCTGATGAACGGCCGCCCACTGACCATTCTCGAAGAGAACCAGTCGGCTGACGCGATTCTGGAAACCTGGTTCAGCGGCACCGAGGGCGGCAACGCCATCGCCGACGTGCTGTTCGGCGACTACAACCCGTCGGGCAAACTGCCGGTGACCTTCCCGCGCTCCGTGGGCCAGATCCCGACTTACTACAACCACCTGAGCATTGGCCGGCCGTTCACGCCGGGCAAACCGGGCAACTACACCTCGCAGTATTTCGATGACACGACTGGCCCGCTGTTCCCGTTCGGGTATGGCCTGAGCTACACGCAATTCGCCCTGAGCGACATGGCGCTGTCGTCGACCACCCTGAACGCCACCGGCAAGCTCGACGCCAGCGTCATGGTGAAAAACACCGGCAAGCGCGACGGCGAAACCGTGGTGCAGTTGTACATCCAGGATGTCACCGGTTCGATGATCCGCCCGGTGAAAGAACTGAAGAACTTCCAGAAAATCATGCTCAAGGCCGGTGAACAGAAAGTCGTGCACTTCACCATCAGCGAGGATGACCTGAAGTTCTACAACGCCCAGCTCAAGTACGCGGCGGAGCCTGGCAAGTTCAACGTGCAGATCGGCCTGGATTCCCAGGACGTGACGCAGCAGAGCTTTGAACTTCTGTAATTTTTCAGGCAACACATAAACCTGTGGGAGCTGGCTTGCCAGCGATGAGGCCGGCACATTCAACATCTCTGTTGACTGATACTCCGCCATCGCTGGCAAGCCAGCTCCCACAGTGTTTTTTTGGTGTAGCAACTATCCCCGGCGATCCAGCAGATTGACCACCACCCGATCCACCCAGCCCCACACCCGCTGCTTGACCCGCCGCCACAACGGCCGGCGCCGCCACTCTTCCAGACTCACTTGCTGACTCAGCCCGAAGTCCTTGACGAAACTCGCCTCTACCGCTGCCGTTAATGACGGATCCAGCGCCTCCAGATTTGCCTCCAGATTGAAGCGCAGGTTCCAGTGATCGAAGTTGCACGAACCGATGCTCACCCAATCGTCGACCAGCACCATTTTCAAATGCAGAAAGCACGGCTGGTATTCGAAGATCCGCACCCCGGCCTTGAGCAGTCGTGGGTAGTAGCGATGCCCGGCGTAGCGCACTGACGGATGATCGGTGCGCGGCCCGGTGAGCAGCAGCCGCACATCGACACCGCGCGCAGCAGCCTTGCGCAGGGAACGGCGGATTTTCCACGTTGGCAGGAAGTACGGTGTGGCCATCCAGATGCGTTTTTGTCCGCTGTTCAAGGCGCGAAACAGCGATTGCAGAATGTCGCGGTGCTGGCGGGCATCGGCATACGCCACACGGCCCATGCCCTCGCCCTTGTCCGGCACCCGAGGCAGGCGCGGCAGACCGAAATGCGCGGCCGGGCGCCAGGCGCGGCGATAACGGTTGGCGATCCACTGACGGTCGAACAGCAATTGCCAGTCGATCACCAGCGGGCCGCGGATCTCGACCATCACTTCGTGCCATTCGCTGGTGTCATGGCCCGGCGTCCAGAACTCATCGGTGACACCGGTGCCACCGACCACCGCGAGACATTGATCGACCAGCAGCAATTTGCGGTGATCGCGATAGAAGTTGCCGACCCAGCGCCGCCAGTTCAGCCGATTGTAGAAACGCAGTTCGACCCCGGCATGAGTCAGACGCTGACGCAGATTGAGGGTGAAAGCGAGGCTGCCGTAATCATCGAACAAGCAACGCACACGCACGCCACGTTCGGCCGCCAAAACCAGCGCCTGCACAATGGTTTCGGCACAAGCACCAGCCTCGACCAGATACAACTCCAGCTCGATCTGCTCCTGCGCACCAGCAATCTGCTCGAGCATGCGCGGAAAGAAATGCGGGCCGTCGATCAACAGCTCGAAACGGTTGCCATCCCGCCACGGGAACACCGCGCCGCGCATGTCAGCGCGCCGTGAAGATCAGCACCGCACCCACCGGCACCGACAGACTGATGGCCGACAGATCGGCGAGTTTGCGCAGGCTTTCCAGCCCCGGCACGAGGTCGAAATCCTCGGCGTTGATCACCAGCGGCTCTAGCGTGACCACTTGAAAACGTCGATCATCGAGACGCGTCGCCAGCAGTTCGGCGGGATATTCGTGTTGTTTGCCGTGCAAATTGACGGTGAGTGGCAGGCGCAATTCCAGCTGCGCACCGGGGGCCAGATCGTTGATCGGGCGCAAATCAATCTGCGTAGTGATGGTCGCTTCGGGGAATTGCTCGATCTGGAACAGCTCCTTGCGCATGCGTTCGTCGCGCAGCGGGATACCGCTGTTGATCGAGTCCAGCTCGACTTCGACTTCGGCGCGCCCATTGGGGTCGACCTTGCCATGCAGCACCAGAAAGCGCTGCACTTCGGAAATGTGGGCGTTTTTCGTGCTGACGAACGACAGCCGCGACGACTCGCCGTCCAGATACCAATTGGCCTGCGCCGGCAGCGCGACGGCGGCGAGCAGCAGGCTGGACAGGGTTGCACTGAGGGAGCGGTTGAACATTGAACACTCGTGGGGCCGATAAACCTGCACGAACCTTAACCGCCTATGCCGTTATTGCAAACTCGGTCGCCGCAAATCTATCAATTGATGAAAATCCCTGTGGGAGCTGGCTTGCCAGCGATGGCGGTGTATCAGTCACACAAATATTGCCTGTGCCGACGCAATCGCTGGCAAGCCAGCTCCCACAGGGGCCTCTGTTCACAGGAGGATTGCGGGTTTTCAGGGGTTCAAGCGGCAGCCCAAGCGTTCGCTCAACCACTGGGCGCGGTGGCTGCGGCCCATGCCGCTGACCGTGATGGTTTTGCTGGCAGGGTCATCGGTGAAACCGCTGGTCGGCAGCCACTGCTTTACGTAGCCACGGCAGTATTGCGCGTCGTTATTCATCACATAGCGGCACGAACAATATTCCTTGGCGGTGTACGCGCTGATGATGTCGGGGAAGGCCCACAGATTTTCGCGCTCGTAGACGACCCAGCCGAGCAGCAAAACCAGCAGCAACAGCAAAAAGCGCTTCATGGCCGCACCGCCTTCAGCACGCGTTTGAGCAATTCGTTGTGCCGATAACTGCCGTCGCGGTCATCGGCGTAGCGCACGATCACCAGGTTGGCGCTGGGGATTACGTACAGCGCCTGGCCCCAATGGCCAAGCGCGGCGAAGGTGTCGGGCGGTGCATCGGGCCACGGTGACAAGGCGCCATCGGCCGGACGATTGAGCCACCATTGTCCGCCGGGCACCGCTTCGTCCTGATGAGCCTTGTAACCGGCGAAGGGCTGCCGATTGAAGTCGACCCAATCCTTGGGCAGCAATTGCCGATCGTTCCAGCGCCCGTCACGGGCCATCAACAGCCCGACGCGCGCCAGATCCCTTGCCGTCAGGTAAGCGTAAGACGACGCGACAAACGTGCCGCTGGCATCGGTCTCCCAAACAGCGTGGCGAATGCCCAACGGCTCGAACAACGCCTCCCACGGATAATCCGCATAACGCTGCGGGCCGACGATCGTTTTCAACGCTGCCGCCAAGAGATTGCTGTCGCCACTGGAATAGCGGAAGGCCTGCCCCGGTTCGGCGTAGGCATCGTGATCGGCGGTAAACGCAGCCATGTCGCGATGACCACGGGTATAGAGCATCGCCACCACCGAGGATTTCAGCGGGGCGTATTCGTAGTCTTCCTGCCAATCGATACCAGAGGCCCAGTGCAGCAGATCGGCGATTTTTATCGCCGGGTATTTGGTCAGTAACGGGTAAAACTTCGCGGCCGGATCGTCGAGTTTGAACAGGCCCTCGCCGTAGGCCACACCGAGCACGCTGGCCATCAGGCTTTTGCTGATCGACCAGGTCAGGTGCGGGGTTTGTGCTGTGGTCGGGCCGGCGTAGCGTTCGTAGATGATCTGGCCGTCGCGGATGATCAGCAGCGCGTCGGTGCGGATGCCTTGGCGGGTGCTGTCATCGCGGGGCGGGAAGGCGTAATGATCCAGCGCCTCTGTATCGGTGACCTTCGGGCCGGTTGGCCACTCTTCACCCGGCCATTGTTCGGCGTGAACGGTGAAGGTGATCAGCAGCAGAAACAGCGACAGGCCTTTGCACATGGTGGAGGCTCATGGAAAGAACCTGCTGAGACTAGTCGGGGTTTATGACAAGTATGCGGTGTTATTTAGATTGCTATCGCGAGCAGGCGAAGGCCTACAGGGGATCGCATTTCAACTGACGAAACTCGATCAACTGTAGGCCTTCGCCTGCTCGCGATGAGGCCCTTCAGCCCGCCACCAAAGCCTTGGCCAAGCGCTTGGCCCTGGCCCCTGCGGCCAACTGCATCAACCCTTGATCGCGCTGCCACATCTGCGCCCATTCTGCCGGCCCGTCAGCCAAGGCCTGACTCACCTCCCCCTCCAGCGCCGCAAACTGCGCAAACAACCCACCCAGCAACACATGTCCGGCGGGATTGTTCGGCGGTTGCCGGCTCGCCTCGGCACACCCGGCCAACAGCGCCAGCAAACGCAATTGCAGCGCTTGCGGCCAGTCGCTGTCCTGTCCGACGCCATACAGCCACGCGGTCATCGCGCTCAGCACATAAACGTCCTCCAGGGTGCGGAACGGTTTGACGTAAGCGTCCCAACCATCGCCGGCCAACAACTCGCACAACGCGTTATCAAGCTGCAGCCGACCATGGCTGATGTCCGGCATCAATGGCAGCGCCGGCAGTTTCTCTACCGTCACACCGGGCTCGCCGGGATACACCACCGCCAGACTCAAGCGCGGCGTTTCACCGGGTGCTTCACTGCGCGCAGCGATCAGCAACCAGTCCGCCGCATCGCCGGCCGTAACGAAATCCTTGCGCCCACTCAGGCGCAAATCGCTCAGCCGCGTGAGCATGTCCGCCGGACGCAGACTGCGCTGTTCGGTCGCACACAATGCACCGAGGCTCAGCGGCGCACTCGGCCACAACATGCGCAAGGCCGCTTGGTAACCGACCAGAAACGCCAGCCCCGGGGTGGCCATCCGCCGCCCGCCCGCGACCGCCAATTCGAACGGCGTGACGTTGCCCAGTTGCTGCAACAACGTCGCAAAACCCTCGGCCAGGTCAGCAACGGCGGGCAATCGGTCAGGGCTGTGCAGCAGATCTGGCCAGGGCATAAGAGGCTCCTTGTGGGCTGTCATATAAGCATCACCAAAGGTTCATGGCGATGACACCGGGGCTACATAGCCTGACTTTGCACAACACGGCTGCATAAAGAAAGTCGATCGGCTGCAACCCACGACGGGTTAAAGGCCCGTACGGAGATTCACATGACTCAGATCGCCCGCATCAGCGACACCGGCAATGAACGCCGCCTGCAAGCCGAACGCCTGATCGGCGCCGAGGCCTTGCAGCAAGCCCAGGCCCTGCGCTTCAACGTCTTCAGCGGCGAGTTCAACGCCAAATTGAAAGGCGCGGAGCTGGGTCTGGACATGGATGATTATGATGTTCACTGCAGCCACATCGGCGTGCGTGATCTGAACACCGGCCGTTTGGTCGCGACCACGCGTTTGCTTGATCACACCGCCGCCAGCAGCCTCGGCAAGTTCTACAGCGAAGAAGAATTCAGCCTGCACGGCCTCGCCCATCTGCAAGGCCCGATCCTCGAAATCGGCCGCACCTGCGTCGACCCGGCGTACCGCAACGGTGGCACCATCGCGGTGTTGTGGGGCGAGTTGGCCGAAGTGCTGAATCAGGGCGGCTACAGCTATCTGATGGGTTGCGCGAGCATCCCCATGCAGGACGGCGGCATCCAGGCCCACGCGATCATGCAGCGCCTGCGCGAACGTTATCTGTGCACCGAACACCTGCGCGCCGAGCCGAAAAATCCGCTGCCGACGCTGGATATTCCATCGAACGTGATCGCGGAAATGCCGCCACTGCTCAAGGCTTATATGCGTCTGGGAGCGAAGATCTGCGGCGAGCCGTGCTGGGACGAAGATTTCCAGGTCGCCGACGTGTTTATCCTGCTCAAACGCGACGAACTCTGCCCGCGCTACGCCAAGCACTTCAAGGCGGCCGTGTGATGAGCCGGTTGCGCGTATACGCGCGGATCGCGCGGGTGCTGCTGGTGGTGGCTCTGGGGTTGACCATGGCCAGCGTCTTTGGCGTGTTTGAACGCATTGGCCTGGCGCATTCGATGGAGCGGCGTCAGCGCTGGTCGCGCTTCTTCATGGCGCGCCTGAGCAACGCCCTGCCCTTTCGGGTGACGGTGCACGGTGAGCTGCCGAAGCAGCCGATGCTGTGGGTCAGCAATCATGTGTCGTGGACCGACATTCCGCTGCTCGGCATGCTCACGCCGCTGTCGTTTCTGTCCAAGGCCGAAGTGCGCACCTGGCCGGTGGCTGGTTGGCTCGCGGCGAAAGCTGGCAGCCTGTTCATCCGTCGCGGTTCGGGCGACAGCCAGTTGATCCGCAAGCAGATGACCCGTCATCTGCAAACCGAGCATGCGTTGCTGATGTTTCCGGAAGGCACCACCACCGATGGCCGTTCGCTGCGCACCTTTCACGGCCGTTTGCTGGCGGCGGCGATTGATTCCGACGTGATGCTGCAACCGGTGGCGATTCGTTATCTGCGTGACGGCGAAATCGATGCGCTGGCGCCGTTCATTGGCGACGATGATCTGCTCTCGCACCTGATGCGCCTGTTCAGCAATGATTGCGGCGATGTTGAAGTGCACTTGCTCAAGCCGATGGCCTGTCAGGGACGAGAGCGTGCTGCGCTGGCGTTTGAAGCGCAGCAGGCGGTGCAGAAGGCGTTGTTTGGCGCAATTCCGGAAACCCTACAATCCCCAATGCGTCCGGCAATCGCTGCCTGAAATACAAATCCTGAAATCGCCTTGGCCCCTGTGGGAGCTGGCTTGCCAGCGATAGCGGTAGACCAGCCGACACGAATGTTGAATGTGCTGACGCCATCGCTGGCAAGCCAGCTCCCACAGGGATTCAGGGTGTTGGTGGGGATTGGGCGAAGTCCTGGAGTTGCGGGTAGAAGAGCCGGAAGTCTTCACTGAGCGGCTCATACAACCGCCGCAATTCCTGCATCGCACCCGCCAGTTCCTCCGGCCGGCTCAAGCGCCGCGAGATCCCGCGCAACACCTGCTCCAGCACTTCAAATTCCTGATACGAACCCAGCCAGTCATTGGCGACCATGTGCGGGGCAATCTTCGCCAGTCGCTCGGGCAGTTGCCGCTCGCGGGTCAGAACCCGATAAACGTCAGCGGTGAAAACCTCCAGCGGCTGATCGGCATACAGCCGCCAGTCCCGCGCCAGGCAATGATCGAAAAACACATCGAGCACAATCCCGGCATAACGCCGGCGCGTGTCGGAAAACCGCCCCAGGGCGATATCCACCAGCGGATGGCGATCGGTGAATACATCGATCCGTCGATGCAATTGAATGGCCGCCTCGACCTCGGGCGCAAACTGCCCTTGCAGCCGGCCTTTGACGAAGTCGCCATACAGACTGCCGAGCAGTTGCCCGGGGCGCTGGCCACCGAGGTGTAAATGTGCGAGATAGTTCATGGGCGCAGCTTAGCACTGCGGCCCATAAGCCATACACCCATGTATCGTTATAACGCGATATACCAATTTATGCTGGCGTCAGATCAAAATCATATTGGTGTATCGCGATCTAACGATTTATATTTCGTCACATCGCGATATAGCGTTGTACACATTGTGAGCACCCTGCCATGAACCTCGACCTCGACGAAATAATAAAAGCCCTGGCGCACCCAGTACGGCGAGACATCCTCAACTGGCTGAAAGACCCGAAGAACGAATTTCCGGAACAGTTGCACAACCACGAGTACGGCATCTGCGCCGGGCAGATCGATCAGCGCTGCGGTTTGTCGCAGTCGACCGTTTCTGCACACCTCGCGACGTTGCAACGCGCCGGTCTGATCAGCAGCCAGAAGGCCGGTCAATGGCACTTTTTCAAACGAAACGAGGACGTGATCCAGGCGTTCCTCAGCACCCTCAGTAAAGAGCTCTGACCCTTAACGTCAGCCAGCCGACAAGGAAACCTGCATGCCCCTCTCGCTCCTCATCCTCGCCTTGAGCGCCTTCGCCATCGGCACCACCGAATTCGTCATCATGGGCCTGCTGCCCAATGTGGCGGCTGACCTCGGTGTGTCGATTCCCGGCGCCGGCTGGCTGGTGACCGGATACGCCCTCGGCGTGGCCATCGGTGCGCCATTCATGGCAATGGCTACCGCCAAACTGCCGCGTAAAGCAGCACTGGTGGCGTTGATGGGCATCTTTATTGTCGGCAACCTGCTCTGTGCGATTGCCAGTGATTACAACGTGCTGATGTTCGCCCGGGTGATCACTGCGCTGTGCCACGGTGCGTTCTTCGGCATCGGTTCTGTCGTCGCGGCCAATCTGGTGCCAGCGAATAAACGCGCTTCGGCAGTGGCCTTAATGTTCACCGGCCTGACCCTGGCCAACGTCCTCGGTGTGCCGCTGGGCACTGCGCTGGGTCAGCAATACGGCTGGCGCTCGACCTTCTGGGCGGTGACCGTCATTGGTGTGATTGCGCTGATCGGCCTGATCCGTTTCCTGCCGGCCAAACGTGACGAAGAGAAGCTCGACATGCGCGCCGAGCTCGCCGCCCTCAAAGGTGCCGGAATCTGGCTGTCGCTGAGCATGACCGCGCTGTTCGCCGCGTCCGTCTTCACCCTGTTCACCTACGTTGCCCCGCTGCTCGGCGAAGTCACCGGTGTGTCGCCGCGTGGCGTGACCTGGACGCTGATGCTGATCGGCCTGGGCCTGACTGTCGGCAACATCATCGGCGGCAAACTCGCCGACAAGGGCATGGCCGCGACGCTGATCGGCGTGTTCATCGCCATGGCCGTGGTCTCGACCGTACTGACCTGGACCAGCGTCGCGCTGATCCCCACCGAAATCACCCTGTTCCTCTGGGCCACCGCGTGTTTTGCCGCCGTACCGGCGCTGCAAGTCAACGTGGTGACCTTCGGCAAAGCCGCACCGAATCTGGTCTCGACCCTGAACATCGGCGCCTTCAACGTCGGCAACGCCCTCGGCGCCTGGGTCGGCGGCAGTGTCATCGCTCACGGCTACGGCCTGACCAGCGTGCCACTCGCAGCCGCCGCGCTGGCCGTGCTCGCTCTGCTGGTGACCCTGATTACTTTCCGTCAGAACGGCAATGCCGATCTGGCCCCTGCTACCAACTGATTAACTTTCACCTACGAGGGTTGTAGACATGGCAACTATTTTTGATCCGATCAAACTGGGCGACATCGAACTGGCCAACCGCATCATCATGGCCCCGTTGACTCGCTGCCGCGCCGACGAAGGCCGTGTGCCGAACGCGCTGATGGCTGAATACTATGTACAGCGTGCTTCCGCTGGCCTGATCCTCAGCGAAGCCACGTCGGTGACGCCGATGGGCGTTGGCTACCCGGACACCCCGGGCATCTGGTCCAACGATCAAGTGCGCGGCTGGGCCAACGTGACCAAAGCCATTCACGGCGCTGGCGGCAAGATCTTCCTGCAACTGTGGCACGTCGGTCGCGTCTCGCACCCGTCGTACCTCAACGGTGAAGCACCGGTGGCACCTAGCGCGATCCAGCCGAAAGGTCACGTCAGCCTGGTGCGCCCACTTGCCGACTACCCAACCCCGCGTGCCCTGGAAACCGCTGAAATTGCCGACATTGTCGACGCCTACCGCACCGGTGCCGAGAACGCCAAGGCCGCCGGTTTCGACGGCGTGGAAATCCACGGCGCCAACGGTTACCTGCTCGACCAATTCCTGCAAAGCAGCACCAACCAGCGCACCGACAACTACGGCGGCTCGCTGGAAAACCGTGCGCGCCTGCTGCTGGAAGTGACTGACGCCGCGATCGAAGTCTGGGGCGCCGGCCGTGTCGGTGTGCACCTGGCACCGCGCGCCGACTCCCATGACATGGGCGACGACAATCTGGCGGAAACCTTCACTTACGTGGCTCGTGAGCTGGGCAAACGCGGCATCGCGTTCATCTGCTCCCGTGAGAAAGAAGGCGCCGACAGCCTCGGCCCGCAACTGAAAGAAGCCTTTGGCGGCCCGTACATCGCCAACGAACGCTTCACCAAGGACAGCGCTAATGAGTGGCTGGCCAGCGGCAAGGCTGATGCCGTGGCGTTTGGTGTGCCGTTTATTGCCAACCCGGATCTGCCGGCGCGCTTGAAGGCGGATGCGCCGTTGAATGATGCGCGTCCAGAGCTGTTCTATGCCAAGGGTCCGGTCGGCTACATCGACTATCCGACGCTGTAAGGCATACCGCAGAAACGCGAAAGCCCCCGACTTGTAAGAGTCGGGGGCTTTTTTTGTGTTCGCCTGGAGAGCTATTGCGCGGCTGAGTACGTAGCCCCTCATCGGAACGCCGCCCGCCCAGCCCTCTCCCGAGGGAGAGGGAGCCGATCTGTGTGCTTTTCAAATCTGGAGTTCGACCTGATATCTCAGGTCGGCGTATCTCGAAAGAACACCTCGGTCAGTCCCCTCTACCTCTGGGAGAGGGCTAGGGTGAGGGCAAGCGGCTCACACTCATTCACACAGAAGACACAAATTCCCTACAAAATGCGTAGCTCGCTACGTTTAAACTCCCCCCGCTACGAAGCTATATAAAGGCAGGCCAATTGACATAGGCTGTGCCAATTACGCATTTTGTTTCATTTGCGCAGGCTGGGGCTCAGGCGCAGCATATCCAACCCTGTATCGACCCAACGTTCGGCCTCGGCATGCAGCTCAAAGCTGTCCGGCGCCAGAAGCCATCCATACAGAAGGCCATCGATATAGCTGTGAATGCTGATGGCCGCACGGGCAGTGTCGAGATCTTCCGGCAATTGGCCGCGATTTACCGCATTACGCAACGTCAGAGCGATGCGCTCATTGCAATCGAGACTGACGTCCCTGCGCTGCTGGCGCAAATCGCACATTTCATCGGTGAACTCGCACTTATGAAACAGAATTTCGTTGATACGCCGGGTTTTCGGGTCCAGCGCAACTTGATGAAACAAATGAATCAGCAGTTGGCGCATGCAGCCCAGTGGATCGAGTTCATCTTCGCTTTCGCTGGCCCTCGCCAACTCATCCAGCGGCTCACGCAGCGAATCCAGCATGGCCTGGACCAGGTCGGCCTTGTTGCTGAAATGCCAGTAAATGGCACCGCGCGTGACCCCGGCCAAGGCCGCGATGTCGGCCAACGTCGTACGAGCGACGCCCCTTTCATAAAAGGCTTTCTCCGCCGCTTCCAGAATCTGGCTACGGGTTTCTTGAGCTTCCTCTTTGGTACGACGGACCATGACAGTAAAACCTCAAACAGGATGTTTCAGGGATGGCTGAATATCCGCTGAATAAAGAGGGGGCGATCTCTCACGGATCAGCTCCCCGGCCTACAATTTCAAACCTTGCGACGAGTTTTGTAACAGGGTGGATACGACGCCAAGGTATTTACAAACAACCATGAACGTAAGTATATTCCTTAGCAAGCTACTTATCCACCCGGTATCCTTTTTTTACCCTTACACACTTCTTGTGCGCTTTTTGCGCGCCTGACCCGAGGATTTTCATGCAATTCAAGCCAGCTGTTACCGCTCTGGTCACTGCCGTCGCCCTGGCATCGCTGCTCAGCGGATGTAAAAAGGAAGAAGCGGCACCGGCCGCTCCTCCGCCTCAGGTCGGCGTCGTCACCCTGCAACCACAAGCCTTTACCCTCACCTCCGAGCTGCCGGGTCGCACCAGTGCGTTCCGTATTGCGGAAGTTCGACCGCAGGTCAACGGCATCATTCTCAAGCGTCTGTTCAAGGAAGGCGGCGATGTCAAAGCCGGCCAACAGCTGTATCAGATCGATCCGGCGGTCTATGAAGCGACCCTGAAAAGCGCCGAAGCCAGCCTGCGTTCGACCAAGTCGATCTCCGACCGCTACAAGCAACTGGTCGACGAGCAGGCCGTGAGCCGTCAGGAATACGACACCGCCGTGGCCAACCGCATGGAATCGGAAGCGTCGCTGCAGAGCGCGCAGATCAACGTGAAATACACCAAGGTCTATGCGCCGATCTCCGGCCGCATCGGTCGTTCTTCGGTCACCGAAGGCGCACTGGTCAGCAATGGTCAGGCCGACGCAATGGCGACGATCCAGCAACTGGACCCGATCTACGTTGACGTTACCCAGTCTTCGGTTGAACTGCTGGAACTGCGCCGTGAGCTGGAAAGCGGTCGTCTGCAAAAATCCGGCGAAAACTCGGCAGCAGTCAAACTGACCCTGGAAGACGGCAGCCAGTACAAGCTCGACGGTAAGCTGGAATTCTCCGAAGTCACGGTCGACCCGACTACCGGTTCGGTGACCCTGCGTGCAGTGTTCCCGAACCCGGATCACACCCTGCTGCCAGGCATGTTCGTCCGCGCCCAGTTGCAGGCCGGTGTCAACGCCGCCGCCATTCTGGCACCGCAACAAGGCGTGACCCGCGACCTCAAAGGCACTCCGACCGCACTGGTCGTCGGCCCCGACAACAAGGTTGAACTGCGTCAGCTCAAGGCCAGCCGCACTGTCGGCAGCCAGTGGCTGATCGAAGACGGCCTTAAGGCCGGCGATCGCTTGATCACCGAAGGCCTGCAGTACGTGCGCCCAGGTGTTCAGGTCAACCCGTCCGAAGCCACTAACGTAGGCAACAAGAACCCGGCCCCCGCTCAGGCAGCTGACAAAGCCGCCGGCGGCAAAGGGGAGTAATCCATGTCAAAATTCTTCATCGACCGTCCGATTTTCGCTTGGGTAATTGCCCTGGTGATCATGCTGGTCGGGGCACTTTCGATCCTGAAACTGCCGATCAACCAGTACCCGAGCATTGCGCCGCCAGCCATTGCGATCTCCGTGACCTACCCGGGTGCTTCGGCGCAAACCGTGCAGGACACCGTGGTCCAGGTGATCGAGCAGCAGCTCAACGGTATCGACAACCTGCGTTATGTGTCCTCGGAAAGTAACTCCGACGGCAGCATGACCATCACCGCGACCTTCGAGCAAGGCACCAACTCCGACACCGCGCAGGTACAGGTTCAGAACAAGCTGAACCTGGCCACCCCGCTGTTGCCGCAGGAAGTGCAGCAACAAGGTATCCGCGTGACCAAGGCAGTGAAAAACTTCCTCTTGGTCATCGGCGTGGTATCGCGTGACGGCAGCATGACCAAGGACGACCTGTCCAACTACATCGTGTCGAACATGCAGGATCCGATTTCGCGGACCGCCGGTGTCGGTGACTTCCAGGTCTTCGGTGCCCAGTACGCGATGCGCATCTGGCTCGATCCGGCCAAGTTGAACAAGTACAACCTGACCCCGGCTGACGTCAGCTCCGCCATCTCGGCGCAGAACGTTCAGGTGTCGTCCGGTCAGCTCGGCGGTTTGCCGGCGCTGCCAGGTCAGCAACTGAACGCGACGATCATCGGCAAGACCCGTCTGCAGACCGCCGAGCAGTTCAAGGCGATTCTGCTCAAGGTCAATCAGGACGGCTCGCAAGTGCGCGTCGGCGACGTCGCCGATGTCGGTCTGGGCGGTGAGAACTCGACCATCTCGGCACAGTTCAACGGCAAGCCATCGTCCGGTCTGGCGGTGAAACTGGCCAACGGTGCCAACGCCCTCGACACCGCCAAAGCCCTGCGCAAGACGATTGACGAACTCAAGCCGTTCTTCCCGCAAGGCATGGAAGTGGTGTTCCCGTACGACACCACCCCGGTGGTAACCGAATCGATCAAAGGTGTGGTTGAAACCCTGGTCGAAGCGATCGTGCTGGTGTTCCTGGTGATGTTCCTGTTCCTGCAGAACTTCCGCGCCACCGTCATCACCACGATGACCGTGCCGGTGGTATTGCTCGGTACGTTCGGCATCCTCGCGGCGTTCGGTTTCAGCATCAACACCCTGACCATGTTCGGTATGGTGCTGGCCATCGGCTTGCTGGTGGACGACGCCATCGTCGTGGTGGAAAACGTCGAGCGGGTGATGAGCGAAGAAGGCTTGTCACCGAAGGAAGCGACCAAGAAGTCCATGGGCCAGATCCAGGGCGCACTGGTCGGTATTGCTCTGGTTCTGTCGGCGGTACTGTTGCCGATGGCGTTCTTCAGCGGTTCCACCGGTGTGATCTACAAGCAGTTCTCGATCACCATCGTCTCGGCCATGGCCCTGTCGGTACTGGTCGCGCTGATCTTCACCCCGGCGCTGTGCGCAACCATGCTCAAGGCGATTCCGAAAGGCGAGCACGGCACACCGAAAAAAGGCTTCTTCGGCTGGTTCAACCGTAACTTCGACCGTGGCGTTCGCAGCTACGAGCGCGGCGTTGGCAACATGCTGTCGCGCAAAGCCCCGTATCTGCTGGCGTATCTGCTGATCGTTGTTGGCATGATCTGGCTGTTCACCCGTATTCCGACCGCGTTCCTGCCGGAAGAAGACCAGGGCGTACTGTTCGCCCAGGTGCAAACCCCGGCCGGTTCCAGTGCCGAACGTACGCAAGTCGTGATCGACGAAATGCGTTCCTACCTGCTGGAGAAAGAATCCGGCGCGGTCGCCTCGGTGTTTACCGTGAACGGCTTCAACTTCGCCGGTCGCGGTCAGAGCTCGGGTCTGGCGTTCATCATGCTCAAACCGTGGGACGAGCGTGACGCGAGCAACAGCGTGTTCGCCCTCGCCCAGCGTGCGCAGCAACACTTCTTCAGCTTCCGCGACGCGATGGTGTTTGCTTTCGCCCCGCCAGCGGTACTGGAATTGGGTAACGCCACCGGTTTCGACGTGTTCCTGCAGGACCGCGCCGGTATCGGTCACGAAAAACTGATGGAAGCGCGCAACCAGTTCCTCGGTCTGGCAGCGCAGAGCAAGGTGCTCTATCAGGTGCGTCCGAACGGCCTGAACGACGAGCCGCAATACCACCTGGAAATCGACGATCAGAAGGCCCAGGCCCTCGGCGTGAGCATTGCCGACATCAATAGCACGCTGTCGATCTCCTTCGGTAGTAGCTACGTCAACGACTTCATCGACCGTGGTCGGGTGAAGAAGGTGTACGTGCAAGGTCAGGCCGGTGCTCGCATGAGCCCTGAAGACTTGAAGAAGTGGTACGTGCGCAACAGCGCCGGGACCATGGTGCCGTTCTCCGCGTTCGCCAAGGGCGAGTGGATCTACGGATCGCCGAAACTGGCGCGTTACAACGGTGTAGAAGCGATGGAGATCCTCGGTTCTCCGGCGCCGGGTTACTCCACCGGTGATGCGATGGCCGAAGTCGAAGCGATTGCCAAGAAGCTGCCGGCGGGTGTCGGTATCTCCTGGACCGGTCTGTCTTATGAGGAACGTCTGTCCGGCTCGCAAGCGCCGGCGCTGTACGCCCTGTCGCTGCTGATGGTGTTCCTGTGTCTGGCGGCGCTGTACGAAAGCTGGTCGATTCCGATCGCGGTTATGCTCGTGGTGCCGCTGGGGATCATCGGTGCGCTGCTGGCCACCAGCCTGCGCGGTCTGTCCAACGACGTGTACTTCCAGGTGGGGCTGTTGACGACCATCGGTCTGGCAGCTAAAAACGCCATTCTGATCGTCGAGTTCGCCAAGGAACTGCATGAACAGGGACGCAGCCTGCGGGATGCGGCGATTGAAGCCTGCCGCATGCGTCTGCGACCGATCATCATGACCTCGCTGGCCTTCGTCCTCGGTGTTGTACCGTTGGCGATCTCCACCGGCGCCGGTTCAGGCAGTCAACATGCGATCGGTACGGGCGTGATTGGCGGTATGCTCACGGCCACGATCCTGGCGATCTTCTGGGTCCCACTGTTCTTCGTTACGGTTTCGTCCCTGGGCCAGCGTAAAATCGCTGACGAGGATGAGGCTACTGAAACTCCTAAAGAGGCTGGCCAATGAGCAAGTCGCTACTCTCCATCGCAGTCGCCGCCTTCGTGCTGAGCGGTTGCTCGCTGATACCTGACTATCAGCAGCCTGAGGCTCCGGTCGCAGGTCAGTACCCGCAGGGGCCGGCGTACTCGCCGGCCCAGGCTCCGGCGCAGGCCGCTGCCGAGCAAGGCTGGAAGCAGTTTTTCCACGACCCGGCGCTGCAACAGCTGATCCAGGTGTCGCTGGAAAACAACCGCGACCTGCGTGTCGCGGCGTTGAACATCGACGCCTATGCGGCTCAATACCGCATCCAGCGCGCCGACCTGTTCCCGGCGGTTTCGGCCAATGCCAGCGGCAGCCGTCAACGTCTGCCGGCTCGCGCGTCGACGACTGGCGACTCGATGATCAGCAGTTCGTATTCCGCCACCGTCGGCATCAGCGCTTATGAACTCGACCTGTTCGGTCGCGTTCGTAGCCTGAGCGAGCAAGCGCTGCAACAATACTTCGCCACTGAAGAAGCACGCCGCAGCACCCAGATCAGTCTGGTCGCCAGCGTCGCCAACGCTTACCTGACCTGGCAAGCGGACAAGGAACTGCTCAAGCTGACCCAAGACACCCTCGGTGCCTTCGAAGAAAGCTACAAGCTGACCAGCCGCAGCAACGAAGTCGGTGTCGCTTCGGCGCTGGATCTGGCGCAGTCGCGCACCTCGGTCGAGAACGCCCGGGCACAACTGGCGCGTTACACCCGCCAAGTGGCCCAGGACGAAAACAGCCTGACCCTGCTGCTCGGCACCGGTATCCCGGCCAATCTGCAAACGGCCAAGCCGCTGGCGGATGACCTGCTCAGCGACGTACCGCCGGGGCTGCCTTCGGATCTGCTGCAACGTCGTCCGGACATTCTGCAGGCCGAGTACAACCTGAAAGCGGCCAACGCCAACATCGGCGCGGCCCGTGCAGCGTTCTTCCCGAGCATCAGCCTGACCGCCAACGCGGGTAGCCTGAGCCCGGATCTGTCCGGTTTGTTCAAGGGTGGTTCGGGGACGTGGCTGTTCCAGCCGCAGATCAACCTGCCGATCTTCAACGCCGGCAGCCTGCGCGCCAGCCTCGACTACGCCAAGATCCAGAAGGACATTGGCGTGGCTAACTACGAGAAGTCCATTCAAACGGCCTTCCAGGAAGTCGCCGACGGCCTCGCCGCCCGCCAGACCTACACCGAACAGCTGCAAGCGCAGCGTGACTTCGTGCAGGCCAACCAGGATTACTACCGCCTGGCCGAGCGTCGCTACCGCATCGGTGTCGACAGCAACCTGACCTTCCTCGATGCCCAGCGTCAGCTGTTCAGCGCGCAACAAGCGCTGATCACCGACCGCCTCGCGCAGCTGACCAGTGCGGTCAACCTGTACAAGGCCCTGGGTGGCGGCTGGAATGCGCAAACCGCGCAGAACGAACCGCTGAAAGAAGAAGCACCGAAGATGAAGTTGTTCTGATCATCATCAGGTGAACACAAGAAGCCCACCGATTGGTGGGCTTTTTGTTGCCTGTCTGAAAGTTGTGGTGTCTGGGCTGGCCCCATCGCTGGCAAGCCAGCTCCCACAATGTTCTGTGGTGTACCCAACATTGTGAACGACACAAAAACCTGTGGGAGCTGGCTTGCCAGCGATGAGGCCCTCCCATTCACCCAAAACCCCGAGCAAATCTTGCGTTCGATAATCGCCCAAAAACCGCTTCCGCCGATTGAATCCCCACCACCGCCCCCCGCACCATTCGATCAACAAAACCAATAACAACAGGTTCGACACCATGCTCCCGCGCCCTGCTCCGACCGGCTGATCGCCGTCGCCTCACCCCCCTGAATTCATCGCATTTCTGCACCGTAAAAAACGGCCGCAGCGCACCCGTTCGCCCTAAAAAAACAAGAGAGACCCCAACTATGACAACCTCCCCTGCGCCTTACGCATTTCCCGGTCTGATCGTCCTGGCCTTGGCCGGCGCGGCGCTGCCCGCTGCGGCTGAAGAGGCCGGTTTCATCGAAGGGGCCAAGGTCAACCTGAACCTGCGCAACTTCTACATCAACCGCAATTTCACCAATCCGACCAAAGCTCAGGGCAAGGCTGAAGAGTGGACGCAGAGCTTCATCCTCGACGCGAAATCCGGCTTCACCCAAGGCACCGTCGGTTTCGGCCTGGACGTGCTCGGCTTGTATTCGGTGAAGCTCGATGGCGGCAAAGGCACCGGCGGCACCCAATTGCTGCCACTGGATCGCGATGGACGCCCAGCGGACAACTTCGGCCGCACCAACGTCGCCTTCAAAGCCAAGCTTTCGCAGACCGAAGTGAAGGTCGGCGAGTGGATGCCGGTGCTGCCAATCCTGCGTTCGGACGACGGCCGCTCGCTGCCGCAGACCTTTCGTGGCGGGCAGATTACCTCGAAAGAAATCGACGGCCTGACCCTCTACGGCGGCCAGTTCCGCGCCAACAGCCCGCGCGACGACAGCAGCATGAGCGACATGTCGATGACCGGCAAAGCGGCGTTCACCTCTGATCGCTTCAACTTTCAGGGCGGTGAATACGTTTTCAACGAAAAACGCACACAGATCGGCCTGTGGAATGCCGAACTCAAGGACATCTACAGCCAGCAATACGTCAACCTGATTCACAGCCAGCCACTCGGCGACTGGACCCTCGGCGCTAACCTCGGCTTCTTCTATGGCAAGGACGATGGTAGCGCCCGCGCCGGCGATCTCGACAACAAGACCTGGTCGGGCATGTTCTCGGCGAAGTACGGCGGCAACACCTTCTACGTCGGCCTGCAGAAACTCACTGGCGACAGCGCCTGGATGCGGGTCAACGGCACCAGCGGCGGCACGCTGGCCAACGACAGCTACAACGCCAGTTATGACAATGCGCAGGAACGCTCCTGGCAAGTGCGCCATGACTACAACTTCGTGGCGATGGGCATCCCCGGCCTGACCCTGATGAACCGCTATATCAGCGGCGACAACGTGCACACCGGGACGATCACCGACGGTAAGGAATGGGGCCGCGAATCGGAACTGGGCTACACCGTGCAGAGCGGCGCGCTGAAGGATCTCAACGTCCGGTGGCGCAACTCGACCATGCGCCGGGACTTCAGCAACAACGAGTTCGACGAGAACCGCTTGATCGTCAGCTACCCGATCAGCCTCCTCTAAACACCGATCCACCCCTGTAGGAGCTGCCGCAGGCTGCGATCTTTGATCTTAAAAACAAGATCAAAAGATCGCAGCCTGCGGCAGCTCTACATTGGAATTCTCGCCACTGGTCAGGAGAAGTGGCACTTTGCCGGTCGGCAGGTAAAGTGACAAAACCTGAAGGACTCAGGTGCTTCACCTTTCCGCTTCCGTCGTCGTAGTCGGTCCTCAAGCTGGGAGCCAGGTTGTCATCGGAAGACACCAACGATCACCCGAGGACCCCCTCAATGATCTCTCGTCTTGCAACACCCGACTGGGACGCCAAGGCGTACCAGCAGTTTTCCCGTCTCAGGCAACGCCCGGTCAATGAATTGCTCGACCGTGTCGACCTGCCGAACCCGCAACGTATTTACGACCTTGGCTGCGGCACCGGCATTGCCACGCAGTTGCTGGCCGAACGCTGGCCGCGCGCGCAGTTGCAGGGCGTCGACAGCTCCACGCAGATGCTCGATGAAGCGCGCTGTCTGCCGATCCGGGCGCAGTGGAAGTGTTGCGATCTGCTCGACTGGCGGCCGGAGCAGCCAGCGGATCTGCTGCTCGCTGCCGCCGTACTGCACTTTATCGGGGGCCATGAAACGCTGCTGCCGCACCTGCTCGGTTATCTGAATCCCGGCGGTTGTCTGGCGGCGCACATGCCGGACTGGCGCGATGCGCTGTGGTATCGGCTGATGCTCGACACCCTCGAAGACGGCGGCCCCGGCGGCACGCCAATAGGCACACCAGAACTGCGTCAGCGCATGGCCGCACGGCCGTTGTTGGCACTGGAGGATTACTACCGTTTGCTCGCGCCGCTGACCTCGTCGCTGGATATCTGGGAGACCGAGCAGTTGCAGGTAGTCGACGGTAAATCGCCGGTGTATGACTGGGTGAAGGTCTCGGCGCTGCGGCCGGTGATGCAGGCGCTGAATTCAGCGGAACAGACGCGGTTTATTTATCACTACCTGATGCGGGTGCATGAGCATTATCCGCAGGAAGCGGACGGGCATACGTTGTTTGCGTTCAAGCGGATATTTATTGTCGCCACGGTTTGATTGGTCGCGGCCACTATTGCTATCGCTGGCAAGCCAGCTCCCACAGGGATTTTCAGCGAACACAGATTTTGTGCACACCTGAAAAACCTGTGGGAGCTGGCTTGCCAGCGATGGCGTCAGCTCAGGCAACATCACTCCCGGGATTCGACTCCTAGCTCATCCCAAACCGATTCAGCCAGATGAAACGTCGCATTCGCCGCCGGAATGCCGCAGTAGATCGCGCTCTGCATGATCACTTCCTTGATCTCGCCCCGGCTCACACCATTATTGGCCGCCGCGCGCAGATGCAGTTTCAGCTCGCCTTCGCGGTTCATGCCGATCAGCATGGCGATGGTGATCAGGCTGCGGGTATGCCGAGGCAAACCCGGACGCGTCCAGATATCGCCCCAGGCATGCCGGGTGATCATCTCCTGAAACTCCGAGTTGAACTCGGTCAGCGTGGTCAGGCTGCGATCGACATGCGCATCACCGAGCACCGCGCGGCGCACTTGCATGCCTTCGTCGTAACGTTGTTTCTCGTCCACGAAAATCCCCTTATCAGGCGTTTAGAAACGCCAACACACGATCACTGAAATCCGCGCCAGCCTGCACGTTGGACAGGTGCGCCGCGTAGAACTCGGCGTACTGGGCACCGCGTACATGCTCCTGAATGAAATGCCCACCGGCCGGCGGCGTCACCGCGTCTTCGGTGCCGGCAATCACCAGCAACGGCACGTTGATCGACGCCAGTTGCTCGCGGAAATCGGCATCACGCACCGCCGCGCAGTTGGCCGCATAACCTTCAGGCGAAGTGGCCGCGAGCATGTCGGTAATCTGCTTGGCTGCGGCCGGATGTGCAGCGGAAAAATCCGGGGTAAACCAACGGGCAATCGATGCATCACGCAAGGCAACCATCGCCGCCGCGCCGTCACGCAACACGGTTTCGATGCGTGGATTCCACACCGACGGATCGCCGATTTTTGCCGCCGTGTTGCAGACGATCAGCTTGTGCAGACGATGACCAGCGTTGATCCCCAGCCACTGCCCGATCAGACCGCCCATCGACAGCCCGCAGAAATGCGCGCGCTCGATGTGCAGCGCATCCAGCAGACCGAGCACGTCATGACCCAGTTGTTCGATGCTGTAAGGCCCCGGCGTCACCAGCGATTGGCCATGGCCACGGGTATCGAAACGCAGCACGCGAAAATGCTCGGTAAATGCCGGCATCTGCGCGTCCCACATGTGCAGATCAGTGCCCAGCGAGTTGGACAGCACCAGCACCGGCGCATCGACCGGACCTTCAATTTGATAGTGCAGTTCGCCATCGGCGAGTTGAACGAAAGCCACAGCCCTCTCCTTTCAGACAGACAATGCGTTGTGTTCGGCCACCGCACGCTCGACCCAGACTTGCGCCTGACCGAGGTAATGGGCGGGGTTCAAAAGTTGATCGAGTTCAGCGCTGCTCAACTCGGCGGTGACTTGCGGTTCGTCACCGAGCACGGCGCGCAAATGGCGTTGTTCGGCCACCGCGCGTTTGCAGCATTGCTCAAGCAGATGATGCGCGGTGTCGCGGCCAACACGCTGGGCAAGGACGATGCTCACGGCTTCGGCCAGCACCAGCCCCTGCGTCAATTCAAGGTTTCGGCCCATGCGCTCGGCATCGACTTCCAGTCCATCGGCGAGTAACCGAGCCTGTTGCAGCGACCCCGAAACGAGGCAGCAAATCTCCGGCAAGGTTTCCCATTCGGCATGCCACAGGCCGAGGCTGCGTTCGTGCTCCTGCGGCATCGCGCTGAACAGCGTCGAGACCAGACCGGGCACGCGCGTCGCTGCGCCAATCAACACCGCTGCACCCACTGGATTGCGCTTGTGCGGCATGGTCGACGAGCCACCCTTGCCCGGTGCCGATGGCTCGAACACTTCTGCTGCTTCGGTCTGCATCAACAGGCTGATGTCGCGGCCGAATTTGCCGAGGCTGCCGGCGATCAAACCGAGCACTGCGCCGAACTCGACCACGCGATCACGCTGGGTGTGCCACGGTTGTTCGGGCAAGGTCAGTTGCAGTTCTTCGGCCAACGCTTGGGCAATCGGCAAGGCCTGTTCGCCCAACGCGGCGAGGGTCCCGGATGCACCACCGAATTGCAGCACTAGCAAACGCGGTTTGAGTTCGCGCAGGCGCTGACGACTGCGAGTGACAGCGCCCAACCATCCGGCGATTTTCATGCCGAGGGTTACCGGCGTCGCGTGTTGCAGCCAGGTGCGTCCGGCAAGCGGCGTCGAGGCATGACGTTGCGCCTGAACCGCGAGGGAATCGGCCAATTGCGCCAGATCGCTTTCAATCAGTGCCAGCGCCTGACGCAATTGCAGCACCAACCCGGAATCCATCACGTCCTGACTGGTCGCGCCCAAATGCACATAACGTTCGGCTTCAGCATCGCTGGCAGCAATCTGCTTGCCCAACGCCTTGACCAGCGGAATCGCCGAATTGCCCGCCGTGGCAATCGCCTCGCCGAGTGCTGCGAAGTCATACAAACCTGCATCACACGCCGCTGCAATCGGTGCCACTGCCGACGCCGGAATCAACCCGACCCGCGCCTCGGCCCGGGCCAGCGCCGCTTCAAAGTCGAGCATGGCCTGCACGCGGCCCTGATCGCAGAACACTTCACGCATATCGCCGGCAGTGAAGTAGGCATCGAACAATTGATTGCCCGGTCGCTGAGTCATAAACAGTCCTTGCCGGCGCGGGCCATCACGGCCCGCGCACTTCGGGTTAGAGATCGTGGTGCAAATACGCCGCTTGTTTCGGCAAGCGCAGACTGAACAGGAACGCGATCGCCATCATCGCCGTCACGTACCAGTAGAAGGAGTTTTCCATGCCGATGTTCTTCAGGCTCAGGGCGACGAATTCCGCCGAACCGCCGAAGATCGCATTCGCCACCGCGTAAGCCAGACCGACGCCGAGGGCGCGGACTTCCGGGGGGAACATCTCGGCTTTCACCAAGCCGCTGATCGAGGTGTAGAAACTGACAATCGCCAGCGCCACGGTGATCAACACAAACGCGAGGAACGGGCTGCTGACGCTTTTCAGGCTCAACAGAATCGGTACGGTGAACAGCGTGCCGAGTGCGCCGAACCAGAGCATCGAATTACGTCGACCGATCTTGTCGGCGAGCATGCCGAACAGCGGCTGCATGCACATATACAGGAACAGCGCGCCGGTCATGATGTAGCTGGCGGTCTTGGCGTGCATGCCGGCGGTGTTCACCAGGTACTTCTGCATGTAGGTGGTGAAGGTGTAGAAAATCAGCGAACCACCGGCGGTGTAGCCGAGCACGGTGATGAACGCGGCTTTGTGATCGCGGAACAGTGCGCTGATGCTGCCGGCGTCCTTGTGTTCGCGGGTTTCCTTGTTGGTGGTTTCTTTCAGACTGCGACGCAGAAACAGCGAAATCAATGCCGCCACCGCACCGACCACAAACGGAATCCGCCAGCCGTAGGCACGCAGGTCTTCTTCGGTGAGGAACTGCTGCAGGACCACTACCAGCGACACCGCCAGCAGTTGCCCGCCGATCAGCGTCACATACTGAAACGAGGCGAAAAATCCGCGCTGGCCCTTGAGGGCGACTTCGCTCATGTAGGTCGCAGTGGTGCCGTACTCACCGCCGACCGACAGGCCTTGCAGCAAACGTGCGAACAAAAGCAGCACCGGTGCCCAGACGCCGATGTCTTTATAGGTCGGCAGGCAGGCGATCAGCAACGAGCCGAAGCACATCATCAGAATCGAGATGAGCATCGAATTCTTGCGCCCGTGCTTGTCGGCGACCCGGCCAAAAATCCAGCCACCAATCGGGCGCATCAGGAAGCCGGCAGCGAACACGCCAGCGGTGTTGACCAGTTGCACCGTCGGGTTGTCGGAGGGGAAAAACGCCGGGGCGAAATAGATCGCGCAGAAGGCGTAGACGTAGAAGTCGAACCATTCGACAAGGTTGCCGGACGAGGCGCCGACAATGGCAAAGATGCGCTTGCTGCGCTCTTCACCAGTGTAATGGGAGGTAGTGGTTGTCATTGTTTTTCACTCGATAGGGACAGTGAGAGTCTAGACATACTTTGCAACAGTCCCGTTCCACAGTTCCATCTGCAACACAGTTCTCACCCGTGGGAACGAGCCTGCTCGCGAAGAGGGAGTGTCAGTCGACATTGATGTTGGCTGACCCACCGCTTTCGCGAGCAGGCTCGCTCCCACAGGGGATGGTGGTGATCGATTAATAATCGAAGAACACGGTTTCGGCATCAGTGCCCTGCAGAATCACATTCCACTGGTAAACACCCGAAGCATCCTGTTTGGCCAGCAACGTACTGCGACGTTCAGCCGGCACACATTCGAGCAACGGATCATCAACGTTGGCCGGCTCGCCCTCAAAGTAGATCCGCGTCAGCAAGTGCTTCACCAGGCCACGGGCAAACACCAGCACCACCAGATGCGGCGCCTGGGTCGAGCCCTTCAGGCCTTCAACCGTGCCCGGTTTGATCGTGGTGAAGCGGAAGCGCCCTTCCGCATCCACCGGCACCCGGCCAAAACCTTCAAAGTGCGGATCGAGCGGTTTGTCCTGCTCGTCTTCCGGGTGGTAGTACTTGCCGGCGGCGTTGGCCTGCCAGACTTCGAGCATGGCGTCGTTGACGACATCGCCGTTGCCATCCACCACTTGCCCGGTGATCGCCACGCGTTCGCCCAGAGTCTGTTCGACGGTGAGGTCTTCACGGTTCAGCCAGGTCAGACCGATGTGGTAGTACGGCCCGACGGTGTGGGACGTGGTCGCAGTCAGCGTCATCTTATTTCTCCATCGGCGTGGCTTCACGCCCGCGCAGCACGATGTCCCAGCGATAACCGAGGGCGTAGGACGGAATGGTTTTTTCCAGATCGAAACTGGCGATCAGGCGTTCCTTGGCCGAAGTATCCGGCACGCAGTTGTAGATCGGGTCGTAGGCCAGCAGCGGATCGCCCGGGAAATACATTTGCGTGACCAGACGGGTGAGGATGCTCGGCCCGAACAGCGAAAAGTGGATGTGCGCCGGGCGCCAGGCGTTGTGGTGGTTGCCCCACGGGTAGGCGCCGGGTTTGATGGTCTGGAATTGATACCAGCCGTCGGCGTCGGTGACGGTGCGGCCGGTGCCGGTGAAATTCGGGTCCAGCGGCGCGTCGTGCAGGTCGCGTTTGTGGTTGTAGCGGCCGGCGGCGTTGGCCTGCCAGATCTCCACCAGAATTCCCGGCACCGGCAGACCATTTTCATCGAGCACGCGGCCGTGAATGATGATGCGTTCGCCCTGCGGCTCGCCTTCGTGCTGCGCGGTCAGGTCATTATCGGTGTCGCCCACGTGCTCGGCGCCGATGGTCGGGCCGGTGATTTCCGACAGCGAGTGCGGCAGAAACACCAACGGCTTCGACGGCGAGCGCAGGTTGGTGGATTGATACGTCGGGTGCAGGTACTCAGGCTGAGTGCCTTCCTGCGGACGACGGTAACCAGGCTTGTCAGACATGTCGCTTTCCTCTGTTCTTTTTCGTCACGGCTTGCGTCAGACGCGTTCGATGGCCAGGGCCAGACCTTGGCCGACACCGACGCACATGGTCGCCAGACCTTTCTTGCCTTGAATCTTTTCAAGCTGATGCAGCGCGGTCAGCACCAGACGCGCACCGCTCATGCCCAACGGATGACCGAGGGCGATCGCGCCGCCATTCGGATTGACCTGCGCGGCGTCATCCGCCAGACCCAGTTCACGCAGTACCGCCAAACCTTGGCTGGCAAACGCTTCGTTGAGTTCGATCACGTCGAAATCGCTGACCGCGACACCGAGGCGCTCGATCAATTTGCGCACCGCTGGCACCGGGCCGATGCCCATCACCCGAGGGGCGACACCAGCACTAGCCATGCCGAGCACTTTGGCGCGGGCGGTCAGGCCATGTTTTTTTACGGCTTCGGCGGAAGCCAGAATCAGCGCGGCGGCACCGTCGTTAACGCCGGAGGCATTGCCGGCGGTGACGGTTTTGTCCGGGCCGTTGACCGGTTTCAGCTTGGTCAGCGCTTCGAGGGTCGTGTCGGCGCGAGGATGTTCATCCTGGCTAACCACGGTTTCGCCCTTTTTGTGGGCAATCCGCACTTCGACGATTTCTTCAGCGAAGTAGCCAGCAGCCTGCGCAGCGGCGGTACGTTGCTGGCTGCGCAGGGCAAAAGCGTCTTGATCGGCGCGCGAGACTTTATAGTCGTCGGCGACGTTATCGGCGGTCTGTGGCATCGCGTCGACGCCGTACTGCGCCTTCATCAACGGGTTGATGAAACGCCAGCCGATGGTGGTGTCTTCCAGCTTCATGTTGCGCGAAAACGCTGCGTCAGCCTTGCCCATCACAAACGGCGCGCGGGACATCGACTCGACACCGCCGGCAATCGCCAGCTCCATCTCGCCGCTGGCGATGGCACGGAATGCCGTGCCGATCGCATCCATGCCCGAAGCGCAAAGACGATTGAGGGTCACACCCGGCACGCTGTCCGGCAGGCCTGCCAACAGCAGCGCCATGCGCGCGACGTTGCGGTTGTCTTCGCCGGCCTGGTTGGCGCAACCGAGGAACACTTCGTCGATGGCGTTCCAGTCCACCGACGGATTGCGTTCCATCAGGGCTTTGATCGGCACAGCGGCCAGGTCGTCGGCGCGAACGGCAGACAAACCGCCGCCGAACCGGCCAATCGGGGTGCGAATCGCATCGCAGATATAAACCTCACGCATCATGCTTCTCCCGGTGCCTGGCCGTGGGCGGCGGCCGTGCGCGCTTCGAGATCGCGCAGCGCCGTCAGTTCGACGTCGGTCGGTTCAGCGGTGGTTTCGACGTTGTCAGCAAAACGAACCGCCCAACCGGTGGCCGCGACCACTTGCTCGCGGGTTACGCCCGGATGCAGTGCGGTGACCACAAATTCGTGGGTGCCCTCTTCCGGCTCCATGATGCACAGGTCGGTGATGATCCCGACCGGACCGGCGCCCGGCAGGCCCAGACGTTTGCGCGAATCAGCGCCCTCGCCGTGACCGACCGAGGTGATGAAATCGAGTTTGTCGACGAACGAACGCGCCGACTGTTTAAGGATGATCAACACGCTTTTCGCCGAACCGGCAATTTCCGGCGCGCCACCGGCACCTGGCAGACGCACTTTCGGCGAGAAGTAATCGCCGACCACGGTGGTGTTGATGTTGCCGAAACGGTCGACCTGCGCGGCGCCGAGAAAACCGACGTCGATGCGCCCGCCCTGCAACCAGTAGCGAAAAATCTCACCGGTCGGTACGACGGTGTCAGCGGTTTCAGCGAGTTCGCCGTCACCGATCGACAGCGGCAGCACACTTGGCTTGGCGCCAATCGGACCCGATTCGTAGATCAGCACCACGTCCGGCGAAGAAGTCAGGCGCGCAAGGTTGGCGGCTTTCGACGGCAGTCCGATGCCGACGAAGCACACCGAGCCGTTCTTCAGGCGACGGGCCGCGGCGACGGTCATCATTTCATTGGTGGTGTAAGTCATTATTTGGCCTCCGAAGCAGCGGCCAACTTGGCCTGGAACGCGCTGAAGTCAGCGCAGCCATGGATGTATTCGTTGATCCACGCAGTAAACGTCTCACGGTCTCGGGCGATCGGATCCCACGCCTGATAGAAACGATTGTCGCGCTCGTTGTAACCGTGGGCGTAGGAAGGATGTGCGCCGCCGGGAACATGGCAGACCGCGCTCAAGGCCCAGGTCGGCAATACACAAGAGTTCATCGGCGCGTTGAGGTCATCGACGATTTCTTCAACCGTGACGATGCAGCGCTTGGCAGCCAGTGCGGCTTCTTTCTGCACACCAAGAATGCCCCACAGCAACACGTTGCCCTGGCGGTCGGCTTTCTGTGCGTGGATCACGGTCACGTCCGGACGCACCGACGGCACCGCCGCCAACACTTCACCGGTGAACGGGCAGGTCACGGTTTTGATCAGTGGATTGACCTTCGGCAGGTCGGAACCGGCGTAGGCTCGCAGCACCGCGAACGGTAGGCCGGAGGCGCCGGCGACGTAGGCATTGGCCAGGTCGGCGTGGCTGTGCTCTTCGATTTCGAGAGCGTGCGGCCATTGCTTCTCGACCGCATCACGCAGACGGTGCAGCGAACCCACGCCAGGGTTGCCGCCCCAGGAGAAAATCAATTTGCGGGCACAACCGGCACCGATCAGTTGGTCGTAGATCAGGTCAGGCGTCATCCGCACCAGCGTCAGATCTTTCTTGCCCTGACGAATGATTTCATGACCCGCTGCTGTAGGGATCAGGTGAGTGAAGCCTTCGAGTGCGACGGTGTCACCGTCATTGACGAATTGCTTCACCGCGTCGTGCAGCGAAAGGATCTCAGCCATGGAGCGGGCTCCTGTTTTTGTAATGAATCGCCAGTGATAAAAAGGCGCGAGGTTCAGCGCCGGAGTGACTGAAGATTAAGCCTGGGAAAATTACCAAACAATCCGATAATCGACTGAGCGTTCGTTTATCGAACAGATTGTTGTCAACCTATCGGTTCGTGTTTTGATCGTTCCCACGCTCCGCGTGGGAATGCAGCCCGGGACGCTCCGCGTCCCTTTCAAAGGCCGGAACGCGGAGCGTCCCTAGAGGCGCTCCCACGCAGAGCGTGGGAACGATCATGCGCAGATACTCAAGTCGCATCCGCATGACTGACCATGCCCTTGATCACTACCGCCGTGGTGGCCAACGCCGCCGGAATCACCAACGCCGTCAGCACCTGCTCGAAATTCCAGCCCAGGCCCAACAACGTCGCGCCCATCCACGCCCCGAGAATCGCGCCAAAGCGGCCAATCCCCAGCATCCACGAGACCCCGGTCGCCCGCCCTTGAGTCGGATAAAACCGCGCCGCCAGTGACGGCATCGCCGACTGTGCACCGTTCACGCACATCCCCGCCACCAGCACCAACGTCGCCAGCAACGTGATATTGCCCAGGCTCTGCCCCACCGCGTAGGCAAACACCCCGGCCAGCAGGTAGAACGTGCCGATGACCTTGTGCGGATTGAAGCGGTCCATGGCCCAGCCCACCGCCACCGCACTCAACACCCCGCCGAACTGGAACAACGCACCGATAAACGCGGCTTGCTCCATGCTCGCGCCACTGTCACGCATCAGCGTCGGCAGCCAACTGGTCAGCAGGTAAACGATCACCAGGCCCATGAAATAGGTCAGCCACAGCAGCAAGGTGCCAGTGCTGTAAGTACCGGAGAAAATCACCGCGAACACGTTTCGCGCCTTGACGGTTTTCTGTTCCGGCACGCTGAAGCTGGAAGCCTGGGCCACAGTGAGCGGATCAATCGGCGCCAGGGTTTTGCGGATTTTGTCAGTGCCACGATTGCGGACTACAAGGTAGCGCGCCGATTCCGGCAGCCAGAACAGCAGCACTACGGCGAGGATCAGCGGCAAGATCCCGCCGATCAGCAGCAGGCTGTGCCAGCCGAACGCGGGGATCAGCTTGGCGGAAATAAACCCGCCACCGGCCATACCGAGGTTGAAACCGCAGAACATGCTGGTCACCAGCAACGATTTCTTGCGCTCCGGGGTGTATTCCGAGAGCAGCGTGGTGGCGTTGGGCATGCCGGCGCCCAGACCCAGACCGGTGAGGAAACGCAACACCAACAGTTGTTCGACGTTGGTGCTGTATGCCGACGCCAGGCTGAAGGCACCGAACAGCACCACAGCGCCGACGAGTACGACTTTTCGCCCGAAGCGGTCAGCCAATGGACCGGAACCCAGTGCGCCGAAGACCATACCGATCAACGCCGCACTCATCACTGGGCCAAGACTGGCGCGGTCGATGCCCCAGTCCTGCGACAGCGCCGGGGCAATGAAGCCCATCGCGGCGGTGTCGAGGCCATCGAGAAAGACAATCAGGAAACACAAGATCACCACCCGCCACTGATAGCGCGAGATCGGTTGGGCATTGATGAAGGTCTGCACGTCGAGGCAGTTACCTACAGCGGACTGAGGCTGGTTCATTATTTTTATTCCACGCAAAAAACGCAGTCGAACGGCGGCCGGCCAGAGAGCGGCACGGTCACAAGAATAGAAGGTCTGGATCAGGCGTTGCGGGAAACCCGGCAACAGCGGGTGGAGCGGAGACAGTCGGAGAGCGTGCGCATGGTGAGTTGCCTCTTGTCATTATTATGGGAGTCGACAGTCCGGCGGGCTCATTCACATCAGCGCCGGATGACGCTGCCGCGACATTAATGATCCGAGGGTTTTAGCGTCAATTCGATAAACGCAACACTGTGCGTTTATCGAACAGCTTCATCAGGCGAACAGCTGTGCGCTGAGGTCGCGACTGGCACTGAGCAAGCCCGGCAGGAAGCGCTGCTCCAGCTCGGTCCGACTGACGCGACCGGCGTGGGTACTGACGTTGAGCGCCGCCACCACTTGGCCCGAGGCATCGTAGACCGGCACGGCAATCGAACGCAGGCCTTGTTCCAGTTCCTGATCGACAATGCACCAGCCTTGCTGCCGCACTTCCTGCAGACATTCAAGCAACGCATCAGGGGTATGGATCGTGCGACTGGTCTTGGCGACCAGTTCGGCGTGATCGAGGTACTCACGCAACGACGTATCGTCGAGGGCTGCCAGCAGAATCCGGCCCATCGATGTGCAATACGCCGGCAACCGACCGCCCACCGACAGATCCACCGATATCAGCCGTTGGGTGGTCGCCGAACGCGCGATGTAGAGAATGTCGTCGCCTTCAAGCGTGGCCATGTTGCAGGCTTCGTGCAGTTGCTCGCTCATGCGGTCGAGGTAGGGCTGGGCGGACACCGCCAACGGCGTCGACGACAGATACGCGTGGCCGAGGGTCAGCACTTTGGGCAGCAACGAATAGGTGCGCCCGTCGGTGGTGGCGTAGCCGAGTTTGATCAGCGTATGCAGACACCGGCGCACGGCGGCGCGAGGAATTTCCGTGCGGTGACTGATTTGGGCGATGGTCAGATGACGCTTGCGCTCCTGAAACGCCTGCACCACCGCCAAGCCCCGGGCCAGCGAGGTCATGAAGTCCGGATCACCGGTCAACGCCTGGATGCGTTTGGCCGGCGAGGCGACGATCGGCGGCGCCACGGAGGTGAAAGAGTTGCGCATTTGATCGTTCATTTCTTGTCCTTTTATCCGGCACGGATCAATGGGCTATACAAGCGGCTCGCCAACAAATGCACAAGCGTCGGACCTGCAAGATTGGGCGATTATCGAACCGCGGGCCGATAATCGCAATCAGCCATGCGGCTCGCGTCAACGCTCCAAGGGTTCGGCTGAACTTTGGCTTTTATCTGAATCACGGCCTTAGTTGTTCGACTAAATGGCGCCAAAAACAGATCGCTCGCTAAATAGTGGGCGTCTGCACTTCAACTAGCGAGAAAAGTTGCGAGTCACAAAACAATCACACATTCAGAACCGTTTTTAACTTGGCAAAGATAGTCATTCCTGAATCGACCGCTATAATGCACCTCAGTGGCACCTCGTTTTTAAACGCCGAGGTCGTCACCCGCTGCGGCGATGTCCATCGCCAACAGCCCGGCCAGCGCCTGACGCGCATCACTCATGCAACGCCTGCGCTCGCTGAAACAGGAAACTGATGCTGCGTCAGTTTTTATCTGGTGCCGTAGCCGCCTGTAACACGGAAGTCTTGATCGCCCCACCGATTACACCAATGCCTGTTCAGGTGCTGGATGCTCGGTGGCTTCGTTCAATCGATTCGTTGCAGTGCGTTTCACCAGACACTTAACTCAACTCATACAGGTAGCACTGTGACGAAAGACGAACTGCGCGCGGAACTTGAGCGCCAGGAACAACGTTACAAGGAAGTTTACGGCGGGGAAGTCACCACCTACGCCGCTCAGCCCGAACCGGAACGCAAAGCGTGGCGTAAACGCCCGACCGTTCAGGATCAGGTCTTCAAGCAAGAAATCGAAAAAATCGAAAAGGAACTCAAAGCCGAAGAGCCTTGAGCCACAGTTTTTCGATCGTTGAAGGTTTTACGTCCACACCGGTTACAAGCGCGGTGGAACGACGATGCCTTGCGCGCCCGCTACCCGCGGGCAGCGGCCATCATCCGATCTGGCAGACTGAGGACGGGCGTCCTACAGGTTTCACAGATATTTCAGACAAGCGTTCGAGACCTCTCCGCGACGATGAAATCGCCTGCGAAATGAGCCTTTTACTATATAAATCAATGACTTGAAAAACCCTGTGCTGCGCTGGGTTTTCATGCGCTGCAACAAATTAAATCGAAGAAGTGTGTAACCGATGAGCAGGTAGGGGATCGATTTCCAGTCTTTTCTGGCATAATCGCGCCCCCTTACGACCGGGTCAGAAAACCTTCATGATCGATTTATTCAGCGGACTGGATGCTTGGGTGCTTGTGAGCCTCTTGCTCGCCCTGACGTTTGTCCTCGCCTTCGAGTTCATCAATGGATTTCATGACACCGCTAACGCGGTAGCCACTGTTATCTACACCAAAGCCATGCCGCCCCACCTGGCGGTGTTCTTTTCCGGTGTGTTCAATTTCCTCGGCGTGCTGCTGGGCGGCGTTGGCGTGGCGTATGCCATTGTCCATTTGCTGCCGGTTGAACTGCTGATCAATGTGAACACCGGCCATGGCCTGGCGATGGTGTTCTCGTTGCTCGCCGCGGCAATCGCCTGGAACCTGGGCACCTGGTACTTCGGTATCCCGGCTTCCAGCTCGCACACCTTGATCGGCTCGATCCTCGGTGTCGGCCTGGCCAACGCCCTGATCAACGACATTCCGTTGGCCGACGGCGTGAACTGGCAGAAAGCGATCGACATTGGCGCCTCGCTGGTGTTCTCGCCAATGGCCGGCTTCCTGATCGCCGCGCTGATTCTGATCGGCCTGAAATGGTGGCGTCCGCTGTCGAAGATGCACAAGACACCGGAACAGCGCCGCAAGATCGACGACAAGAAGCATCCACCGTTCTGGAACCGTCTGGTCCTGGTGATCTCGGCGATGGCCGTGAGCTTCGTGCACGGCTCCAACGATGGCCAGAAAGGCATCGGCCTGATCATGCTGGTGCTGATCGGTATCGTCCCGGCGCAGTTCGTTCTCGACCTGAACAGCACCACGTATCAGATCGAACGCACTCGCGACGCGACCCTGCACCTGAGCCAGTTCTACCAGCGCAACGCCGATTCGCTGGGTGAATTCCTGGCCTTGGGCAAGAGCGTGGAAGGCGACCTGCCGGAGAAATTCCGCTGCAACCCGCAGCAGACCGAACCGACCATCAGCGCCCTGCTGCACACGCTTAAAGGCGTAGCGGACTACCACTCGCTGTCGTCGGAAAGCCGTATCGAAGTACGTCGCTACCTGCTCTGCCTGGACGACACCGCGAAGAAGGTTGGCAAACTGCCTGGCCTGGAAGCCCGTGAAAAGGCTGACCTCGACAAGCTGCGCAAAGACCTGACCACCACCACTGAATACGCGCCGTTCTGGGTGATTCTGGCGGTTGCACTGGCCTTGGGCCTGGGCACCATGGTTGGCTGGAAACGCGTGGTGCTGACCATCGGCGAGAAGATCGGCAAGCAGGGCATGACCTATTCCCAGGGCATGTCCGCGCAGATCACTACTGCCAGTTTGATCGGCATGGCCAACATCTTCAGCCTGCCGGTGTCGACCACTCACGTGCTGTCTTCGGGCGTGGCGGGCACCATGGTCGCCAACAAGAGCGGCCTGCAGGGTGGCACGGTTCGCACCATTCTGTTGGCTTGGGTGTTGACCTTGCCGGCGACTGTGGCGCTGTCCGCTGGGTTGTTCTGGCTGGCTTCGAAGGCGTTGGGTAGCTGATAGATAGCGGGACATGAGAAAGGCGCGATTCGAGAGGATCGCGCCTTTTTTTGTGTTTGGGGGTTTGGAATTGGGGGGGGGGCATATCCGTTGCTGCGGGTGTTGCCGCTGGCGGTTTCGCTCTTACAGCGAGTCACCTTTTCCAAACGCCGAAAAGGTAACCCAAAAGGCTTTGCCCCGGCGTACGGCACTTCGCTGAGGCTCAGTGTTCCCTCGCTACGGTGTCCATCCGGGGGCATCGCCTACGGTTTGCTTCGCTGCACCTCCTCTCGATGTATGCGGCTTCGCCGCACGGCGCTGCGCGCCTAACCCCCGGATGGACACCTACGCTCGGCCTGCCGAAGGGGCAAAAGATCAAAAGCCAAAGCAAGATCAAGAGCCAGAGCCAGAGCCAGAGCCAGAGCCAGAGCCAGAGCCAGAGCCAGAGCCAGAGCCAGATCAAGAGCCAGAGCCAGAGCCAGATCAAGATCAAGAGCCCCTCACCCTAGCCCTCTCCCGGAGGGAGAGGGAACTGACCGTGGTGTTTGGGCGAGGTACGCCGACATGCGATACCGCGGCGAACTCAGGTTTTGAAACGCCCAAAAATCGGCCCCCTCTCCCTCGGGAGAGGGCTGGGGTGAGGGGCAAACACACCACAAATCAAAAGCCGAACACCCGCTCTTCACCACTCAAGGCCGAGTGTCAGCTCGCCTGCTTTTGATCTTGAT
>NZ_CATKQE010000013.1:0-71239 GCF_949767845.1 Pseudomonas sp. IT-232MI5
TCACTACCGAAACCTACATAACTCATTGAATCTCAAGGAGTTTTCCGTTTCGACTGCGCCGGAAGTGGGGCGAATTATAGACATCTGAAATCTGCCGTCAAGCGTTAATTGCGCTTTTCTATCGAAGCAAGGAAAAGCCTTCTATATAGAGGCGCTCACGTGAGCCTTACCTGGAATCAAGCCTTCAGCCAGAAAGCATAGGCAAACCCACCCTGGCTCGTAGCAAAGCTTGAGCACGAGGTCAGCGAATATCAAAGGAGAGAGTTTCAACAAATAGATGGTGTCCCAGGGCAGGTTCGAACTGCCAACCTTCCCCTTAGGAGGGGGATGCTCTATCCAATTGAGCTACTGGGACACACGCTTGTCGCAGCAGACGCTGCATGACGGACGGCGTGCATGTTAACCACCGCACCCGGATTTGTCATGTCGTCCGTAGGGCTTTTTAAGTGTAGGCAGCCGCCCTGCCATATCGCGGGAAGAATTACCGTGCATTTTGCACCCCTCCCTAACGCCTTCATTGCAGATTGCAATCCAAGCAAGCCGTAAAAGCCTCTCAAATGCTTGTTTTTAAAGGACTTAACAGAGGTTAAACTGTTGGCACGACGGCTGCTTTATCTGTTCTATAGAAGAACATTCGGAGCCACGCCCCATGAACAGCACTCTTTTGCTTGCAAACGCAATTGCTCTAGTGGTTTTGGTGAGCTCCCAATTTATCCCCGAGAGTTCCGCACCAGAGCCATTGGTTCAGCGTATGCCACATTACCTGCAGGTACAGAGAACGCCGCAACTTGCGGTGCTGAGCGATCAGGTCAACCCCACCTCACAAGCCGTCAGTATTTCCGGGCAGACGCTGCCAGCACTGACTTCAGAACATCTGGTTTTTTGAAATATCTTCAGGAGTACAAAATGTCCAAATCAGCTGCAGGATTTCTGATCCTCGCTTTATTGAGCGGCGTTGTGCATTTATCGTTGTTCGAGGGTACCGAAATCACCCTGCCACTGATTGGCTGCGGTGTGTTTACAGTGCTGTTTGTGCTTGCAATGGCTGCCGGACGGAAAATCAAATTTGATCCGGTTTTACGTTGATCCCGATCAGGCGCAGAAGATCATTGACGGCCTCCGCCAGATTTCCGGAATTATCGATGTGATATACCGGCCCATCACTTGACCTCCGATCCTTGAACAACGCATTGCGAGCCAGTCTTTCTTCAATCTGCTCAAGCGTCTCTCGACCACGTCTGAGCAGACGTTCTCGCAAAACTTCATTCCTGACCGTAAGCAAAACCGGCAGCAGCGACGGATAGCGCTCCAATGCCTGGCGCAGATTGGCGCGGGAACCGTTGACCAACACATGCTGACCAGCTTTCAGTCGCTGATCCATTTCCACCGTAATTCCATAGGAAAGACCATTGGCGCGCCAGGCCAGCGAGAAGTCGCCAGCGCGCTCGCGTCGCTCGAACTCCTCCGGTGTCACCCCGATGGCATCCTCTCCTACCGATTCAGCGGATCGCGTGATCACCCGACGCATCACCTCGCAGTTCAACGCACGCAATGGCACCCGCGCGGCTTCAATCAAACTGTCCTTTCCCGAACCGGACGGCCCCATCAAATAAATTAGCTTGCCATCCATCCTGAAAACACCCTCCAGCAGGGGTATGCCACTAGTAAATCGGCAATTTGCCACTATCCTGTACAGGTAAGGAACAAGGATTTAGAACCCGCATAGAATGCACGTTCTGATGCCTTCGAACATCAATTGATGTGCGGCAGGAACCGAACAAGGATGCGGACAGTGGCGAAGATTTCAAACCAGTCCGCATTTCTGATAATTGGTGCTGGCATTACGCCTTTACCCAGCTCAATATTTGTCACAGAATTGACGCCAATGATCTGGCAATTTTGAGGCATGATGCGGGCCTCTTAACAATTCAGGTTGAACCATTTGGCGCGGATGCTTGTCCTACCACACATCCTGCGGCCAATCCCGAGAACCGCTCCCCTGAACTAACCGGTTAAATATATGCGCCCATTGAAACAGGCAATTTATTCCAGCCGTACGGCTGACAAGTTCGTCGTACGTCTGCCAGACGGAATGCGGGAACGCATTGCCGAGGTGGCTCGCAATCATCATCGCAGCATGAACTCCGAAATCATTGCGCGCCTTGAGCAGAGTCTTATTCAGGAAGGTGCACTGGGCGAAGAGCTGAGCATGCGCCTGGACAGCCCGGAGCTGTCGTTGCACGAGCGCGAGCTGTTGCAACGTTTCCGCCAGCTGTCTCACCGTCAACAAAATGCTCTGGTGTCCTTGATTGCCCACGATGCAGAAATGGCAGCAGACGCGCCCTGAGCCATACCGAACATCTCAAGCCAGCTTAATTGCTGGCTTTTTTTCGCGCGGATTTTGGGTAATCGCAGGCACAAAAAAGCCCGCCAATTGGCGGGCTGTTTCAATGCTGCCGGTTAGAGCAGGAAGATTGTCGCCAACCCCAGGAATATGAAGAAGCCACCACTGTCGGTCATCGCAGTGATCATCACGCTGGCTCCCATTGCCGGATCTCGCCCCATCTTCGCCAGGGTCATAGGGATCAAAACGCCCATCAATGCAGCCAGTAACAGGTTAAGTGTCATTGCCGCGGTCATTACCACGCCCAGGGACCAACTCCCGTAGAGCAGATAGGCAACAACACCGATCACACCTCCCCAGACCAAGCCATTGATCAAGCCTACCGCCAACTCCTTGCGCATCAGGCGCGAAGTATTACCGGTACTGACCTGATCGAGCGCCATGGCGCGAACGATCATGGTGATCGTCTGGTTACCGGAATTACCACCAATACCCGCCACGATCGGCATGAGTGCCGCCAGTGCTACCAGCTTCTCGATCGAACCCTCGAACAGACCGATCACTCGCGACGCGACAAACGCAGTGATCAAGTTGATCGCCAGCCACGCCCAACGGTTACGCAGAGACTTCCATACCGAAGCGAAGATATCCTCCTCTTCACGCAGACCGGCCATGTTGAGGACTTCGTTCTCGCTTTCCTCACGAATCAGATCGACCATTTCGTCGATCGTCAGACGGCCGATCAACTTGCCGTTCTTATCGACTACCGGGGCGGAGATCAAGTCGTAACGCTCGAAGGCCTGTGCGGCGTCGTAGGCATCTTCGTCCGGGTGGAAGCTCACCGGATCACTGGCCATCACCTCGGCAACTTGTTTGTCCGGGTCATTGACCAAAAGGCGCTTGATCGGCAGTACACCCTTGAGCACACCATCGTAATCAACGACAAAGAGCTTGTCGGTATGACCTGGAAGCTCTTTGAGGCGACGCAGATAGCGCAGAACCACTTCGAGACTGACATCCTCACGGATAGTCACCATCTCGAAGTCCATCAACGCACCGACCTGCTCCTCGTCGTAAGACAGGGCCGACCGCACGCGTTCACGTTGCTGGTTATCCAGACTCTCCATCAGCTCGTGGACGACGTCTCGCGGCAGCTCGGAAGCCAGGTCAGCAAGTTCGTCGGCGTCCATGTCCTTGGCCGCGGCCAGGAGCTCGTGATCGTCCATGTCGGCGATCAGCGTTTCACGAACAGAGTCGGATACTTCGAGAAGGATATCGCCGTCGCGATCAGCCTTGACCAATTGCCAGAGCGTCAGACGATCGTCCAGCGGCAAGGCTTCAAGGATGTAGGCGACGTCGGCAGAGTGCAGATCATCAAGCTTGCGTTGCAGCTCGACGAGATTTTGTCGATGAACCAGGTTTTCGACGCGATCGTGATGCGCGCCTTCCTGGCGATGAGTCAGGTCTTCGACGACGCGCTGACGCTGCAGCAACTCGACAACCTGAGCCAGGCGATCCTGCAGGCTTTCTTGTGTTTTCTTTACTTCGATTTCAGACATAGGCGAACTCCACTCCCAGCAGCGGGGCACGCCGGAAGGATCAATCAGTCAATTCATGATTGGTGAAACGGGGTACTGAGTAACTACTGGGTAAGTCCATGGAGGTTTTCCACAAGCCCCGGCGGGGCTGACGGGCGCAATGATACACCGCCTGACGGTTTAAAACGTTAAAAAATCGCGGTCGAAACAAGCGCTTGCGAAACAATCCTGAGCACTGTCCTGATCCCTGCACATGCGACGACTCATCCTGAAAAGAAAACACACCGGCACTGGAAAATGTAGCGACTACCCTTGAGCGTAGATCGTCATGGAGGACGTCGAATGCCATTGAAACCATCCCACCTTGTACTCACCAGCCTGTTCTGCCTGCCGCCGACCGGGGCCGCCCTCACCCTCCATCGCTGCGAGGCAGTCGATGGCAGCATCACCTTCACATCAATGAGCTGCGCTCAAGGCGAACGACGCTCAGAGCAGGACGTTCACCCCTACTTGCCCGGATCAGTCGCGGCAGTGATGCCGGAGCACAACCACGAAGAAACATCCGGCATGACAAACCGAATTCGGGAACCCGTCATTGTTGGCCACACAGAAGACCGATGCGGAAATCTGATCGACGCGAGACAACGTCGCGAAGCGATCATCAATCGCCGAGTCATTGCCGGCATGAGTCAGCAAGACGTCGAAAGCGCGTTAGGCAAACCGGACAAGGTGAATATTCGAACATCGGCGACCAGCTATCGCTATGACCTCAAGCGAGGCCGTTCGGCTCAAATAGATTTTGATGAGAGGGGATGCGTGAAGGCAAAAACCAAATCCCGGACAGCAAAAAGCCCGCGTTAAACGCGGGCTTTTCGGTATATGGTGCACTCGACAGGATTCGAACCTGTGACCGCTCGGTTCGTAGCCGAGTACTCTATCCAGCTGAGCTACGAGTGCAATTTGTGTTTTTAGACCAGACCACAACTGGCTGAAACCAAGTTATTCACATTGCTGCAACTAACTCTTAAATGGTGCACTCGACAGGATTCGAACCTGTGACCGCTCGGTTCGTAGCCGAGTACTCTATCCAGCTGAGCTACGAGTGCATTTGTGTTTTTAGACCAGATCACATCTGGTTGAAGCCGAGCTATTTACATTGCTGTAACTAACTCTTAAATGGTGCACTCGACAGGATTCGAACCTGTGACCGCTCGGTTCGTAGCCGAGTACTCTATCCAGCTGAGCTACGAGTGCATTTGTTGCGCCGCATTATAGCCCGTCTAATCTCTATTCCAACCACTTTTTCTATTAATTTCAACAACTTACAGAAAAAGCCAGATTACGACGTACTAAGCAAATAATGGCGGAGAACGGGGGATTCGAACCCCCGACACCCTTTTGAGGTGTACTCCCTTAGCAGGGGAGCGCCTTCGGCCACTCGGCCAGCTCTCCGCAACACGGGGCGTATCTTAACCAACCTTTTCCCCGTTTGCAAACATAAAAATCGATAAAAATTAATGGCTTGGTTCTTCGTCCTTCTCTTTCTTTATACGCAGGTAAATTTCCTCACGGTGCACGGCAACCTCTTTCGGGGCATTGACGCCGATACGCACTTGATTTCCTTTAACGCCGAGCACGGTCACGGTGATTTCGCCATCACCGATAATCAGGCTTTCTGCGCACCGACGAGTCAGAATCAGCATACCTTTCTCCTTACGCAATTCAGTTCAGGGACAACAGTCTGCAAAAAAAAGGCACCCGACCTACAACCGGAGCGATCGTAGCCCTACATGCCTGAGTATTGACCAGCGCGAGCAAAAGAACAGTTCAGGGCTCGCGCCATTCAAAAAATAAAGGGCGCGGTCAGACCGCGCCCTTCAAGAAACGGAATTACTCGCCTTGACGGGCCGGAGCATCCAGTTCGAAAGCCGTGTGCAGGGCGCGCACGGCCAGTTCCAGGTACTTCTCTTCAATCACCACGGAAACCTTGATTTCCGAAGTCGAGATCATCTGGATGTTGATGCTTTCTTTCGCCAGGGATTCGAACATGCGGCTGGCCACGCCTGCGTGGGAACGCATGCCGACGCCGACGATCGAGACCTTGGCAATCTTGGTGTCGCCAACCACTTCACGGGCACCGATCTCGCGAGCGGTGTTTTCCAGCACGGTCTGTGCGGCCTGGTAGTCGTTGCGGTGCACGGTGAAGGTGAAGTCGGTGGTGTTATCGTGCGCAACGTTCTGCACGATCATGTCGACTTCGATGTTCGCGGCACTGATCGGGCCGAGAATCTTGAACGCCACGCCCGGGGTGTCTGGCACGCCACGGATGGTCAGCTTGGCTTCATCGCGGTTGAAAGCGATGCCGGAAATGATCGGCTGTTCCATGGTTTCCTCTTCATCAATAGTAATGAGGGTGCCCGGACCCTCCTTGAAGCTGTGCAGTACGCGCAGCGGAACGTTGTACTTGCCGGCGAATTCCACCGCACGGATCTGCAACACCTTGGAACCGAGGCTGGCCATTTCCAGCATCTCTTCAAAGGTGATCTTGTCCAGGCGCTGAGCGACCGGCACAACGCGCGGGTCGGTGGTGTAGACACCATCCACGTCGGTGTAGATCTGGCACTCGTCAGCCTTCAACGCGGCAGCCAAAGCCACGCCGGTCGTGTCGGAACCGCCACGACCAAGGGTGGTGATGTTGCCGTGCTCGTCGACGCCCTGGAAACCGGCGACAACCACCACGCGACCTGCTTTCAGATCACCGCGAATCTTTTGGTCATCAATCTGCAAGATACGCGCTTTATTGTGCGCACTGTCGGTCAGGATCCGCACCTGATTACCGGTGTACGACACCGCCGGCACACCGCGCTTGATCAGCGCCATCGCCAGCAGAGCAATCGTCACCTGCTCACCGGTGGAAACAATCACGTCCAGCTCACGCGGAACCGGTTGCGTGTCGCCACTGATTTGCTTGGCCAGATCGATCAGACGGTTGGTTTCGCCGCTCATTGCAGACAGCACAACCACCAGGTCATCGCCGGCATCGCGGAATTTCTTAACCTTGTCGGCGACCTGCTCGATTCTCTCGACGGTACCGACCGAGGTGCCTCCAAATTTCTGTACGATCAAAGCCATTTCAAAGCCGCCTCTGCCCATGAAGGGCGCCCAATAATCACTCGAACAGCCGCCGGGCCCGCCACTAGACTGCGGGCCCGACGGGCCGTCTTATAAACCCTGCTCGACGAATGGAACGGTCAGCGCCAGTGCGCCATCCAGTGCGCCGGCGTCGACACCGCCGCCCTGCGCCATATCCGGACGACCACCGCCCTTCCCGCCCACTGCCGCAGCAGCCTGCTTCATCAAATCACCGGCTTTGAGTTGGCCAGTCAGGTCCTTGGTTACACCTGCAACCAGTACGACCTTTTCCTCATGGACACTGCCGAGCAGGATCACTGCGCGACCGAGTTTGTTCTTCAACTGATCAACCAGCGCCAGCAGCGCCTTGGCGTCCTGACCATCCAGACGTGCAGCCAGAACCTTCACGCCTTTGACGTCCAGCGCCGAGGAAGACAGATCGTCGCCCGCAGCACTGGCAGCCTTGGCTTGCAACTGCTCGAGTTGCTTCTCCAGTTGGCGATTGCGCTCCAGCACAGCCGACAGCTTGTCGATCAGGTTGTCGCGGCTGCCCTTGACCAGGCTGGCCGCTTCCTTGAGTTGTTCTTCTGCCGCGTTCAAGTAAGCCAGTGCTTGCGCACCGGTAACTGCCTCGATACGACGCACACCCGAAGCCACACCGCCTTCGCTGATGATTTTCAGCAGGCCGATGTCGCCGGTACGGTTGGCGTGGATACCGCCGCACAGCTCGACGGAGAAATCGCCGCCCATGCTCAACACACGTACGTTGTCGCCGTACTTCTCGCCGAACAGCGCCATCGCGCCCTTGTTCTTGGCGGTTTCGATGTCGGTTTCTTCGGTTTCAACGGCGGAGTTCTTGCGAATTTCGGCGTTGACGATGTCTTCCAGCGCCTTGATCTGCTCAGGCTTGATCGCTTCAAAGTGGCTGAAGTCGAAACGCAGACGCTGGCTATCCACCAACGAACCTTTCTGCTGAACGTGCTCGCCCAGCACCTGACGCAAAGCAGCGTGCAGCAAGTGCGTGGCCGAGTGGTTCAGCGAGGTAGCGTGACGCACCTCGGCATCGACATGAGTTTCCACTGGCGCGCCGATGGTCAGGCTGCCCGAATCCAGTACACCGTGGTGCAGGAATGCGCCGCCAGTCTTGGTGGTGTCGCGAACGTCGAAACGTGCGCTGCCCGCCTGCAGATAACCGCAGTCGCCGATCTGGCCGCCGGATTCAGCGTAGAACGGCGTCTGGTTCAGCACGATCACCGCCTCTTCGCCTTCATTCAAGACGTCGACCGACTGGCCATCTTTATAGATAGCAACGATTTTTGCCGAACCGCTGGTGTCTTTGTAACCGGTGAACTCGGTGGCCACATCAACCTTGACCAAGGTGTTGTAGTCCAGACCGAACGAGCTGGCCGAACGCGCACGAACACGCTGGGCTTCCATCTCACGCTCAAAACCGGCTTCGTCGACTGTCAGGCTGCGCTCGCGGGCGATGTCGGCGGTCAGGTCCATCGGGAAACCGTAGGTGTCGTAGAGTTTGAAGACTACGTCGCCCGGCACCACGGTGCCTTTGAGTTCCAGCAGATCCTGCTCGAGAATCTTCAGGCCGTGCTCAAGCGTCTTGGAGAACTGCTCTTCCTCGGCCTTGAGCACGCGCTCAATGTTGCTCTGCTGCTTCTTCAGTTCCGGGAAGGCTTCGCCCATCTCGGCAACCAGCGCCGCGACGATCTTGTAGAAGAAGCTGCCGGTGGCGCCCAGCTTGTTACCGTGACGGCAGGCGCGACGGATGATCCGGCGCAGCACATAACCGCGACCCTCGTTGGACGGCAGCACGCCGTCAGCGATCAGGAAACCGCACGAACGAATGTGGTCGGAAACAACCTTGAGCGACGACTGATCGCCGTTTTCGCAACCGATCGCTTCAGCCGAAGCCTTCAGCAGGTTCTTGAACAGGTCAATGTCGTAGTTGGAATTGACGTGCTGCATCACCGCACTGATCCGCTCCAGACCCATGCCGGTGTCGACCGACGGCGCTGGCAACGGATGCAACACGCCATCGGCGGTGCGGTTGAACTGCATGAACACGTTGTTCCAGATTTCGATGTAACGGTCACCGTCTTCTTCCGGCGAGCCCGGTGGGCCGCCCCAGATGTGGTCGCCGTGATCGTAGAAAATCTCGGTGCACGGGCCGCACGGGCCGGTATCGCCCATGGTCCAGAAGTTGTCGGAAGCGTACGGCGCGCCTTTGTTGTCGCCGATGCGGATCATGCGCTCGACCGGCACACCGATTTCTTTGGTCCAGATGTCATACGCTTCGTCGTCGGAGGCGTAGACGGTGACCCAGAGTTTTTCCTTCGGCAGTTGCAGAACGCCGGTCAGGAAGGTCCACGCGTAGGTAATCGCGTCCTTCTTGAAATAGTCACCGAAGCTGAAGTTACCGAGCATTTCAAAGAATGTGTGGTGACGAGCGGTATAACCGACGTTTTCCAGGTCGCTGTTCTTGCCACCGGCACGCACGCACTTCTGGCTGCTGGTCGCACGGGTGTACGCACGTTTTTCCTGGCCCAGGAAGCAGTCCTTGAACTGGTTCATCCCCGCGTTAGTGAACAGCAGGGTTGGGTCGTTGCCCGGAATCAAAGAGCTGGAGGCTACACGGGTGTGGCCTTGCTCTTCGAAGAAGCGAAGGAAGGCTTCACGGATTTCTGCGCTTTTCATTAGGTTCTTCCACGGAGGCTGCGGCCAAAGGCCTGTTCGAAACGTCAACAGACGAAGCGACGGCAAAGGGCCGCATTATATCGGCCCTGCGCGCGGGGTACAGCGTGTTTATACGATAGAAACGGTCAATTGGACGGCTAACGCTGTCACTTGCGCGAAAACTCGACGAATGTCGCGATCACTTGCTCGATTTGCGAGCGATTGACGTCCATGTGCGTGACCATACGCAGGCGTGCGGCGGCGCTCAACTTGATCCCGCGTTCGGCAGCAAAGGCCTTGATCGCTTCGGCTTTGTCGCCCATTTGCACATAAACCATGTTGGTTTGCACCGGTTCGACGATGAAACCTGCTTCACGCAGACCGTCGGCCAGCAGTTGCGCATTGGCGTGGTCGTCGGCCAGACGCTCGACGTTGTGATCCAGCGCGTACAGCCCCGCCGCTGCCAGCAACCCGGACTGACGCATGCCACCGCCGACCATTTTGCGCAGACGGCGAGCCTTGCCGATCAACTCGGCCGAACCGCACAACACCGAACCCACCGGCGCGCCGAGGCCTTTGGACAAGCACACCGACACTGAGTCGAAATGCTGGGTGATTTCCCGGGCCTCAACACCCAGCTTGACCGCCGCGTTGTACAGGCGCGCGCCGTCGAGGTGCAGTTGCAAGCCTTTTTCCTGAGTGAAGCGGCGTGCGCGGGCCAGGTACTCCAGCGGCAGCACTTTGCCCTGCATGGTGTTTTCCAGCGCCAGCAAACGAGTCCGGGCGAAATGGAAGTCGTCCGGTTTGATCGCGGCGGCGACTTGATCCAGATCCAGCGAACCATCGGCTTGCACTTCCAGCGGCTGCGGCTGGATCGAACCGAGCACCGCCGCGCCACCGCCCTCGTATTTGTAGGTGTGCGCCTGCTGGCCAACGACGTATTCGTCGCCGCGCTCGCAGTGCGCCATCAAACCCAGCAGGTTGCTCATGGTGCCGGTCGGCACAAATAAAGCGGCGGCAAAACCCAAGCGTTGGGCCAATTCGGCTTCCAGGCGATTGACCGTCGGATCTTCGCCGTACACGTCATCACCGGTGTCCGCCGCAGTCATCGCGTCGAGCATGGCGGGAGTCGGTTGGGTGACAGTGTCGCTGCGAAGATCGATAACGCTCATGAACCTGGCCTCAAATCAGCAGGGGAAATCCCTTTACGAAGTGGAATTACTGCGGTCATCGCGTGGATTAATCAAGCCTTGGGCAAGGAAAAGTCGTTTCGAGCCTGCAAAAAATTCGATGGCAATCATCAGAAAGGCGCAATGCACAGACACACAATCTGTGTTAAAAACGCTGCGCCGCCCCAGAAAGGGCGGCAAAAACGTTCTCAGGGCGGGGTGCAATTCCCCACCGGCGGTAATTGCGCGCAATGCGCATAGCCCGCGAGCGCTTGGCGACGAACACGACTTCGGTTGAGATCGGCGGCAAGGTCAGCAGACCCGGTGTGATTCCGGGGCCGACGGTCATAGTCCGGATGAAGAGAGAACGGGATTAACGCCAAAGGGCCGTCCGCGCGATGTTGTGCGTGTGCGCACCCTTGAATCCCTTTCGATTCATAACGCCCTGTTTTTCACACAAACAGGAGTCAGAACATGCAACCCACCGCTATCGACAGCAAAAGCAAACACCCTCACGGCGAGCGCGTCGCGTTCATCCAGGCCTGCTGGCACAAGGAAATCGTCGACCAGAGCCGAAAAGGCTTCGTCGCCGAAATGATTGCCCTGGGTTATCAGGAGTCGGACATCGATATCTTCGAAGTCGGCGGCGCCTTTGAAATGCCCCTGCACGCCAAGTTGCTGGCCAAAACCGGCCGTTATGCCGGCATCGTCGCCGCTGCTCTGGTGGTTGACGGCGGCATCTACCGTCACGAGTTCGTCGCCCAGTCAGTGGTCAGCGGCCTGATGCAGGTGCAGCTGGAAACCGAAGTGCCGGTGTTCTCGGTGTCGCTGACCCCGCATCACTTCCATGCCGGCGACGAGCATCAGAAGTTCTTCTTCGAGCACTTTGTGCACAAGGGTCAGGAAGCAGCGCGGACTTGCGCGGATACGCTGCGCAAGGTTCGCGCACTGCGTCGTACAGAGCCGCATGCTGTAGCCGTCTAAGCCTCCAACGATCGTTCCCCTGCTCTGCGTGGGAATGCCTCAATGGACCGCTCTGCGTCCGCTTTGGGACGCGGAGCGTCCCGGGCTGCATTCCCACGCGGAGCGTGGGAACGATCATCACGTCAGGCGAGGTTTTCGTCGGTGGTCGGGACGATCAGGATGCCCGCGCGCAAGCCGTTCTTGACCTTGGGATTGGGGAAGATGATCCGTGCGCCCTCTTCCTCGATGATCCAGCGGGTATTGGCCAAGTCTTCGGCCAACACGTAACCCATCTCCAACTCGGAAAAATTTTCGATGTCCTGCGGCAGGTTCAAGCGAAAGGCATCGCTGTGCTTGATGATTTCCCGCGCCACGCTGAAAAGCTGCAAACCATCCAGCTGCGCTTCAGCCATCTGTGGCTCAGTGCCTTCGATAATCTGCTTCAAACGAGTTTCCAGCAGCGAGACGTTAACCCCGTCGTTCTGCCCGAATGGCCGCGCCTTGCCCAGTTCCAGCGTAAACGCCTCGGCACCGAGCTTGTCGTAGGTGTACGAACTGAAGACGATCGACGGTTTGTTCTGCAACAGCACCGCTTCCATCCCGGCAGCACGCAGACGTGCCAGCTCCAGACGCGAATGCTGGCGACCTTCTTTCCACGGATAGAGTGCGAACTGTTCGATCTTCGAACCGCGAATCGCCGTGTGCAGGTCGTAGTGCAGGCGCTGGCGATCCGGCAGGCTGAAGAAACTCGCCGCCAGACGTTCCAGCTCACAAGCTCGCAGCGCTTCCGAACCACTGCTTTGTTCATGGCGGCCGTTGAACAGCCGATTGACGTCCTGCTCGACGAAACGCTCGCCTTTGCGAATCGCTTCCGGGTTGCCGAACAGGAACAGAATGCGTGCGCGCGGCTTCAAATCGCCGCGAGCGATGTCGTGCAGCAACCGATCAAGCAGCTCGATCGGCGCTGTTTCGTTGCCGTGGATGCCTGCCGAAAGCAGCAGATCCAGGCCATTGTCGCGCGCTTCGGGTGGCCGGACTTCCAGCGCACCTTCGCTCAACCAGCGCATACGCACGCCTTCGACAGTCAGTTGAGTCTTCTCCGCCGGTTCGCGGCCGGCGAGGGTCAGTTCAAGCAGTTTGCCGAGGGCGAGCATAGAGCGGTTTCCTTAGTGGTCGTGGTTGCAATCCGGGCCGTGCACGTGGTCTTCGTCGTCGCCGACGTCGGCCGGTTCCATTTCCAGTTGTAGACTTACCAGATTAGTCGCCAATGGGCGCAGCAGCAGGTTGGCGTACTCGGCGTCACCTTCTTCAACGTCCACGCCGATCAGCAGTTGGCCACGGCCGTCCTGCTGGATCCACAGCTCTTTGCCTTGCCACATGACCGCGACGCGGGTGCAGGAGGTCTCCAGTTGCGTGCCGTCGGTGTCTTCAAGGATCAGCTGCAGGGAATCGCTCATGTTTTTACTCTCTAGGTGAGACAAGCCGGGCGCCGCGTTCAGGCGACGCGCTGGCCATCAATTGATCTGGAATGGATAAACCGCGCTCAGTTTAAGGATTTGCGTCAGTTCATCCAGTGCCGTCCGGCATTCAAGCAGCAATTGCGGATCCGCCAGATCGGTTTCGCTCAGGCGGTCGCGGTAGTGCTTTTCAACCCATGCGGTCAACGAACCGTACAACGGTGGCGTCATGATAACCCCTGGGTTGACCGCCGCCAGTTCGGTTTCGTTAAGCGCGACGCGCAAACGCAGGCACGCCGGGCCACCGCCGTTCTGCATGCTTTGCTTGAGATCGAAGACTTTCACTTCGCGGATCAGGCCGCCGGAACTGGTCAGTTCTTGCAGGTAAGTCCAGACGCGTTCGTTGGCCTGGCACTCTTGCGGCACGATCAGCAACATCGAGCCATCAGGACGCGACAGCAACTGGCTGTTGAACAGGTACGAGCGCACCGCGTCATCTACGGTGACCGCCGAACGCGGCACACACACAGACTGGAAGTTGCCGCCGGCTTTGGCGAGTTTGCTTTGCAGCTCGGCCAGCATCGAGTCGGTGTCGAGGAACGCGTCCTCGTGATAGAACAACACCTCGCCGTTACCCACCGCGATCACGTCGTTATGGAACACGCCCTGATCGATCACGTTCGGGTTCTGTTGGGCGTAGACCACGCCTTCGTCACGCAGCCCGTGCAGACGCGCAACCGCTTGCGACGCTTCGAGGGTCTGACGGGCCGGGTACTTCTGTGGCGCCGGGAAACGGTTGTCGAACGCGCTGCGACCGAATACGAAGAACTCGACGCCGGCCTCGCCATACTCACGGCAGAAACGCGTGTGGTTGGCCGCGCCCTCGTCACCGAACTGTGCCACCGCCGGCAGAGCGGCGTGATGAGCGAAGTGCTGCTGATTGGCGAACATCGCACCGAGCACGCGGCTGGTGGTCGGGTGCTCGATGCTGCGGTGGTATTTGCAGTTAAGGTTGGCGGCGGTGAAATGCACGCGACCGTCTGCGGTGTCGGCGCTCGGGCTGACGGTGGCAGCGTTGGCCACCCACATGCTCGATGCCGAGCAACTGGCGACCAGCAGCGGCATGGCTTCCTTGGCGGCGCGCTCGATCACTTGCGCGTCAGTGCCGCTGAAACCCAGACGGCGCAAAGCGGCCACGTCCGGACGTTCCTGTGGCGCCAGCACGCCTTGCTGAAAGCCCATTTCCATCAGCGCTTTCATCTTCGCCAGACCTTGCAGCGCCGCTTCCTTCGGGTTCGAAGATTGCTGGCTGTTGCTCTGGGAGGCAACGTTGCCGTAGGACAGACCACCGTAGTTATGGGTCGGCCCCACTAGACCGTCAAAATTGACTTCATAGGATTTCATCAGCGAGGCTCCACGAGAATCTGTTGTTATAGGCTTCAGTAACTATTCTTTAACACCGCGGTGCGGCCATCGCTGGCAAGCCAGCTCCCACAGTGACCGCGTCGTACACAAAATGTGTGGACGCCTCCGCCCCTGTGGGAGCTGGCTTGCCAGCGATTGGGCATCACGCCATTTTCACGCCAGGCGTCAGGGCGGCAGGCAACACCAGACTTGGGGTTTCCAGCGACGCCACCGGATACGCGCAGTAATCCGCTGCGTAATAGGCGCTGGCGCGATGGTTGCCCGAGGCACCGACACCGCCAAACGGCGCGCTGCTCGCCGCACCGGTCAGTTGTTTGTTCCAGTTGACGATACCGGCACGGCTTTCCAGCCAGAACTGCTGATAACGTGCTTCGGAATCCGACAGCAAACCGGCGGCCAGACCATAAGCAGTGTCATTCGCCTCAGCGATTGCCGCTTCAAAATCAACGTAGCGAATCACTTGCAACAACGGGCCGAACAACTCTTCGTCCGGACGCTCGGCAACAGCGCTCACATCGAGAATGCCCGGCGTGAGCAGCGCGGCTTGTGCCTGCGGCTGCGTCATCGCCAGCAACGACACCGCGCCGTTAGCCAACAGATGTTCTTGAGCGTCCATCAGCGCTTTCGCCGCGCCGAGGGAAATCACTGAACCCATGAACGGCGCCGGTTGCTGATCGAATGCACCGACCTCAATCGTCGAGCTGACTTCAACCAAACGCTTGAGCAGGCTGTCGCCCCACGCGCCTTGCGGTACCAGCAAGCGGCGCGCACACGTGCAACGCTGACCGGCAGAAATGAACGCCGACTGAATGATCGTGTAAACAGCCGCATCGAGATCGGCGACCTGGTCGACCACCAACGGGTTGTTGCCGCCCATTTCCAACGCCAGAATCTTGTCCGGGCGTCCGGCGAATTGCTGGTGCAGATGATTGCCGGTGCGGCTCGAACCGGTGAAAAACAGACCATCGATGCCCGGATTCGCCGCCAGCGCAATGCCGGTTTCGCGAGCGCCTTGCAGCAGGTTCAAAACGCCTGCCGGCAGGCCGGCTTCGATCCAGCACTTGACTGTCAGCTCGGCGACTTTCGGGGTCAGTTCGCTTGGCTTGAACAGCACGCTGTTACCCGCCAGCAGCGCCGGAACGATGTGGCCGTTCGGCAGGTGACCGGGGAAGTTGTAAGGACCGAACACCGCCACCACACCGTGTGGCTTGTGGCGCAGCACGGCGGTGGCGTCGCCCAACGGGCCGCTCTTCTCGCCAGTGCGCTCGCGGTAGCTCTGCACCGAGATCGCGATCTTGTTGACCATGCTGGTGACTTCGGTCGCGGCTTCCCACAACGGCTTACCGGTTTCCTCACCGATGGTGCGGGCCAGTTCGTCAGCGTGGCTTTTCAGCGCGGCGGCGAACGCCTCCAGCACAGTGATGCGCTCGTCCAGCGAACGCCGCGCCCAGCCCGGAAACGCCTGACGTGCAGCCTGCACCGCCGACTCGACTTGAGCGGTGGTTGCGCCCTCCCCCGACCACAGCACTTGCTGAGTCACCGGGTTCAGCGATTGAAAAGCTTCGCCCTGACCGGCCAGCCACTCACCTGCGATGTATAGCGAATTCATTATTTCGACTCCCGTGCAGCGGACAACGCCACGGCGCGCACTTGATCGCCAGCGTTGAGTTGAAGACGTTTGGCGGTCTGCGGATCGACCACCAGGGTGCCGGCAGCCAGACGCGCCGGCGCAGCAGTGATGCGGCAGTCTTCGCGTTTGCGGTTATGGATGATGAACGGCGTGGCGTCTTCGCCCGGTGTGCCAACAGCCAGCACCAGCGCTTCACTGTCACGCACCGCGCGGATCTTGCCGGTTTCGCATTCGATGGCCGGGCCGGCGTCGAAGATGTCGACGTAACCCTGATAGCTGAACCCTTCGCCCTTGAGCATCGCCAGGGCCGGCTCGGTGTCCGGGTGCACCTGACCGATGACGTTACGTGCGCCTTCGGACAGGAAGCAGGTGTACAGCGGAAATTTCGGCATCAGCTCGGCGATGAAAGCTTTATTGCCGACACCAGTCAGGTAATCGGCCTGGCTGAATTCCATTTTGAAGAAGTGCCGACCGAGGCTTTCCCAGAACGGCGAACGGCCGGCGTCATCGGAGACACCGCGCATTTCGGCGATGATCTTGTTGCCGAACAGTTCCGGGAACTCAGCGATGAACAGCATCCGCGCCTTCGACAGCATGCGACCATTCAGACCGCTGCGATAATCGGCGTGCAGGAACAGCGAGCACAGCTCGGAATTACCGGTCAGGTCGTTAGCCAGAAACAGCGTCGGAATCTCGCGATAGATGTTCAGCTCTTGCGAAGCACTGACGGTCAGGCCGACACGGAAGTTGTACCAAGGCTCACGCATACCGACCGCACCGGCGATGGCGGAAATCCCCACCACGCGGCCGTCATCGTCTTCGAGCACGAACAGGTAGTCCGCATCACCACGACCGGCTTCACCGCGAAAGGTCTTCTCGGCCCAGCCGACCCGGTGGGCCAGACGCTCTTCGTTGGCCGGCAACGTGGTCAGGCCGGTGCCGGTGCTGCGGGCCAGGTCGATCAGAGCGGATAAATCGCTGCTGCGTACGGGACGAACAATCATGCTATCTCCTCAAACGGGCCGCCTTCGCCACCCGTGAAACTCGCTAAGGCGTTAAACCGCCACCAGGCGCACACTGGCACCTTCACCGACGCCCAGGGCTTCGGCTGCTTCCAGATCCAGAGTCACCGGTTTGCCCGGCGCGTAATCCAGTTCCAGCAGCACCGCGCGGTAATCCTGCAACTGCGCGTTGGCCACCAGATACTGGCGCCCGGCACCTTTCACCGGCTCGCCGATCTTCACCGGCACCACGCGGCTCTGGGCGATCGAACGGATCCCCGAAACACGCGCATGCAGGGTCGGGCCACCGTCGAAAATGTCGATGTAGTGATCGGTCTCGAAGCCTTCGCGCATCAGGATGTCGAAGGTGATCTGCGCACGCGGGTGAACCTGGCCCATCGCCTCTTGGGCGGAGTCCGGCAGCAGCGGCACGTAGATCGGGTAATGCGGCATCAGTTCGGCGAGGAACGTGCGGCTTTTCAGCCCGCACAGACGCTCGGCTTCGGCGTAGTTGAGGTCGAAGAAGTTGCGACCGATCGCATCCCAGAATGGCGAGTCGCCGTTCTCGTCGCTGTAACCGACGATCTCGGTCACCACCGAATCGGCGAAACGCTCCGGGTGGCTGGCAACGAACAGCAGACGGCCACGGGAGTTGAGCTCTGACCACGGCGAACCGACCAGCTCGCGCTGCACGTAGAAACTGGTCAGCAAGCTGTTGCCGGTCAGGTCATGGCACTGCGAAAGCACGTGGATCTTGTTGTGGATCTTCAGCTCGCGCGAAGCGTGGACGAAGGTCTCGTTGCGGAAGCTGTAGAACGGCTCCGAATAACCGGCCGAGGCGACAATCGCCGAGCAACCGACCAGCTTGCCGGTGGTGGAATCTTCGAGGACGAAGAAGTAGCTCTCTTCACCGTTGAAGCTCACTTCGGCGGCAAACGAAGCTTCGCTCGCAGCGATCTTGTCGCTCAGACGTTCCACGTCATCCGGCAAGGAAGTGACACCAATCGGGCTGTCCGCAGCCAGACGCTGTACCTCGCCCAGATCAGCCATTTGCGCGGGGCGCATCACCAGCATGGTGTCACTCCTTTCTCTTATCAATTCACAGAAAAAATTACCGGGCCTACATGGAGATCAATGTAGGAGTGAGCCTGCTCGCGATTGCGGTCTGTCAGAAACCAATGAGTCGACTGACAGACCGCAATCGCGAGCAGGCTCACTCCTACAGTTGATCTGGTCCGGCATAAAATTTTGATCGACGCCTGAAAAGCTCCAGGCGTCGAAGGGTCTATCAGGCTTGCGTCAGTGCTGCGGCAGCGCGTTCGAAGCGGTCGAGACCGGCATCGATATCGGCGTCTTCCACCACCAGGCTCGGCGCGAAACGGATCACGTCCGGGCCGGCTTGCAGAATCATCAGGCCTTCTTTTTCAGCGGCGTTGAAGATGTCTTTGGCCTTGCCTTTCCAGGCATCGCTCAGCACGCAACCGATCAACAGACCGAGGCCACGCACCTGAGTGAACAGGCCGTACTTCTCGCCGATCTGCTCAAGGCGCGCCTTGAATTTGTCGTGCTTGGCGTTCACGCCGTTCAGCACTTCTGGCGTGTTGATCACGTCGATCACCGCTTCCGCGACCGCGCACGCCAGCGGGTTGCCGCCGTAAGTGGTGCCGTGAGTACCGACGACCAGATGCTTGGCCAGCGCTTCGGTGGTCAGCATGGCCGCGATCGGGAAACCGCCGCCCAGGCTCTTGGCGCTGGTGAGGATGTCCGGAGTCACGCCGTAATGCTGGTAGGCGAACAGCTTGCCGCTGCGGCCCATGCCGGTCTGCACTTCGTCGAACACCAGCAGCGCGTTGTTCGCGTCGCACAGTTCGCGGGCACCTTGCAGGTAAGCCAGTTCAGCTGGCAGCACGCCGCCTTCGCCCTGGATCGGTTCCAGCACGACCGCACAGGTCTTGTCGGACACCGCCGCTTTCAGCGCGGCCAGATCGTTGTAAGGGACGTGGGTAATGCCGGTGATTTTCGGGCCGAAACCGTCGGAGTACTTCGACTGGCCACCGACGTTGACGGTGAACAGGGTACGGCCGTGGAAGCTGTTCAGCGCGGCGATGATTTCGTACTTCTCAGTGCCGAAACGGTCGAACGCCACACGACGGGCCAGCTTGAACGCGGCTTCGTTGGCCTCGGCACCGGAGTTGCAGAAGAACACGCGCTCGGCGAACGTGGCATCGATCAGCTTGTGCGCCAGGCGCAGGGCTGGCTCGTTGGTGAACACGTTGGACACGTGCCACAGCTTGTTCGCTTGCTCGGTCAGTGCACCGACCAGCGCCGGGTGCGCGTGGCCCAATACGTTGACGGCGATGCCGCCGGCGAAGTCGATCAGCTCGCGGCCGGCCTGATCCCAGACGCGGGAACCGGCGCCACGCACTGGAATGAAAGCGGCAGGCGCGTAGTTGGGAACCATTACCTGGTCGAAATCGGCGCGTTGTACCGCAGCGTGCTCAACGGACATCGGAGTCTCCTGATGAGAAACACTCGCCTGAAACTGGCGAGCTTGGTGAGGATTGTAAGGACAGTTTTCAGCCCGGCCTTGTCGCCAAGCGACAACTTCTTATAGCGCAAACCCCGGATTTTCACGGGTTTACGGCAATGCGACATATAGCGTCGCAAAGGCGCAGTTTAACGGGCGCCGCCGATTTGCGGCAGGCTGCAGAGAATACCAACTCCACCCCGCGACAAAGATATAAATATGTACCGCACAAAGGTGGTCCGTTCCTGATTTGCTGCGCGTTCTTTTCAACGCCAAGGATTGGCCCATGCACCTGACTCAGCCACCACCGCCAGTCTCGACTGCCGCGAGCGACGCGCAGCATCACGACGACCACTACCTGCCACTGAAAAACGCCGTACCCGACTGGCTCGGCAACACTTCATCGACCCGCCGCCAGGCGCTCCAGGACAGCCTGCCCCGTCTGTCCACTTCACTCCAATCGGTCCCCGCCGAACAGCATCAACAGATGAAAACCCTCAACGCCGCGCACTGGGCCGCGCAAAGCCAAGTCGATCAAAGCCTCGAACACCTGCAAGACGCCAGCGCCTTTGCCGAGCCCTTGCTCAAACAGGAACTGAACAAATCCTTCGGACTGGATCTGGATGTGCGCAATACCTTTGTGCGCCTGTACATCCCCGCAACCACCCCGTGGCTCCCGATCAGAACGGGCACGCGCGCCTGGACGGTGTCGTTACTGGAGGCCGCGCTGCACAACTTCGAGGAAGCGGAAACCCGTGACGACGCCTTCGACGTTGACTCGACCTTCGTCACCCGGCCCTCCACCACCGGCCAGTTCATGACCCTGCCGTCGATCAAGGCCAAACTGAGCATTGCCGCCTTCACCCAGCTGTGCCGAAGGCTGGATCTCGGTGCTCAGTACAAAGCCCATCTCGAAGACAACCTCGGCTATACCGATCCGATGGTGGCGTCTGTACTGCGCAGCAAACTGGACGACAGTCAGAAGGCCGCGATGAAAGCGGCCCTGCAATGGGCGCGGATGAACCGCGATGTGTCGGAAAGTTATTTTCGCTTGATCGATGCCGTGCTCGACGGCATGAGAGGGCTGTATGTCGGTGGCGCGCCCGTGCGGTGCCATGACATGGGGATGCTGTGCGCGCCGCTCACCGGTATCGTCGTCTTTGCCCCCGACCTGTATGCATCGCGCACCCCGGCGCGGGTGGTGGCCTACGTCCCGGATGATCCCGAGCACCCTTTCAAGGAATACGCATCGACCTACGAACTGTTTGTCGAACTGACGCGCCAGCTGCGTTCGAAAGACTATCAGCAGTTTTTCAGCCGCTTCGTGAACCACGAACATCGCGGCTTTTTCTTCAGCACCCTCAACAGCCGCTTGAGCCAAATGACATGGCATCCGCCGGAGTCCGGCAGCTCACTGCCCGCTTGGCGCGAAACACCTGTAGAACGACCGGATCTGCAAACCACACTGACACCGTTCCAGGTCGATCTGTGGCAACACCTCTATCAATCGAAACTGAACAAAATCTTCAATGACGCCCGGGTGATCGCCGTGCCCACCGCCATGGTGGACCAAAAAGCACGCTGGGCTTTCTGGGATTCGGTGAGCAACATCATCTCGAGCATCGTCCAGGCCGCCGCGCTGATCGTCGCGCCGTTCGTGCCGGTCCTGGGTGAAGCGATGATGGCGTACATGGCGTATCAAATGCTCGATGAAGCTTTCGAGGGCATCATCGAATGGGGACAGGGACGCACGAGCGAAGCGTTCGAACACCTGATGGGCACCGTCGAATCGCTGATCCAACTGGGTATCTTCGGCATGGGCGGCGCGATTGGTGCCGGCGAGTTTCGCAAGGTCTTGCCCAAGGAAGTGGTCGCCTTCATCGACCGCTTCAAGCCTGTACAACTGGCCAATGGCAAAACCCGCTACTGGGATCCCGATCTGGCCCGCTACCAGCACACGGCAGTGCCCGATGCCGGTTCAACGCCCAATGAACTGGGCCTGTACCCGCATCAAGGCAAGCAACTGCTGCCACTGGAAGACGCTCATTTTGCCGTGAGCGAAGGTGCGATTCCCGGCCAATACACGATCGAACATCCCACTCGGCCCGACGCCTACCAACCGACGGTGCGCCACAATGGCGCCGGTGCCTGGCACACCGAACTAGAACAACCACTGGAATGGGACACCGACACGGCGCTGCGGCGAATCAATCCTTCCATCGAGACATTCTCGCCTCCAGAGCGCGAGACGATCCTGCGTGTCAGTGGCGTCAATGAAGATGCCGTACGCAAGATGCATGTCGATCAACAAACTCCACCTCCCCTGTTGGCCGACAGCATTCAGCGCTTCAAGATCGATCAACAACTGCAACGCTTTATCGATCAACTCGACAGCAACGTGGCTGAGCAATACCTGCGTGCCGATCCGGCGACACAACTGCAACTGCTGACGCAACACGGCCGCTGGCCGAGCAGCCAACGCCTGCGCCTGGTTGATCAACGAGGCGAACTGCTCTGGCAATCCTCGGCGGACGCAACCTTGCCGCTGACCGAGCTTCGCCTGGACAGCCTGATCGATGGCGACCTGCTCAAGACCCTGCTGGCTTCTCTCGACGAGCAGCAAATCAAAGCGTTGCTCGCAGAACCTTTCAGCGGGCCGACGCCCTCGCTGGAAGTTCGCAGTCAGATGCTGCGCAAGCAACTGGCCCATCTCGCCCGACGCCACCGAAGCTCGCTGTTCGACTCGCGCTATCAGGTCCTTCAGCACATTGACGATCCATTGGCCCAAACAATCATCGACCACGATCCGACACTGCCGGCCAGCCTCGTCCGTGAACTGCTCGACACCGCCAGCGGTAGTGAATTGATACAGATCAGCAACGGAGAACTGCCGCCGCGCCAACAGGAATTCATGCAACTGGCCAATCAGGAAGTGCGTGTCACCCGCGCTTACGAAGGCCTGGAACTGAACGCCTTGAGCAATGCCGATTCCGATTCCCTTGCGCTGCACAGCCTCAAGCTGCTGCCAGGCTGGAGCGGCGATGTGCGCCTCGAAATCCGCGACGGACGTTACGAAGGCGCGGTACTCGACAGCATCGGACGCGAAGATGCGCCCGCTCGGAAAGTACTGGTTCGCCACCAGGACGGCCGCTATCAATCTTACGACGACCGCGGCCAGGAGCTGCATTCGGCCACGGATTTTTACTCCAGTCTGTTGTACGCATTACCGGACGGCGAACGTCAGAATCTGAACCTGCAGATCGGCCAGGGCGACGCGTTGAGTGCCGCAGTTCGTCAGCGATCACTTGAACGCGAGGAGCTACGCACCGTGCTGTTCGAAGCGCCGATCAGCCAACCGGCCGTGGACACGCTACGCCTGGCAGGCTTCGGCAATGATCGACTGAACGCACCCAGAAGCCTTGAAAATGCCGATTTTTTTGAAGCGGGTGAACTCGGTGCGATCGGCATCGAAAACCAGGACAACCTGGTGACCACAGGTCAGCGAATCGTTAGTCCCGAAGAGCGCGTGCAGGCGATCTATCGAGGCATGTCCAACGAAGAGGCGCGTAATTTCGTTGCGGTTTTCCAGAACAACACGGTTGAGTTCAACGCGGAACTGGCCAGGCGCCGCAACGAATACTTCAAGCTCAGTAATGACCTGCGTAACTGGGAAATCGACGTCCCCGCCAATGACCCTGTCAGCGGCCTGCCGTTGACCTATATCGAACGCCGGGCAGCCCTGCAGAATCGCGCGCAGTTCCGAGAAGCGCTACTGCGTTGCTGGCGCAGGCAAACCCGGGGTCCCGCTGGGTACATGTTGCAGATTGCGCAACCCGTACTGGGGGAACTACCCGCACTGGAAGCGGACTTCAGCCACGTCGTCATGCTCTCCATCAATGGCAGCGCCAATACCAGGGCAGTGGACACCTTTATGCAACGCTTCACAGGTCTGCTGTATCTAGATGCGCAAAACCTCGATCTGCCGAGCCTGCCCCAATCGTTCACCGCAATGCCCAACCTGCGCCAGCTGATCTTGCGCGACTGCGGCATCACCCACTCGGCAACCAATCAGGCAGTGCTTGCATCGTTACCCAACCTTTCGCTGCTGGATCTGCGGGGCAATCCATTGGGCACGCCTCCCGACGTCAGCGCGATGCCTTCGTTGCGTTATCTCAATCTGACCAAGACAGACATCTCCACACTGCCGGACAACCTGCTCGATCACCCGAGACTGATCACCGGCAATTTCGATGGCAACCAGATCAGCGACATACCGGACGTTTTTTTCAACCTGACCAGCTCACTCAGTGACGGCTTCGGTTTTGCCGACAACCCGCTGTCGGCCGCCACCCGAGAGAAAGTGAAAACGTACTATAACCACACAGGCAAACATTTCGGAGTACGCCCGGATCCAGCCGATATTTTGCGCACCACCACGTTGTTTCCTGATCTGAACGCCGACCAGGCCAGTGAATTGTTGTATCGGCTTCCCGGCACATTGACTGACAGCCAGGCTCAGCTCGCCAGTTGGGAGGCCGAGCTCGCAACGTTGAAGACTGAACTCGGCGAATGGGCCAACCAGACACCTGCGTTCGACCCCGTTTTCAATCGACCTTTGACGCTGGATGAGCAAGCACTGGAGCGCAGTGCACGGGATGAGTTTCGGCAAAAACTGGAGCGTTTCTGGCGCACCCGATCAGCGTCTCTCAGAGAAAGCGAGCTGACCGCAACGCTTGATTTCATGGGCGACCTGCCGGCCTTGAGTGCCAATTTCGAGCATGTCTCGCGACTGACACTGACGGGCAATAAAAACCTCACGGCAGTACTGCCGTTCATTCAGCGCTTTGAGAATCTGACCACACTGGAATTACACGCCTTCGACCTGGAGCCGATTGCCCTTTCGCAGATCAGGATGCCCCGCCTCAGCGTATTGGAACTCAACGATTGCGGCGTGGTGCTGACCCCTGAAAATCAGGCGACACTGGTTTCCCTGAACAACCTGCATACGCTGGACCTGAGCAACAATCCCCTGGGGACATTCCCCGAGCTGAACCTGCTCCCCGAACTGACCTACCTCGATTTATCCAACTGCGGCCTCAACGTGACGCCTGACGGGCTGGCCAGTCATCCGAATCTGCGCACTGCAATTATCAGCGGTAACCGCATCAGCGAAATCCCCGATGCGGTGTTCGAGCTGTCGGCCAATCAGAGTGACGGCTTCGACTTTTCCGACAACCCGCTGTCGGTGGCCACACGCAATAAAGTGAAAACCTATTACAGACGCACCGGACAAGACTTCGATGTGCGCGCAGAGACCAGCGATATCGCCCTCATGCGAGATCTGTTTCCGTCCCTGGATGAACAGGAGGCCAGCGATGTGATCTACGACTTGCCCGGAACCCTGGCCGATAGCAGGATTCAGCTCGTCAGGTGGCGGGCCGAGCTTAATCAGCTGACTTCGGACCTGACCGCTTGGGCACCGCAAGTTCCCAGCGTTCATCCCTTGACGGGTGAAGTTCTCACGGCCATTGAACTGTTTGACCAATACGCCGCCCGCTCCGAATTTGGCCAACAGCTGGAACGCTTCTGGCGTCGCCGGTCGGTCGAATCAGGCATGCGTGCGGATTTTTTCGAGTCCGACTTGAGGTTCATCGGTGACCTGCCGCAACTGACAACGGACTTCTCTCATGTCGTTGGTGTGAAGCTCAAGGGCAATGCCGCTATCGGTGCCCCCGACGCGTTCATCGATTTGTTCGTCAACACACGCGAGCTGGACCTGCAACAGTTTCCACTGGGTGAAATACCGCAGTCCGTGACCCACCTGCCGAAGCTCACGGAACTGACATTGAGAGACTGCGGCGTGACACTCAGCCCCGCCGACCAGAACACCCTCGCGACACTGAGCGACCTTGAACTGCTGGACCTGAGTCACAATCCACTGGCGGCGATACCCGACCTGCAGCCGCTGCCTGCCATGCGTGACATTCTGCTTTCGAACTCCGGCATTACGGCACTGCCCAATGGCTTCGCCGATCACCCGAACCTGAAAAACGCCTTGTTGAACGGCAACCGCATCACCGATCTGCCCGAAACTTTTTTCAGCCTCGATCTGGACCTCGCCGACGGCACCAATCTGGCCAGCAATCCACTGTCCCTGCCCACTCGCGAGCGCATCAAAACCTACTATGTCGAGCACGGACGCCATTTTGACGTGATGCCGGATGTCGGCGACCTGGCCAGCGCACAAAGGTTGTATCCATGGATGGACATCGACGATGCCAGTCACATGATCTATCACTTGCCCGGCACGCTGCAGGCAGGTAGTGCGCAACTGCTGCGCTGGGAAGCGGAAATCAGCCAGATGATCAGCGACTTGAGTGCTTGGTCCGAACGCATACCGTTGCGCAATCCCATGACTGGCGAAATCCTGAGCGTACCTGAGCGCGTGGAAGAACAATTCAAGAGGAGAGAGTTCAGTCAAAATCTGGAACAGTTCTGGCGCGCCAGAAACACCGACAAGCCCGAGCTGAGGCTCAATACGCTAGATATCGTTGCTCACTTTGCGGGGGAACTGCCGTCGCTGTCTGCCGACTTCAGCCACGTCGTCCGCTTGTCCATTCAGGGTAATGAAATGCTAAATGCCCCGGACAGTTTCCTGATGTGCTTCAAAGGATTGCAAGCCATGGAGCTGCGCGGCTTCAAGCTGGGCCGCATGCCACGGGCGCTGGCACTCATGCCTTCCCTCGAAACACTGATGCTGAACAGTTGCGGTGTGGTACTCGACGCCATGGGCCAGGCCACGCTTAGCGCGATGAGCGGGTTGAAAGGACTGGACTTGTACAACAACCCTCTGGGCACTGCGCCGGATGTCGGAGCATTACGCGCGCTGTCGGCCCTGGATCTTTCCCGCACCGGTATTACTCAGGTGCCCGCCGGCGTGGGGCAGTTACCTCGCCTGCGTGACACGTTCCTCAGCGAAAACGCCATTGTCGAATTGCCGGAAGACTTGACTGGCTTTGGCACCAACGGGGTTGTCCTGAGGGCCAATCCACTGTCCACGGCCTCAAAAAACCGGATAAAGGCCTTCTACCAACTCAGTTATCAGAACCTGGGTGTTTTGGCTGAGCAGGCTGACATTGCCCTGGCGCGAGACCTGTATCCCGCCATCAGTGAAGCCGATGCCAATCATCTGGTCTATGGCCTGCCCGGGACAATGGCCGAAGGACGCATCGAATTGCTGCGTCGCCAGAGCGACCTCGCCACGCTACTGCGCGAGCTTGAGGTGTGGGCGCGGGAGGTTCCGCGTGATCCGCTCACAGGCGCTAACATGGGCGACGAAGCACTACGCCAGGAAAACGCCAGACGCAGCTGGTTCAGGGATGGCCTGAAACAAAGCTTGCGCGTAGCGCCGGGAGGCCTGGCCTCTTCTGAGGTAGCCCTTGATCTGTCTTTCCATGGCGAGTTGCCGAAACTGAGCGGGCGTTTCGAGCAGACCAGCAAACTGACACTGACAAGTACTGCCAACGTGCACCCTCGGGTTGACCGATTGCTTGAGCTGTTCCCGTCACTCAAAAAACTGGATATTCGCGCCTATCAACTCAACGAGATTCCCGCCTCAATCTTGCGCATGAGCAATCTGACCAGCCTGGAACTGCCCCATTGCCGCATCGTACTGACTGAGCAAACCGTGAATGCACTGGCGGCGATGGAAAACCTGCGCATTCTTGACTTGAGCCACAATCCATTGGGGCTGACACCGGACCTGAGAAACTTCAACGCGTGTCACTCTCTGCGATTGAGCAACACGGGACTGACCGACGTACCGGTCGGCCTTTTTGAGATGCCGCAGTTGACGTATGCAGATCTTTCCGCCAACGCCATCATCGAACTCCCCGACCCACTGCCCTCTCCTGCTGACGGTAGAGGTGCCACCTATGACTTCAGCAACAATCCACTAAGCCTGGAGAGTCAGCAGCGTTTGACTATTTACAATGCGACCAATGAAACGCGACTGCAGGAGGAGCGAGAATGGCTGGCCAGCGCTTACCAAGCGCTGGACAACTTCAGGGATATGTCGTTTTCCGATTGAGCCAGACGTACGCCGAGACCTAACCGCGCTCTGGCGGCACTGACGACAATTCGAACGGACTGCTGCTGCGCCGCTGGTTGCGATCTTCCCGCGGCGTGGCGCCGAAGAAGTTGCGATAGGCGCTGGAGAAATGCGGCCCCGAGGAGAAGCCACACGAAAGGCCGATCTGGATGATCGACTTGCTGGTTTGCATCAACATCTGCCGGGCCTTGTTCAGGCGCAATTCCAGGTAGTACTGGCTCGGCACACGGTTGAGGTATTGCTTGAAGATGCGCTCCAGTTGGCGACGCGACACGCACACGTGTTGGGCGATTTCGTCGGTGGTCAGTGGCTCTTCGATGTTGGCTTCCATCAGCAACACCGCTTGAGTGAGCTTCGGATGGCTGGAGCCGAGACGGTTCTGCAGCGGGATGCGCTGACGCTCGCCGCCTTCACGAATGCGTTCAACCACCAGTTCTTCCGAGACTGCACCGGCCAATTCCGCACCGTGATCGCGGGCCAGCACCGCCAGCAACAGATCGAGCACGGACATGCCACCGCAGGCGGTCAGGCGATCGCGATCCCAGTCGAACAAGTGACTGGTGGCGATGACTTTCGGAAAACGCTCGGCGAAATCGTCCTGCCAGCGCCAGTGCACGGCAGCGCGATAACCGTCGAGCAAACCGAGTTGCGCCAGCGGGTACACACCCGCGGACAGACCGCCGATGACCGTGCCGGCACGCACCAATTGCTTCAGTGCACTGCTGAGCGCCGGCGCCAACGTGGTCGGTGGCTCGTCAGCGAGCAGGAACAGTTTCTGGAAATTTTCGAGTTTGCCGGCCCACGCTTCGCCGGGTAATTGCCAGGCACCTTCGGCGGGTGGCTCGGCTTGCAGGAACGACAGTTCGTAAACCACATCCGGGTGCACCCGCTGAGCAACACGCAAGGCTTCCTCCGCCAGCGCCAGCGTCAACGCTTTAGTGCTGGGCCAAATCAGGAAACCAATTCGATGGGCAGTCATGGGCGGGCAATCCGAAACGAGGAACAGTGATGAAGGCATGGGCCAATGCTAGCCCGTAAATGAACACAAATCTTGAGCCTGACGCAGATCCACCATCGGGACTGGAATGCCATTCCCATGTAGGAGCTGTCGAGTGGAACGAGGCTGCGATCTTTTGATCTTCAAAAACAGATCAAAAGATCGCAGCCTTCGGCAGCTCCTACAGTGGATTGGAGCCAACCTTCAGGTCGCGAAGCATGACCTGATTTGGTGCATAACGGCAGCGATTACTTGAGGCTGCCCGAGAGGAATTGCTGCAAACGTTCCGATTGCGGATTCACCAGCACTTCGCGCGGGTTGCCGCTCTCTTCAACGACACCTTTATGCAGGAACACCAACTGGTTCGACACTTCACGGGCAAAACCCATTTCGTGCGTAACCACAACCATGGTGCGACCTTCCTGCGCCAGCGCTTGCATGACTTTCAGCACGTCGCCCACCAGTTCCGGGTCGAGGGCCGAAGTCGGTTCGTCGAACAGCATCACTTCAGGCTCCATCGCCAGCGCACGGGCAATCGCCACGCGCTGCTGCTCGCCACCGGACATGTGCCCCGGGAACGCATCTTTACGATGGGCCACGCCGACCTTGTTCAGGTAGTACTCGGCTTTTTCGCGCGCTTCGTACTTGGGTACGCCGAGCACGTGAACCGGCGCTTCCATGATGTTTTCAATCGCGGTCATGTGCGACCACAGGTTGAAATGCTGGAACACCATCGACAGGCGCGAACGCATGCGTTGCAGCTGCTTCGGATCAGCGGCTTTCAGCGCGCCGTCCTTGTTCGCCACCAGTTTCAGCTCTTCGTTGTTGAGCAGAATCTTGCCCGCGTGCGGCTGCTCGAGCAGGTTGATGCAGCGCAGGAAAGTACTTTTGCCGGAGCCACTGGAGCCGATGATGCTGATCACATCGCCGGCTGCCGCTTTCAGGGACACGCCCTTGAGCACTTCGTGACTGCCATAGCGTTTATGCAGGTCTTGGACTTCAAGTTTGTACATGCGGTCGGTTCTCACAAAAACAGTCAGTCAGTCGTTGAGCAAGCGCCCGTGACGCAGCGCTTCGCGCCCCGCCACCTTGGCCAGCCAGAAACCGGGTTGGGCATAACGCAGCCGTTCAATGGCAAACAGCACCCCGGAGGTACCAGCACATACCGTGCTGACCCGATCGGACAGAGGATCAATCACTTCAAAAATCTCGTCGCCGGCCTCGACCCATTCGCCGGGCTTGCGCAGAAAACTCACCACGCCAGGATGCGGTGCGAACAGCAACTCGGTGCCTTCGAACGGCATGCCTTCACAGGCTTCGTGTGCTGGGTTCGGCCACTCGCCGGTGATCAGGCCTTGCCCGGCGAGGAACGCAAGAATGCCTTCAGCATACGCCTGCGCTTCGGCGCGACCGGTATCGGCCTGACCGCCCAGCTCAATGGTCGTCGCCAGACACGCCAGCGGAATCTGCGAATCAGGGAACTGCCGCGACAGACGCAACCATGGCAACGAACAGGCTTCATCGAACGAGCTGCCGCCGGAATCTTCCGCTAGCAATCCGACCTTCACATTCAGGTGCGCGGCCAGCGAACGCCACTGCGGCCAGTGTTGCGGCAACGCGTACATGTGCAGCGCGGCTTCAGCATCGCAGTGCAAATCAAGCACCACATCAGCGGTGCAAGCGTGGCTGAGCAACACCCGCTGCATGCCTTGCAACTGGCTGCTTGCCTCTGGCAATGCCGCCAGATGATCGGCCATGGCCTGACGGATCAGACGCACATTGGCGTGCGGATCATCACCGAGGCTTTCAGCCAAAGCGGCCGCAACCGGCGCGCTGAGCTCGACGAAATCACGGTTGAAATTCTTGCCGCTACCGGCCTCGAAACGGCCTTGGTGATTGCCTTGCAGCAATTGCCCGAGGCCCAACGGGTTAGCGACCGGCACCAGCTCGATGACACCGTTGAGCAAGCCTTTGGCTTCGAGTTCGCCGAGGCGCTTTTTCAGCTCCCAAGCGGTGCGCATGCCCGGCAATTCATCAGCATGGAGGCTGGCCTGAATGTAGGCCTTGCGCTCGCCGTGGCCGAAGCGGAAAACCGAAATCTTGCGCTCGCTGCCCAGGTGGCTCCACGGCAATACGTGGTCGATGCGTTCCATATCAGTGCTTCCGCGGGGCCAGGTAGCTCAACCAGCGACGCTCGGCCAGTTTGAACAGCTTGACCAGAATGAACGTCAGGCACAGGTAGAACACGCCGGCGGTGATGTACGCCTCGAACGGCAGATAGAACTGCGCGTTGACGGTACGCGCCGCGCCAGTGATGTCGATCAAAGTGACGATGGAGGCCAGACTGGTGGTCTGCAGCATCATGATCACTTCGTTGCTGTACTGCGGCAGTGCCCGGCGCAGGGCCGATGGCAGCAGGATGCGCTTGTACAGTTTGAAGCGCGACATGCCCATGGCCTTGGCCGCTTCGATTTCACCGTTTGGCGTAGCCTTGAGGCTGCCAGCAATGATTTCAGCGGTGTAGGCGCTGGTGTTGACCGCGAACGCCAGACACGCGCAGAACGTTGCACTGGACAGCCACGGCCAGAGGAAGCTTTCGCGGACCGCTTCAAACTGCGCCAGACCGTAGTAGATCAGGAACAGTTGCACCAGCATCGGCGTGCCCCGGATCACGTAGGTGTACAGCCACGCGGCGCCGTTGACGACCGGGTTCTTCGAGACGCGCATCAGCCCCAGCGGCAGGGCCGCGAGCAGACCGAAAAACAGCGACAGCGCGAGCAGTTTGAGGGTGGTCAGCAGGCCGCCGAGGTACAGCGGCATGGCCTCCCAAATGACGTTGTAGTCGAAGATCATAGATCAGCCGCCCTTACGCCTACCGAGTAGCGCTTCTCAAGTTGACGCAGGATCAGCAACGAAACACTGGTGATGACCAGGTACATCGCTGCCACTGCGAGGAAGAAGGTGAAAGGCTCACGGGTGGCATCTGCCGCCTGCTTGGCCTTGAACATCATGTCTTGCAGACCGACCACGGAAATCAGCGCGGTCGCCTTGGTCAGTACCAGCCAGTTGTTGGTGAAGCCCGGAATCGCCAGGCGAATCATCTGCGGCACCATCACCCGGAAGAACACCTGAAAACTGCTCATGCCGTACGCCATGCCGGCTTCGGCCTGACCTTTGGGAATGGCCATGAACGCGCCACGGAAGGTTTCCGACAGGTACGCACCGAAAATGAAACCGAGGGTGCCGATACCGGCGGCCAGCGGATTCAGGTCGATGTAGTCGTCATAACCGAGCATCGGTGCGACGCGGTTGAGCAAATCCTGGCCGCCGTAGAAGATCAGCAGGATCAGCACCAGATCGGGAATCCCGCGGATCACCGTGGAATACAGATCGCCCAGCCAGGCCAGCCAGCGCACCGGCGACAGGCGCAACGCGACACCGATCAGCCCGAGAACGATGGCCAGAGCCATGGACGACAAGGCGAGCTGAAGCGTCAGCCATGCGCCATCGAGGATGACAGCCCCGTAGCCTTTCAACATGATTCAGGTCCTCGAAAGTTGGGATGAAAAAATGGCGCAAACCGCAGAGATCCTGTTGCTTGCGCCATTTCGGACTTGTCGCAGAGACGTGTTACTTGCCGTAGATATCGAAGGCGAAGTATTTGTCCTGGATTGCCTTGTATTTGCCGTTTTCGCGGATGGCCGCGATGGCCGCGTTGATCTTGTCTTTCAGGGCGTCGCCCTTACGTACCGCGATGCCTACGCCGTCGCCGAAGTATTTGACGTCGGTGAACGCCGGGCCTGCGAACGCGAAGCCTTTGCCGGCGTCGGTGTTGAGGAAGCCATCTTGCAGCAGGGTGGCGTCAGCCACGGTACCGTCGAGACGACCGGCGGCCACGTCAAGGTAGATTTCGTTCTGCGAGCCGTACGGCTTGATCTCGGCACCCAGTGGCGCCAGGACTTCGCGGGCGAAACGCTCGTGGATCGAACCACGTTGCACGCCGATGTTCTTGCCCTTCAGCTCAGCCAGACCTTCGCTGACCTGAGTACCGGACTTCATGACCAGACGTGCCGGGGTGTTGTAGTACTTGTTGGTGAAGTCGACCGACTTCTTGCGATCTTCAGTGATCGACATGGACGACAGAATCGCGTCGATCTTGCGCACTTTCAGTGCCGGGATCAGACCGTCGAACTCTTGCTCGACCCACACACACTTGACCTGCATCTGCTCGCACAGAGCGTTGCCGATGTCGTAGTCGAAACCGACGATGCTGCCATCCGGTGCTTTCGAAGCGAACGGAGGGTAAGCCGCTTCGATACCGATCTTCAGAGGTTTTTCGTCAGCGAAGGCGTTCATCGACAGCACGGACAGTGCCAGGGCGCCAAGCAGCACAAGTTTCTTCATCTTGGGACTCCATCGGTAAAGGGCAAAAACGGCAGAGTGAGCGACAGCCCAATATGCGAATGGGTGAATCGGGAAATCGGTTGCTGCATCGGTGGGAAATTTCCCATTGAAACCGTCAGAGATTTCAACGTCAGCCACGATGAGCGAGTGATCGGCATTCTAACGACAGGCCCGAAGCCGATATTTCTTCAATGCGACAACTAATTACAGATGCACAGAGAAAGCGACTTTGGCACATTGACAGCCCTGCAATTTCATGCAAGAGCGAAAGACAGTGAACCGATCTATGCTGCAAATTGCGGGCCTATTATTCGCAAACCCTTCTAATCCGGCAAGCGCAGCGTTGTGTCTTATTTTTCACCGGGGGTTTCGAGGCTCTAAAACGGGGCGATGCGTTTCCCTTTGCCCCGCTCCGGGGCGGGCGGTTACACATTCGGTTACGTGGAACGCGGCGGGTAACAGCGGGAAAGGTCTTACGGGGGAGATCGATAATTATTGGTTGGGTGTTCTTGCGTTCCGACAGTGGACTACACAGTTGCCTGACAGATTGCTATCGCTGGCAAGCCAGCTCCCACAGGGATATTCGGCGAAGCTGAAATTTCCGACACACCACAAACTCTGTGGGAGCTGGCTTGCCAGCGATTAGGCCAGAGCAGCCACCCCCAATATGCGCTGGAACCAAAATCTCCAACGCACCACAAACTCTGTGGGAGCTGGCTTGCCAGCGATTAGGCCAGAGCAGCCACCCCCAATATGCGCTGGAACCAAAATATCCAACACACCACAAAACCTGTGGGAGCTGGCTTGCCAGCGATTAGGCCAGAGCAGCCACCCCCAATATGCGCTGGAACCAAAATCTCCAACACACCACAAAACCTGTGGGAGCTGGCTTGCCAGCGATTAGGCCAGAGCAGCCACCCCCAATATGCGCTGAAACCAAAATTTCCAACACACCACAAAACCTGTGGGAGCTGGCTTGCCAGCGATGAGGCCAGAGCAGCCACCCCCAATATGCGCTGGAACCAAAATATCCAACACACCACAAAACCTGTGGGAGCTGGCTTGCCAGCGATGGGGCCAGACCAGCCACCACAAAAACAGCAGACACAAAAAAGCCCCGCCCAGCATCACCGGACAGGGCTCCTATGCTTCTAACGCTTAAGCAACATTCATGGTCTTGTGCGTATCAATCAAATGCTGCACCACACCCGGATCCGCCAGCGTCGAGATATCCCCCAACCCGTCATATTCCGCCGTGGCAATCTTGCGCAGAATCCGGCGCATGATCTTGCCCGAGCGCGTCTTCGGCAGCCCCGGCGCCCACTGGATCACGTCCGGCGAAGCGATCGGCCCGATCTCTTTGCGCACCCAGTTCTTCAACTCCAGACGCAACTGCTCGGTCGGCTCCTCGCCATTTTTCAACGTGACATAGACATAAATGCCCTGCCCCTTGATGTCATGCGGCACCCCGACCACCGCCGCTTCAGCGACTTTCGGATGCGCAACCATCGCGCTCTCGATCTCGGCCGTGCCCATACGGTGACCGGACACGTTGAGCACGTCATCGACACGCCCGGTGATCCAGTAGTAACCGTCGGCATCACGACGCGCACCGTCACCGGTGAAGTACATGCCACGGAACGTCTTGAAGTAGGTATCAACGAAACGATCGTGATCGCCATACAGCGTGCGCGCCTGACCTGGCCACGAATCAAGAATCACCAGATTGCCCTCAGCCTCGCCCTCGATGATGTTACCGAGGTTGTCGACCAGCGCCGGCACCACACCAAAGAACGGACGTGCCGCCGAACCCGGCTTCAGCGCGTGAGCACCCGGAAGCGGACTCATCATGTTGCCGCCGGTTTCGGTCTGCCACCAGGTATCGACGATCGGGCAACGCGACTTGCCGACATTCTTGTAGTACCAGTCCCAGGCTTCCGGGTTGATCGGCTCACCGACCGAACCGAGTAGACGCAGACTGCTGCCATCGGCGCCTTCAACCGCGGCTTGACCCGAGGCCATCATCGCGCGGATCGCGGTCGGTGCGGTGTAGAGGATGTTGACCTTGTGCTTGTCGACGATCTTCGCCACCCGGGTGATGTCCGGATAGTTCGGCACGCCTTCGAACAGCAGCGTGGTCGCGCCATTGGCCAGCGGGCCGTAGACAATGTAGCTGTGGCCAGTGACCCAGCCGACGTCGGCGGTGCACCAGTAGACTTCGCCCGGGCGGTAGTCGAACACGCGCTCGTGGGTCATTGCCGCATACAGCAAGTAACCGCCGGTGGTGTGCTGCACGCCCTTCGGCTTGCCGGTCGAACCGGAGGTATAAAGGATGAACAGCGCTTCTTCAGCGCCCATCTCTTTCGGCGCGCAAACAGTGCCCGCCACTTTCATCAGGTCTTCGTACCAGATGTCGCGATGCTGGTTCCACTTGATGTCGCCACCGGTGCGCTTGCACACGATGACTTTCTGGATGCTGCTGGTTTCCGGGTTGGTCAGCGCGTCGTCGACGTTGGCTTTCAGGGAAATCTTCTTGCCGGCGCGGATGCCTTCGTCAGCGGTGATCACCACTTTCGATTTGCAGTCGATGATGCGACCGGCCAGGGCTTCCGGCGAGAAACCACCGAACACCACCGAGTGAATCGCGCCGATCCGGGTGCAGGCCAGCATGGCGACCACGGCTTCGGGAATCATCGGCATATAAATGGTCACCACATCGCCGCGGTGCACGTCCTGACCACGCAGGGCGTTGGCCAGTTTGCAGACTTGTTCGTGCAGTTCGCGGTAAGTGATGTTGCGGCTCTCGGAAGGATCGTCACCTTCCCAGATGATCGCGACTTGATCGCCGCGCTCGGCCAGATGACGGTCGAGGCAGTTGTAGGAAACGTTCAGGGTGCCGTCGGCAAACCACTTGATGTCGACATGGTGATCGTCGAACGACGTCTGCTTCACCGTGGTGAAAGGTTTGATCCAGTCGAGACGCTTGGCTTGCTCGCGCCAGAAGCCGTCAGGGTTGACGACCGACTGCTGGTACATGGCTTTGTAGGTCGCCTCGTCAGTCAGCGTGTTAGCCAGAACCTCGGGACGAACGGGATACAGAGAAGCCGCACTCATCTTTCCTACCTCGGTGTAATAGTTGTTTTTGTATGACCCTGTTGTAACGGGGCGGGGGCCATAGAACCATTCGACGATGGTAGTAACAAGCCCCTACAAATCCTCCACCTACCCCGTTTGCAAGCCAGACACCAACCTCTAAAACACCCCCAAACCCTGTGGGAGCTGGCTTGCCAGCGATTCAGACAACTCGGCCCCACAGACAAAACACCCGGTTATCAACCCCCATCTCAAGGGATTGTTACCAAATCTGCCAAAGGTGTTTATCAAAACCCGCTCTGTTTACCCCCGCCCCATCTCCCTAAAATTCACCTCGCCGACAAGGCAAACGCGATTAACAACGTTACAGCCCCCACGAAGGCCGTTAATCCAGCTCTCAAGTAATAACCGCAAACGATGAAGTTCCACACGCAACCCTAAAAAGGTTGCGTGACCCCACTCGACCTCAAAAAGGTAAATCTGAAATGAAAGCTTTATTGGTTCTGGCCCTCAGCAGTCTGTGCGCAACCGCCATGGCAGATGAGGTTCCGACTGATGTCGCGCAGCAACAACCGGTTATCGAGGAATACACTTACTCCACGCACCTGGACATCGCCAAAGTTGTTTCCATGAGCGAAGTTCCGAATGTCTGCGAAGTGGTTCCGGCCAAAATGGAATACGACGACTCCAAAGGTCAGCGTCACATCCTGCGTTACAGCATCATGGGCAACGGCTGCACCAATTGATGATTTGAGACTGCACCGAATTGGATCTCTCAGCGCTTCATTGAGGGTCGATTCCAGCCCGACTTCGGTCGGGCTCAGTTGTGTCTGGAGTCGTTGAAAAGGGTTGCAAAACACAAGATATAGTGAAAAACGCGGTTTTTTGCTCATTTCTTGAGCAACCAAAGCCCGACGAAAAAATTAATCAAAAAAAATTCTCACCGACCAACATCCGCGAAAGCCCTGTAAACCCTCGCTCCGACTGAAATACCCCTCCTGATCGACCGCCCTGTGCTGATTCACCTCCCCCACGCGCGTGTTTTTTTCCCTATAATGCCGCCCTAATCGGGTCAGCAATATTCCCTTACAGGGATCAAAGCCATTCTGAAGCCCCGCAGTCGCGTTCAACGTGATCTGCGCCCGTCAGAGGCTCTCGGAAACCCGTACAAAATTCTGTTTTATTGCCTGCCTTAGCTGCTGCAAAAAACGATTCCTTAAGATCCAACGCGGTCTGTACGACCGTGTGAAAAACCAACCAATCAGGTTTCACACGGGCGACAGGCCCTCACGCAGGAGACGACACGTCATGCTGAGCTGGGACGAATTCGACAAAGAAGACAGTGAAGTAGCAGCAGTGAAAGGCGCCAACGCCGGCCACGCTACTGAAGCCAACATGGACCGCCTCGACAACGCCGGCGGCGCCGCAGCGCTGGAAGCCCGCGCCGTGACCGCCGACGACTCCGCCGCTGTCGCCCGCGCCAAGGCTGCACTGAACTCCCTCGACGTCGCCGAAGGCCTCGCCGAACTCGAAGGCGCCTCCGCCCGTGTCGCCGTTGACGAAAAGCGCATGATCAACTGCCGCGCCGACCTCAACCAACTCGTGCCATTCAAGTACGACTGGGCCTGGCAGAAATATCTGGACGGTTGCGCAAACCACTGGATGCCGCAAGAAGTCAACATGACCGCCGACATCGCCCTCTGGAAAAACCCGGAAGGCCTGACCGACGACGAGCGCCGCATCGTCATGCGCAACCTCGGCTTCTTCTCCACCGCCGACTCCCTGGTTGCCAACAACCTGGTACTGGCCGTGTACCGCCTGATCACCAACCCGGAATGCCGCCAGTACATCCTGCGCCAGGCTTTCGAAGAAGCGATCCACACCCACGCCTACCAGTACTGCATCGAATCGCTGGCCATGGATGAGGGCGAAATCTTCAACATGTACCACGAGATCCCATCGGTCGCCAAAAAGGCAGCCTGGGGCCTGAAGTACACCCGTTCGATCTCCGATCCGAAGTTCGAAACCGGCACCCCGGACACCGACAAAGAGCTGCTGCGCAACCTGATCGCCTACTACTGCGTTCTGGAAGGCATCTTCTTCTACTGCGGCTTCACCCAAATCCTCTCCATGGGCCGCCGCAACAAAATGACCGGCGTCGCCGAGCAGTTCCAATACATCCTGCGCGACGAATCCATGCACCTGAACTTCGGCATCGACGTGATCAACCAGATCAAAATCGAAAACCCGCATTTGTGGGATGCTGAGATGAAGGAAGAAGCGACCCAGATGATTCTGCAGGGTACGCAGCTGGAGATTGAATACGCGCGGGACACCATGCCTCGCGGGGTGTTGGGTATGAACGCGGCGATGATGGAGGACTACCTGAAGTTCATCGCTAACCGTCGTTTGTCGCAGATTGGTTTGAAAGAAGAGTATCCGGGGACTACGAATCCGTTCCCTTGGATGAGCGAGATTATGGACTTGAAGAAAGAGAAGAATTTCTTTGAGACTCGCGTGATCGAATACCAAACTGGTGGTGCTCTAAGCTGGGATTGATCTTCGAGGCAAAGCCCTCCATTGATCAATACTCGAAACTAAGCGTTAAAGAGCCCTGAACCATTCAGGGCTTTTTTATGAGCATGTGCTTTATAAATATAAAAAATTAATACTTCGCCTATAGGCAAGAAATATATTTGAACGAGAATCTAGGACATACCATCCCCAAAAATAAAACGTGTTGCAGTTATAAAGCTGCCAAAAGTGCCACGCAGTGTAAAAAACGCACTGCGCGAGGCACATAAAACTAGCAGCTAATCTCAACCGTTAAATCTTCTGGCTTATCCGCGACTTTTACGCCAAAACGAATCTTTGCTTCAATGTCATTATGTGGAAACTGGAGCGCAAAGCCAGGGGTAATATTAGTAGCAGAATTGTTTTTATCAATTGTAGGATAGAACAAAAATACCCCCTGTTTAGATGAGCGTAATTCTTGAGTAACCGAGTTATTCGATTTTCCTTCACCGAGGCCGCATAAATATTTGGCGATATATCGATGCCAGCTTTCAGAATAAGCATTAAACCTCTCCGAACCTCCCTCCACGCGAGAGCGTCTATACGAGTTAAAATTCTGACCTAGAATTTTATATGCAACGCTATTTTTTGGCCCTTCTATATAAAGAAAAAGCCACTGCTCAACATTTGTCTTATTCGCTTTATCCTCAAGAAACGCGATCTCCCTTTCCAGAACGCCTTGTGCAGACCACTTGTACGCTTTCAAAAAATTGACCATGTCCGTTGATGAGAGAGTAGCCCACCTAGACTTATAATCTTTATTTCCTTCGTCAGAGGTTGAGATAGATAGCACTCCTTCCCCAAAGCCAGATTTGGCATTTGCGAGAAGTCGCTCGAGTAAAACTTGGTTATATTTGACATGAGAGGAATTCGTTGGTGCTAGCGTCGACTCTTTCCATTCCTCTGAGAAATTCTTGAAAGTCACAACGGCATTATACATTTTGTTAGTCGCTGTTGGGCGTAGCAAGTGCGATGGTACGAGCGGAGGAACTTGAATTGGAAGTACCGGAATTCCGGTTTTGGGATTAGCGTATCTCTTCAATTCAGAGCGAAATTCCATTTCGTCACGACAAACTGCTTCAAATGCTTCATAAAGATCAATAGTACCTTTACCCGCTACCTCTTCACGCCCGATATAAAGCCTAACCAAATCGCGATAGCCATCGCGAAATCCAAACCAACGTCCCATCTGCATCAATGCATCTGCTGCCGCTGCACGACGTCGGTAGTAACTAACTGTCAATCCTTCGATTGTATACCCCCGAGAAAGCTTGGCCCCGCCGACGATAATTTTCCAGATACTATCACTTTCAAAATCTGGGTTATCGTTAGCCTCACCATTTACCACAAGTACTTTTTTTGAACCTTCTGACAATCGACTCCAGCAATCTCCCAGAAATGGTTTGATTTGACTAAAGCTTTTCGGTGCTGGGTAACCGTCTTCATCACTGCAAAACTTAGAATAGTCAGAGACCCACAAAGACTCAAGACGCCCCCAAGCACTGCCCGACATATATCCTCCCTTACTAAGGCAGCGCTCTACCTCTCCCGCTATTGCATCATGATGCTTCGTTAAGTGTGATACGTGCACAAGCATCGTATGGTGCCGGTAATTCTTAGAGAGCGCCGGATCAATACTTTGCCGAAATAACTTTACGGCACCACTAAGGATAAAAGAATCTATAGCTCGTGGTAAATTTTCAGCGGATACATCATCACCTACTACATCACGCACATAGGCTTTTTCATTCGGCCCAGCGACACTTTTGTCAAGGCGATCCAGATCATGAAAATCGGCGACGCCCATGTAGTTTTTAGGTCGCGACAAGCTAATAATAAAATCACGAGGGAAAAGATTTTCTTCGTTATCAGGGTCAATAAAAACATTAGCAAAAGGAGTTGCAGTATAACCAACGTATTGAGCTCGCGGCAATTGCTGCAAGAGCGAAACAATTGCGGAGTTAGTAGCAGTTCGCTCCTCCACCTCCTTTCTAGTTGGCTTCTTGGTATTGACCGAAGCCTGATCCGATTCATCATCAATAATTAAAGTTGGAATATCTGCCAACCTTGACTTAATCGAATCAAGATCATCCGCTACTTTTTTCAGTACGGCGGGGACCTTCTTTACAACTAGCAGCCTAACATCTTCAACATGAAGGTTGTCGGGATGATTGAATGGTTTAGTTTTATCCGCCCTACGAAACTCCAAAGATTGAATACCTTGTCTCAACCGCTGATAGTCACCGCTTATATTTGTAAGGCGATGCCAGTCGAACCCTCCAAAATCAGAGGGCAAACTTCCATGATCAATAAAACTATGAAGATCAGATGCATAACCAACCTCATCTTCAGCAGTAATAAACGGCTTACCAATTAACTCGCGATCGATCCGACGCTGTGTTTGGGCGCGTAGAATATTCATCGTTCCCGCAAGTACAATTATTAGCCGATACCCTGCATCTGCCGCTCGAGCAACAACACCAGTGAAATTCGCAGTTTTACCGCTCTGCACATAACCAACTACTAGTCCCTTTACGGGAAAGATCTCGTTCGCCTCTGGGTCTGATAGTCTTTCGGTTACTAACCTGGTACTTTCCTCCAAATCACTTACTTGATCTTGACTCCACCCCTTGCGTTCCCTTAAATATTTGGAATAAGCATCGCGGTAGAATGATCGACTCTGTTGTCTATCGGAATCGTACCAAGGCTTATGCTCTTGAGCGATAACAATCGGAGCTTCATAGGCAAGATTGGGTGGAAACCTATCATTAAATATCTGAATTAATTCATCATCAAGCTTCAGCAGATTGTAAATTAGCGCCCGTCGCTCCCTTGTATTTTTAGGAGTTGTTGTTATCCACGCCGCTGCAGATTCATAATCCCAGAAACTAAGCTTTCTACTGAACAGGATAAATACAGGTGCGGATGACGGAATGGAACTTATATACTCTTTAAAAATCGACTCAACTGACTCTTCCGCCTCAGAATTAAAATTGAGTGCCAATATCAAGTTTTTTGGCGCGCTAGCCATACCACCCAAAGTATCAGTTATTACGCTTATCAAATTCATAGTTTTATTTTCCTTAATAAAAGCTAAACGAACTAAGACTACTTTTCAAACAGGAGAGAATAACTTGGCATTCCCTCTCGAAATCCGAGACCTTCAAAATCCGCAAAATACCGAATATCTTTTATCCTTTCACGATGAGGTACATCAGATAATAAATCATCATTAAGTTTCGGACACCGTTCATCCACGGGTATAACCAACGGTGAGTTCACTAATTGTAGTCGCTTAGGATAGAACGAAGAATGTTCTGGGCGATAGCTAAAGTATTCTCGCAAAATTATATCTAGATTTAGTCTCACATCATTGCTCAGAAGATCTCTAGTTAGATAAATATCCTCAGAAAGTGTAGTGCCAGAATTGAGACCGGAGGGTGCAAACCTGAGTGAAAACACAAACAGATCATGTTCCAAGGATGGTTGCAACTGTGCAAACCCGTTGATGATATGAGCATGCCTTGGCCCACTAGTCGCTTTTACTTCAAACTCTTTCTTTCCAAAGCGAAAATCATGAGGCTGCCTCTGCGGACCAACCCATGCGCTGAGCGCTTCATCGCCAAGTTTTTTAATGAGAATTCGAAGAAAGTATAGCTCTCCGCGCAACCCTAGCTGCACCTCTTCACTAAGGCTTGTACGAGTCCTCAGTAGCTCCCGCCATCCCTCAAGAGTTTCCTCAACAGCAGCTATGGGTAAAACTCCATTCAACTGTATCTTATCCGCAACAGAAACGAAAAAACCATACATTTCCTGGTAAAGCGAAAGAGTACTTGTACGAACTTCCAACATGACTCCTTCCAGCGTATGTACCATTGCTATTTTAATTTCTTCTAGAGGCGACTCTTTTGGTTTCACAACGCCATAGCACTGTACTCTCAACGCCAGCTCTTTACCGAACTCCGAAACCCAGATATCTACTGCGGGGGCGAGGCCATCGATAGAAGGAATACGGTGGACGAATGGAATTCCATTTTGGATTCGCACACGCAAATCTTCCCACCCGATGTGCCGGGAGCCTTGTTGAGCTATCGGATTCATTCAGCCATCCTCGAATTTTCTTCATTCACTGCCAGCATCAGGAGCTCATTAATCTCTTCAAGTCGCGCAGTGAAACGCTTACTTTCACGTTCTCTTAATAGATCATCGCGAAGCAGCAAAAAAAGTAGAATTTTTATAGTCGGAGCATCATTTAGGCTAGCGGATGTTCCTTTTAATAGAACTTGCCGATACATAGCATTGAGTACAACATTACAAGCTGAACGATCAATCCTAAAAAATCTGTCTTCCGGCAACTTAGCCCAAACAATATTTACTTCAGTTCTCGGTGATTTTTGGCCAGCAAGGTAAGTTGACGCTTTCCTTCTAACTGCAACACCAAATCCCCTGCCAGGTACGGGAATAAAAACTCTGTCAACGTCGACAGTTTTTCTATAAACATCTTCCGCGCATCTTAAATATTGATCCATGGCCCCATCTTTTGAGACTAGTGCCATCCTAAAATAATCAGGTACATCAAGCGCAGACTTTTGCACATTAAGACGAAATTCGGCGTCAAACTCTTGTGAAAGCTCGACTTCAACACGGGCCAAAGATAGATGATGATCTGCGTTATTTTCCCTCCAGCCATTCCACCCCCCTGCCTGAATTAGCCGCCCATTCCTGTAAAAATAAAAGCCTTGCCGCGTGGCAACATTTGTACCGCCTAATAAATACCCACTACTAATTTGATTAGGCGGCCAGATATGTGCGATGCAGTTTATTGTCTGAAGCTCGGTGACGTGTAAAGACACCTGTAAAGGGTAGTTCTTTTCACCCGTAATGGGATAGCTGAACGGGTTAAGACTTCCAACCGTAACGACAAAACCTTGGCCACCGTCAATCATATTTGCCGCATCAATGTAAAGCTTTACGCCTGCATCAATAAATCGATGGAAAACCAAACCAAGATGAACACTTAGTTTTTTTTGCAATCGCTGCAAGACCACTTCTAGCGACTTACTTTGGATAAGTGCATGGTCAAGCTCATCAATTATGACGAGAGTGCCGCTACCACCGATTGTAAACGGCCACTGGATTTCGGCCATCCACATTGCAGCTCCTTCAGAGTCGAGCAACTCACAGTTCCATCCAGCCGCTATCGATTTTGTGGTCCAGCGGCACGAAACGACCTGCTCCGCCTGTTTTGAAATTACAGTTAAACTCCGGCCTTGACTTAACGCGGCGGTCTTCAACCCCATTCCAAATTTTCCCAATGCTTGAGGGCTGCGTTCGCGGGTAGAACCGAACTGCATAGCTGAAAGAAGCTCTTCATTACTCATCCCCAATCCATTGTCGGCAAGTACTATACGTTTAATCTCCGACCCATCATGAACAAAGCGAATGAGTATATTCGTCGCACTTGCATCGATCGAATTATCGACCAAATCTGCAATTGCCTCTTCAATTTTATATCCGATACGTGACAACGCATCTGTGACTTTCCCTGCATGTGGCTGAATCGGTACAGTAGTAACAACTTTTAGTCCATTAATTGATGTTCTCGCACTCACTATTCGACTCCACTTAAATCGAAAAAAACTCTACTCTATAAATTCTGCATTTTCGCAAAATCTATAAAACTTTCTAGCGACATTAACCAATCACGCTGAACGATAGAGTAGGTCGCCTGAATATCCTGAGGAACTACAAGTCGTAACCCACGCGACTTCATCTCCATCGTTTGACTGTCGCTAATTGCAGCCTCCAGAGTAATCAGATGTTTTTCAGAAACACGATTAGCCTCACTCAACACCTGCCTCCATCGGTCTTTACAAGTTGTTTTCGCGCCAGCCATAACTAATTTTCCTGCGGGAAATGAATAATCGTGATACTCCGCAAAACCAGGAAAAATAAAATCAGGCTTAGAATTATTTTCTGTTGTCAATCCTTTGCCTCGTCCCTGCTGGAAGCGCAAACCATTTAAAAGAAAAATCTCTTCCAAGTGGCTTTCAAATGCGTGACCCACTCTAGATTTTCTTCGATTCTGAACGCTCAGGGAGAAACTAATAAATTCTTCAACGTCGTCGCCAAACTCGCCAAAACCAATCACAAGCTTCTGTTGAACTAGGTGCCGTTCGTAGATCCGAAAAAGTTTTTCTTCATGCTCCATCCAAGAAAGAATCGCTTTATCTGGATAACTTATAGGATCGACCTCTTGCCCAATAGTTTTTCTAGCATAGTTAGAAAATACTGATGTACTAGGAAACTTAGTACCGCCGAATGAATTGATTAACTTTTCAAGCCAAACATCATCATCCCTTTCACACTGACTTACTTCAATTCCTAGATCTTCAAGCATGAGTCTGAGTGGCAGAAGAAGCTGTACAGAATCTAAAGTTCCTGCGGTAAACTTTTCGTCAACATCACGGAGACCAAAGAGAAGCCTGAGTTGACTTTCAACCGATGTACCTGCTGGAGTGAAGATCATTAGTAACGACCCGTCCCGCATTTTTGCCACAAGCAGAAAATCGCCTTCGTCGATTAACTCAGTTACTGCGCTTTTATTATAATAAAGTCGGAACTCTGAACTACGATGTGGTTGTTTTCTCCGACAGTCGTACCAAGTAACAAACCCATCGCAGAAATCTGGTGCTACAGACTCATCCGTAACGTAGATCTGCTTCGCGTTGAATCGATACTCCTCATTTTTGCCTGGCGCGCCTAAATATTGTTTAAATCCGGCGGCTGGAAGGCCTCCTATTTCGTGTTGGTTGGAGGAGCCTGGATCAGCATCCACGGCGCTCAAATATTTGGCAGCTACGCCTTCGAAATAGTCACTGATACGGTCGGTGAACATACGGTTTCATCTATCTGTAAATATTCATTACCGTTTATCAGCCACTCTGCTATCTGGTCAATCAATACCATAGATTTTTTTTTGTCCATTGACCTAATTACACATTCCCAAACGATGAGCACTCGCCAACCATCACTCAAGAGTGCAATTTCCTGAAATCTGTCTCTGGTTCGATTTTTTTCGATTTTCTCCATCCAGAAATCGGGACGCGTCCGGGGTATTTTGAAGTATCGACAGGTATGTCCATGCCAGAAGCAGCCGTGGACGAACACCACAGCTTTGTATTTAGGTAAAACCAGATCAGGTTTACCGGGGAGATTATTGACGTGAATGCGGTAGCGAAACCCACGGGCATGCAAAGCCCTGCGAATCGAAACCTCTGGCTTGGTATTTTTACCTTTAATGCCAGACATCATTCGAGATCGGGTTACGGCATCTACAACATCGACCAAGCCTCACCTCCATGCACTCGATAGCTCAGCTCCTTTGTATACCCCTAGCGACTTCAAGCTCAAGGTTCGCTTTGAGCTATCTAGTGCATTGATGGATGGAGTCGACGAGAAAAATTACTCCAAACCTTGGATAGATATGCCTCTGCTTACTCTGGAAGGGCAAACTCCAACTGCGGCCTTTCCTCTTCTGCGTTTTTTTCCTTCGCGGCCAATATCCGGTCCTTCATCAACCGTGCTACAGCCTCAAAAACCGGGACTGCCACAGAGTTACCAAACTGGCGGTACGCTTGGGTGTCGGATACAGGGATTACAAATTTGCTTTCCCCCGGCTTGTCAAAACCCATCAGGCGCGAGCACTCATTCGGAGTCAATCGGCGTGGGCGATTGAGCTGATTCAATTCACTGTTGAAATCCAGGGTATCCATAAACCCACGGTCGACCAGTATTTCCGAACCATCCTTGTGGTATCTCGCCGACAGCGTACGAGCCACGTCGTTTGGACGAGTCAAACCAAAGCCAAAGCCATTACCCTTCTCACGATGCTTCTCGGCATACCGGTAAAGATAATCCCAAAGCTTCGGGGTGAGGATGTACTTCTCGTCCACATCCTTATCGAGCAGATCACCAAAGCTAGGTCGCTGCTTTGGTATGAGCTTGCTGATGTCGCGCAGGGTGAATCCTTGATGAACATTGAGATCACGGCGGAAACCGACCAGCACGATTCGCTCACGATGCTGTGGCACAAAATGCCTGGCATCAATGACCTTCGGATCTGATCCCTTTGGCGCATTTACATCTGCAACCTCGTAGCCCAGTTCATCCAACGCTTCGCAGATGATCCGGAAGGTATTGCCCTTGTCATGGCTTTTCAGGTTTTTCACGTTTTCGAGCAAGAACGCGGCCGGACGTTTCGCGGCAATAATGCGCGCCACGTCGAAAAACAGAGTGCCTTGGGTCTCGCATTCGAAACCGTGCTTACGACCCAAGGAATTCTTCTTGGATACACCTGCAAGAGAAAACGGCTGGCAAGGGAATCCTGCCAGCAGAACATCGTGGTCAGGAATTTCGCGATCAATGTTCTTGTAGGCTTCCTCGTCACTGATTTCTGGCTTGTCTGAAAGCGTGACCGAGCGGATATCGAGATTGAAGCGATGACGGGCAGGATCGCAATAGTGGTTCGCTTTGTACGTTTTAACGGCGTACTTGTTCCATTCGGATGTGAACAAGCACTCGCCACCGATGGCTTCAAACCCTTTCCTGATGCCGCCAATGCCGGCAAAGAGATCGATAAAGGTAAATGAAGGTTTGTGGTTTAACCGCTTGGGCAACAGATCCTTCAGACGAGTGAATTCAATGTGAGAGAGCTTCGGCGAAGCCTTTCCCTTGATCCAGCGATTGATGGTTTCGCGACACCAGTGGCTAGGGCTTACGTCGTTTAGAATTTCGGCCAACTGCCCTTGATCATAGATCTCTAGGAGCTTATGCAGCAGCGCTAGGTCAGTCACGGGATGGGTATCAGGCTCGTACGAACCCGAGGTTGTTTCGCTCAAGGATTCAAAAGACGGTGTTTCAAAAAGATTCATGAGCCCGAAATTCCTCTGGGTCAAAGCTGTGACGAATGGTCACCATTCTAGCCCGCAAAACTTCAAAGTAAATGAAATTTCCTGGATTCCGTGAGATGAGTCATGGCTACACGGATGTGGGAGCTGCGGGATTCGATGGCGATCAAACACTGGATATAAACACAGCATAATTTACTCCGCATCTTTGTCCAGGTTTCCTTTCGCCTCAGGACCAGTAGGAAAAGTCGCTGGTTGACGACCATCCCTGATGCCCCTACCCTCAGATCCGAGCCTAAGAAACTCTACAAACCAGAGCGGTTCTCCGCACCCGACAGTCATGCGGCTTTTTTTCGTCTGCGGTTTCTCTACGTCTGCGAAAAATCCCGTTATGTCGGGAGTGGGCGAATACAAGACCCGAAAGGGGAATATGTCCGGCCCGTCTCTGGTGGGTTTCTTAGCTCCCGACACCCTAACGAATGCCCTAAGAAAGCAGCCAGAGGTAAATGGAAATGCCTGAATATCAAACCTTCATGATGAAGGTGAATCGCTGTACCCGTACAACGCCCTCGTCGCTTCCGACCCCGGAGGCTCGCCATGTCTGAGCCACTTTTACCGACTCGATTTACTCGCAACAAAACGCACCTGCATGCCGTTCTGGTTGAGAACCAGGTGTGGTTCTGCGTCCATGATCTAGGGCGGTTGATGGGTAAACATCTTGATGAGCGCCAGCTGCGCAAACTCGATGCTGATCAGCGTCAGTTGATGTGCGTGGAGCTTTTCGGCGAAACGGAAGAACAGTGGATGGTAAGTGAGTCCGGCGTGTATGCCTTACTGATTTATCACTACTGCCCTGAGTACCGACAGCTTCGTGAGTGGGTGACGCTTCAGGTTGTGCCAACGCTGCGTGATGCTCGTCCGACACGTTCTGTCGAGCGGCCGACGCTGAGTGTTTTGAGTTGGCCACAGATGTCGCTGAGTACGTTGCACTGGCAGGATGAGCCGTGGATTCGGTTGCGGGATATGCCTTGTTTGTTGGCGAATGATCCGTTTAATCGTCATGAGTCCTGGTGGCGTAAGGCTTCGCGATTGTTGCGTGGAAGCTGATGTTTTCAGAATCCGCTGTTTGAATTTTCAAGCAGCGGATTTTTTGTGGCCAAAAGTCCTTGGGGCAGCTCCGCTGCCCATCGGGGATAAATCCCCTCACCACAATTGAAACGTGTTGCTGCCGGGCGGGTGTCTGGATTCGACATTGTGTCGATGCCGAGAATCGCCAGCAGGCTGGCTCTCACAAATCCCGCATCATCTTGAAAACAATCAGTGCAACCCGCGCCGCCTCCCGCTATTAATACCCATCCCCCACTCAAGGATCCGAGCCCCACCATGAAATTCGATCTCGCCTACTGCCTCAGCCTCGACGACAAGTTGTCGATCTATGATGTTCGCGATCTCAATTTCGATGAGACGGTGGCGTTCGACTCCGCGAAGGAACACTTCCTGTGCCCCAACGATGCCTGTCGTTCGGCGTTCGAGGCTTCCAACGAGTTGGGCACGTTCAACGCCAAGAATGTGAATTACGTGCGCACGCCGCACTTCAAGAATCTGCCCACGACGCAGCATGTGGCGGGTTGTCCGTATGTGAGTTTGAAGGCTTCAGCGTCTGGCATTGAGACGGCGGATGGTGAGGTGGATGACGGGCGTGAGGAACACTTCCCATCGGAGTTGTTGCTGACCCGGCGTGAGTATGTGCGCAAGCCTGTCGCGCCAGCGGGGGTGGCGGATGTGTTGCGGGATGATCCGGTGCGGGTGACGGCGGAGAGTGGTAAAGAGTCAGCGAGTCGAGAGTCGGCGCCGGATAAGACCAGTGTGTTTGCGCATCCGGTGGAGTGTTTTGTTTCCAACTTCGCGGACAAGGAGTTGCTCAAGCGAATGCCGTTGAAGGTCGGCGAGCATTCGGCGCCGTACAGTTCGTTCTTCAAGAAGGTTGAGTATCTGACGGACAACAAGGGGCTGATTTACTGGGGGCGGATCAAGAAGATCGAGGACTTCCACAGTGCCAGTTTTCGTATCGATTTCGAAGACAAGGTCTGGTTCAAGAAGCCCGAGGACAGTAAGAAGAAGCCGTATCCGGTCAGCGTTTATCTGAACAAGAAGCTGATCGACAACTACCGCAAGCGCAAGGCGTTTCTGGAGGAGATCAAGCACGCGGTGGATAGCGAAAAGGCGTTGTTCTGTTTCTTCTATGGGGTGACGCCGGAGTTGAAGCAGGTGCCCGGCAAGAAGACCCCCGAAAAGCCTTTCGAGGTCTTCAATGCCAATATCGAGAACCTGGATCACTTCATTATTCGTGAAGCGCCGGGTCTGGAGTGACGGTTAGCTTTGGGGCAGTTGCAGTTTGACGGCGCCGGGGTGTTGTTTGACGAGTGAGTACGGCAGGATCGACCAGTCGGGTCTATCGCAAGAGCGTTGCACGCGAGCGAAGTAGGCGCCGAGGTACAAGCCCTTCTCGGTGAAGTACCAAGGTGAAGTGCCCCAGATGCTCTCATCCTGGAAGTTGCAGTCGTCATCTCCCGTCGGTGTCTTCATTTCTGTGGGGTACAGGGCGGTGAATTGCTTGATTACCCAAGGTACCAACTCTTTGCTTACGTACTGATAGCGCGCGTTACTTTCGGCCTCGCTCAGCGGTTTGTCGCCCAGGCTGTCGCGCTCGGCATGCAAAATCGGCGTGCCCTTACCTACCCAAAAGACATCTTCGAGTGACAATGGGTGGCCGGTTTTTACATCGATGTTGAGAGGGGAATCGCCGAAGTCGGGATGCGCGCCGCCGCAGTAATAGCTGGTTGAGATATTCAGGCTGACCACGGCTGGCGAGATCATTTTCGGTTCTGCCTGCTGCATGAACTCCACGTTCTCCCCGCCCTGTAATTGGCAGCCGTGATAGCTGATGACTTCATTCCAGAGGCGCCCGAGCAACTGCTGGTTAACCCGTTGCTGATCATCTTTCGATAATCCGGACTCCACGCTGAACAGCGAAATCTTTGTCTCAGGTTCCGTCCACCACTGCAGGTCATAGCCCATGAAGTTTTCTTTCTTCGCCGGTTTGAGCTTGAGTCCCTGCAGGCGCAAATACTCGTAAGGCTCGCCGTATGGCAGTGCGGCAATGAACGGCAGAGTTGCTGAGGTGGGCGCGGGAAGTCTGGCCTCGGTGAGTTTCACCGGCAGCTTTTTGCCCTGCGGACTTTGCCATTCACCCTGCCAGCCGCTGCGGGTTTCTTCCAGCTTCAAGGTCGGCAGCGGCTTGTCGTCACCGTAGCGGTTATTGCCTTCGACGAGGCTCAGCGTGCTGTCCTGCAGCGAACCGCTGAGTGCCAGGTCGCGGTGATATTTCTCGTAGAAATAGCGGCCGGTGACTTCGTCCTGCTGTGTGGTGTTGAGTTCAACAACAATCGCCGTCTTGCCCAATGTGCCGGTAAATACGCGCCGGCCATCTTCAGCATGGGCAGTGGAAATCAGTGTGAACAGCGCCGCGGCATATGGCGCCAGGCGCATCAGTCCCTTGAGCATGAATCAATCCTTGAAGGAGTCGGTGGTCGCGTCGGCACACAGGCGCCGGCGCTGAAAAATACGCTGCGGATTATGGCGGGGACGGTTTAACTATTCGAGTTTTCTTGCTCGTACTTTTTAAGCCAGGCTTCGTGCTCAAGGGCCGCAATTTCCCGAGCCATCTGTTGGCGACGCTCCTTGGCAGCATGAAGCTGGACGTCATCGAGAAAGCAGTAGTGACGCAGCCAGTGAAGCGCCATTTCCTCATCCGGAAAGTAGTAAGACTTGGCGCCCTTGCTGTTCCTGGGGGTGTCATTCATTTGCTCGTCAAAAACCATCGCAGTGATTTCATCCGGCGGCAAAGATCCCGTATGGGCGACCTTGTCCTGAAACATCCATGCAATCTCATCAATGTGTTTTTGTGCGCTGCGATGACTACGTCGATAGAACCGTTGATGCTCACAAGTCTGTTTCAGCCGCGCCAACATCAACTCAGGGTTAAGCCACTGCCCGAGGTCATGATGATGTGCGTTGATCACTATCCCCTTGACCCAACGATCCACAAATCGATCAACAAAGTCTTCTGTGTCAGCCTTTTTCGCATCAGCGAAAATCAGGCAATAGCGGGTCTGGACGTGAATGACCAGCAACACATGCTTGCGTTGTACCGTTATCGCGTGCACCAGCCACTGCTCGTCAGCGCCGTTCGACTCATCATCTTCAATGATTGGGGACGGCGGTTTAGCATCCACCGGCGTGATCTTTTTGCCCTTGTGGACACGGCTGAAGAATTTGCTGGCGGCTTCGGTGCAGTTAAAGATCAGCATGCTAGGCCCCATGTGATTTCTACAGAAAAGAAACATATTCTTGCGAACACGCTGACTGATTCCAACCCCCTTCGACGCACTAATCCAGTTTTACTCAGGGCAATTGCAATGGAACGCCGCCGGGGTGCTGTTTGATCAGGTCATAAGGCAGCACGCCCCATTCGACGTATCCGCACACGGCGGCGACATGTGGATACGACGGCGTGACGGTGATGCCGTTTGCGCTGAAGTACCACGATGGGAATGCCCAAGGTTCTTGCTCGTCGTACCCGCATTCGTTTTCGCCTTCCGCAACGACGGTCATTTCCCTGGAATAAAGCTTTAGTAGCTGCGCGACGAGCCAGGGTGAGAATTCTTTGGAGCGGTAGTTGTAATAGTCAGCGGAGGACACAGTAGAGGCGCCTTCCAATCCCTCCACATAATGAAAGGGCTTGCCCTGCCCCACCCACAGAACATCCTCAAGGGTCAGCAACTTCCCTGTTTGCGCATCAAAGTTGAGCGATTCATTGTTCTGATCCGGATAGGCACCGCCACAATAATATTCGGTAGAAATGCGCGCACTCATCACCGAAGACGACAACCATAGCGGCTGACTGGATTGCGAGTAACTCCCCGCACAGCTGAAGTGTGCGTCTACCTCGCCCCACAAGCGTGCCATTAAATATTGATTGATGCGCTCCCGCGCTTGCGGCGAATAACCCGATACCACTTCAAACAGCGAAGCCCCCGACTTCGCCTCGCTCCACCATTGCAGCGTGTAGCCCATGAAGGTTTCGGTTTTGCCTTTTACAAGTTGCAGACCCTGCAACCGTAGGTACTCGTACGGGTTCTTGTCATGCAGTTCGGTGAAATACGGCAAGGCACCGACGGGAACATCGGGGAGCTTGGCGGGCTGTAATTCGACCTTCAGGATCTTCCCGTCCGGGTTGCTCCATTCGCCGCTCCAGCCGTCGAGTTTTGGCTGCAAGCGCAGAGTCGGGCGCGAATGGCCATCCATCGCCGCGCCTTCGGCCATCACCAGCGCATCGTCTTCTTTGCTGATGTCCAGCGCCAAGTCTTTTCGGTATTTTTTGTAGAAGTAACGACCCTCGCTGTAGCGAGTGTCGATTTCCACAACGATCGCGGCTTTGCCCAGGGTGCCGGCGTACACCTGTTTGTTGTCTTCGGCCCATATCCGGGTTGAGAGCACTAAACCGGCGAGCATCAACATGCCGGAGATTCGCAACAGTCCGCGATACATCTTTCATCCTTGAGTGACTGGGCTTTTGCCCATGATAAAACGTTGCGGATTATGTCGAGGTTGCGCAGGGGAATCGAGCGCCGTCGCGCTCAGCTCAAACACATGCTGATCATCACCATCAGCAACAGCCCGATGTACACACGCGCATGCACCCGATCCGGGATCCGCCCAATCCATGGCGCGGCCAAGCGAATCCCGATGAGCGACCCCACCGTCAGCAGCGCAAACGCCAGCAAATCCACGTACCCGACAAACCACGCCCCCAATTCAGCCTGACTGAACCCGGCTAACGCCATGTACGTCAGCGTCCCGGCCAATGCCACCGGCACACTCAACGGATTGGCCATAGACGTCGCTTGCGACATGCTCAATCCACAACGGCGCAACAGCGGCACGGTCATGACGCTGCCTCCTACACCGAGAAACGTCGCGATGGCGCCAATGCCTACACCACCTGCGGAAGTTTCCGTAGCGCCAAGTCGGCGTGGGATGACGTCTGCGTTCTGAGTGAGAAAGCCGCGTCGCAGCAGGCAATCGACGATGGTCACGCCGAGGTAGCCGATGAATGCGTAGCGAATCACGTCGCCGCTGACCCACACCGCCGCTATCGCTCCAACGACCGCACCCATCCCGATAAACCCACCCAGCGGCCACAGGTAATGACGGATCAGGTTGCCGGCGCGGCGATGTTTGTCGGTGGAGATGAGGGCGTTGACGATCATCACGCAGGTCGAAGTGGCGACGGCGATGTGCATCGCCGATTGGCCGATCGGGTCGTCGGCGCCGTGGCTGGCGGTGAGCAGGCGATACAGCAGCGGCACCACGACGAAGCCGCCGCCGAAGCCGAACAGCACGGCGGTGATGCCGGTCAGGCAGCCGAAGAGGGTCAGCAGTAAATAGAACATGTCGAGGCTTCCGTGGTAGGAGAGCGGTCGACGATAGAGCGGCAGCGCTTGGCCTGCCTCAGCAAGTCAGCCAATAATGTTTGCGTTTACGCCAACCACCGGGAAACGCCTGATGCGCAATGTTTCGATCAATCTGCTGGATGAAACGCCGCGCGCGGTGGTGGCGATCGGTACGGATTATTCCCACGGTCACTTGCTGCCTTTTCATACGCATCGACGGGCGCAGTTGCTGTACGGCGCGACTGGTGTGATGCAGGTAAGCACCCATGACGGCAACTGGGTGGTGCCGCCGCAGCGGGCGGTGTGGATTCCACCGGGGGTGGCGCATGAGGTGTTGATGCTTGGGGTCAGCACTCGCAGCTTGTACATCGAACCCGGTGCGGTGGATTTGGGGGAGCGCTGCCAGGTGATCAGTGTGTCGCCGTTGATGCGGCATTTGTTGATGGAGGCGGTGGAAGTGCCGCTGACCTATGACTTGGGCGGCCGCGACGGTGTGTTGATTGATCTGTTGCTGCATGAATTGACGCGCAGTGCGCCGCTACCGTTGCACATTCCGCTGCCGACTGACGGAAAGCTCCTCTCTCTGTGTCAGAACTTTCTGCATCAGCCGTACGCCCACCAATCGCCACAGCATTGGGCTGACCAATTACACATAAGCTTGCGTACCTTCAACAGACTGTTTCGCCAACAAACCGGGCTGAGCTTCAGACAATGGCGGCAGCAGGCTTGCGTGGTCCTGGCGCTGGCGCGCTTGGCCTCGGGTGAAGCGGTGACACGCATCGCCCTGGACTTCGGTTATGAAAGCCCGGCGGCGTTCTCGACGATGTTCCGGCGGATCCTCGGGCAGGCACCGTCCGTCTGGTTGGAGGCGGCGAATTAGCGCAAATCAAAAAATGCGTTTGATCCCGGCCGAAAACAACTGTACAAAAACACAGTACATTTTCAATCAGCACTCTTGAGCCCGGAGCACACCATGGCCTCTCTTGCGATGAACCACATCCTCGAACGCATTGCCCTTTTCCAGTTCACCCCGACGCACTGCGTCCAGGCCCGAGCGATGCTGGGCTGGAGCGTGGACCAGCTATCGCGGGAGGCAGAGGTTTCGGTTGAAGACATTCAACGCTTTGAAGCGCAGCAAGATGTAGCGGATGCGGCGCGATTGGCGCTGGCTTACCGGTTCGAGGCCCAGGGGCTGGTGTTCTTTCCCGGGTTTGCACCGGGGCGTAGTGCGAGTTCTCAGGGCGTTTCGTCGGAAGCGATGGGGCGTGGGGATTTTGCGATGGCTGAGTAAGGATAAAAACATGAGCGAGATCGAAGAAAGCACAGGCAATGTTTATCAAGATTTAGAGCTTGAGCATGCAGGCGAGATGCTGCTCAAGTCCGAGTACGCGACCAAATTGATCTCGCTCATCGAGTCCACCGACATAAGCGAATCTGAAGCCGCACAAAGAATGGGAATACCTCTGGAGAACCTGCAGCAATTACTTCGTGGAAAATTTCGAGAAGTGTCGGTTACTACTATGGCTGATTACAGCCGTAAGATTTCAGGGCTTGTTTCTGGAACAACCGGTTCGCCCCCTTAGGCGCGAACCGTCTTCATCTGATCAGGCGTTCTGCACCACACCCTCACTCTCCCCTTCAACCGCCAACCACCACGCCTCCCCGCGTTGCGGTTGAGCGATGTTAAACGCCTCGCCCATCTGCGGCGTGGTAATGGAAATACTGCGTTCCCACGCCAATGCCAGGATCCGGTCGAACGGTTCGTGCCAGGCGTGCATGGCCAGGTCGAAGGTGCCGTTGTGGATCGGGAAGAGCCATCGGCCCTTGAGGTCAATGTGCGCTTGCAGGGTTTCTTCGGGCTGCATGTGTACGTGTGGCCATTCGACGTTGTAGGCGCCGGTTTCCATCAGGGTCAGGTCGAACGGGCCGTATTGTTCGCCGATGCGTTTGAAGCCGTCGAAGTAGCCGCTGTCGCCGCTGAAGAAGATCCGCGTGTCACCGTCGATCATCACCCAGGACGCCCACAGGGAGCTGTTGCCATCGAACAGGCCACGGCCGGAAAAGTGCTGAGACGGTGTGGCGACGAAACGGATGCCGGCAATCTCGGCGCCCTGCCACCAATCGTACTGGCGGACTTTGCTGGCATCGATGCCCCATTTGATCAGGGTGTCGCCGACGCCCAGCGGTGTCAGGAACAGGTTGGTCTTGGCGGCCAGTCTGAGCACGGCCTGGTAATCGAGGTGGTCGTAATGGTTGTGCGACAGGATCACCGCTTCGATCGGCGGCAACTGGTCGATGCTGATCGGGGGCTGGTGGAAGCGTTTCGGCCCGGCCCACTGCACCGGCGATGCGCGCTCGGCGAAGACCGGGTCGGTGATGAAGAATTTGTCGCGCAGCTTCAGCAAAAGGGTCGAGTGACCGAGGCGATAGACGCTGTGATTGGGCGCTGCCAGCAGTTCTTCCCGGGTCAACGCTTGCACCGGGATCGGCGCTGCGGGCCGGGTGTTGCGCGGTTTGTGGAAAATCATGTTCCACATGATCCGCAGCATTTTGCGCACACCTTCGCGTTGCACGGGTGCGTGATTGCGAAACAGCCCCTGATGCTGCCGCGAGGCTTCAGGCGTGGATGTGTGATCCGGGATTGAAACTGGATTGGCCATGACTGAATGACTCCAGAAAAACCGCGCAATTCGCGGTTTTCCTCGGTGGGACGATAAATGGCCAAAGCTGCACGCATAGGCCGAACTGTCTGGTTTTTAGATTGCGAGGATTAACGCAACATTACACTGCTCGGTGTAGTTTCTAGGTTGCATCAAAGCGGATGACAAGTAAACTGCCAAGTGTAATTTCATCTTTTCTCTGCCGAAGCGTACTTATGACAGCTCCACAGCGCCTCACCGACCGTAAACGCGAAGCCATTATTCAGGCGGCAATTGCCGAATTCCGCGCGAACGGTTTCGAGATCACCAGCATGGACAAGATTGCTGCCACCGCCGGTGTGTCGAAGCGTACGGTGTACAACCATTTCCCCAGCAAAGAAGAGTTGTTCGCCGAAATTCTCAACCAGTTGTGGGCACGAATCAGCGCAGAACAATCGGTCGTGTATAACCGTGATCAGCCGTTGCGCGAGCAATTACGGCAGATGCTCCAGGCCAAAGTGCAGTTGATGGCCGACGAGAATTTTCTGACCCTGGCCCGGGTGGCAATTGCCGCCACCATTCACTCGCCGGAGCGCGCGCAGAACATGATCGAGCGCATGGGCGAGCGCGAGGAAGGCCTGACCGTATGGATTCGCGCCGCGCAGGCCGACGGCCGATTGAAACCGGTCGACCCGGAGTTTGCCGCCCATCAAGTACAAGGCTTGCTCAAGACCTTCGGCTTCTGGCCGCAGATGTCGATGGGCCGTGCCGCCCTCGATGTCGATATGCAGAACACCGTCGCCGAATCGGCGCTGGAGATGTTTCTGGCCTGCTATCAGCTCTAAATCGTCCTTCTCCTGCGCGAGTCACTGATTAAATGGCTCGGAAGGACACTGATTATTCCCGTTGGAATAAATGACAATGTCCGACAATCGACCGACGAACGGTCAGCCTGAGAAAATACTGCAAAGTATTTCAGGATGAATTTCGCGCAGGGCATCATGGAAAACCAACGCGGCAAAGGCTTGTCATTCGCCCGGCGCATTTACCTGCCCAGGGCCATTGGTCTGGGCGTGGGATTCTTCAGCGTCGCTGCGGCGCTGTATCCGCTGAACATACCCGGATGGCTGTGGGCGCTGTTGTTATTCAACGGTTTCGCCTGGCCGCACTTCGCTTACCAGATCTCCACGCGCTCGGCGTTCCCGTATCAGGCTGAACGGCGCAATTTGTTATACGACTCGATGTTCGGCGGTTTCTGGGCAGCGTGCTTTCAGTTCAACCCGCTAACCACCGTGACCATCCTGTCGATGATGACCATGAACAATGTTGCCGCCGGCGGCCAACGTCTGTTCGTGTTCGGCGCCCTCGCGCAACTCGCCGGTGTTCTGCTGGGCTGGGCGATTTTCGGCGTCAAATTCAGTCTGACGATGACGCAGCCTCAGGTCTGGGCCTGCCTGCCGATGCTCACCCTGTATCCGTTGGCGCTGGGCATGGTCTGTTATCGCCTGGCGATCAAACTCTCCCAACACAAACGCGCACTGAGCGCCCTCAGCCGTACTGACAGCCTCACCGGCCTGCTCAACCACGGGGCCTGGAAAGACCTGCTGCACCTGAAATTCAAACAGTGCCGCCAACACAACTCCCAAGCCACGCTGGCATTGATCGACATCGACCATTTCAAGGAGATCAACGACAGCTTCGGGCACATCGTCGGCGATGAGGTGCTGCGGCAATTGAGTAAAGAGCTCAAGTGCCTGCTGGATCAGTACGAATTGGCCGGGCGCTACGGCGGTGACGAGTTCTGCGTAATCCTGCCGACCCTGCCACTGCACAAGGCCGAAGCGCTGATGGAGCAATTGCGCGAGGCATTGCAGCAGTATCGTCATCCGCACGTGCCAGAGTTGCGAGTGGGCCTGAGTATCGGTTTGGCGCGCTATCAATCCTTGTACAAGGATCCACTGGACTGGCTGGACGATGCCGACAAAGCGCTCTACACCGCTAAACACACGGGTCGCAACACCATTAGCGTGGCCTTGAGCCGTGCCGCGACAGACAACGCCAGCGCCTAAAAAGTTATACAAACTTACAAATAATTACTTCCTTGTACAACTTTATGAAGTTTTGTATAAGTAGCCATCTGCCAGCTATGGAATGCTGGCATTGAGCAGTCATCGCCGAATGCCGTCCGCGCATTCGGTCTGCCGGCGCGGAAATAGGGACTGAATCCTCGATCTTCCCCACTTCCAGAGTACTGCGAACATGTTCTTCAATCGCCACAAAGCCGTCGTCGACGATCTTCAGCGCACCCTCACCGAACAAGCCGGCCTGCTCGATGCGATCAATCGCTCGATGGCGGTAATCGAGTTCGACCTCGATGGCGTGGTGTTGCGTGCCAATGACAACTTTCTCCAGACCATGGGTTACACCGCCGAACAAGCGATCGGCCAACCGCACCGGCGCTTTTGCACAGCAGAATTCGGGCGTAGCGCTCAATACACTGATTTGTGGTCACGCCTGAAAAACGGCCAGTTTCAGTCCGGTACATTTGAACGCGTCAACAGCAAGGGTCAGCCTATCTGGCTTGAAGCCAGCTACAACCCGATCAAGGATGCCTCGGGTCGCGTGGTGAAAGTGGTCAAGTACGCCATGAACGTGACCGCCAAGGTGCAGCAGGAAAGTGAGGCCAACGCCAAGTTGCAGGCGATTGACCGGGCAATGGCGGTCATCGAATTCAACCTCGACGGCAGCATTCTTACGGCCAATCAGAATTTTCTGACGCGCATGGGTTACACCCTCGCCGAGCTGAAAGGCAAACATCACCGTTTGTTCTGCACGCCGGAACTGGTCAACAGCAGCGCCTATGAGGATTTCTGGCGGCGCTTGAATCAGGGCGAGCTTTTCCAGGGGCAGTTCGAACGCGTGGATAAACGCGGGCAAATCGTCTGGCTCGAAGCCAATTACAACCCGGTTTATGACGCTGCCGGGCGCTTGTGCAAAGTGGTGAAATTCGCCTCCGACGTCACCGCCCGGGTCGAGCGACACGAGCAGGACGCGCGCAGTGCCAGCGCGGCGTATCACATCTCGGTGGCGACGCGAAAAGTCGCCGAGCAAGGTACGCAGGTGATCCAGCAAGCGGCCAGTGAAATGCGTGAAATCGCCGAGGACATTGCCCAATCTTCAACGTTGATTGCGCAACTGGGCGAGCGCTCTGAGCAGATCACCGCCATCGTCAACACGATCCGCGCGATTGCCGACCAGACCAATCTGCTGGCGCTCAATGCCGCCATTGAGGCCGCGCGCGCCGGTGAGCAGGGTCGCGGATTTGCCGTAGTTGCCGATGAAGTACGCCAACTGGCGGCACGTACCAGTGGCTCAACGGCGGAGATATCCACCATGATCGGTTTGATCCAGAGCGAAACTCGCCAGGCCATCAAGAGCATGGAAGGCACCCGGGGTCGCGCGGCTGAAGGGGTCGAGTTGGCGAATCAGGCGGGCACGGTGATCTTGCAGATTCGTGATGGCGCCAGTGAGGCGGTGGATGCGGTGAGCATGTTTGCCAATGAGCGGGTGCCGGGTTAAAGGCAGGTAGACCGCGTCGTTGCCTTCGCGAGCAAGCTCGCTCCCACAGGGAAAATGCATTCCAATGTGGGAGCGAGCCTGCTCGCGAAGAGGTCATGAGCCGCAATGCAGGACTATAGTGAGCTTCAGTCTCAAGTCCTGCCGAGTGCATCATGACCACTGAAAAACCCGCCACACCTGATACAGCTCCCGTCGATCACCTGCGCTTCCACCGCCCCCACGCCCACCTCAACACGACTTTCGGCAACGACACCTTCGCCCTGCGCGCCGAGGCGTTTGCGCGGTTCTTCGGCACGCCAATGTTCCTCGGCGCGCAAACCCTGATTGTGCTGTTGTGGGTCTGCCTGAACGTGTTTGGCGTGACCACTTTCGACGTTTACCCGTTCATCCTGTTGAACCTCGCTTTCAGCCTGCAATCGGCCTACGCCGCGCCGCTGATTCTGCTCGCACAAACACGCCAGGCTGCGCGCGACAAGGCGCAAGCCGATGCCGATGCACAACACCGTGAAGCGCTGGCACAGGCCAATACCGAGCGGCAGGCTCAAGCTGCGAAGAACACCGCGCAACTGCTTGAACTGCTGGAGCAGAACACCCGCCTGACCGAGATGACCAAAAACCTCACCGAACGCATCGCCAGCCTGACCAGCGAGCTGCACGATCACATGCGCCAGAATCCGCAGCGCTGATCACGGCAACCGTAACGCCCGCCCGAGCTCATCGAACAACGTCACCACCGAGCGCAACGCCCGGCAATCCGGGCGAGTCAACAGCCATAACGCGGTGTCGTAACCGTGCAACGGCTCGCTCAATGGTTGCAAACCGTCGGTGATCAGAAAGTCCGGTAACGCCGCCACGCCGAGGCCGGCACGAACCAACTCCGTCACCGACAACATACTGTTGCAGCGATACCCCGGAGTGACGCCGGGCAAGTGCTGGCGACGCCAGGCGATGGTCGGATGATCGGGCAAAAAGTCATCCGGGGCGATCCAGTTCAGCGCGGCCAGATCCGACGCATCGACATTCTGCAGATAGCGCGAACTGGCGCAGACCCGGTAGGAAATCTTCGCCAGTTGCCGTCCGACCAGATGCTCGGGCGGTGTGCGCGTGAGGCGCAGGGCGATGTCGGCATCGCGGCGGCTGAGGTTGGCGAAATCGTTGGAGGTGCTCAGTTCTATGGTCAGCGCTGGGTAATTGGGCATGAACTGCGCCAGCGCCGGCAGCAGCAAACCCTGCAATACCGAATCGGTGCAGGTCAGGCGCACCGTACCGCTGACCACTTCCCCGCCCTGCTCCACGCCGATACGTGCGGCTTCCAGTGCCTGTTCGGCACGTTCGGCTTGCTCGGCCAGCGTCTGTGCGAGAGTTGTCGGTAAATAGCCGGAGCGGCTTTTTTCGAACAACTGCTGACCCAGTGCGGCTTCGAGACGACGCACGGCGCGGAATACCGTCGACACGTCGACTTTCAACAACTGCGCGGCCCGGGCCAGCGAGCCGCCACGCACCAAGGCGAGGATCAGGGCCAGATCGGGATAGTCGAGTTGATAGTGCGTCGCTGCATTAATCACTTGGCTAAACGCCCATATTGAGTGCGTGAACGCCAATCTATAGTGAGTGCCATCAATCAACAAGCGCAGGGAACCCCCATGGAAAACAGCGCCATCCGTATCGCCCTGATTGGCGATCACGACCCGCAAGTCACCGCCCACCAAGCCATTCCCGTCGCCCTCGGTCTGGCCGCCGAACACCTCAACAGGAACGTGCAATTCGAATGGCTGCCCACCGACAGGATCCAAGCCGATACGCCGCTCGAGCGGTTCGACGGTTTCTGGTGCGTCCCCGCCAGCCCTTACAAAAGTGAAGCCGGCGCACTGCGAGCGATCCGTTTTGCCCGCGAGCAACAGCGCCCTTTCCTCGGTACCTGTGGCGGTTTTCAGCATGCGGTGCTGGAGTTTTCCCGCAACGTGTTGGGTTGGGTCGATGCGGAACACGGTGAAACATCGCCCGACGCTGATCGCGCGGTACTCACGCCGTTGACCTGTTCGCTGGTCGAAGCGGTGGACAGCATTCACCTGGTGCCCGGTTCGTTGATCGCCAGTGCGTACGAAACGTCGCAAATTCGTGAGGGCTATCGCTGCCGCTTCGGTGTGAATCCGCTGTTCGAACGGCAACTGTTGAACGATCGGCTACAAGCTGTGGGTCATGATTCGTCAGGGGATTTACGCGCGATAGAACTCAAGGATCACCGGTTCTTTGTCGCGACGTTGTTTCAGCCGGAGCGTGCCGCGCTCAAAGGGCAGATGCCGCCGCTGGTGCGCGCGTTTGTTGAAGCTTGTGGGGAGTCACGTTGATGACTTCCTGCTTTGCGGTGATTTTTACGTCGACTCGGACCGACGGTGACAATGGGTATGCCGAGGCCGCTGAGCGCATGGCTGAGCTGGTCAGTGAGCAGCCGGGGTTTCTTGGGGTGGAGTCAGTCAGAGGCGCGGATGGCGTCGGGATTACGGTGTCGTATTGGCAGAGCGAAGCGGCGATTCTGGCGTGGCGGCAGAACCCTGAGCATCGGCTGATTCAAGTGCATGGGCGCTCGCAATGGTATTCGGCGTTTCATACGCGGGTGTGCAAAGTCGAACGCGAGTATCGGTTCAGCCTGTGATGTTGGTGGTGAGCTCACCGGCCCCATCGCTGGCAAGCCAGCTCCCACAGGTTATGCGCTGTTCTGAAGATCACACCGTATTTGTGGGAGCTGGTTTGCCAGCGATGGGGCCGGTACAGCCACTAAAAAATATCAGCCGCGCACCAGATTCCGCACCGCGACAATCTCCGGCACTTCAACCTTGCTCATATAAACGCGCAACGGCTCGGTGATGTTGATCCGCTCATCGATATGCTGATCCAGCAACAACTGAATCAACTCGCGTTTAAGCGTCATGGTCTGCGCTGTCGCCGGCGCCCAGACGAATTCGTTCACAGGAATAATGCCGTCATCGGCCACGTCCATACCGAACGAATCTTCGCTGAATCTGACGATGTACTGACCGGTTTTGCGGTTGAGTCCGACAAAGCCCTTGAGATCGTCGGCGGCCTGGCAGATGAGTTGGGAGGTGATGCGCATGGTAAACCTCACGAAAGTTGATCGATGGTTTACACGCAGGGCAACTGAGCGGCGCGCCCTCTGCCGGGACGTCTGCCGAGGGCAAGCGTACTGCAAACCGCGCCACAAAGTGCAGGAAAAATCGCTTTTAATACGTTTATGTCGGTCCTGCGATAGCACCCGAGCGCTTCAGTTGTTAAAAGGTACGTCTTTGAAATTGCCCTGCGAAAGGAACTCGAACATGCCCGCCACTTTCACCAAAAGCGCCCTGGTCCTGAGCCTGCTGCTCGGCCTCGGTCAGGCGCACGCCGCCAGCCAGACTGATCCGAAAGCGATCGCTGCCACCAACGGCATCCCGCACCCGGCGGTGATCGCCCACCGTGGCGCGTCTTTCGATGCACCGGAATCCACTGCGGCGTCCTACAAACTGGCCCGCGATCTTGGCGCCGATTACCTGGAAATGGACCTGCAGCGCAGCAAGGACGGCGTGCTGTTCGCCCTGCACGACGACAACCTGCAACGCACCACTGACGTTGCGACCAAATTCCCGGATCGCAAGGACGCCTCGGCCACCGCGTTCACCATGGCCGAACTGAAAACACTCGACGCCGGCAGCTGGTTCAACACCAAGTACCCGGATCGCGCGCGCCCGACTTACGCCGGGCTGAAAATTCTGACCCTTGATGAAATCATCGACATCGCCCAAGCCAATCCGCAACACAAGCCGGGCCTGTACATCGAGACCAAAGAGCCGCAACTGTTTCCGGGGATCGAGAAAGACCTGAAAGAGAAACTGCAGGATCGCGGCTGGCTGAGCCCGGCCGGTTCGAAACTGGCAAAAAGTGCGCTGGGTGTGGGTCAAGGCAAGGGCAAAGTGATCCTGCAAACGTTCGAGAAAAACAGCCTCGAACTGCTGGAAAAAGAAATGCCGCAAGTGCCGAAAATCCTCCTGTTGTGGGTGGGCGAAGGCAGCATCGAGCCAAAATCGAAAGTGACGTTTGCCGAATCCGGCGAGAAAGACAAAAACGTTTTCTACGGCAAACAAGAGCCGAAGTCCGAAGCCGAATTCAAACAATGGGTGGATTACGCCAAGGCCCAAGGCGCAATTGGCACCGGCCCTTCGGCGAAGTTGACCAAGGGTGGCGATCAGAGCTATTCGGATCTGGTGCAACCGTGGATGAATAAATACACCCACGACCAGGGCATGCTAGTGCACGTCTACACCGTCGACGAGCCGGTGGACTTCGAGAAAGTCATGGCGGCCGGTGTCGATGGCATCTTCACCAACCGTGCCAGCGAACTGTTGAAGTTCTATAAACGCCCGGCGGCCGGCAGTGTTGATCAGGTACTGAAGAACAACGGCTTCTGATCTTAAGTCAAGGCGTTTTCATCGCGGGCAAGCCACGCTCCCACAGGTTCTGTGCAGGTGCATGGCTTGCCCATTTTGTTTGGCTTTGGGATTTTAAGGGTGAGTTAAGTTGCACTGGTTAACCTGAGGCCACTTAAACGAATCACCCCAAGGAACGAACCGATGAAAACTTTGACTGCCCTGTTTACCGCCGCTGCCCTGACTCTTACCGCTGGCCTGGCCCAGGCTGATGTTCGCGTTGACCAGATTCCTGAACTGGTTAAGTCGGGCAAAATCAAGTCGCTGGAGTCGATGAACGCCGAAGCGCTGAAACTGCATCCGGGTGCGACGATTACTGACACCGACCTGGATAACCACTTCAACGGTTATGAGTATGAAGTTGAATTGAAAACTGCTGATGGCAAAGAGTTCGATGTGGACTTTGATGCAACTACCGGCAAAGTGCTGAGCAACAAGCAAGACACTTGATTGAACGCACCACCAAGAGCCGCACGATTGAAAGATCGTGCGGCTTTTTTTGTGTCTGGTGTTTGGCTTGGTTGATGTGTTGCCAGTGAGATTTTCTCCCCCTCACCCCAGCCCTCCCGAAACGTCGGACCGCCCCCAAGGGGGCGAGGGGGAAAGGGAGCCGATCGGGGGTTACTCAAGACCTGAATGCGCCTCGATATTTCAGGTCGACGTACCTCAAATAGTCACCACGGTCAGTTCCCTCTCCCTTGGGAGAGGGCTAGGGTGAGGGAGAAGGGCATCACGCCGAGGTGCTGACCAGCGAACCGGAAGTGCTGCTGTCAGAATCCTGCAACGCCTGCAACAACGAGGCAGTAGCAGTGGACAGGGACGCGGAGGTAGCGGTGATCTGCGCCTGTGCAGCGGCTACTTCGGCAGCCTTGGCATCAGAACTTTCCTGCTTCGCCTGCGCCGCTTGCAACGCTTGCTGCTCCTCCTGCAATTGCTTCTGCAGTTCGGCAATCTGCTTGCGCAGTTCCTTCACCGAATCCGATTCTTCACTGCTGGAATCGCTGTCACCCGCGGGTGCCGCACCACCGCCCGCAGCCACTTTGCTGGTGTCCGCTTTCACGCCAGTGCTGGCGGCTGCCGTGGTCGAGGTCTCGTCACCGACGTCGCTGACTGCGGTTTTACTGGTGGGTGTCGTGACGGTCTGATTGATCGAAACTGAAGTAATGCTGACCATGGAAAGGCTCCAATGCCGGTGATAGATAACCGGTCATCGACCATGGCTGCATCAATTTGAGATCGACTGTGTACCGACTCGGTATCCGAATCGGTACACGTTCAATGACCTCAGGCGCTGAGGCGCGCGGTGACTTCGTTCAACTGCCCCGACAGGCTATGCAGGTTCTGACTGGCGCTTTCAGTGCGCTGCACATTGTCGAGGTTGGTGCTGGCGATCGAGGTGATCTCGGTGAGGTTGCGCGAGATGTCCTCGGCCACCGAGGTCTGCTCTTCCGCAGCGGTGGCGATCTGACGGTTCATGTCGCGGATCGCTTCCACCGCGTGGGTGATGCGCTCCAGCATCGCGCCAGCCTGGGTCACTTGCTCAACGCTTTCATCACTGCGCGTCTGGCCGCTGTCGATGGCTTGCGCCGCATCCACCGCGCCGGTCTGCACGCTCTGAATGATCTGGTTGATCTCGATGATCGACTCCGCAGTGCGCTGTGCGAGGTTGCGCACTTCATCGGCAACCACCGCAAAACCACGCCCGGCCTCACCGGCCCGCGCCGCTTCAATCGCGGCGTTGAGCGCCAGCAGATTGGTCTGTTCGGCGATGCCGCGAATCACCTCCAGCACCTTGCCGATGCGGCCGCTGTCGGCTTCCAGACGACGAATCACTGTGGCGGTATTGGCGATTTCGCCGCGCATCTGCGTGATCGAGTGGATGGTGCTCTGCATGACCTTTTCACCCTGTTGGGCAGACTGATCAGCATCGTCGGCCGCACGCGCGGCATCGGCGGCGTGACGCGCCACTTCCTGCGCGGTGGCGGACATTTCGTTCATGGCCGTAGCGACTTGATCGGTGCGGTTGAACTGCTCGTTGGTGCCGCCAGCCATGGTCGTGGCGATCGCGTTCAACTCGCCGCTGGCGCTGTCCAGATCACTGGCGCTGCGCTGCAGACGGGTGAAGGTTTCGGCGAGAAAATCACGCAAGGTGTTGGCGGCAGCAGCGAGATTGCCCAGTTCATCCTGACGGTCGCTGACCACACGTTCGGCCAGTTTGCCGCGACTCAATTGGGTGACGTAATCGATCAGTTTACGGATCGGCTCGACCAGGTTGCGGTTGACCAGCCACAGGCTCAACAGGCCGATCAGCAGACCCGACGCGAGCATCACCAACAGCCCCAGCCACACAGTGCGATCAGCCTCGGCACTGATCAGCGCCGACTGCGCGGTGCCTTGCTTGCGCAACTCGGCGACCAGTTCACTCATCTGATCGCTGGCGGCACGGTCAACGCCTTTGACCGCCGCGTCACCTGCCGTCGGATCACCACCGGCAGCCACGTAGGCATCGCGGCCCTTCTGATAGGCAGAACCCAACTGACGATGCTCATCACGCAAACGTTCGATGCGGTTTTTCAGGCTCGGCTCGAGACCTTTCTGGCCGGCCAGTTCACCGAGGATGTTCTGCACATCGCGCTGACGGTCTTCGAACTGCCCCCAGTACTTGGCCAGATCCGCCGGCTGCTTGCCGCGCAACAACACGTTTTTCCATTCCTGCACCTGCACCTTGAATTGCAGGTTGGCCTCATCGATCAATTGCGACGTGTGCAAGGGACCGGCGATCAACTGGCTGTAACTCTGCACGCCGTTGGACAGGAAATGAAAACAGGCCAGGGCAATCAACAGCACCGCCAACAGGCTGCCGCTCAGCAGGGCGAGAATTTGCGTTCTCAGGGATTTTTGCAGCATCGAAAGATACTCAGGACAAGGATGAGGCACGCCCGGTAAGGCGTGAAATTTTGCCGGACATCCATGTCGGCGAGCCTTGGCTCATGGCCAATAGCGCGCAACCTAACGCACCGGTGATCGGCGCGCCAGAGCGTTTCTGAAGAAAATCCGACCACCGGTAAGTCGCTGATTTGACGTCACTTTGCTGTCACATAAACGTCATGTGACATTGCGATGATGCGGCTCAGTGAACCTGCCATTTGCGTACCGACGCACCCTCCTCGCAGCGAGCCTCCATGAACCACAGCCTCGACATCAGTCATCGCGATCCTGATCTGTTTGGCCTGCTCTACGGCTATCGCTTCCTGCCCGGCGAACGTGGTCGCGAAGTCGATTCGGCCACAGCGTTGCGCTGTTTGCAGGACGACAGCGACAGCGGTGAATTCCTTTGGCTGCACCTCAATCTGGCGCATGCGGCGTGCGAGCGCTGGATGAAAAGTCATCTGCAATTGCCCGAAGAGTTTTTCGAGGCGCTGCACGAAGGCTCGCGCTCGACGCGCATCGAGCATGTCGATTCGGCGTTGCTGGCGGTGGTCAACGATGTGGTGTTCAACCTCAGCAGCATGGTCTCCTCGGACGTGTCGACGCTGTGGGTTTGTGTGCGCAGCAAACTGATCGTCAGTGCGCGTCTGCAACCGCTGCATTCGGTGGATAAATTGCGCTCGTCGGTGAAGGCTGGCGAACGCTTTCGTTCGCCCTCGGAATTGCTCGTGCACCTGCTGCGCGATCAAGGTGAAGTGCTGACGCAGATCGTGCGCAAGACCAGCATGAGCGTCGATCAGGTCGAGGACGAATTGCTTTCCTCGCGGCTGTCGACCAATCGCGCCGAACTCGGTGCCAACCGGCGGGTGCTGGTGCGGCTGCAACGGCTGTTGGCGCTGGAACCGGGTTCGTTATTGCGTTTGCTCAATCGGCCGCCGCCCTGGTTGCAGAAGGAGGACGTCAAGGAATTGCGCAAATCCACCGAGGAGTTTGCGCTGATCATCAACGACCTCACTGCACTGGGTGAGCGGATCAAACTGCTGCAGGAAGAGATCGCCGCCAACCTCAACGAACAGAGCAACCGCACGCTGTTTACTTTGACGGTGGTGACTGTGCTCGCGTTGCCAATCAACATCATTGCCGGTTTTTTCGGGATGAATGTGGGCGGGGTGCCGTTGTCGCAGGATCCGGAAGGGTTCTGGATTTTGGTCGCACTGGTGGCGACGTTTACCGTGATTGCCGGGCGTTGGGCGTTTCGCAAGCGCGGAGACTACTGACGCCTGAACGCTCGTTCCCATGCTCTGCGTGGGAATGCATCGAGTGACGCTCTGCGTCACAGGGGACGCGGAGCGTCCCGGGCGTCATTCCCACGCAGAGCGTGGGAACGAGCAGAAGACCGACGGTTGGGGTATTCAGCCAAACACTGACATGGCGCAGTCTCTCTGTAACATTCTGCAACGATCATGGGCGACATTCCTTCCCTCGCTCAGGATTGTCCTGCCATGGCTACTCCCTCCCTGACCGTCAGCCCCACGTCCGCCCACAGTGGCAGGCCAGCCCTCGACAAGAAAACCGGTCCGTTCACCTATGTGATCTTTTTCGCCGTGTTGGCCATGGGGATGCTGTTCACCGCCTACAGCCTGATGCACGACATGCACGAACTCGGCACGGTGGTCACCACGTGGACGCCGTTTCTGTTGCTCGGTGTGGCGCTGCTGATTGCCCTGGGCTTTGAGTTCGTCAATGGTTTCCACGACACCGCCAACGCCGTCGCGACGGTGATCTATACCCACTCGCTGCCGCCGAACGTGGCGGTGGTCTGGTCGGGTTTCTTCAACTTCCTCGGTGTGCTGCTTTCGAGCGGCGCGGTGGCGTTCGGCATCATCGCTTTGCTGCCGGTGGAATTGATTCTGCAGGTCGGTTCTTCCGCCGGTTTCTCGATGATTTTCGCCCTGCTGATCGCGGCGATCCTGTGGAACCTCGGCACCTGGTGGCTGGGTTTGCCGGCGTCGTCGTCACACACTTTGATCGGTTCAATCATCGGCGTCGGCGTGGCGAATGCCTTGATGCACGGCCGTGACGGCACCAGCGGTGTCGACTGGGCGCAGGCGACCAAAATCGGTTACGCCTTGCTGCTCTCGCCGCTGGTGGGTTTCGGTTGTGCGGCGCTGTTGCTGTTGGCGTTGCGCGCGTTCGTGAAAAATCGTTCGCTGTACAAGGCCCCGGAAGGCAACACCCCGCCGCCATGGTGGATTCGCGGGTTGCTGATTCTGACCTGCACCGGCGTGTCCTTCGCTCACGGCTCCAACGACGGCCAGAAAGGCATGGGCCTGATCATGCTGATTCTGGTCGGCACGCTGCCGATGGCTTACGCCTTGAACCGCACCATGCCGGAAGAACAATCGCTGCAGTTCGCCGCCGTGGCGCAAGTCACCCAGCAAGCGCTGGTGAAAAGTGCACCGCTGCCGACGCCCGCCGATCCGCGTGCGGTGCTCTCCGATTACGTGCGCAGCAAGGACGCCACGCCACAACTGATCCCCGCCCTTGCCGCCCTCACCGGGCACATCGGCGAAGAGGTCAAAGGCTACGGTTCGCTGGCGAAAGTCCCGGCCGAAGCCATGGGCAACGTGCGTAACGACATGTACCTGGCCAGCGAAAGCATTCGCCTGATGGACAAGAACAAGGTCGGCAATTTCGACGCCGACACCAGCAGCAAGCTGCAACTGTTCAAACAGCAGATCGACAACGCCACACGGTTTATTCCGCTGTGGGTGAAGATCGCAGTGGCCATTGCGCTGGGGTTGGGCACCATGGTCGGCTGGAAGCGGATTGTGGTGACGGTCGGCGAAAAGATCGGCAAGACCCACCTGACCTACGCACAAGGCGCGTCGGCGGAAACCGTGGCGATGCTGACCATTGGCGCGGCAGACATGTTTGGTTTGCCGGTGTCGACCACCCATGTGTTGTCCTCGGGGGTGGCCGGGACCATGGTCGCCAATGGCGGCGGCTTGCAGATGAAGACCATCCGTAATCTGTTGATGGCGTGGGTGCTGACGTTGCCGGCGGCAATCCTGTTGTCAGGCAGCCTCTACTGGCTGTTCACCCAAATTTTCTGACGGACGAAGATCCCCTGTAGGAG
>NZ_CATKQE010000014.1:0-38783 GCF_949767845.1 Pseudomonas sp. IT-232MI5
ACGCAGCAAACTGGTCGACAACCTGCTGCGCGAATACGCCGGCACCTACTACGACTACGACGAACGCGGCAACCAGATCCAGCGCTGGCACAACGGCCAACGCAGCGATCTACAGTGGGATTTGTTTGATCGACTTGTGCATTTCGAAGACCCGCGCCTAAGCGTGGATTTCGCCTACGACGCACTGGGACGCCGCCTGCACAAAAAATCCCGCGCGCATTACAAACAACGTCCTGAAGCAGGTTCCCTCTGGAACAGAAACGAGCACGCGCGCAAACAACGCGAACTCGGCTGCGGCTTCACCTTGTACGGCTGGGATGGCGACAACCTCGCCTGGGAAAGCAGCCCAGCGCAAAGCGATGGTGAACCGGGTCGCACGGTGCACTACGTCTTCGAACCGGGCACTTTTGTCCCTGTGGCACAGGCTGTACGGCACGCGCCCATCGATCTGATTGGGCTGCCGGATTACAGCGGTGAATACAGCCTCGATGAAGATCCGGTGTGGAATCACAAGGCAACGGCATTACCGTTTGATGCGTTGGCGTGGTATCAGTGTGATCACCTGGGTACGCCGCAGGAATTGACGGACTCGCAAGGCAACCTTGCCTGGACCGCGCAGTACAAGGCGTGGGGGCAGGTGACGGAGCAGCGCTCGAAGTGGGCGCGGCAGCATGGCGTGATGAACCCGATACGGTTCCAGGGGCAGTATCACGATCATGAGACGGGGCTGCATTACAATCGGTATCGGTACTACGATTCTGAGGTGGGGCGTTTCATTTCACAGGACCCGATTAGCTATGCGGGTGGGATGAACCTCTATGCTTATGCACCGAACCCGATAACATGGATAGATCCACTGGGCTTGGCGAAGTCTGGACGTTGGGAGCCTGTGGGTACAGGTCGAATTCGAATAGACCCTCCTCATGTGGAGAACACAAATCAACAGGCTCATGCTCACTGCCAATGTAAATCAAGAAAGGCAGAGGTTGTTGTTAACCAAGATGGATCTCAGAGTCATGGCACTCGTGGCAACGTGTCCGATTTGACTCGCAAAGAAAAGGATTACCTTCGAGCTCAGGGGTTTAAACTATGAAAAAACTAAAAAACTTTACTGCTTATGGAACTCCTTTCGGAACTGATAAAAACATCAAGCTGGATGAAATCTCACTTCTCGCAGATCCGGAAACGATAAAAAACCTGGGATTATTTTTGATCAATGCTTCTTACGAAATGGAGATCAACGAGTTAGAGCACATCCATCTACAAGACGTGCTCGGAAACTTTTCGCACAAGAAACATGTTGATCTCATTGCAATTAATCAAAACATTGTCAAGCCATTGAAAAAATGATCGCGCACTATCCAACTTCTGACACAGCGCAGTTGAAAAACTACAAAATTATTTGTCATCGGGCAAAATTCGATGATTTCAAAAAATCCTCTAGCAACCGCATTAGGAATATCCCTGCGGAAATTAATGACAATTTTGCACTGCTGGCGTCAGTTGATCAAAGCGGCTCCTTCGGTTTCGATAAAACTGAGAAAGGCGCTGCTGCGATTAAATCCCTGATCACCAATTGCTACTACATCGATATCAATGGAAAACTTCAGCCACCATCAAGCAAGAAACTTCACTACATGCCATTTTTTATGTTTAGGGATAAAGATGGGGAGTTCGAGCGCGCAGTGAGCGAACATAGGCGATACGAAATAGACGTCAAAAAGTATGAAATACTTTCAAGGCATCGAAGGGTGGAAAAACCTACTCCTCCCACCCTAACTATTTTTTTGCAGAGCGATGACTTTTCTATAAGCCAAGAGGCATACAATCTTTTCAAAAATGCCTGCCGATATGTCGCGATCACGAAGATTTCTGGCGAATATGGGCATGGCGCATTTGACGTTTTTTCCAGCGACTTAAATTGCTTTTTTGACGAATTTTACAGTGTTGCAGGGGAGTCCGCGGAGTGGATCATGATTGATAATCCATCTCAACTCCCAATACACTAGCTTACAAAAAGCCTTGGCCTACATATGATTTCAACTGATTTTCATAAGCTGATTGAGTTGATTATAGATGGCGTGATTAATCTCCACGCAGTCTGGCCTGGCTTATTGAATTTCTTGAATATAGTCCACCCTTGAAAAAATTAAGATAATCTCACCCCTCCTTTTCTAACGGTTTAAATGAAGAACATTAGTCATATGAGAACCAAGTATTAAAAGGGTAGCCACAATGAAAACCATCGTTGATATTGCGTCTGTTCTTGCTACCAAATCTGGTGGATTTCGCTTTGATACCTCATGCGACTCATTATGGTATCTGGCTACAGGCTACGATTACGGGTCGATTTTTGACTATTTGGGACCCATTTTCTTTCGATATAACATATATACTGTGCTTGCTGCCGAACTCGATTCAAGTAGCAGTATTGCGAAGAAACTAGACTTACATAAAAGAGCATTTGGAAAGATCGGTTTAGACGCGACAAACAAAAGAAGACACCTCGAATTAAACTTAGACATTGAGGGGAGGCATAATTTCTGCGACCTCTCAACTGCCTCCAGCATCGAAGAAATAAAAATACTTTTGACAGCCATACACAAAGGATGGAATGCATTAATATTTTTGTCAGAGATGGAATTGGATGAAAGTGATAAAAAAGAGATTCTCAGTGTAATTAGCGAAATTTATAGAGCTTCAGGTACAGACTTCTCTCAAGCCTCCTCATTAAAGTTATTTCATAAAGTGATAGCAGTACTATGTTCGAAAAAATGCATTGTCGTCATGCTAGGTGAAGATCACTCTGACACTCGAGCAATATTAATCTCTGGACCTCCCGAACAGATAGTAGAATTTTCAGAGCTTGCGAATAACTTGGTTGAAGCCGACCCCGCCCCTACTCCAACACCGTTTACTCGTGAATTTATACTTAAAACTCCTTTCGTGAGACGGCGTATGCTTTAGATATAAAGAAAATCCTAAAACTGCATTACTCTCTTCGCGCTCCAATGGTTAATTTGACTTTCGTGCACAAGCACAAAGAATCTCTCGTAAAAAGACCAAGCTATTGAAGATCAAACAAACGAAGTCTGTCCCTGGTAGAATCGACAACTTCTCATCTAGTCATGATCCGGGGTGCCATCCACCTCAAACCAAGTACAGCCCATCAGAAATGAGGAGTAACCCAATCAGGTATGCAATCCTCACCACCTATAGGTAGTGTCTATGGAACAAGTAAGCAAGGTTTCGAAGGCCTTTCATCGTTTTGAAGATGGGTTAATTCTTTCTTTCGAATTTTTTTACCTTCCCAACGAACCCCTTGCCGCGCAAGTAATATTCCATACCAGAGATCATAGAGTTAAAGGCAACGTATGGAAGAAAGTAAAGGTGATAGTTGGGGCGGTCGAGGAATTAAGTGCAAAAGTTAAAGGCAATCAGTTTAACTCGATATGCTCTGGGGTTAGGATCTTGAAATTTGACGACGTCTGGTGTGTGGAAATTGATGGAAATTACGACATGGATGCCGAGCCTACTTCACTTGCCCAGATACGCGAGGATGGAGAGCTTTACATAATTGGTCGACAGATAAAAATCCTCGAGATTGCAGACTGATTTTTATAGACTTGATTTTCAATCATATCGTTTGACCAGCGAGCAGCCCGTCTGCTCGTGATTACTTTTCATTATGAAACTCTTTGCGGACGAATCATGCCCTTGAGAATTAATAAAGTATAGCTTTCCTATAACAACCACCTACTGTCCGAGGGAGACTACGCGAATCATGAGTTATGAAAGCCTGGTCTCCCCTTGAAAAATTCAAATGAATATAGACGCTTATAAAAGAGATATCCTCTATAGGAAGTCGCAAGGAAAAACACTTAGCCACTATAAAGAAAAGATAGCCTCCATTTCAGATCTAGCCTTTGATGTGTCACTACTTTTAAGCTTGCCAGAAACAGATAGCATAATTGCAGCGCTTATGACGAAGCGCGAAATCTCCTGTGTGCGCAGAGAATATTCGTCATCCATCGAAGCACTTAATTTTTTTTCGTCAGCAATCGAAAATCGTAAATACTATTTGCTTATAGATGAGGACTGGAGATACTGCGGAGCTTACATGCTCGCAAGCGACATTTCTCTATGTGCGAGTTTTGATTTTGATAAATTCAAAAGTGACGAGATCAGGTTAATTGGCGCTGACCTTTCTACCCAGCTTTCTGTTGATTATAGCGAAACTTGCGGAGAGAAAATATTTGAATGCTGCATTAGAAAATATGAGCACTCCTAAAAATCCAAGGTAATGCTAATAAAAAACTGAAAAACGTAGAGCAGGACCTTATGATTAGCAACGCTGATGAATTTAAGTATTATTCGGAAAGCAAAAACGAGATAGAAAATGCAAAAATAAATGAAGTTGCGACAGAGGAAGTTTGGCTCGAGGTTATCTCAAGACACCCTGAGCTTTCACGACTAGTTGTTGCAAACGGATCAATCTCTACTGATGTGCTTGAGAAGCTCTCACTAAGCGACGACGTCGATGTTCGCTGGGATGTTGCAATGAAGAGGCGCATCAATAGAAGTACTTTTGAGAGGCTGGCAACTGATAAGTCCGTAATGGTTAGACATAGAATTGCATGTAACCCGAAGACACCAAAAGATTTATTAACTCTACTTGCGACAGATGAAGATGACATGATCGCCGAGGCAGCAAAAAAAAGGCTCTAAAGTGGATCAGGCCGCTCGCGGACTCACGCGCGCCTCTGGACTCTGCACCGAACTCCATCCCTATTTCGAGTATCATCTCCACCTTTGCCCTCAAGACCTCAATGCAGGAAGCATAACCATGACCAACAAAGCAGTTATCGTATTCAGCGGCGGGCAGGACTCCACCACGTGCTTGATCCACGCCCTGACCCACTACGATGAAGTCCACTGCATCACGTTCGACTATGGTCAGCGTCATCACGCGGAAATTGAAGTGGCGCAGCAGCTGTCGAAAAAGCTCGGTGTGACCGTGCATAAAACGCTGGATGTGTCCTTGCTCAACGAGCTGGCCATCAGCAGCCTGACCCGCGATAACATTCCGGTGCCGACCGTGAACAGCTCTGGCGAGAGTCTGCCAAGCACCTTCGTTCCGGGACGGAACATTCTGTTTCTGACCCTGGCCTCTATCTATGCCTATCAAGTCCAGGCCAAAACGGTCATTACCGGTGTCTGTGAAACCGACTTCTCGGGCTATCCCGATTGCCGGGATGAATTCGTCAAGGCGCTGAACAAAGCACTTGAATTAGGCATGGATTACAAGCTGCAACTGGATACGCCATTGATGTGGCTGAACAAGGCAGAAACCTGGGCCTTGGCGGATTACCACCATCAGCTGGATCTGGTTCGCGAGGAAACATTGACTTGCTATAACGGCATCAAAGGCACTGGATGTTCCGATTGCGATGCCTGTAATCTTCGCGCCAAAGGCTTGAATGAGTTCCTGAACAATAAAGTACAGGTGACTCAACGCTTGAAAGAGAAACTTGGCTTAAAGTAATACTGCAACAAGAAGCGCTCACTCAAGCATGCCGAGTGAGCGCCCTCCTCTCTTTATTGCGTCTGCGCACCCGTCAGGTACTTCTTGAACAATGATCTTGCGCCGTAGGCCGGCAAGATATTAAAGAACGCAAAACCTACCTTGATTGCGATCTGAACGTAGATCATGCCCAGTATCGCGCTATTTTCCATCGTCCCGTAAAACGCGATATAGCAGAACAGAAAACTGTCGATGATCACGGCAAACAACGTGCTTAAAAATACTCGCAAAAACAGAAACCTGGAATTTGTGAGTTCTTTAATCTTGCACAACAGATACGAGTTTATGTTCTCGGAAACCAGAAACGATATAGAAGATGCTACCAGAACTGCTGACAACTGACTAATAACATCATTGTAAGCGCCATCGAGTTTCCAGCCCGGCAATCCCGGAAGATGGGTCGTGATGGCCAGCAGAATGATAATCGCGGCGTTGCTGATGAACGCGAACAGAATCGCTTTTCGCGCCAGCCTCAGGCCAAACGTTTCATTGAGCAAGTCAACGATCAGAAACGTCAGCGGATAGAGGAAGGTGCCCGGCGTTACGACAATATCGAAATACTCGAGGTAGATCGGTTTTGTCGCTGCAATACTGGTAAAAATGTAAAGCGTGAACAGCATCAGGTTCAGGATGATGTAGATCATCCAGGAACTCTCATGCCGGTCATTGATTTCGTAAGCGGTGAGTGCTCCGCCTTGGGAGTAAAACTTCTTGTAGAGGTTTTTCACTTCGATTTTATTCAGATTATCCATAATCTCACTATTCAACACTTCACTTAGCTTTATTTTAATTATTTTGCCTGTTGCGATGACCATGATGACGGCCAGGCTTTTTCCATTTTCGAATCCCAGCAACTTGTACTTGCTGTTTTCCAATTCAACACTGCAATCCATTAAATCGTTCCTCGATTACATCTCCGATCACGCATACACGATCCGTATCAAAGTTGCCTTCATGGCTTATATATAACTTCGCTGTGATTTTGTCATACACCAGCTTTTCCCTGTCGCTGGTCGACGCTCCTTTCTGCACGATCAATAGATCGCCGGGTTCATTCATGCCGCTGATTTCATTTTCCAGCAAAACGCCAATCAGATTAAAGGACGCGCCAAAATAGTAAGTCAGTGGATAAATCGTGGCCAACTCACCAATTCTCTTATCCAGACTTTGCAGCAGCAGACTTTCTTTAATCACCGGAACAGCGGCCGGATTCATATTCCCCTGTGGCGAAATACTGCTTTCGATTATTTCCTTTTCTTCAAAATCAATCGTCTCTATTTCCTCGTAAGACACGCCGAAGAAATCAGAAATCTTGCGCACAGTGGACTGTTGTACATTGACCACCTTGCCTTCAAGAATGTTATAGATGGTCGTTCGGGTCAAACCACTGGAGTGGCACAGGGACAACTGAGTTTCCCCGCGACTCTTGATCAGGTATTTGATGTTGTTCTTCAGATTCTCCGATCTTTCTCTTCTGTGCATCACATGCTTATCATCCATTTTTAACTGCAATCAATGTCACGTCCCGAATGATCATTCCGGACATACACAAGTGAGGTAGGAAATTGCAGTTATATCCCTGTCAGTGCCGCGCAGGATCATAGCATTCTCCCTCCCTGGGTTCGGTATAAAAAGTCAGCTTTCACAGGCTGCTTCCGCCAACGTGCGGGGGTCATTTCAGCCTCCGTACGGACTCGTCAGTTCCTTTCGACTTCCACCCAAGGCCGGAAAATCGGCACCGGGCAATGCCTGTTTTACACCCGACGCGACCACGAAAAGAATCATTTTCTTTGAAGAATGTTCATTTTTTTGATTAATTCTGTGGCGTTCCTCACTGAAAAATTTATGATGCGTCAATCCGGCGTCCCATTCTCGAGAGTGAAAGAACGAAAAACCGGGAGGCCTGTACAGGGTTTAGTTTTGCGCGCACAGCGGTCAAAACACGGATTCGCCTGTACAGATCTGGCAAGCAAGGACATGCGCAAATCACGCAAAACCAGGGAAGGAATAAGCAATGGCAGTCATTACTGAACCACTCAAGAACCAGGCTGACTTGCTGCGACGCGGTCTGGCAGATCTCCGCGCAGAAGACGCCGAACTGGCGGCCATTCTCGACGCTGAAGTGACGCGCCAACAGCACACGCTTTCACTGATCTCCTCCTCCTGCGTAGTCCAGCCGCGAACCTTGGCGGCCTGCGCTTCCGTGTTGGTCAACGTGACCGCTGAAGGCGTCTCCGGCAAGCGTCACAGCGCAGGGTGCGAGAACGTCGAGCGGGTCGAATCGCTGGCCATCCGCCGGGCGCGGCAACTGTTCGACGCGCAATACGCCAACGTGCAGCCACACTCAGCGTCGAACGCCGTTTACCAAGTACTCACAGCTTTACTAGAGCCGGGCGATACCTTGCTGGGCATGGCGGTGGAACACGGCGGTCATCTCACGCATGGCAGCCTTGCCGCATTTTCCGGCGCCTACTACAAGGCGATCCAGTACGGCACGACAGCAGACGGCCTGATCGATTACGACAAGGTGCGCCTGCTCGCACTCGCCCATCGCCCACGCGTCATCCTCTGCGGCGCCACCGCCTATTCGCGCGAAGTGGACTTCAAGCGGTTTCGCGAAATTGCCGATGAAGCCGGGGCCATCCTGCTCGCTGACATTTCGCACATCGCCGGGCTCGTCGCTACCGGACGACACCCAAGTCCGATCGACGCCGCCCACGTCACCGTCACCTGCACGCACAAGCAACTCGCCGGCCCTCGCGGTGGCGTGATTCTCAGCGGTGCTGATGCGAACACCAAGATTCCCGGTTTGCGGACCACCTTCAGTCGCCTGCTTGATCAAGCCGTTTACCCGCGAATGCAGGGCGCGCCTGCTGCCAACATGATCGCTGCGAAGGCTGCCGCGCTGGGTTATGCAATGTCCGCAGCATTCGATGCCTGCATGGCGCAGATCCGCAGCACGGCGGATGAAATGGCCAAAGCGTTTCAGGCCAAGGATTATGAAGTGGTTGGCGGCTGCAGTGAAAACCACACGGTGCTGGTGCGCTTGCGGGGTGGCATCACGGGGGCTATCGCCGAGGCGGCGCTGGGGCACTGCGGGATCATCGTCAACAAACATCGCGTACCCGACGATCCCCGTTCGGCACTTGTCACCAGCGGGCTGCGTATCGGCACCGCTGCGCTGGCGCAACGCCGGGTCGATGTCCACGGCAGCCGCCAGATCGTCGATTTGATCGTGCGGATTCTGAACACGGTAGCGCCGCTCGGCGAACAGGATTACACCCTGGAACCGCTGCTCCTCGCGCAGTTTCGTTCAGAGGTCGAAACCCTGTGCAGGGACTATCCTCTCGCCGACTATCAATAGCGCACCAATATTTGCACCCATAAAAAAACCCGGCACTCAGGCCGGGTTTTGTGTTTCTGCGTCAGCGCTTACTTGGCAGCACCTGCCGCGTGCACGGCCTGCTGCGCACCGCGCTTGTTCTTGATCACGTAGCAGACCCACATGAACACGACCCACACCGGAATCGCATACACCGAGATCTGAATGCCCGGGATCAGCAGCATCACGCCAAGGATGAACGCAACGAACGCCAGGCAGATGTAGTTGCCGTACGGATACCACAGCGCCTTGAACAGCGGCGTCTGCCGGGTCTTGTTCATGTGCTGACGGAACTTGAAGTGCGAGAAGCTGATCATCGCCCAGTTGATCACCAGCGTCGCAACCACCAGCGACATCAGCAGTTCCAGCGCGTGTTGCGGGATCAGGTAGTTGAGCAACACAGCGACCAGCGTCACCGCTGCGGAAGCCAGAATCGAACGCACCGGCACGCCGCGCTTGTCGATCTTCGCCAGACCTTTCGGCGCATCGCCCTGCTCGGCCATGCCCAGCAGCATACGGCTGTTGCAGTAGGTGCCACTGTTGTACACCGACAACGCAGCAGTCAGGACCACGAAGTTGAGGATGTGCGCGGCGGTGTTGCTGCCGAGCATCGAGAACACTTGCACGAACGGGCTGCCGCTGTACGAATCGCCGGACGCGTTGAGGGTTTCCAGCAGGCTGTCCCATGGAGTCAGCGACAGCAGGATAACCAGTGCACCGATGTAGAAAATCAGGATCCGGTAGATCACTTGGTTGATTGCTTTCGGGATCACGGTTTTCGGCTTGTCGGCTTCAGCGGCGGTGAAACCGAGCATTTCCAGACCGCCGAAGGAGAACATGATGATCGCCATGGCCATCACCAGACCGCTCACTCCGTTCGGGAAGAAACCACCGTGCGACCACAGGTTGCTTACCGAGGCTTGCGGGCCGCCGTTGCCGCTGACCAGCAGGTAGCTGCCGAGCGCAATCATGCCGACGATCGCCACGACCTTGATGATCGCGAACCAGAATTCGGCTTCACCGAAGACTTTGACGTTGGCCAGGTTGATCGCGTTGATCAGCACGAAGAAGGCTGCCGCAGAGACCCAGGTCGGGATGTCCGGGGCCCAGTAGTGGATGTATTTGCCGACCGCGGTCAGCTCCGACATGCCCACCAGAATGTACAGAATCCAGCAGTTCCAGCCCGACAGGAAACCGGCAAAGCCGCCCCAGTACTTGTGCGCGAAATGGCTGAAGGAACCGGCCACCGGCTCTTCGACGATCATCTCGCCGAGCTGGCGCATGATCATGAAGGCGATGAAGCCGCAGATGGCGTAGCCGAGGATCATCGACGGGCCAGCGGATTTCAGTACCCCGGCCGAGCCGAGGAACAATCCGGTACCGATCGCGCCACCGAGGGCGATCAGTTGAATATGGCGATTTTTCAGGCCGCGTTTCAGCTCGCCTGATTGCGAGGGTTGTCCACTCATGAAAAAGGTCTCACGCAAGGTTTGATGATGTTCAGTAGACGTTGCTGCCAGGTTGCGATTTCAAGCAGCCCCGATCAAACCCCAGCGCAGGCACCAGGAGTTCAGCTTATTTACAACGGTCATGCGTCACCTGTTTGTTTTTATCTGTGACGAAATCGAACCCGAAACGCTTGTGGCGCCACGGAGTGAACAAGGCGGATAGCCTTGAGATTTGCGCGATTACGCAGAGGGTCACAGTTAAAACGCGGCGCATTGTACACCGCTAACCCCCTGCTGCCAGACCCCGCTGGATCAGCGTGATGGTTGCCGGGATTGCGTGTGTCCGCTTCGAGATGCTCGAGCGGCTGCAAAAAATGAGTCAGGCCTTTGCAGGCCATCGGCGTGGACGAGGAAAAAACCGTCCCACGGAGAGAGGTGGAGATCAGTCACGGCGTTCATTGCGCCTCCTTCTTGTTATGCACCTGCACGACAGGCATGGGGCGCATCTCACCCTGCAAACGCCGCTGAAACAAGCGCGCCAGAGCCCTGCGCAGCCTGCGGTGAAGCGGGCTTCGGCAGGTTTTCCTTACAGCGCTCATGGCGGGTTGGATTCACTCGGTTTTAGCGGCATTTTCGTAAACATTTCTTTACGATGCGTAACGCAGAGTTTCCATTTCAGAAAATTCTGTCAGACGTCTGCAAATTGACGGTAGCTAGCTTGCTAATGAAAACCATGACTTAGTTTTTTGTTTTTAAATAAGAAAAACCGAGCGTAAAAACAGAATAAAAAGTCTATTTAAAAATTAAATGAATAATTTTTTGCATTACAAAAAACCCTGAACTAGGTTCTTCACGTCTTGCCGGCCACCTCGACCGGCCAGTCACAACCGTGAAAGTCATCTAGGAGATCGACCATGCAAGCACTGGAAAAAGACTTGGATACCGAACTGCAACTGGACGAATGGTTTGAAGCACCGACTCACGAGGCGGCTGTAGAAATGATGCAAGCCGACGCGGTAGTTCCGTTCGGCACGGCGATGTGGCCTCTGTAAGACATCCCCGGGCAGGCACGATCCGGCCGGTCGTGCCTGCCGCTTTCTTCACGGTCAGTCAGGGAGGACTCATGGATAAGCCCCGCGCGATCTCGCATTTCCTTTACTACCTCGAACATCACCCTGCCCTTGCCGGCCTCGACTCGGCGAAGGTATTGCTCGGCCACACGGCTGATTACGCAGCGCTGACCGGCGCGATCGCCGAACAGGCCGGCGATCATCCTCGCTTCCACTTCAGCGCCCGACGTCTGGACCTGGAAAGCACTGCAGCGCTGACCTCGGCAATCACCGACAGCGATCTGTACATTTTCTTCTACGACTCTTCCACCCTGCCCAACCCACGCCCCGACGGCCCGGAATTCGTCCGTGCGCTGCAAGGCGTGATGGCGGAAAACTGGAAGAAGTCGCTGCTGTTCAAGGATTACGGCGAGTATTTCTACGACACCTTCAGCGTCACCCCGCAACGCATCGCCGGGCTGAACAGCCACCTGATTCAGCGTATGTCCCAAGCGACCACGCTGAGTTTCAAGGACGACGACGGCTCATGGTTTGAAACGCCGCTGAGCAGCATCAAGAAGTGGACCGACATCAACGGCGTCGGCAACTTCGACCTCGCCCCCGGCGAAATCGCGACCCACAGTGAAGCCATCAACGGCCATGTGAAATTCAAGGGCACATTCCTCAGCACCATTCCGTTTGCGCGCAAATACGGAGTTCTGGAATCGCCACTGGAGTTGTGGATCGAAAACTCGACCATCAGCCGCATCGCCACCGACGTGCCGGGGCTGGAGCATGATTTCAACAAGTACCTGGACGCCAATCCGTCGAACCGGCGGATTGAAGAGCTGGGGATTGGCACCAACGAAGGCGTGAAGGATCTGTATGCGCGCAATGCCGGGTTTGAGGAGCGGCACTGCGGGTTGCACCTTGGTTTGGGCGGTGGCGCCAAGGGCAGTCATCACCTGGACCTGATCTTCTCGGGCGGCGTTTTGGCGCTGGATGACAAGCCGGTGTTTGACGGGCGGTTTGTCTTTTAAGGCTGGCACCTGATCATTCCCACGCTTCGCGTGGGAATGCAGCCCGGGACGCTCCGCGTCCCTTTAGAGCCGAACGCGGAGCGTCCGTTGAGGCATTCCCACGCAGAGCGTTGGAACGATCGGTGTGCGCCAGACGAAAAAAAACGCCAACCCTGCGGTTGGCGTTTTTGCTTTGGCTTGAAGCTTGCCGCTAAAAGCTCACAGCTGCCTTATTCCGGCTTCTTGCGACCAAACCCCGGACGCTGACCGGAACCGGCCGGTGCACCACGACGCTTGCCCGACGGCTTGTCGCCATCAACCAGTTTGATCCCCGGACGCTTCGGCGCAGGCTTGGCCGGGCGCTTGTTGGTGGTGTCCGCTGGACGATCCGCCACTGGCGTGCCACGACCGGCAGGTGCACCACGCTCGCCACGCTCAGTGCGACCGTTGGCCGGACGCGGAGCGCGCTCGCCGTCACGGGCGACTGGTTTGCGACCTGGACGTTCGCCTTCGATCTGCGGCTCGCGGCTTGGACGTGGGCCAGTCGGCGCGCCAGCGGCTGGACGCAGGGTGCGGACGCGCTCGGTCTTGCCCATCGGGCGCGACGATTTGCGCTGCATGCGCTCAAGCTTGTCTTTGCTCTTGGCGTTCAGTTGCGGCATCGCCACCGGCGTCAGGCCGACTTCAGCACTGAGGATGTCGACTTCGTACTGGCTCATTTCGCGCCAGCGGCCCATCGGCAGGTCGGAGTTGAGGAACACCGGACCGAAACGCACGCGCTTCAGACGGCTGACCACCAGACCTTGCGATTCCCACAAGCGACGAACCTCACGGTTACGACCTTCCATCACCACGCAGTGGTACCAGTGGTTGAAGCCTTCACCGCCTGGAGCTTGCTTGATGTCGGTGAACTTGGCCGGGCCGTCTTCCAGCACCACGCCAGCCTTCAGACGCTCGATCATCTCGTCGTCGACTTCACCGCGTACGCGCACGGCGTATTCACGGTCCATTTCGTAGGACGGGTGCATCAGGCGGTTGGCCAGTTCACCGTCGGTGGTGAACATCAGCAGACCGGTGGTGTTGATGTCGAGACGACCGATGTTGATCCAGCGCCCTTCTTTCGGACGCGGCAGCTTGTCGAACACGGTCGGACGGCCTTCCGGGTCGTCACGGGTGCAGATCTCGCCATCGGGTTTGTTGTACATGATCACGCGGCGGACCGATTCGGCCGCCTCTTCGCGCTTGATCACCTTGCCATCAATGGTGATGGCGTCGTGCATGTCGACGCGCAGACCGAGGGTGGCGTCTTTGCCATTGACCTTGATCCGGCCCTGGCTGATCCAGGATTCCACGTCACGGCGCGAGCCGACGCCGATACGGGCGAGGACTTTCTGCAGCTTTTCGCCTGCTGGGCCGATTTCCTGGTCGTCTTTCTGAATGATGTCGCTCATCTGGGCACCTCCCGGTGTGGTCTGTTCAGGCGGCGCCTGAAGCATTGAAATCTGGGTACTCAGCCGAAGGGATCGGCGAAGGGTCGCGAATCATACGCGGATGTGCGCCGTCGCGCATCAGAGACTAGCTGATCAATGGGCAGTTATTTCTTTTTCCGCCGACCGGCGCCACCGAGTTTGATCAGGCGCAGTGCGGCTTCGGCCAGTACGCTGCGCTTGTCGTCCTTGTCGAGTTTCTTCCAGGCTTTGATTTCGCGCTTGCTGCGGCCGCAGCCGAGGCAGATGTCGTCGGTGAATTTGCAGAGGCTGATGCACGGGTCTTTAGTGGAACTCATTTGGGTACCTTTGGGAGATCAAAAGATCGCAGCCTTCGGCAGCTCCTACAGGGGACGTATTGCAATGTAGGAGCTGCCGAAGGCTGCGATCTTTTCGGCGCCCCTCAGTCTTCGAATTCGCGGCGTTCGGCTTCGATGGCTTCGGCCAGGGCGCGGGCTTCGGCTTCTTCTTCGCTTAGCTCCGGTTCGGGTTCTGGCGCCGGTTGTTCGAGGGCAGCGACGGCGGCCAACAGCTTTTCACGGGCTTCGGCGACGCCAAGAATGTCTTCTTCCGGTTCGGCTTCTGGCTGGGCTTCAAGTTCAACTTCGATGGTTGGCTCGGCGATCTGTGGCTCAGGCTCAGTCTCGGTTTCTGCTTCAGCCGTCGGCACCTCACCATCCACCGCATCCCGCAGCAAATCGTCGAAGTCGGTCTTGATCCCCTCTTCCATGCTATCCAACTCCAACAGCAAGGTATGGAAACTGGTTTCCTCCTTCTCTTCCTCCGGCTCGGCGCTGGCGTCGGCCAACTCCTGCAAACCCTGCGGCACCGGCGCGTCGTCAAAATCGAGCACCGGGTCGGTTTCCATTTCGCGCAGCTCGGCCAATGGCGGCAGATCTTCGAGGTTCTTCAGGTTGAAGTGATCGAGAAAACCTTTAGTGGTGGCAAACATCGCCGGCTTGCCCGGCACATCGCGGTAACCGACAACCCGGATCCACTCACGTTCAAGCAAGGTTTTGACGATGTTGCTGTTCACCGCCACACCGCGCACGTCTTCGATCTCGCCACGGGTGATCGGCTGGCGATAGGCGATCAGCGCGATGGTTTCCAGCAACGCACGGGAATAACGCTGCGGGCGTTCTTCCCAGAGGCGACCGACCCACGGCGAAAACTTCTCGCGGATCTGCAAGCGATAGCCGGACGAGACTTCCTTGAGCTCGAAGGCGCGGCCCTCGCAGGACTTGCCCAACAGCGTCAGGGCTTTCTTGAAAACCGCAGGCTCGGGACGTTCACCTTCTTCGAACAGTTCAAACAGGCGCTCAAGGGATTGCGGCTTTCCCGAGGCCAACAGAAAGGCTTCAAGCAGGGGCGCCAGCTCGCGGGGTTCAGTCAGGTTCATGTTTCGACTCGTTATTCGGCTCGGGCTCGCACGTGGATCGCGGCGAACGGCTCATTCTGCACCAGCTCGACCAAGGATTCCTTGACCAGTTCAAGGATCGCCATAAAGGTCACTACCACACCCAGTCTGCCCTCTTCGGCAGTGAACAACTCGACGAACGGCACAAAACCGCCGCCCTTGAGCCGTTCCAGCACATCGCTCATGCGCTCGCGGGTGGACAATGCCTCGCGGCTGACCTGGTGGCTTTCAAACATATCGCCACGGCGCAGCACTTCGGCCATGCACATCAAAATCTCTTCCAGCGCGACATCCGGCAACAGCTTGCGCGCCCGGGCTTCCGGGGCGTCGAGCTTGGGCACGATCACATCACGGCCGACGCGACTCAGACCATCGATACCTTCGGCGGCCGCCTTGAAGCGCTCGTATTCCTGCAAGCGGCGGATCAGTTCGGCGCGCGGGTCGTCTTCTTCGTCTTCGACGGTTTCGGCCCGTGGCAGGAGCATGCGCGACTTGATCTCGGCGAGCATCGCGGCCATCACCAGATACTCGGCGGCGAGTTCCAGGCGCACCGACTGCATCAGCTCGACATAGCCCATGTACTGACGGGTAATTTCCGCCACCGGGATGTCGAGGATGTTGATGTTCTGTTTGCGGATCAGGTACAGCAGCAGGTCGAGCGGCCCTTCAAAGGCTTCGAGAAAGACTTCCAGCGCATCCGGCGGGATGTACAGGTCGAGCGGCATTTCCATGACCGCCTGGCCATAGACCATGGCAAACGGCAACTCTTGCTGAGCGCCGGCCTGGGGATCGGCAACGGTTTCCACTGCGGACATTCAGGCCTCGACCATGAACGGCGTCGGATCGCCGCAACCGACGCGGACCACTTCCGGGTCATCGCCGGTCAGGTCGATCACGGTGGACGCTTTGATGCCGCCAAAGCCGCCATCGATGATCAGGTCCACCTGATGTTCGAGCAATTGACGCATTTCGTACGGATCGCTCAGCGGGTCTTCATCGCCGGGCATGATCAGGGTCACACTCATCAACGGCTCGCCCAGTTCGGCCAACAGCGCCAGCGCGATCGGATGGCTGGGCACGCGCAGGCCGATGGTGCGCTTCTTCGGATGCAGCAGCAGACGCGGCACTTCGCGGGTGGCGTTGAGAATAAAGGTGTAAGGCCCCGGCAGATGCGCCTTGAGAATACGGAAGGTGCCGGTGTCGATCTTCGCGTAGTTGCCCAGTTGCGACAGGTCGCTGCAGATCAGCGCGAAGTTGTGTTTTTCATCGAGTTGACGCAAACGGCGCACGCGCTCGATCGCGGTCTTGTCGCCGATCTGGCAGCCGATGGCGTAGGAAGAGTCCGTGGGATAAACCACCACCCCGCCTTTGCGGATGATTTCGACCGCCTGTTTTATCAGGCGCGCTTGTGGGTTTTCCGGATGTATCTGGAAAAATTGACTCACATTCTCTACCTGTTCAGACGGCGGCAATATCTGTGTCATGTTTGAACCGACACCACAGGGGTGGAAGGTCCTCGGGAACCGGCCGGTACTGGCCGATCTCGGACCAGCCGCCAGGGCCATGGAAGTCACTGCCGGCGCTGACCAGCAGACCGAACTCACGGGCAAGGATTGCCAGGCTGCCCACCTGTTCCGCAGGCTGATGGCCATTGACCACCTCGATCGCATGCCCGCCTGCTTGAATATAGTCGGCAATCAGCTTCCGGCGCTTGCTGCGGGTGAAATCGTAGTGCCACGGATGCGCCAGGCTGACCCAGGCCCCGGCGGCGCGCAGTGTGCCAACGGTGTCTTCCAGCGTCGGCCAGTGCAACTTGACGTCACCCAGCTTGCCGGCGCCGAGCCATTTGCGGAAGGCTTCGGCGCGATCCTTTACAAAACCTTCACGCACCATCCAGTCGGCGAAATGCGGACGGGCCGGGGCATTGCCGCTGTCGCCCAGTTCCTGCTGAACCTGCCGGGCGCCTTCGAGGGCACCGGGCATGCCCTTGAGGGCGAGCTTGCGGCTTATTTCTTCGGACCGCAGCCAGCGGCCATCGTGCAATTTGGCAATCGCCTCGACCAACGGCGCGGCATTCACATCAAAACCGTAGCCCAACACATGAATGGTCGCGCCGCCCCACGTACAGGACAATTCGACGCCGTTGACCAGTTGCATGCCCAACTCAGTCGCAGCCATGCGCGCTTCGGCGAGGCCCTCGAGGGTGTCGTGGTCGGTCAACGCCAGGACTCGCACGCCGTTCTCGAACGCACGCGCAACCAGAACCGCAGGCGCCAGGGCGCCATCGGAGGCCGTGCTATGGCAGTGCAAATCAACATTCACGGGGAGTTGTAACCTCAAATCAGCTGGCGCTATCGCGCGCCCATATGTTTGTTATTATGCCGCCACATCCAGCTTCTGGCTCTCACTGTGAAACAATTCATCGATTTCATCCCGCTTCTGCTGTTCTTCATCGTTTACAAACTTGATCCACGGGTCGTCGACATCGCTGGCCATGAAGTGACTGTAGGCGGTATTTACAGTGCCACGGCGATGCTGATCATCAGTTCCCTGGTGGTGTACGGCGCGTTGTTCATCAAACAGCGCAAGCTGGAAAAAAGCCAATGGCTGACGCTGATCGCCTGCCTGGTGTTCGGCAGCCTGACGCTGGCGTTCCACAGCGAGACCTTCCTCAAGTGGAAAGCGCCGGTGGTCAACTGGCTGTTCGCGGTCGCCTTCATCGGTAGCCACTTCATCGGTGACCGCTTGCTGATCAAACGCATCATGGGCCACGCGCTGACCCTGCCGGACCCGGTCTGGACCCGCCTGAACATCGCCTGGATCGCCTTTTTCCTGTTCTGCGGCGCTGCCAACCTGTTCGTCGCCTTCACCTTCCAGAGCTACTGGGTAGACTTCAAGGTGTTCGGCAGCCTGGGCATGACCCTGGTATTCCTGGTCGCACAGGGCATTTACCTGTCGCGTCATCTGCACGATGCCGATACCACAACAACACCAAAAACCGAGGACTGACATGCTCTACGCCATCATTGCCACCGACGTCGCCAACTCGCTGGAAGCACGCCTGGCCGCGCGTCCTGCGCATCTGGAACGCCTGCAAGCGCTCAAGGGCGAAGGCCGCATCGTATTGGCCGGCCCGCACCCGGCCGTCGACAGCAATGATCCGGGCGCAGCGGGTTTCACCGGCAGCCTGATCGTCGCCGAGTTCGATTCCCTGAGCGCTGCGCAAGCGTGGGCTGACGCCGATCCGTACATCGCCGCTGGCGTCTACGCCAATGTGGTCGTGAAGCCGTTCAAGCAAGTCCTGCCTTAAATGCCCCGTGATGAGGGGATTTGTCCCCTCATCACACGCGACACGGCCACTGACAATGAACCTTCCTGGTTCTTGCTGCTCTCAATCGCTCATTATTCTCGTTTGCCTGCCGACAACCTGCCCAATATCCATTTGGAAGCAGGTGTCGCGATGCGCAAGGGTCCGTTGTGTCTGATGTTGGTCACGTTGTCGATCATGGCGCCCGCCCATGGTGAGGAGACCACCGAAGGCGGCAGCTCCACGCCATTGTCGTTAAGCGCCGGCAGCCAGATCACCGAGTTGCAGCAGCGCCTCAAAGCCAGTGAGCAGCAGCGGGAAGAACTGAGCAAACAACTGCAAAATGCCGACAATACCCGCGAAAGCGCCCAGCTTGCCCGGTTGCGCCAAGAGAACCAGCGCTTGAAGCTGCAACTCAAGGAAGCCCAGGCCAGTCCGCTGCCGCGTCTGCTGACCGATCAGCAGCAGTGGTTCGTCACGGGCGCCGGAGTAGCGCTATTGGCGCTGCTCTGCGGTATCTTTGCCAGTGGAGCAAGCCGAAAACGTCGGCAATGGCTAAATTGAGTGAGTCATGAGCGAGCTGTTACTGATTGATGATGACCAGGAGTTGTGCGAACTCCTGAGTAGTTGGCTGAGCCAGGAAGGCTTTCAGGTGCGCGCCTGCCACGATGGCCAGAGCGCGCGTAAAGCGCTGGCCGAAACCGCCCCGGCGGCGGTGGTGCTGGACGTGATGCTGCCCGACGGCAGCGGTCTGGAGCTGCTCAAGCAATTGCGCAACGATCACGCTGATCTGCCGGTGCTGATGCTCTCGGCCCGTGGCGAGCCGCTGGATCGTATCCTTGGTCTGGAATTGGGCGCCGACGATTACCTGGCCAAACCGTGCGACCCGCGCGAACTGACCGCGCGCCTGCGCGCGGTGTTGCGCCGCAGCCATCCGGCAGCGGTGTCGACTCAGCTTGAGCTGGGCGATCTGAGTTTCAGTCCGGTGCGCGGCGTGGTCAGCATCGACGAGAAAGAGCTGACCCTGACTGTTTCAGAAAGCCGCCTGCTCGAAGCCCTGCTCAAGCAGCCGGGCGAACCACTGGACAAACAGGAACTGGCGCAGCTCGCCCTCGGCCGCAAGCTGACCCTGTACGACCGCAGCCTCGACATGCACGTCAGCAACCTGCGCAAGAAGATCGGCCCGCACCCGGACGGTCGTCCTCGCATCGTCGCTCTGCGCAGCCGCGGTTACTTCTATAGCCTCTGAACCGCGCCCATTCCCACTGTAGGAGCTGCCGAAGGCTGCGATCTTTTGATCTTGTTTTTAAAAGACAGATCAAAAGATCGCAGCCTTCGGCAGCTCCTACACAGGGCATGTGTAAGGTGGGACGCGAAGCGTCTTTACCCAAGCTTTACGCAGTGCTGACCGCCGCTGACCTTGATCTCCGTAATCTGTACTCATCCGGAACGTACCGGGAACGAGACAAGGAGATACACCATGCGCAAGACTCTTATCGCTCTGATGTTCGCTGCCGCTCTGCCAACCGTCGCCATGGCCATGCCACAAGACGGCGGCCCGATGGGTGGTCCGCTTGACGGCCCACGCCACGGCGGTCAGATGCACGGCATGCACGGCAAAGGTCCGTACAGCCAACTCGACCTGTCCCGCGAGCAGCGTGAGCAGATCCGCAAGATCATGGGCGAGCAGATGCACGAGCGTAAGCAAGTGGTCGACAAGTACCTGGAAAAACTCTCGCCGGCTGACCAAAAAGCCATGAAAGACGAGATGGCCGCCAACCACAAGAAAGCCGAGTCCGATGTGCGTGCGCTGCTGAAACCGGATCAACAGAAGAAATTCGACGAGATCCAGAAAAAGCAGGCCGAGCGTCGCGCCGAATGGGCCGAGTTCAAGGCGTGGAAAGCGCAACAGGCGCAAAAGGCGCAATAATGATCTAACTTCAGGCCCGACGGCTCACCCCGTCGGGCCTGTTTTCATCGATCCAAATGTAGGAGTGAGCCTGCTCGCGATAGCGGTGTGTCAGTTGACAGATTTTTGTCTGACCCTCCGCTATCGCGAACAGGCTCACTCCTACAGGGGTTTTGCATTGTTCTGAGGATTTTCTGTGCGTTCATTGTTCTGGCGTATTCTCGCGAGCTTCTGGCTGGCCATCGCACTGGTGGCCGGCCTGTCCATTCTGCTTGGGCACATGCTCAACCAGGACGCGTGGATCCTCAGCCGCCATCCGGGCCTCAACACGCTGGCCGGCGAATGGACACAAACTTACGAAACCCAGGGCGAAGAAGCCGCCCAGGACATCCTCGAACAGCGCAAGCGCCAATATCACATCGACGTTCAGGTGCTCAACGAAAGCGGCGACCCGGTGGTACGCGGCACCTTCCCGCGTCGCGCCGCCGCCTTCGAAGCACGCCAGAACAACGATGACCGACGCCTGCCATGGCGTCGCCTCACCGACGAATTCACCAGCGAAAAAACCGGTGACACCTACCTGTTCATCTACCGCATCCCGCACCCGGAACTCGACTCATGGCACCGCGAAAGCCTGCTTTGGCCATTGAGTGCGTTAGGCATCGCGTTGGTGGTACTAACCCTGTTCAGTTTGCTGGTGACCTTCTCCATCACCCGCCCGCTCAGCCGTTTGCGCGGCGCGGTGCATGATCTGGGGCAGACGACTTACCAGCAAAACAGCCTGGCGAAACTGGCCAACCGTCGTGATGAATTCGGCGTGCTCGCCAATGACTTCAACCGCATGGGCGCGCGCCTGCAAAGCTTGATTGGCAGTCAGCGTCAGTTGCTGCGGGACGTCTCCCACGAATTGCGTTCACCACTGGCTCGGTTGCGCATTGCCTTGGCACTGGCGGAACGCGCCAACCCTGAAGAACGGGAAAAACTCTGGCCACGCCTGACCCGCGAATGCGATCGGCTGGAAGCGCTGATCAGTGAAATACTGGTGCTGGCACGGGTTGATGCGGACAACGCCAGTGCCGAAGACGTGGATTTGAATGCGCTGCTCGGCACTTTGCAGAAGGACGCAAAACTCGGATCGCCCGAGCAGATCGTCCGTCTCGATGCCGAACCGCAACTGAATCTGAAGGGCTGGCCGACCATGATCGAGCGCGCCGTCGATAACCTGCTGCGCAACGCTCAGCGCTTCAACCCGGAAGGTCAGGCGATTGAAATGCAGGCCTCGCGTCAGGGCGAAAAAATTGTCGTGAGTGTGCGTGACCATGGGCCGGGGGTGCAGGCCGAACATTTGAGCCAGTTGGGCGAGCCGTTTTACAGGGCACCGGGGCAGACGGCGGCAGGGCATGGCTTGGGGCTGGCGATTGCGCGAAGGGCGGCGGAGCGGCATGGCGGGAGTTTGACGTTGGCCAATCATCCGCAGGGTGGGTTTATTGCCAGTCTGGAATTGCCGCTTGTCCCCGGTGCAGTTGTCCAACCCTAAAAGCCACCCTCACCCCAGAAAAGCCCCTCACCCCAGCCCTCTCCCAGAGGGAGAGGGGGCCGACCGAGGTGTCTTGCGCTATACATCGACCTGAAGAATCGAGTTGATTATGGATCCGGAAGGCACGTGAATCGTCGCCGACTCTGGATTCGAAATGCATCGGAACCGTTATCGACTCCGAGCTCGAAATGCATTGGAGCCGTTATCGACTCCGAGCTCGAAATGCATTGGAGCCGTTATCGACTCCGAGCTTGAAATGCATTGGAGCCGTTATCGATGCAGGATTCAACCGAGCACTTTCAGGTCGGCGTACCTCTACAGCATCCCCCAATCAGTCCCCTCTCCCTCCGGGAGAGGGTTAGGGTGAGGGGCTTTTGATCTTCAGGCCTTACCCGGCCAGGCGCTGACAAACTCAGCCAGATCAACCTTCTCCGCCACACGCGGTTCTTTCTGCGGCGTGCCGAGATACAAGAACGCGATCACTTCTTCACCCTCAACCAAGCCCAAGCCTTTGGCCACATGCTGGGAATAAGCCAGATCCCCCGTACGCCAAACCGCACCAATCCCCTGCGCATACGCCGCCAGCAAAATCCCGTGCGCCGCACACCCGGCAGCGAGCAACTGCTCGGCCTTCGGATATTTAACGTGCTCCTGCAATTTAGCGATCACCACAACCACCAGCGGTGCACGCAGCGGGCCGTTGCGCGCCTTGTCGATCATCGCTTCGGTGACTTCGCCTTCCTGCAGTTGCGCAGCCTCGGCCAGCAACTCGCCCATTTGCTCGCGTGCCGCACCTTCGATGGTCAGAAAGCGATACGGCTGCAAGTGCCCGTGATCCGGCGCGCGCAACGCGGCACCAAACAGGGCTTCGCGCTGCTCGGCAGTGGGGGCCGGTTCGACCAGTCGTGGAACGGAAACACGGTTGAGCAACGCGTCGAGAGCCTGCATCGGCCACCTCCTGAGAAAAATGTGCGGCTATTCTAGCTTCATCTGCCAACAGGATGCCGGTTTACATGCCCTGCCCCACGGGTAGAATGGCGCCCTTCCCACATCAGCCCGAGCGGACTTCATGGCGTTGCCGACCTTACGGATCATTGGTTTCATCATCGGCATCTTCCTGATCACCTTGGCCGTGGCCATGGTCGTGCCCATGGCCACCCTGGTGATTTTCGAGCGCACCAGCGACCTGCCGTCGTTCCTCTGGGCGAGCATGATCACCTTTGTCGCCGGCCTCGCGCTGGTGATTCCCGGCCGCCCCGAACACATACATCTGCGCCCGCGCGATATGTATCTGCTGACCGTCAGCAGTTGGCTGGTGGTATGCATTTTCGCTGCGCTGCCGTTTCTGCTGACTCAGCACATCAGCTACACCGACTCGTTTTTCGAAAGCATGTCGGGCATTACCGCGACCGGCTCGACCGTGCTCAATGGCCTCGACAACATGTCCCCCGGGATCCTGATGTGGCGCTCGTTGCTGCACTGGATCGGCGGCATCGGCTTTATCGGTATGGCGGTAGCGATTCTGCCGCTGCTGCGGATCGGTGGCATGCGCCTGTTCCAGACCGAATCCTCGGACCGTTCGGAAAAGGTCATGCCGCGCTCGCACATGGTGGCGCGACTGATCGTGGCGGCTTATGTCGGCATTACCATCCTCGGTAGTCTGGCGTTCTGGTGGGCCGGAATGAGCCCGTTCGACGCGATCAACCACGCGATGTCGGCGATTTCCACCGGCGGGTTCTCGACCTCCGACCAGTCGCTGGCCAAGTGGACGCAACCGGCGGTGCACTGGGTCGCGGTGGTTATCATGATTCTCGGCAGCCTGCCGTTCACCCTGTACGTGGCGACGTTGCGCGGCAACCGCAAGGCGCTGATCAAGGATCAGCAAGTGCAGGGTTTGCTCGGGATGTTGCTGGTGACCTGGCTGGTGCTCGGCACCTGGTACTGGTGGACAACCAATCTGCATTGGCTGGAGGCGCTGCGCCACGTGGCGCTGAACGTGACGTCAGTGGTCACCACTACCGGTTTTGCCCTTGGCGACTACAGCCTGTGGGGCAACTTCTCGCTGATGTTGTTTTTCTATCTGGGATTTGTCGGCGGCTGTTCCGGGTCGACGGCGGGCGGGATCAAGATCTTCCGTTTCCAGGTCGCCTACATCCTCCTCAAGGCCAACCTTAATCAGTTGATTCACCCGCGCGCGGTGATCAAACAGAAGTACAACGGCCACCGTCTCGACGAAGAGATCGTCCGTTCGATTCTGACCTTTTCGTTCTTCTTCGCCATCACCATCTGCGTGATCGCCCTGCTCCTGTCGCTGCTTGGCGTCGACTGGATGACCGCGCTGACCGGCGCCGCCAGCACCGTGTCCGGCGTCGGCCCGGGCCTGGGCGAAACCATCGGCCCGGCGGGCAACTTCGCCACCCTGCCGGACGCGGCCAAGTGGATCCTGTCGTTCGGCATGCTGCTCGGCCGCCTGGAGATCATTACGGTGTTTGTGCTGTGTATTCCGGCCTTTTGGCGTCACTGACCGCACCCGGCGCCTGCAACAACCGCGTCCGGTAATCGCCGGGCGTGGTGTCGAACCAGCGACGAAATGCACGAAAGAAGTTGCTCGGATCGGCAAAACCCAGCAGATAAGCGATTTCCAGCAAGGTCATGCTCGGTTGCGCCAGATACTGCTCGGCCAGTTCACGGCGGGTGTCGTCGAGCAGTTGCTGAAAACTCGTGCCCTCCTCCTGCAAACGACGCTGCAAAGTGCGCTGCGACAAATGCAGGGTCTGCGCCACGGTATCGCGCTTCGGCTCGCCCTGCGGCAGCAACCGGCACAGCACCTGCCGCGCCTTGTGGGTCACGCGGCTTTCGGAAAAACGTGCCAGGTATTCCCCGGCAAACCGGTCATGCAACAGCGCCATCGCCTCGTTGGCGGTGGGCAGCGGCGCTTCCATGTCGGCACGCTCGAAGATCAGCGCATCGTACGGTGCGTTGAACATCAGTGGCGCGTGGAAAGCTTGTTTATAGGGTTCCAGGTCATCGGGTTCGGCGCCCTGCACCAAGACTTTGACCGGGTGCAGCGTGCGCCCGGTCAACCAGCCACACAAGCCCAGCGCACAGGCCAGCGAGGCTTCGGCGCTTTGCCGGGTCGGCGGCAGATGGTCGCCGTGCACCGTCAGAATCAGCGCGTAACCTTCATCCAGCAGACGGAAACTCAGGTCGGCACTTTCGGCGATGATGCGCTGATAGCGCACCAACCGCTGGAAGCCTTCGGCCAGGGTATTGCTCGACATCAGCGCATAACCGGCGACATGAAACGACGCCGGGCGCACCACTTTGCCCATGTTCAGGCCGATCGCCGGATTACCGGACAACTCGACCGCCCGTTGCCAGAGGCGGGTCATGGAATCTTGCGGGAAGCGCGCATCCGGATCATCCAGAGCCGTGTAATCGAGCCCCAGTTGCTTGAACAGAACCCGGCAATCCAGGCCGTCCATCTCCAATGCTTTGACAATCCCCATCGCCCAGCTTGCAGAAGTCGTTCGTTCGCTCATGGCGTTTTTCTTTTACATGAGGGGCCGCATGCTACGGCCTGATTTGCCAAGGATACTAAAGTGGCGCCGATTGTCACTGGCCCACGCCAATGTTCACTCTAGACTCAAATAAGCTACCCGCAGAACAACTCGTCGCCAGAACAATAACCACAGAGAACGCGGTCGTGGAAAACATCAAGCATTTCAACAGCTTCGCTGAGTTCTATCCGTACTACCTCAGCGAACACAGCAACAGCACCTGCCGGCGCCTGCATTTCATCGGCACCACGCTGGTGATTTTCATTCTGGCGATGACCCTCGCCAAGGGCGCCTGGCTTCTGCTATTGGCGGTGCCGCTGGCCGGTTACAGCTTCGCCTGGGTCGGGCACTTCTTCTTTGAAAAGAACCGGCCGGCGACTTTCCAGCATCCGCTGTACAGCCTGTTCGGCGACTTCGTCATGTACCGCGACATGATTCTGGGTCGCGTGGCGTTCTGAATGAGGGTCAGCCAATGAATGCCAATGCCCGCTTCACTCATATGAAGGACGGTACGCAGGAAGACTGGGCGATCATCGCCGCCGACTTCAGTGCCTACGCCAAGCGACTGCCTTCGCGAATCCTGACTCACCTGAAACTGCTCGAAGGCGACTTCGGTGGTTTCCCGGTGGATCGTCTGACTCACTCACTGCAAACCGCCACCCGCGCCTTTCGTGACGGGCGCGACGAGGAGTATGTGGTTTGCGCGTTGTTGCATGACATCGGCGACACCTTGGGTTCCTACAACCATCCGGACATTGCCGCAGCGATCCTCAAGCCGTTCGTCAGTGCCGAAAATTTGTGGATGGTCGAGAAGCACGGGGTGTTTCAGGGTTATTACTTTTTTCATCATTTGGGCATGGATCGGCATCTGCGCGAGCAGTTCGCCGGTCATCCGCAGTATCAAGCGACTGCCGAGTTCTGTGCCAAATACGATGCGGCGGCGTTTGATCCTGACTATGACACGCTGCCGTTGAGCTTCTTTGAGCCGATGATGGAACGGTTGTTTGCGCAGCCGAAGAACTCGATTTACAAAGCGGCAATGGAAGAACACAGCCCGGCCTGAGTGTCTTCGGGAACCGCTGCGCGGTTCATCGCGAGCAGGCTCACTCCTACAGTTGAAATGCGTACCCCTTGTAGGAGTGAGCCTGCTCGCGATGAGGCCCTCTAAAACACCCGAGAATCAGGCGAGTTCGGCGACTTTGGCCGCTTTCAGCTCCGCCTCCCGCGCCTGCGCGTCCGCCAGCCGATACAGCTCGATCGTGCCGTCCCAATGCTCGATCAGCGCCGTGCACGACTCCACCCAATCGCCGCAATTGAGGTAATCCACCTCCCCCACCTTGCGGATCTCGGCGTGGTGAATGTGCCCGCACACCACGCCATGCAACTCGCGCTTCACGCATTCATGGGCGATGGCTTCTTCAAAGTCGCTGATGAAACTCACCGCGGTTTTCACCTTGTGTTTCAGGTACGCCGACAGCGACCAGTAACCGTAGCCATAGCGCGCACGCCAATGGTTGAGCCAGCGATTGAGGGTCAGGGTGAATTCGTAGGCCGAGTCGCCGAGGAAGGCCAGCCAGCGGTGATAACGGGTGATCACATCGAACTGATCGCCGTGAATCACCAATAGATGCCGCCCGTCTGCGGTGACATGCACCGCCTCGTCGACCAGTTGGATATTGCCCAGTATCAGCTTCGAATACCGACGCAGGAATTCGTCGTGGTTGCCGGTGACGTAGATCACCTCGGTGCCGCGCTTGCTCATGGTCAGCAAACGCCGGATCACATTGGTATGCGCTTGCGGCCAGTACATGCCGCCGCGCAGTTTCCAGCCGTCAATGATGTCGCCGACCAAATAAATCTTGTCGGCATGGTAGCCCTTGAGAAATTGCGACAAGTGCTCGGCCTGGCAATCCCGCGTGCCCAAGTGCACGTCGGAGATCCACAGGGTGCGCACGCGTTGTTTGCGACTGGGTCTGGCGAGCTCGGCGCTGGTCATGGGCAACCCTCTGCGATGTTTTCGCCACTTTGCGCCTGCCCGGTTAATCGACCATGACAAGCGTGAGTCAGTCCTGTGACAACGCATCCGGTGTGCGCCGGTGTAGACTGGCGACCACTTCGGAGACAACCTGCCATGCGACCGATCCTCACCCTGCGTCAGTACACCCACGATTTGATCGTCCACAGCCACGACCACGCGCAATTGGTGTTCGGGCTGTCCGGTGCGCTGGATTTCGAGGTCGAGGGTTGTGGCAGTCAGGTGCGTCAGCAGAGTTTTGTAGTTATCCCTTCCGGCGCTCATCATGCCTGCGGCAGTCCCAATGGTAGCCGCTGTCTGGTACTGGATATCCCGGACGGCCAATGGCTGACGGATTCACTGGGCGAGCATGCCGACGCCAGCCATCGTCTGCTCGATCAACCGGCGCGCTTGTCGCTGGATTCGGGGCAAAGCCAGTTGGTCAGTTGGCTGGCGAACAGCCCGGTCAGCGATCCGTTGATCGCGCAACAAGGCGCGGTGTTGCTGCTGGCCAGCCTCAATCATGCGCAACCGACCGAAGTCGCCGCACGGCGCCTGCCCTATGCCGCGCTGGATGCGCACATCGAGCAATACGCCGCGTATCCGCTGCAAGTCGCCGATCTGGCACGGGTGGCAGGATTGTCCAGCGCGCGTCTGCATGCGCGTTTCATGGCCGAATGCGGGCAGACGCCGATGGATTACATCCGCAGCCGACGCCTGCATCTGGCCGTGCAAATGCTCCGCGACACAGCCCTGCCGATCGGCGAAGTTGCCAGTCGCGTCGGCTACAGCTCGCAAAGTGCTTTCTCGGCTGCTGTCCTACGTGAGTTCGGTGCATCACCCGGCCAGCTTCGGCGCGATTCCTGCGACAAAAGACGATAGCCTGCCGACAGACTTACTGAGCTCTACACGCTTAAATGTAGGAGCTGCCGAAGGCTGCGATCTTTGATCGTTCCCACGCTCCGCGTGGGAATGCAGCCCGTGACGCTCCGCGTCACTGGACGCAGAGCGTCCCTAGAGGCGTTACCACGCAGAGCGTGGGAACGATCAAAAGCAAGATCAAAAGATCGCAGCCTTCGGCAGTTCCTACAGTAAATGGTCATTCCCACGCTGCTGCGTGGGAACAATCAATAGTTGAGATTGTGTTTGAGATAGAAGGATTGCAATGACTCCGCGTACCGCCCTCGGCGCTCTGCATATCGGTGCTTTGATGTTTGGCCTGACGGGTGTGTTCGGCAAACTCGCTGCCGCCTCCCCCGCTGTGATCGTGTTCGGTCGCGCGGCTTTCGCCGTTGTCGCCTTGGCGTTCTTCGCCCGCTTCGCCAGCCAGAGCGGCTGGCAGAAACTTCAGGCCGTGGATTGGCGGCGTCTGGCCCTCAGCGGCGTGTTGCTGGCCGGGCACTGGGTGAGTTTCTTCCTGTCTGTGAAGATCGCTGGTGTCGCCATCGCGACGTTGGGTTTTGCCAGTTTCCCGGCCTTCACGGTGATTCTCGAAGGACTGATCTTTCGCGAACGCATCCGCGCCAATGAAATACTGCTGGTGGTGTTGGTCAGCATCGGCCTGATTCTGGTGACCCCGGCCTTCGATCTCGGCAGCGGCGCGACCATTGGCTTGCTCTGGTCGGTGCTTTCGGGGCTGCTGTTTTCCCTGCTGTCGCTGACCAACCGCGCCAGCTCCGGGCGGATTCCGGCGGTGCAAGCGGCGCTGTGCCAAAACGTCGTGGTCGCGCTGTGTCTACTACCAGTTGCAGCACCGCAACTGAGCGAAGTGCGCGCACTCGACTGGCTGTGGATTGCGCTGCTCGGGGTGTTCTGTACCGGCGTCGCACACAGCCTGTTTGTAGCCAGTCTGGCGGTGATCAAGGCGCGCACGGCAGCGGTGGTGTTTGCCATGGAGCCGGTCTACGGTATCACCGTCGCCTGGTTGCTGTTCAATGAAAACCCGACGCCGAAGATGTTGATCGGCGGCGCATTGATCATCGTCGCCATCGTTGTGTCGGCGCGGATGTCAGGCCATGCCGACAAGAAAGCTGTCGCCGCCGAGGCCGCGTCTCACTGAGTGCGGTCGTTGTGACCGAGGTCGCGGTCAGGATCGATCTGATCGCGAACTCGCTGCTTCAAGATTTTAGCCTCGGGAAAACCGCCGTCAGCCTTGCGTTCCCAGATCTGCACGCCGGCGCAGCTGATGTGAAACACCCCGCCGGTGCCGGGCACCAGGGACACTTTGCCGAGGTCGTCAGCAAAGGTGCTGAGCAGTTCCTGCGCCAGCCACGCGGCGCGCAGCAGCCACTGGCATTGGGTGCAATAGGTGATGACAACTTCTGCTTTTGCGACAGTCATGTTCGCTGAAACTCCTGAGACAGAGGGCGCCGCTATAATAGCCGGCTTTAACGCTTGCCCCGAGACTCACAATGCGCCGTCTGCTGTTCTGCCTGCTGCTTGGTTTCCTCCCTTTGTTCGCTCACGCCGGCGTCGATGCCAGTGACGCGACGCGACCGAAAGTCGGCCTCGTGCTGTCCGGCGGCGCGGCGCGCGGGCTGGCGCACATCGGCGTGCTTAAGGCGCTGGAGGAGCAAGGCATCAAGATCGATGCGATCGCCGGCACCAGCATGGGCGCGGTGGTTGGCGGGCTGTACGCCTCGGGTTACAAGATCGATGAGCTGGAAAAACTCGCGCTGAACATCGACTGGCAAGCCGCGCTGTCCGACGCGCCGCCGCGCGAAGATGTGCCGTTTCGGCGTAAACAGGATGACCGCGACTTTCTGGTCAAACAGAAACTCAGCTTTCGTGACGACGGCAGCCTTGGCTTGCCACTGGGTGTGATTCAGGGCCAAAACCTCTCGTTGCTGCTGGAAAGCCTGTTGGCCCACACCAGCGACACCCGGAATTTCGACAAACTGCCGATTCCGTTCCGCGCTGTCGCCACCGACATCTCCAACGGCGAAAAAGTGGTGTTCCGCAAAGGTCATCTGCCCCAGGTGATCCGCGCCAGCATGTCGATCCCGGCGGTGTTCGCCCCGGTCGAACTCGACGGCCGGCTGCTGGTGGACGGCGGCATGACCGACAACATCCCGCTGGATGTCGCGCGGGAAATGGGCGTCGACGTGGCCATCGTCGTCGACATCGGTACACCGCTGCGCAACCGCAAGCAACTGACCACCGTGGTCGATGTGTTGAACCAGTCGATCACCCTGATGACCCGCAGTAACTCCGAAGAACAACTGGCCGCGCTGAAATCCTCCGATGTGCTGATCCAGCCCGCGCTGGCAGCGTTCGGTGTCACTGATTTCGGCAAGGCTCAGGAGATGATCGATGCCGGTTATCGCGCCACGCGAATCCTCGATGCGCGCCTCGCCGTCCTCAAACCCAAAGAATCCCAGGACGCCGAACTCAACGCCGCACGTTCGCCGGGTCAACGCACACCAATCATCACGGGCATCCGCGTCGAGAACGACTCGAAAGTCGACGACGATGTGATCCGCTACTACATACGCCAGCACATTGGCGAGCCGCTGGATCTGGCCCGATTGCACTCGGACATGGGCACTTTGTACGGCCTCGACTACTTCGAACAAGTGCAGTACCGCGTGGTGCACAAGGGCGAGGATCACACACTGGTGATCAGCGCTCGGGGCAAGCGCAGCGGCACCGATTACTTGCGGGTCGGCCTCAATCTGTCGGACGACATGCGCGGCGACAGCGCCTTCAATCTCGGCGCCAGCTATCGCATCAACGGTATCAACCGCCTCGGCGCGGAATGGCTGACCCGCGCGCAGATTGGCGACAAACAAGAGCTGTACACCGAGTTCTATCAACCGCTGGACGTCGGCTCGCGTTACTTCGTCGCACCGTACGCCTCGTTCGAGGCGCAGAACGTTGAAGCGGTGCTCGACAACGATCCGATCGCGCAGTATCGCGTCGAGCGCTACGGTTTCGGCCTCAACTTCGGCCGACAGATCGGCAACAACGGCGAAGTGCGTTTCGGTGTCGGCGAGGCGTGGGGCAAGGCCGATGTGCGGATTGGCGATCAGGATCTGCCGAGTGAAAACTTCAACGAAGGCTTCTACGCGCTGAAGTATTCCTACGATTCGCTGGATAACGTCTACTTCCCTCATGAAGGCAAAGACGTCAGTCTGACGCTGATGCAGTTCGAACCGGGCCTGGGTTCGGATACGCGCTACCGACAGTGGGAATTCAAACTCGACAAAGCCATGAGCCGTGGCCCGGATACGCTGATTCTCGGTGGTCGTTACGGGCGTACGCTGGACGATGCCAACGTGGTCACGTCAAGCTTCCTGCTTGGCGGTGCGCGGCAGTTGTCGGGGTTCAGAGAAGACGCGATTTCCGGGCAGAACGTCAGCCTGATGCGCGCGGTGTACTACCGCCGGCTGACGCCGCGCTCGTATCTGCCACTGGACTTCCCGCTGTATGCCGGCGCCTCGCTGGAGCGTGGACGGGCGTGGAACAACGACAATGAGTTCGACAGCGGCTATATCAACGCGGCCAGCGTGTTCATCGGTTTTGACACGCCGCTGGGGCCGTTGAATTTCAGTTATGGGTTGAATGATGCGAATGAGCAGGCGGTTTATCTGAACCTTGGGCAGACCTTCTGATCAGGTCGCCTGACAATCCGCCTTCGCGAGCAGGCTCGCTCCCACAGGGGAACGCATTCCAATGCAGGAGTGAGCCTGCTCGCGAAGGCGGTATCAGCTCAACCGCAAAATCGGATCGGAGGCTTCAGCGAATTCCCGCCAGCAACGTCCGCGCCGTTTGCTTCAAAGGTTCATCGCCCTCTTTGAGCAATTCATTGAGCAACGCAATTGCACTGTCGATGTCACCGTCATCAATGCACGTCTGCGCCTGTTCGAGTTTGCCGGAGTTGGCGTCGTGTACCAGTTCCGGCTCCTGCAAATCCAACGGTTGCAACGCCAGTGACGGCTCGGCATCAGCAAACTCATTGAGAAAATCTTCATCCAGCGGCCCGGCTTCCGATTCAGGGATCCACTCGAGTTCGGCCTCTTCGCTGGGCTCGGGCAATTCAAAGTCCTGAGGCAGAACCTGCAGACCGGAGCCGAGCGCCGAGGTGTCTGCTGCAGGTTCAGCGGTGGTCGGGCGACTGTCTTCCAGATCCCAACTGGAATCCATCGACAGCTCGCCCAGATTCAGTTCGAAATCATCTTCAGGCGCCGGTTGGGCAGCGGCAATCGGGGCCGCTGCAACAATCGGCGGTACCACGGCCAACGGTGCTGCACCCACCAGTTTCGGGTGCCGCGCGCGAACATCCTGCAACGTCCGGGCATCCACACCCAGCTCATGCAAATGACTTTCCTGTTGTTCATACGCGGCGCTGTCACCCTGACGTCCCAGCACTTCTAGCAACTGCAAACCGATATCAGTGCGCGCAGGCTCCTTGTGCAAGGCGTCGCGCAACAGCCCGGCGGCTTCGCCCAATCGGCCATAAGCCAGATAGATCCCCACCGCCTCCAGCACATCACCAGCGGCGGGTTCTTCGCGGTGTTGGTCTGATGTGTGAATTCTGACCGACTCGGTGTTCTCGGCCTCCGCCGCCTCCGGCTCATTGCCTTGCGGCAACAGTGGCAGCGGCTCGGCAACCTGCCGCTGTTGTTGCCGTCGACGGTGCACAAACAACCCGGCCAATGCGCCCAGCAACAGCAACAGGCCGCCGAGCAATGACCAGTTCAAACTGTCATCGCTGGATTCGACCGGTGCAACGACTGGCGCAGGAGCAGGTGCCGGGGTCACCACAGTCGGGGGCGGCGATTTCTGCAACTCGACCAGACGTGTTTGCAAGTCACTGATCTGCTTCTTGCCGTCGGCAATCTGCACATCCTGTGTCTGCAGTTTTGCGTTCAATTCGTCGACGGTCTTCTGCAGTTGCTGATTCAGCAACACATTGGCGGCCAACTGCTCGGCCAGTGCATCGCTGGCAGGCGGGGGTGCTGGCACGGTATCGCGCTTGGCTTGAGGTGCCTGTGGCGCTGCCACGACAGGCTCGACAGTGGGAAACGCGGAGGATTGCGCACGTGGATCCGGCTCATCGGTGGCCGGCACGATACCCGGCGAACCCGGTGGATCAATCAACACGGTGTACTCACGCAGCAACCGGCCGTTGGGTTGATCGAGCTGCACGAGGAAATTCAGAAAGGGTTCGTTGACCGGTTTGCTGGACGTCACCCGGATCATCTGGCGATTGCCATGCAGGATCGGGATGAACTTGAGGTCGTTGAGGAAGAACACCCGCTCGACCCCTGCCTCGGCGAATTCATCCGCCGTGGCCAGGCGCGCGGCCAAATCGTTTTGCGTCAGCCCGCCGACATCGACCAAGGCAATGTCGGCCTTGAGCGGCTGATTGAGGCCTGAATGGACGGTGATATCACCCAGCCCCAAGGCCATCGACCAGGCCGAATAACTCAATACACCAGCGACCAGCAGCCATTTGGCGCCGCCGCGCAGTACCACGTGCCGACTTGCGAGCATGAGCATCCCTTAAATAAGCAAAACCGACTTCTATGCGTTCGTACATCCGGTACGAACACGATATTGCCCAGTAGTTCTTATAGTCGGCGCAGCGCGATCTCTCAAAGATACGGCACGTGGATGTGCCTCAAGATTTTTCCAGGTTGGCCAGAATGTGCCCGTGAACCCGCATGCACACCTTCAAATCCGCCTCGTCGACGCCTTCGAACAACTCATGACGCAACTGTGTGGCAATGGTTTCGATTTGCTCGATCAGCGGCAGGGCCGGTGCGCAGAGGACGATTTTTTTCGCCCGGCGGTCTTCCATTACAGACTGGCGTTGCACCAGGCCCTGGCTCTCCAGACTATCGAGCAAGCGCGCGAGGGTCGGCCCTTCGACGCCGACACTCTGCGCCAGCTCCCGCTGGGTCGGTGCTTCTTCAAAACGCGCCAGATGCAGCAGCACCAGCCAGCGCGCCTGGGACAACCCCAGCCCGGCGAGGCGTCGATCCAGTTCGGCACGCCAGCCACGGGACATCTGGGCCAGTTGCATGCCAAAGCGGTGTTGATCGGTTAACGGCATAAAACACTCACGGTTAGACTGAAAATAAAGAATTTCTAATTATTAGCCAGCTAAGCATGAGCTGCAGTTATAGGCAAGTGGCGGTCTGTACTGAATCGTTACATCTTCAAGCCCCTCACCCTAACCTCCCGAAACGTCGGACCGCCCGTAGGGAGAGGGGACTGAATGGGGATGCTTTAGATATTCAGCGACTTGGGACTGCTTTGCTGAATCCAGAATGGGACAGCCCTCACCCTAGCCCTCTCCCAGAGGGAGAGGGGACTGAATGGGGGATGCTCGGAATATTCAGCGACTTGAACGTGCTTTGGTGAGTCCATAATCGACTCGATTTTTCAGGTCGATGTTTAACGCAAGACGCCTCGGTCGGCCCCCTCTCCCTCTGGGAGAGGGCTGGGGTGAGGGTGCTCAGGCGAATTACATTTCGAATTCCGATTGCAGCGCAGCACGCACGCAATACAGCACGCCTTCCGGCACACGCCCGGCAAACAGCTCGGCCACCTCGGCGACCGACGGCAACTCGCCTTCTCCATCAAGGAACGCGTCCTGCACTTCGCCCATCAATTCTTCAGGCAAATCCAGCGCCTGTTCCAGCGACAACTGCTGCTTGCCGATCGCCTCGGCGAGCATGGTGTAGACGTTCTTCTCCGAGCACTGCAACTGACCGGCGATTTGCATCGGGGTCATGCCGGCGCGTGCCAGGGTGATCAGTTCGTGGCGCACGTCGGCCACCGCTTTCGGCGCCTCGACCTCGCCGCCGAGCACTTCGAGGAAGGCATCGCCATAGCGTTCCAGCTTGCGCGCGCCGACCCCGCTGACCCGGGCCATTTCCGCCAGCGAAGTCGGTTGGCTGCGGAGCATTTCCAGCAACGTCGAATCGGGGAAGATGACGTACGGTGGCACGCCATGTTCTTCGGCCAGTTTGCGCCGCAGTGCGCGCAGGGCTTCCCACTGTTCGCGCTCTTCGCCGCGCACCAGTTGGCTGGCCGGGCTCTTGCTGGCGGTTTTGGCGGTGACCTGCGGCTTGAGATCGCGGCGCAACTCCAGCGTGACTTCACCCTTGAGCAATGGCCGGCAACTGTCATTCAGACGCAGACCGCCATAACCTTCGTGATCGACATCCGCCAGACCGCGCGCGACCAATTGACGGAACAGCGAGCGCCACTCGCTCTCGCTCAGTGCCTTGCCGACGCCGTACACCGACAGATGCTGATGGCCAAAACTGCGGACTTTTTCGTTGTCCTTGCCCAGCAGCACGTCGACCAGATGACCGACGCCATAACGCTGGCCGGTGCGGAAAATCGCCGACAATGCCTGACGTGCGGGCTCGGTGGCATCCCAGGTCTGCACGCCATCGACGCAGTTGTCGCAATGCCCGCAAGGCTCGGGCATGTCTTCATCAAAGTACGCAAGCAGGGTCTGGCGACGGCAGCGGGTTTCTTCACACAGCGACAGCATCGCGTCGAGCTTGTGTTGCTCGAGACGCTTGTGCCGCTCGTCGCCTTCGGAGTTTTGCAGCATCTGCTTGAGCATCACCACGTCTTGCAGACCGTAGGCCATCCAAGCATCCGCCGGCAGGCCGTCACGGCCGCCGCGACCGGTTTCCTGGTAATACGCTTCAAGGGATTTCGGCAGATCGAGGTGCGCGACAAAACGTACGTTGGGCTTGTCGATGCCCATGCCGAACGCCACGGTGGCAACCATGATCAGGCCTTCCTCATTGAGGAAGCGCTTCTGGTTGAAGGCACGTAGCTCATTGGGCAAACCGGCGTGATACGGCAGCGCCGGGAAGCCCTGCTCGCTCAGGAACGCCGCGACTTCCTCGACTTTCTTGCGCGACAGGCAATAGACGATGCCGGCATCGCTGCGCCGCTCGGCGAGGAACGCCAGCAACTGCTTGCGCGGCTGCTCTTTGGGGACGATGCGGTAAAAAATGTTCGGGCGGTCGAAGCTCGACAGGAAGCGCTCGGCATTTTGCAGGTGCAGGCGGGTGACGATTTCTTCGCGGGTACGCTTGTCGGCAGTGGCCGTCAGGGCGATGCGCGGTACGTCAGGGAACATCTCGGCCAATTGGCCCAGTTGCAGGTATTCCGGACGGAAGTCGTGGCCCCACTGCGACACGCAGTGCGCTTCATCGATGGCGAACAACGCGATGTTCAGGCTCTGCAGGAATGAGAGCATGCGCGGCTGCACCAGACGCTCGGGCGCCAGATACAACATCTTCACTTCACCGCGCTTGATCCGCGCCGCGAGATCACGCTGCTGCTCGGCGCTCAAGGTGGAATTCAGCGCGGCGGCGGCCACGCCCAGCTCTTCGAGTGTGGCAACCTGATCGTCCATCAGTGCGATCAGCGGCGATACCACCACCGCCAGGCCCTCGCGCAGCAGCGCCGGCACCTGGAAGCACAGCGACTTGCCGCCACCGGTAGGCATCAGTACCAGCGCATCACCGCCACTGGCCACGCGCTCAATGATTGCACCCTGACGGCCACGGAAACTGTCGTAGCCGAAGATGTCCTTGAGGACGCGCTGAGCCTGTTCGAGCATAAAAACTCCAAAAATCTACCGATACATCCCTGCGCAGGCTGGTTCAGAACAGCCACGGCTGCTTAAACAAAACGTAAGAGCGCATTGCATGACAGCCGCAATGCGGCAGGGATCGCAAAACGCGGCAGTATACCCGAGCCCTTCCCTGCACAGGGCGACACCCGTCGATACAATCGCTGATACCTGTGTAGGTGCTGCCGAAGGCTGCGATCTTTTGATTTGCTTTTAATAAAGACAAGATCAAAAGATCGCAGCCTTCGGCAGCTCCTACAGGGTGTATGCAGGGTATGGCAGGTCAAATCTGCCATGCGGCTGGCTTGAGCGCGCAAGAAAGCCTAGAATTCCCGCATTGTTTATTCCCCAAGGTAGCCCCGTAATGTCCTTCGCTGAGCAACTGACCCGCCTGCAAGTCTTCCTCGACGCCGACGAGCTGCATGACGAGGCGCTGGATTACGTGGCCGCTCACGGCTACCTGACCGCGCTGTCTATCTGCGCCGAAGACGTACCGGAGCGTGAGTGGATCGACGCCCTGTTCGCTGAAGAGCCGCATTACAGCAGCGACGCCCAGCGCGAAGAGATCGAAGCCACCCTGATCGGCCTCAAGGCACACATCGCCCGTCAACTGGCTTCGGATGAAGAATTCGAACTGCCATGCGAACTGGATCTGGGCGACGAGCCGGACGATTCCGAACTGCGCGGCTGGTGCATCGGTTTCATGGAAGGCGTGTTCCTGCGTGAAGCGGCCTGGTTTGAAACCGCCGAAGAAGAAGTCAGCGAAATGTTGCTGCCGATCATGGTCGGTTCGGGCCTGTTCGACGAACAGCCAGAATTCGAAGACATCGCCAAGGACGCCAACCTGATGGACGACATGATCGTGCAAATTCCGGAAGCCCTGACCGCGCTGTACCTGCTGTGCCAGGCGCCCGACGAAAAACCGGCGATCCTCAAGCCACGTCACCACTAAGATCCGGCCTATGGACAATCCCATAGGCAACCGCCCCCTGATGTTGCGCTACTTCCTGCTGGCCGTCGGCTGGCTCAGCGTGGCATTGGGGGTGATCGGGATTTTCCTGCCCGTCCTGCCCACCACCCCTTTCCTTCTGCTCGCCGCGGCCTGTTTCGCGCGCAGCTCTGCGCGTTTCTATCAATGGCTGGTCGAGCATCCACGACTCGGGCCATGGATCCGCGATTACCTCGATGGCAACGGCATTCCGCTCAAGGGCAAGGTCTACGCGATCGGGCTGATGTGGGCGAGTATTCTGTTCTCGTGTTACCTGGTGCCATTGCCGTGGGCGCGGGGGTTCATGTTGACCAGTGCGGTGTTGGTGACGGTTTATATTGTGCGGCAGAAGACTTTGCGCAAACCTTGAGCCATACCGTTACTACCGTTGGTCTAAAACGTTAAAACACCTGTCAGATCTGACAGGTGCGCTTTTCCCGGTTTTATTCCCTAATCACTCCATCGC
>NZ_CATKQE010000015.1:0-22724 GCF_949767845.1 Pseudomonas sp. IT-232MI5
AGTAGAAGTAACCGTTTTTGCTGGCTTGTTACCGTGTTGACGGGCCAGATACAGAATTTCTTGACGACCATAGAGCGTTGGAACCACCTGATCCCATCCCGAACTCAGAAGTGAAACGATGCATCGCCGATGGTAGTGTGGGGTTTCCCCATGTGAGAGTAGGTCATCGTCAAGATTGAATTCCGAAACCCCTGTCTGCTAACGCAGACAGGGGTTTTGTCATTTCAGGACCTGCAAAACCAATGATCAAACAGCTTTACGTGCCTTGCTGATACGTCGAGCCTGCCATTTGCGCCACCAGATGTAGACGCCAGTCCCCGACAAACCCGCCATCAAAATACCTAACACCGCGATCATTACCTGCCCTGTAACTCCAATGATCCGTCCTCCATGTATCGGTAACTGCAACCGATAAAATTGCTCTCCCAACGTTCCCTGCCCAGCAATCTCCTGCCCTAACAATCGCCCGTCCGTACCATGAAAGAACAACCAGGATTTGCCATGGGCTTCGGTGTCGTGCTGTCCAAAACCAGCGCCGTAGAAGTTGTACTCAAAGCTGTAATACAACTCCCCGATCGCCGCTGTCAGTCCTAACCTTTTCCCCTCCTGCAACGCCCTCTCATACGCCTGTTGATAACTCAATTGCGTCACCCCCAACTGTGAAGGGGTCATTCGCCCTCGAGCCTCGTAGACGCTCGGTTCAATCGGTGAAAACAACGAAACCGCAGGCTTGAATACCTGGCTCGGCAAGTTCATGGCGACGCTGCTGACAGCGATCGGCAGGAGCAACAACCACAGCCACAACCCCCCAGCACGATGTAGATCGAAGTTGAGTCGATAGGCATGCCCACCCTTCACCTTCCAGGCGGTCGACCACTTTTTCCAGAATGGCTTTCCTCGCGGCAATGTCAGCCACAGCGCAACGAAGCAATCGATCACCCAGGCAATGGCAACCAGACCCATCAACAACAATCCCCAATTACCCGGCAACGTCAGGTTGTAGTGGAACTCAAGAATGAACGGGACAAAATTCTCCCGTTGAAAACAGCACTCCCCCCAATACCTCTGGCCCTTTTGCTCAGCACTCACCGGATCCAGATAGAACACCTGATTACGCTCAGTGAATGGCTGGCCGGTCCCCGGATCGTTACGCGGAACCATCGCAAGCAACGCGGTGTGGCCCGCCTCATTCGGGTACTCCATGTACCAGACCTGTAACCTTGGATGGGCACTCTGCACGGCATCAACCAAATCACCGGGCGGCAGTCGCTCACCCACTGCAGACGCCGCATAAAACTGCGGATTCAACCATTCATCCAGCTCATGATTGAACGCCAGAATGCTTCCCGTGACCCCGGCAAGCAGCAAAAAAACTGCGGTGGCCAAGCCGATATAGCGATGCAACAACACCAGAAACGCACGCATGAGAATTTCCCCACAGAAACGACAAAGCCAGCCCCTGAAAAATCAGAGGCTGGCTTTTTTATGCACAGGACGAAAGGTTTAGAACTGGTAGCTCACCGTCGCCGCCACGTTGCGCTCTTCGCCCATGTAGCAGAAGTTCAGGCTTGCGCAGGAAGCGACGTAGGACTCATTGGTCAGGTTGTTCGCGTTCAGACGAACATCAACGCCCTTCAAGCCGACCTTGCCCAAGTCATAGCCAATCGAGGCATCGAACAGCGTGTAGGAAGGCACCTTGAGGGTATTTTCCGCATCGGCCCAGCTGTAGCCGACATAACGCACGCCGCCGCCGAGTCGCAGGCCATCGAGTGCCGCGTTGTCGAACTTGTAGTCCGCCCACAACGACGCCATATGACGCGGGGCCTGTGTCGGCGAGTTGCCCTTGTTCTCGATTACGTCTGTCGGCGTACTCAAGGTGCTGACCATCGACTTCGAGTATTCGATATCGGTGAAGGTGTAGCTGCCGAGGACTTTGAGGTTATCGGTCAACTGCATGTGCGCTTCCAGTTCCAGACCCTGAGAGCGGACGGCACCGACCGCACGATAGAAGTTTTCCTGCGGTAGTTTGGTCGCCAGATTCTCCTGATCGATGCGGAACAGCGACGCGGTGAACAAATTGTCAGTGCCTGGCGGCTGATACTTCATACCGACTTCCCACTGTGTTCCGTCGGTAGGTGCCAAAGGATTGCCGGCGCTGTCAGCGTAGGAGTTCGGGTTAAACGACTCGGAGTAGCTGACGTATGGCGCCAGACCGTTATCGAACAGGTACAGCGCACCCGCACGGCCAGTGAGCTTGGTGCGGCGATCATTGATCTCTGTGTCAACCGGACGCCCGGCTTCAGCAATACGGTTTTCGTCCGAAGTCTCGACCCAGTCCTGACGCAGGCCCAGCGAGAAGCGCCACTTGTCCATCTCGATCAGGTCTTGCAGGTAAACCCCGGTCTGCTCCAGACGCCGCAGGTAACTGGTCTCGCCATACATATCGACCGTCGAGTTGCCGTACACCGGGTTGAATGCATTGATCGGTGCAAGACCGCCGCTGGTCCAGTCGACCACGGTTTTGCGCCGCTGATAGTCGGCGCCCATGAGCACCGTGTGTTTGGTCGCGCCGGTGAAAAATTCAGCCTGGAGCATGTTGTCGACGATAAACGCATGCAGACGCTCATCCCCGCCGGTGTAATAGCGGTTCAGCTCGTTGCTGGTAGGCGAGGTCCAGCCATAGGCGTAGACCTGATCCATGTTTACTTTGGAATCGAGGTAACGAAAGTTCTGCCGTGCGGTAAAGACATCGTTGAAGCGGTGTTCAAATTGATAACCGAACGACTGCTGATCGCGCGAATAGCCATCGATGCCCGGCTCGCCTTCGAAGAAATGCGGCGAGATGCGGTTGCCATTGCGCTGATGAATGGTGCCGTCGGCCGGTACACCGCCGTGGTAGCCGCCATCCGGATCGTGTTGCAGATACGCCTGCAACGTCAGCGAAGTGTCTTCACTGAAATCGATACTCAACGTCGGTGCGAGGGCGAAGCGTTTTTCTTTGTTGTGGTCGAATTGCGTGTCGGACTGATCCGTTAACCCGGTCAGACGATAGGCAATACGCTTGTCGTCATCGACCGGGCCGCTGAAGTCAAAACCGACCCCGCGCTGCCCCTGCGTGCCGAACGTGGCTTGCACCTGATGGTAAGCCTCGTAGAGCGGTTTTTTGCTGGTCAGCGCCACCAGGCCGCCAGGCGAACTGCGACCGTACAGCACCGACGAGGGTCCCTTGAGAATGTCGACGCGCTCAAGAAAATACGGATCGACTTGCATGGTGCTGTAAGTACCGCTGTCACCCATCGACTTGAGGCCGTCGAGGTAGATGTTGTCGACCGAGCCGTCGTTGAAACCGCGCATCGCCACATAGTCATAGCGATGGGTCGCGCCGTACGGATTGGTCAGCACACCCGGCGTGTAACGCATTGCCTGCGAGACAGTCTGCGAGCCTTGGTCATCCATTTGTTCGCGAGTGACCACCGATACGCTTTGCGAGGTTTCCAGCAACGCCGTACTGGTCTTGGTGGCGATCTGGCTGTGCGTGGCGTTGTAGCCATCCATGCTGCCCAAGGCGTTGCCGAGGGCGAAACCTTTGATATCGGTGGTTGGCAGGGCCAGCGCTTCGGTTTCAGCGAGCGGACGCAGGACGTAGCTGCTGCCATCCTGGCTGACCGCTTCCAGACCGGAGCCACCGAGCAAATGGCTTAACGCCTGATCGGTCGAATATTCACCCTGTACGCCCGGCGATTGCCGGCCCTGAGTTTGCTGCGGGGTCGTCGACAACGTGATGCCAGCCTGACGTGCAAATTGATTCAGCGCCTCACCCAACGGGCCCGCTGCAATGTTGTAGCGATGGCTGAGTTCACTGGCCGCTGGATTATCCGCCATGCTCAAACCGGGCATCACACCAACGCCCAGCACCGTGGAAAAAAGCGCTGCCCGAACGGCGTGGCGCAACAGGCCCGATTCTGCAGTTAAATTCAGAGTGTTCTTACAGGTGGCGCGGACAGTCATTGTAGGTTTCCGTAGGAAGTCGCAAACGCTTGAATTGAAGTGCTTACTGACTAAGCCGGACCTGCAGCGAAAACCCGCCAAAATAATTTCAGGCAACGCGCTCCAGCGTCACCCACCAACGCGTGCGATAGCGCAATTGCACCGGCAATGTCTGCGGCAGAATCGCCAACAGCTTGTCGGTGTCTTCCAGGCGGAATACGCCGGACAGACGCAACTCGGAAACGTCAGACGCACAACTCAGAAAGCCCTGACGATAACGGCTGACTTCGCTGAGAAAATCACCCAGACGCATATTGCGCGTGACGATCAAGCCGTCGACCCAAGCGCCAGCATCCATAGCCAGCGGCGGTGCAGGGCGAACCCGATGGTGATCGATCAGATAACTCTGCCCGGCCAATGCTTCAACCGAAGTGCCGCCGGAGCGGATCGCAACCTGACCATGGGTGACGCTGAGCCGAGTGCAATCATGTTCCTGACGCAGGATGAATCGGGCATCGAAAGGTTCATAAGTACCGTGACGGTTTTGTATCCGCAGCGGCCGATCAGACGGCGCGCCCTCGTCGGAGCCGCCACAGGTGACAATAATTTCGCCGCGCGTCAGTTTGATCAGCCGCTGCTGCGCGGTGTAATCCAGATCCACTGCACTCGCGGTGTTCAGTTCGATCCGCGTGCCATCCGGCAACTGAAAGCCGCGCCGCTCGCCCGTCGCCGTAGCGTAATCGGCGCTCCATTGCTGCCACGCGGCCGTGTCTTTGGCCAGCCACGCGGCGGAGCCCATCAGCAATGCGCCAGACAACAGCTTCAAGGCCTGTCGCCGGCCAAGACCCTGAGCACTGTTTTCCAGGGTGTTGAACGCCACTTGCGCACCGGGCACCGCACGCAGGTTATTGCTCAACTCGGCTTGCAGCGACTGCACCCGTTGCCAGGCCAGTTCGTGCTCATGGTGTTCGGCGCGCCACTGTTCGCACTGGCGATTCAACCGCGGGTTGCCATGGTTGTTGCGCAAGCGCAGCAGCCAATGGATGGCTTGTTTGACTACGTGCTGTCGAGGCTCGGCGCGGCGACCGACTGAGACGTTATCCACCGGCATCAGCTTTCATACCGCAGCACATAGCAGTGATACAGGGCGTCGGCGACGTAACGTTCAACCGAACGCAGGGAAAGCCCCATCTGTTCGGCGATCTGCTTGTGGGTTAAACCTTCGCACTGCGCCAGCAGAAAGGCCTGACGCACTTTCGGCTTCAGTCCTTCAAGCATGCGCGCGATGCTCTCCAGCAATTCGATCACCAGCGCCCGGGCTTCGGCACTCGGTGTTTCTGCTTCAGGCAAATGGGCGATCGTTTCGAGATAGGCACGTTCGATTTCCTCTCGGCGCCAATGATCGATCACCAACCCACGTGCAATCGTGCGCAGGAAGGCGCGAGGCGACTTGAGTTCGAGGCGTTCGGTGCGCTGCAACAGGCGCAGGAAAGTGTCCTGCGCCAGATCCGCCGCATCTGCCGCATTGCCCAGCCGCGCGCGCAGCCAAGCGTTAAGCCAGCCGTGATGACTACTGTAAAGCGCCTGTACTGCAAACTCAGGTGAGGACATCAACGCCAACGTCACAAATGATAATTACTCGCATTGTCATCAAGGGTTACGAAATTTGCAACTGCCACCCGAACATCAACCCTGAAAAACATCGGGGCGAACGCTCTGGCACGCCGTTCGGCGGGAATCCTGCAGAAACGCCATCCATTTCCCGCTCAACCCTAAGATTTCTCCGACACGTGCCGACAGACTGGTGAGACATGCGTGCACCAAATCAGAGCAGCCGTTAGAACGCTGCCTGCGCTGTACATGGAATGTTGCATCCGGAACGCATCCCCACTTTTGGCATAAGAAGTCCCATGAAATGAATCTCAAGTTCAGCCATAAAATCCTGTTGGCCGCCTCGGGCGTCGTGGTCCTGGCGTTCGCGCTGTTCACCCTCTACAACGACTACCTGCAGCGAAACACCATTCGCCAGAACCTTCAGTCCTCCGTGCAGCAGGCCGGTGACCTGACCGCCAGCAGCGTGCAGAACTGGATGAGCGGGCGGATTCTGGTGCTGGAAAACCTCGCGCAGAACGTTGCCCATCAGGGCAAGGACGCGGACTTCCCGGGTCTGGTCGATCAACCAGCGTTCACTTCGAACTTCCAATTCACCTACGTCGGTCAGGCCAACGGTGTGTTCACCCAGCGTCCTGACGCGAAGATGCCGGACGGCTACGACCCGCGTCAGCGTCCTTGGTACAAACAAGCCGTGGTCGCTGACAAAACCATGCTGACGCCGCCGTACATGGCAGCGGTTGGCGGGTTAGTGGTAACCATCGCCATGCCGGTGAAAAAGAACGGCGAGCTGCTTGGCGTGGTCGGTGGTGACCTGAGCCTGGAAACCCTGGTGAAGATCATCAACTCGGTGGACTTCGGTGGTCTTGGCCACGCGTTCCTGGTCAGCGCCGACGGCCAGGTGATCGTCAGCCCGGACAAAGATCAGGTCATGAAAAACCTGAAAGACATCTACCCGAACACCAGCGTGCGCATCGAGAAGGGCAACCAGAACGTGGTGCTCAATGGCCAGGAACGTATTCTGTCGTTCACCCCGGTGAGCGATCTGCCGAATGCGCAGTGGTACATCGGTCTGTCGATTGATCGCGATAAAGCCTACGCCGCACTCAGCCAATTTCGCACCTCGGCGCTGATCGCGATGTTTGTTGCTGTGGCTGCGATTGCGCTGCTGCTGAGCCTGTTGATCAATGTCCTGATGCGTCCGCTGACCACCATGGGTCGTGCGATGCAGGACATTGCTCAGGGCGAAGGCGATCTGACCCGTCGTCTGGTGGTTGAGAGCAAAGACGAATTCGGTGAATTGGGCAGCGCATTCAACCAGTTCGTTGAACGGATTCACGCGTCGATTTCCGAAGTGTCCTCGGCAACCCGCCATGTGCATGACTTGTCGCAGCGCGTGATGGCGTCGTCCAATGCTTCGATCGTCGGTTCCGACGAACAAAGCGCGCGCACCAACAGCGTGGCTGCCGCGATCAACGAGTTGGGCGCCGCCACTCAGGAAATCGCGCGCAACGCCGCCGATGCTTCGCAACACGCGAGCGGCGCCAGCGAGCAGGCTGATGACGGTCGTCAGGTAGTCGAGCAGACGATTCAAGCGATGACCGAGTTGTCGCAGAAAATCAGCCTGTCGTGCACGCAGATTGAAACCCTGAATGCCAGCACCGACAACATCGGCCACATCCTTGATGTGATCAAAGGCATCTCGCAACAGACCAACCTGCTGGCGCTCAACGCGGCGATCGAAGCTGCGCGTGCCGGTGAAGCCGGGCGTGGTTTTGCGGTGGTGGCGGACGAGGTGCGTAACCTCGCCCATCGCACCCAGGAGTCGGCGGAAGAGATCCACAAGATGATCACGTCGTTGCAGATCGGTTCGCGCGAAGCGGTGACCACGATGAACGCCAGTCAGGCGTCCAGCGAGCAGAGCGTGGAAGTGGCCAACCAGGCCGGTTTGCGTCTGGTCAGCGTGACCCAGCGTATCGGCGAAATCGACGGGATGAACCAGTCGGTGGCAGCGGCGACCGAAGAGCAGACCGCCGTGGTGGAAACCCTCAACGTCGACGTTAACCAGATCAACCTGCTGAACCAGCAGAGCGTCGCCAACCTCAATGAAACGTTGAAGGATTGTGATGCGTTGTCGCAGCAGGCTAACCGTCTGAAGCAATTGGTCGACAGCTTCAAAATCTGACCGCGTTATCGTTCTTCGCGAGCAGGCTCGCTCCCACATTTGGAATGCATTTCCCTGTGGGAGCGAGCCTGCTCGCGAAAGCGGTGGTGCATTCACCGCAAAGCCGAAGCCTTAGACAAACAGCTTCAGCACATTCCCCATCGCATCATCCGCAAACCCCTGCACAAAATCCTTGAACCCCGGCAACGCCTCCTCACCGCCCGAAGCCGGCTCGGCAATGATCGTCCAGGTTGCCCTGGATTTGCCTGTGCCCAGCGCTTCCACATTCATCGCCGCCCACAGATTGGCCACCCCCAACGTGTTGTAAATCGTCGTCCAGGTCATGCTCCGCGCGTGTTCATCGCGGGAGTTGAGTTGCTCGACCACGAGGTTGCCATCCTTGAAGCATTTTTTGCGCAGCGAAGACACGCCCTCGCCGGTTGTTTCGATGTGCGACAGCGCTGGAATGAAACGGTCGAAACCGGCGAAGTTGCCCACCACCGCCCAGACCTGTGCGGCGTCCGCCGGCACTTCTACCGAAGACACAACGTGGCAGCCATGGGGGTTTTTGATCAGGGTATCGGGTTGCAGAGTGCTCATGGTGTTGCTCCTTTTGTTGGATCAGATGAAGTTGATTTCTTTCAGGTAGTCGCAGCCGCGACGCAGCAGCGCCGGGGATTTCTGCGGGTAATGAGCGCCCATCTGCTGTACGCCGGCTTCAGCGTTGGCGTGGCCGATCAGGGAGATGTCGCCGATGTCTTCTTCAAAGCCGTTGAGGTAGAAACCGAGCACGCCGAACAGCGCGTTGTCGGCGTCGACACGCCCGAGTTGCTGCTGCCAGTCGGCGACGCTGACCAGCGCGAACTCGCTGCCGGTTTCGCGGAACGAAGCGACGTAGGCGTCCCAGCTCAAAGGCTCGGGGTTATGCAGATTGAACACCGCGCGGTCGGGCGAATAACGGCTGGCGTGGAAGGCGATGAAGCGGGCGAGAAAGTCCACCGGCATCAGGTCGAAATTCAGCGCGAACGCCGGTACCTGGCCGAGCTGGATCGAGCCTTTGAGCATCAGCATCAGACGGTTTTTGTGCGGCTGACAAACGCCGCTCAAGCTGTTGAAACTGATGTTGCCGGGGCGGTACAGATTGACCCGGACGCCGCGCTCCCGCGCTCGTTCGAGGATGCGCTCGCCGACCCATTTCGACAGGTTGTAGCCGTTGCGAATGTAGATCGGCGGCGTAGGCGCGGCAGGCAATTCCAGCACTCGCCCCGCATCGTCGACCGTACTTGAAGCCGACAGCGTCGAGACGAAATTGAAAACCTTTTTGCTCTGCCCTTCGCACAAACGCAGCAGCGCAAAAATCGGCTCGACGTTGTCTGCCGCCAGGGACTCGTAATCGAGTACGTGATTGACGTTGGCGGCGTTATGCACCAACGCGCCGAACTCACGATCGAGGCGCTGATAATCGTCGTCGTCCAGGCCCAGTTGCGGGCGTGTGATATCTGCCGCGTAAACCCGCACGCGACTCAGATCCAGATGCTCCAGACGGTTTTCCCGCAGTGACTCGGCAAAGCGTTGCGCCGCCGTTTGCCCGCCGCCATCGCGCACCAGACACGCCACTTCGCTGGCGCCCCAGCCGAGCAGCGCCTCGACGATGTGCACGCCAACAAAACTATTGGCCCCGGTGACGATGACCTTGTGCACATCACCCATGCGACTGATCGGCAGTGGCTCGATATCCAGTGCGCGCTCGGCGTCGGCCATGGCTTGAGCGCTGAGCACCGCGCTGTCATCGGTGCCGCGCACCAGTGTCGCGAGTTTGATGATGGTCGGCAGTTCGATGAAGCGGTTGATCGAGATGCTGCGCCCGAACTCCTCACGCAGCCGCAGCAACATTCGCGACAGCAGAATCGAGTGACCACCGAGATTGAAGAAGCTTTCGTCAGTGGAAATATCGCTGGTGGGCAGCTCCAGCAATTCCGCCCAGATCTCCAGCAACAGTGCTTCATCGGCATTCGCCGGCAGGCATTTCGGCCCGCTGTCCTGCACGCTCACCGGCAGTTCCAGCAGCGCTTTGCGGTCGACCTTGCCGTTGCTGGCGAACGGCATGCTCGACAGTTCAGACCACGCCACGGGTTGCATGTAGTCGGGCAAAAATTGCCGGGCGTGAGCCTTTAGCGTTTCGCGCGCGATGTCCGATTGCGGCTGGGCGAGGAACGCCAGAATCCGTCGCTGAGAGTCGATCACCACTGCGATTTGCCGGTACAACTGGCTCTCGCGCAGGCAGCGTTCGATCTCTTCCGGCTCGACCCGGAAGCCGCGAATTTTCACCTGATTGTCGCGCCGTCCGCACAGCTCGATACCGTCCTCGCCCCACTTGGCCATGTCGCCGCTGCGGTAGGCGCGCAGCGTTTGGCCGTCCGGCAAATCCAAGGTTAGATAACGCTCGGCAGTCTGCTGTGGGTTGTTCAGATAACCGAGGCAGACGCCGGGGCCGACGATAAACAATTCGCCGACGGTGTTCTGTGGTACCGGTTGCAAATCGTCATCGAGGATCAGCACCTGACTGTTGGCGATCGGCGCGCCGAGGCTGCGGTTGCTGTCACCCGGTGTGAGCCGGCGGGCGGTGATCAGCACCGTGGCTTCGGTCGGGCCGTAAAGGTTGTGCAGCGTGCCCTGACGGGTCAGTTGCTCGATGACGAACGGCTCGCAGACGTCGCCGCCGGTCATCACTTGCACGCCTTCCAGTTGCTCCAGCGGCAGGATGCTCAACAGTGCCGGTGGCAGGAACGCGTGGGTCAGTTGCCGGCGGCGGATCAACGCGACCAGTTGCAGCGGATCGCGCCGTTGCGTGTCGTCGGGCACCACCAGTTCGGCGCCTTCGAGCAGGGTCGGGAAGATGTCGATCAGCGACGAATCGAAGCTTAGCGACGAGAACTGCAAGACTCGACTTTCTGCCTGCAACTGCACGTAATCGGCGTACCACGCGGTGAAGTGCGCGAGGTTGGCCTGGCTGAGCAGCACACCCTTCGGATGGCCGGTGGTGCCCGAGGTGTAGAGCGCCATGCACGCTGCATCAAGTTCGGGGCGGCGGCGCATCAACGGTTGGCTGAGATCTGCCTCGGCGCTGTCGATGCGGCTGACGTCCAGCCCCGCCATGGTTTCGCCAAGCGGATGCTCGCCGTCATGCAACAACAGCAGCGCGCCTGCGTTTTGCAGAATGTATTGCTGGCGCTGCAACGGATGACTCGGCTCCAGCGGCAAATACACCGCGCCGCTGCCGAGGACCGCCAGAATCGATGCGAACAACGCCGGGCTTTTCGGCAGGCAGATGCCGACCACCCACGGTTGCGGATGTTGCTCGAGCAAAGGCAGCATTTGCTGTTGAATCGCGCGACTGTAGTCGTGCAACTGGCTGTAGCTGAGCGACTGTTCGCCAAGGTGCAGTGCCGGCCGTTCGGCGTGGCGAATCAAGCTCTGTTGCAGACGCTCGATGACTGGCACTTGCGCCTGTTTCAGCAGCGCCACATTCGCGGTGTCGTTGCGCTGATGGACGTAAGCCAGGTTGTCGAGAAACAGCAGATTTTCCATCCGCTCGAAATCCGGCGCCGGCACAGATCCGGCCTGCTGAAAATACTCAGCGTCACGGGAGAAGCGGCTGACCAGCAACGCCACTTCGTCCACCACTTGGGTCAGCACCCGCTGTCGCAATGCCTGACCGTTTCCCGATGGCTCATCGGCAATCGGCACGCGGCTGATCAGTGACGAGCCAAGAAAACACAGCAAATCGAGTGACGGCAAACCGCCAAGGCTCTGCACGCCAACACCCAGACGCAGATGCAAATGCGGGATAGCGCAGAAGTCGCCAGCGCCAATAAAGCCATCGTCGATGATCAAATCCACCGTCGATGCCGCAACGCCGCTGCGCTGCAAGGAGTGACCGTGTTGTTCCAGTTCCTGCGCCAGGTCGGTCATGGCCTGGCTGGCGCCAATCAGCAAAATGTCGAGACGTTTCATGTCGGCCTCCTTGTCAAACCAGGTAATCGCGCAGGGCGAGTTGCACGCAGGGCGTGTCGAGCAGCGAGCTGTTGTGGAAGAACTTGACGATGTTGCCCACCAGCGGATGGTGGCGATTGATCGGAAAGGCCAGCCCGGCCATTTCATCCCTGAGCGAACGGCGCGTCGCCTCGCTGACCGGCAGTGCGTCGATCAGGCGCAGATCGAAGGCTTTCTGGATGTCGTTGGTCAGGTAGTGGCCGATGAACACCGGCAGAATCTGCGCGATGGTTTCGCGATCCGCCGCGTTGGCGGTGTGCCAATAGATACGCACCATCCGCGCCCAGAAACTCGAATGACGACCTTCGTCGAGCAAGTGATCGGCCATCAGACCTTTGATCGACGGCTTGACCGTGTCATCGCGGGCGAACGCCGCGACATCGCCGGTCACGGTGTTTTCGGCGATGGCCACGCAGATCAATTCCACCGCGCTGCGCAGGTGCTCCGGTGCCAGCGCTACAGCCGCAGGAATCGCCCGGCTCAACTCGATCTCATCGGGCAACTGAATCGGCTCGATGCCGGTCATCGCTACCGTTTGCTGCATGAAATCCATCGCCACCAGCGCGTGATAATCCTCATCGACCACCACGGTCATCGCGTCGTAACGACAGGCAAACGGGAAGGCCACGGCGAAGCGGTTCTTGGCGATGCTGCGTGCGGTCTTGTCGACGATCTCGGTTTCGAAAATCACCACGTCGTTGATGAACTTGTACAGCGTCTGCACCAAGGCGAAATCACGCTGTTGCGGGCACTCGCGCAGGAAGGTTTCACTGAGCACCAGTGGTTGGCGGCTGAGCGGGTAGATCAGGCGTTCATCGTCTTCCAGCACGCGTCGGGGGCGAGTGCGGATGGTGGCGCGGTTCTCCCAGGCGTCGGCAAAGGATTGATAGTCGGCGGCGTTCATTGGGCCACCTCCGCCAACGGTTCGCGCATGCTCAGGCGCAGGCCGTCCCACAGGGCGATGCGACTCTCCACGGCGGCGATGGCGCTGGCGTAGACCTCGGCCTCGCGCTGCGGATCGCCGGCGACCAGGCGTTCGAGCAGGTGTTCTGCCGCCGGGCCGTGGTCTTCGGAGTCGACCTCGATGTGCCGCTCCAGGTAGTAACGGAAGGTCGGTGCCTGTTCGATGCCGATGCCCCAGTCGTCAAGAATGCGCTGGAACATGGTCGGGATCACACTCTCGCGACCGTGCAGAAACGCCGCCGCCACGCTGTGTCCTGGTGCATGCAGGGCGGTACGCAAGGTGTCGCGGACAAATTGCGCAGCGGCCGGATCCACCTCGACGCTTTGCAGCGCAACGTCATAGCTCACCCCTTCCTGTTGCAGGGCGACAAAGCGCTCCACGGCCGTGGTACTCGCGCCGATTTCGCGCATCGCATCCAGGTACAACTCGAAATGGCTGTAATGACCCTCCGTCAGGCGATCATCCGATTCTTCACCCAGAACGATCTCGTTGATCAACCGGGCGGCGTGAGGGTCACGCGGCGGTAACCACGGCAAACGGGTGCACGTCAGCTCCTGCTGCAGGCGTTTGGTCAGCGACATGAAATCCCACACGGCAAACACGTGGGTTTCCATGAAACGACGCAAGACCGTTAGCGAGGTGATCTCGGAAAAGATCGGGTGAATGCTAAGTTCGGCTTTCTTCAGGGCGAGTTGGTTCTTATTGAGCATCATGATGTCCTTTATCGTTGATATGTAATGGAACTGCTCTGGAAACTGCGCAATCAATGAAACGACGACTTACTTGTTTTCTGTCGACGGGCGACAGCCTTCTTTCCTGATGGATAAGTGCGGATCGATATACCTGTGACATGGCCTCATGTCTGCCCATAAGGCGCTGCTGAGGTACCGCAGGCATTGGGCTGGCGCCGAGTTGAAGGGCGAAGTTCAAACTTGGCGAAGAAAAGCTAATACACAGACAAAGTAGTTAACAAGTATATTTTTAATTTTTTTAAGTTTGCTGTTTTTTGAAGTTGAGTTGTTCCGATAAAACTTGTGGGTAAAGTTTTATTTGGGCGTAGTTGCTCCTTTCGGCGAATAACGGCCAAAATTGATCGACAAGAGTGAATGCCTCACTCGAAGCAACTTTCCAGCAATAAGAATTGAATGATTTAAAAGGGGCGGAAGTTGGCCGTGACCCCGCGCCATGACTTCCTTTTTCCCGTGGCAAGGCTCCTTCCGTAGGTTCCTGGTGCGGGGACTGCGCCGTCAGGGCGGCGCGTCGCCCGTTCTTTATGGGGTTGGCCGTTCAAGAGTGCGGGTAAATGAGCGCCACGGCTATTACCGATTCGTCATCGGCACGCTGCAAATGCGGACTGATAGGCGCGGAGGAGGTTAGAGCGGGCACGCGGATCCGCCCACCTGAGGGCGGGCAGATCGCTTGGGGATTTGTAAGCGGGTGATTCGTGGGAGGTGCGCGCTCAGCGAGCGGCTTTGCGGCTTTGCGCGGCGGGGGTAGCGAGATAACGGGTAATCACCTCGACGCCCCGATTAAGGTGCTGCTCGAGGAGTTTGATTGACAGTTCAACGTCACGATCCTGCACGGCTTGCAGCATTGCCCGGTGATCGTCCTGGGACAGTTTGCCCAGGCCCATGGCCTCAAGGTTGAAACGCAGAAAACGTTCCTCTTCGTTGAGTCCGTCTTCGACCAGTCGCAGCAAGCGTTTATTGGGCGCTTTGCAGTACAGGGCCATGTGGAACAAACGGTTGAGCCGGCCGATTTCCGTGTAGTCTTGTTGCGCTTCCAGCTCTTCGATGTAACCGGCGGCGCGTGTGTGATCGGCCGAGGTCAGCTGCGGAATCGACTGGCGCATGGCTTCGGATTCGAGGAGGATGCGCAGCTCGTAGGTTTCGGTGGCATCGCCTTGAATCAACGGCGCAACCACTGCGCCTTTATGCGCGGTAACGCTCAGCAGTTCCTGAGCTTCGAGCTGGCGCAAGGCTTCGCGCACCGGCATGCGGCTGACGCCGAACAAATCGGCCAGATCCTGCTGGCGCAGCGCCGTGCCGCAGGGCAGACGCCCATCGAGGATTGCCGAGCGCAGGGTTTCTTCGATCACCGACCGGGCCAGATGCGCAGGAATCGGTCCATCGACTTTAATGCTGTGCAGCGGTTTGGGCTTCTGTGTCACGACTACGCACCCTGTATGTCGGCCTGATTTGGATCCAAATGACACTAGTGATTGCTCTACAGGTTGTCAAACCTTGTAAAACATTGGGTGCCAACTGAAGTTTAGCGTGTCGCCGATGATCTCATGGTGCCATTGTTTTTTGCCGGGCTAAGCTTCACCATCAAACGCTTTCCTTCCTGCCCCCCGGAATTCTGCTGTGGCGGTACGTTTCGCGATCCCCCGGACACTGCGCTGGCTAGGCTGCGCACTGCTGCTGGCCGGCGTCATGCTGGGCGGTCTGCATGCCGATTGGGATTTTTCCACGATCAGCCGCAAAGCCACGGCGCTCTATGGGCCGCTGGGTGTCGGGCAGCAGCGCATCGATGCCTGGCAGAATCTGTTGGCTACGCAGAAACAGGTTAGCGAGATGGAAAAGCTCAAAGTGGTGAACCTGTTTTTCAACAAACAGGTGCGCTACGTCGAAGACATCGACCTGTGGCACGAGGTCGACTATTGGGAAACGCCGATCGAGGCTCTGTGGAAGGGCGCTGGCGACTGCGAAGACTATGCGATCGCCAAGTATTTCAGCCTGCGCCATCTCGGCGTTTCCAGTGACAAGCTGCGCATCACCTATGTCAAAGCGTTGCGCCAGAACCGCGCGCACATGGTCCTGACTTACTATGCCACCCCCGATGCCATGCCGCTGGTGCTCGACAGCCTCATCGATCCGATCCAGCCGGCATCGCAGCGAACCGATTTGCTGCCGGTCTACTCTTTCAATGCCGAAGGTCTGTATTTGCCGGGCGCCAAGGGCAACAAAAAGGTCGGTGATACCAAACGCCTGTCACGCTGGCAGGATGTCTTGAAGAAAATGCAGGCCGAAGGTTTCCCGGTCGAGACGACTAACTAGGAGCACGCGCTCAGATGTCTTTGTTCAAACAGCTGTTGATCGCTATCTGTCTGTTCCTGGTGGTCGCCTTCACCGGCAGCTTCATGGTCAGTCTGGAGAGCTCGCGCACCCAGTACGTCAACCAGTTGCGTTCCCACGCGCAGGACGCCGCGACGGCGCTGGCCTTGTCGCTGACGCCGAATATCGACGACCCGGCGATGGTCGAGTTGCTGGTCAGTTCGATTTTCGACAGCGGTTATTACGCGAGCATCCGCGTGGTCGATCTGAAGACCGATCAGACTATCGTCGAGCGCAATGGCATTCCGGCGGTCAGCAATGTGCCGGACTGGTTCGTCAAGCTGATCGGTCTGGAACCGGCTGGTGGCGATGCGCTGGTCAGCCGTGGCTGGGAGCAGGCGGCGCGGGTCGAAGTGGTCAGCCATCCGATGTTTGCCGTGGCCAAGCTGTGGCAGAGCGCGTTGGGCAGCCTTGGCTGGCTGCTGATCTGCGGCGCAGTGAGTGCGGTGCTCGGGGCATTGCTGCTGCGCCGGCAATTGAAGCCGCTGGATTACATGGTCAAGCAGTCTCACGCCATCGCCCGTCGCGAGTTTCTCAGCCTGCCTGAATTGCCGCGCACGCCTGAGTTGCGTCGCGTGGTGCAGGCGATGAACCAGATGGTCGAGAAGCTCAAGGCGCTGTTTCAGGAGCAGGCCGAGCGCAGTGAAAAACTGCGGGCCGAGTCTTATCAGGACAACCTGACGGGGTTGGCCAACCGGCGTTATTTCGAGATGCAGTTGAACAATCGGGTGAGCAATCCGGAGCAGGCCAGTTCTGGTTATCTACTGCTGTTGCGGGTCAAGGATCTGGCCGGGCTCAACCAGCGTCTGGGCGGTCAGCGCACCGATGAACTGTTGAAAGCAGTTGGCGAACAGTTGTCTCGCGAATGCGCCAAGTACCCGGAAACCCAGAACCTTGTCACGCGGATTCGTGGCGGTGAGTTCGCTGTGCTGGCGCCGGGGCTGGTTCGAGAAGAAGCGCTGCAACTGGCGCAGAACCTCGACAATGCCTTGAGCAGTCTGCACGCCACCGGCGCGACCGACGTCGCTGCCGTGGCGTCGATCGGCCTGGCGCCGTTCACTCACGGCGATTCGCCGCAACAGGTGCTGACCCTCGGTGATCAGGCGCTGGCGCAAGCCGAAGGGCAGGGCGAGCAGAACTGGGCGTGCATCGATCAGAGCCTGACGGCGGATGTCGGCGACGATCACCACGCATGGCATCGTTTGCTCGATCAGGCCTTGAGTCAGCAACGTTTCGAGCTGTATTTCCAGCCGGTGGTCGCCGCCGCAGACACGCAACTGGTGCTGCATTACAAAGTGCTCTCGCGCTTGCTCGATGATCAGGGCCAGACCATCCCGGCCGGGCGTTTTCTGCCATGGCTGGAGCGCTTCGGCTGGACCGCGCGGCTGGATCGCCTGATGCTTGAGCGCGTGCTGGAGCAGATGAAAGAACATGAAGATTCGCTGGCGCTGAACCTGTCTTCGGCGACCCTGGCCGATCCGCAGGCGTTGAACAAAGTCTTCGAGATTTTGCGCGCACATTCCAACCTCGGCGAGCGCCTGACCCTGGAAATCGGCGAGGAGCAATTGCCGGAACAAGCGGTGCTCGAGCAGTTGACCCGGCGCCTGCGCGAACTGGGCTTCTCACTGAGCCTGCAGCGCTTTGGTGGTCGTTTCAGCATGATCGGTAATCTGGCGCGGCTGGGGCTGGCGTACCTGAAGATCGATGGCAGCTACATTCGCGCGATTGATCAGGAGAGTGACAAGCGGCTGTTCATTGAGGCGATCCAGCGCGCGGCGCACAGCATTGATCTGCCGCTGATTGCTGAGCGGGTCGAGACGCAAGGGGAGTTGGCGGTGATTCGCGAGATGGGTTTGTATGGGGTTCAGGGGCAGTTGTTGGGTGAGCCGAAGCCTTGGCGGTGAGTCATTGCAAAAGCAACCCTCACCCTAGCCCTCTCCCGGAGGGAGAGGGGACTGACCGTGCGATATTGATGTAATACGCCGACGTGAAAGAGCTCCGCTGAATCCATAATCGATTCGATTTCTCAGGTCGATGTATAACGCCAGACACCTCGGTCGGCCCCCTCTCCCTCGGGGAGAGGGCTGGGGTGAGGGTAGGCTTTTGATTACGGGGGGATCAGATCAACCCGCCCTCATCCTCATCGATCAACTGACTCAACCCGCCCAACGCTTCCCGCGCCTGGGTCCGGTCCATCAGTTTGGCCTGGGCCGCCGGTGGCAGGTCGGTGACACGGATCACGCCTTTCTGGGTCAGCACCTGAATCAGGTCGTCGAGTACCCGAATCATTTCGAAGTCGCTCTGCTTGAGCTGTTTGAGGCTGGTTTCCACCACTTCATTGGCGAACCAGGCCTGGATTTCATGGCTGTCGGCCGGCAGCGTTTCCGTGGCCTCGGCGTAGGCCGCGGCTTCCACGCGAATCAACAGACCTTGCGCATCGCGTTGCACGTAAAACATTGAGCATCCCTCAGAAATGAACCAGCGTCATGCTGTCAGCAGCATAGCCAACTGCGCGCGAGTATGCGGGGCGGCGACGCGATCGTCACCGGTCCGGTCAGCACAAACGTGACGGCCGCCCCATTGGGGCGGCCGTTTTGTTCACGGATCAGCTGTTGTTGTGGTCGACTTTGATGGTCGGGTCGCTGCCGGCAATCAGGTTGTGAATGTTGGCACTCGACCAGTTGTTGCCTTCCAGTTTGATCGTCACGTCCGGGGTCGCCGCTGCGGCATCGCCGGAGTTGAACTTGCCCGCCGAGCTGACTTGCAGCGACGACGTACCGTCGACCGTGGTGATCTTCAGGAAGTTGTCGATGGTGCTGCCAGTCTCGCCCTGCAGCAAATCACGCAGATCGATACGGTCACCGTCGGCGGCCTTGAAGTCCTTGATCACGTCGTTGCCGGTGTCGCCCGCCTTCCAGACAAAGGTGTCGGCGCCAGAACCACCGATGAGGATGTCATTGCCCTGACCACCGATCAGTGTGTCGTTGCCGGTGCCGCCGAGCAGGATGTCATTGCCTTTGCCGCCATCGAGCAGGTCGTTGCCGCCCGAGCCGAAGAGGATGTCATTGCCCGCGCCACCCAACAGCGTGTCATTGCCATCATGCGCACCGGACACATCGAACGCCTGATAGTGCTCGGTGATGTATTGGTGCACGTTGCTGGTGGTGACCTTGCTGACGTCGACGCCGGTTTCCTTGGCAACGAACGCCTGCATCGCCTGATAACCCTCACCGGCAATGCCGTTGAAACTCACCAGATCGCCAAAGAGGATGTCATTGCCGTCGCCACCGCTGACGGTGTCGTTGCCCGGCATCGTCGCTTCGGTGTGGCCGATAATCGAGTTGGCCAGATCCTTCGGATCAATGTTGGTCTGCGGCGTTTTATCCGAATCGTAAGGTTTCAGGTCGTTGAGGCTGACGCCGCTGTTCAGGCCGATGGCCTCGACATTCGACAGGCCACTGAGCAACGCGAAGCTGCTGGTCGAGTTGTCGGTGGTGGTCGAGGTGGTGCTGCTGCCGCTACCGGCCAGACTCGACAACTCGTAAGTGCCGTCGCCCTGCGCGTGAACGGTGCCCAGATTGGTGGTGCTCCAGCCATAACGGGCGGTGTAGGTCTGCAACTGGGCAAAACCGCTGGCGTTGATGCTCAGGTAATGCGTGTTGTCGATGTAGGTGCTGAAGGTGTCGCCCAGCTTGTAGTTGCTGGTGGTCACCACGCTGTCGAACTTCACGCTGCCGTACAGCGTCGGGTTGGTCTGCTCGCCGCTCTGGTAGTAGGTCGGCTGGCCGTCGGTGATGAAGTACGTGAGGTTTTTCGCCCCGGTGTTGGCCACAGCGTCGGCACTCTGGAACCAGTTGGCCGTGGTTTTGAACACGTCCTCATAGTTGGTGCCGCCGCCGGAACTCATCGAGTCGAGTACGGATTTGAGCAGGGTCAGCGCATTCGGGTCGTTGAGGTTCACCGACACCGACTTGTTGACCTGGGTATCGAAGTCCACCAGGAAGATGTTCACCGTACCCGAGTTGCTGCCGCCCAGGCTCTGCTTGAGGGTGTTGAACACCGACGTCAGCGAATCCTTGGCCGCATTGATCGACGAGCTGCTCATACTGCCGGAGCTGTCGACCATGAAGGCGATGTTGTAGTTGGTACCCGGGACCACGGTCAGGCCACCGATGTCGGCGACGATGATGTCGTTGCCATCGGTGCCGCTGACGGTGTCATCGGCCGACGTGGCGACAATGGCGTTGTAGACCGCCGGCACCACGGTGACCGGAATGGTCGCGGTGCTGCTCGCCGAACCGCCGACCATCTCGGTGGAGGTCGAGGTCACGGTCAGGTTGAACTGGCCGTTGTAGTACGGCGGCGGGGTCACGGTCAGGCTGCCGAGGTTCCAGCCGGTGACGTTGGCGTCGCCGCTGCTGGCGGTGACGGTGAAGGTATGGCCCGCGCCATCGCTGAGCACCGAGCCGACTGGCGCGCCGCTGATCTTCACGCTCAGGGTTTCCGAACCGTCGGTGTCAGTCAGTGCGGTGGTGATTGCCGACAGTTTCACCGTGGTGCCTTCGGCGCCGGTGTTGAGTTTGTAGCCGTCGTAATAGCCTTCGCCGTTGCTGCCGTGCAGATCGGAGACGGTCACGCCCGAATTCACCAGATCCTGCACGCCGGTGTAGATCGGTACGCCAGCGCTGCTCAGGTCGATCGGCGTGCTGCCGTTGACCGACAGGTTGACGTCGTAGCTGCCCGGGCCGCTCTGGTTGTGGTGGTAGATGTCCAGGGTGTAGTAGCCGCTGGTGGTCGGGGTGAACGAACCGTTGAGGTTACCGCCCGCGCCCCACGTGGTCGATGCCACGCTCTTGCCGCCAATGGTCACCAACAGGCTGTCATCGCCGATACCACTGAAGGTGTAGGTCTTGCCGGCTTCCAGATAGATCAGGCCCGAGGTCTTCGAGGCAGTACCGGCGGTCACGCTGCCGTCGGACTGCACGTTGTTGACGTTAGTGCTGGTGTTCGGTGTGCCCGCACCGTCAATGACGTTTTTCAACGTGGTCGAATCCGCGCCGTTGCCGTTGGTGCCCAGACCCGAGAGACCAGTCCAGACTTCCTTGATCAGTCCGGTCGACTTCACGCTGTTGTCGGCCACGCTCACGGTCGGCGCATCCGCTACCGGGGTGATGTCGATCTTCACGGTGCCGGTGTTGCCCAGCAGTTGGCCGTCGGTTGGCTGGAACTTGATTTGCGCGTAGTCAGCCTGGTTGTTGCCCAGACCGCTGCCGCCGTAACCGTTGACGCCCGACTCGTTGGCATCCGGCAGGAAGCGCAGCTTGCCCGCGTCGATGTCAGCCTTGCTGAAGGTCTGGTTGTTGGCGACGTCTTTCCAGGTCGAACCGTCCAGGTACTGCAGTTTGCCTTCACCCGGCAGCTGGGTGATTTTGATGCCCAGGCTGCTGGCCGGGCTGTCGACGTCGGTCACACCGAAAGTCGACCAGCCGAGCACCAACGGGGTGTCTTCGGTGCCGGTGACATTGCTCGGTGCAGCGACCGGTGCGTCATTGACCGCCACCACGTTGACCGTGGTGGTCGCGGTGTTGGAGTAGTTGCCGCCATCGGTCACGGTCACCGTGATGATGCGCGGCACGGTGCTCGGGTTTTCGCTGCCGTTGGTGAAGCTGATGTTCTTGATGGCCTGCATGTAATCAGCCAGCGTCGCGTTACCGGACAGCGTCAGCGTGACGGTGCCGTTAGTGCTGTTGGCATTGATGGTGATGCCGTTGACGCTGTTGCCCAGGTTCAGCGCATCACCGTCCTGACGGTTGGTCAGGATTACGGTGGCGCCGGTGAGCATGGTGCTGTCCGGGTCGGTGATGCTGATGTCGGTGTCGGCAATCGACACACCCGCGCCCGGGGTGTTTTCGGTGAAGGTCACCTTGTAGTCGGCACCGGTGGCGCCGCTGGAGTTGTTGGCATCCAGGTCGATGACCGGCGGTGCGTCGTTGTCGATGATCGACGTGCTGACGCTGCCATTGGTGCTGCTGACCGCGAGGTTCTCGAAGTTGCCGCCAGTGGCTGAATCGATCTTGACCACGAAGTTCTCGGTGCCTTCGGTGATCTTGTCATCGATGGTGGCGACGTTGAACTGCGCGCTGCTCGCACCGGCCGGGATCTTCACGGTGTACACACCGGTGAAGTCCGAACCGTCGGCAGCGGTACCGCTGTAGACGATTTTCAGGGTCACTTCGGTTTGCGCCGGGTGGTTCAGGCTGACCGTGTAGCTGGCGGTCTGGCCTTCGGTCACCGAGCTGCTGCCAGTGATGCTGACGGTGGTGGTGTCGATGGTGTCGGTGACGTTGGTCACGGCTGGCGTGGTGTTGGTCACCAGATTTTCGAAGCCGCCGCCGCTGGTGCCGGTGATGGTCGCCTGCACGGTGCCGGCGTCTTTGTAGACGTCGTCAGCCGGTGCTGGAACGGTCACGGTGCCGGTGGTTTTGCCGGCGTCGATGGTGATTACCGAGCCGTTGCTCAGGGTTACGGTGACTGGCGAGCCTGCGGCATTGGTCAGGGTCGCGGTGTAAGTGATCTGACCACCTTCGGCCACGGTGCCGGTCGCGGACAGCGACAGGTTGGTGGTGTCGACGGTGTCGGTCACGGTGGTGCTGACCGGGGTTTTGTCGGCCACGAGGTTCTCGTAGTTGCCGCCCGTCACGTTGGTGATCGAGTTGGTCAGCGGCGCATGGCCAGTCAATGCGTCGTTTGGCGCCGTGGTGGTCGCCGTACCGGTGGTCTGGCCAACACCGATGGTGATGGTTTGACCATTGGCCAAAGTCACGACAAC
>NZ_CATKQE010000016.1:0-17025 GCF_949767845.1 Pseudomonas sp. IT-232MI5
GCTCACTCCTACAAGGGATGGTGGTATGACTGAAATTACTTCGGCATCTCAGCCTTCATGCCTTCAACGTAATAGTTCATCGACGCCAGCTCCGCATTCGTCGCGCTCACGCCTGCGGGGATTTTCTCCACGCCGGCCTGATCCTTGATCGGCCCGGTAAACGGCTGCAACGCACCGCTCTTGATGTCGGCAATGAGTTGCTCGGCCTCGGCTTTCACCGGCGCTGGCACCAAGTCACTGATCGGCAGTTCAACCGTGCCTTCCTTCAGCCCGCCCCAGTAGTCCTGGGATTTCCAGGTGTGGTCGATCACGCTTTGCGTCGCCTGAATATAGTGCGGCGCCCAGTCGTTGACGATCGAGGTCAGCACCGCTTTTGGCCCGAAGTGCGCCATGTCCGAGGCATAACCCACCGCGTACACGCCACGACGCTCAGCCGCCTGAATCGGCGCCGGGCTGTCGGTGTGCTGGAACACCACGTCGACGCCCTGATCGATCAGCGCGTTGGCCGCGTCGGCCTCCTTGCCTGGGTCGAACCACGAGTTGACCCACACCACTTTGATCTCGGTGCCGGGGTTGTATTTGTTCAAGGCCAGTTGAATCGCGTTGATGTCGCGGATCACCTCGGGGATCGGGAACGAGGCGACGTAACCGATCTTTTTGGTCTTGGTCATCTTCGCTGCGAGAAAACCGCCGACGTAGCGACCCTCGTAAGTGCGCGCCAGATAGGTGCCGAGGTTCTTGTCCTGTTTGTAGCCGGTGGCGTGTTCGAAGGTCACCTTGGGAAACTGCTTGGCGACTTTGACAGTGGGGTTCATGTAGCCGAAAGAGGTGGTGAAGATCAGGTCGTACTTGTCCTTGGCCATGTTGCGGATCACCCGTTCGGCGTCGGCACCTTCGGCGACGTTCTCGACGTAGTTGGTGGTGATCTGATTGCCGAATTTCTCCGCGAGTGCCTTGCGCCCCTGTTCATGCTGATACGTCCAGCCGTGGTCACCGATCGGGCCGATGTAGACGAAACCGACCTTCAGCGGATCGGCAGCGCTGGCGCTCAGGCTGATCCCCAGACCGAGGGCGGCGCACAGCAGTTTGTGCAGCGGACGTATTTGCATGAATTGGAGCTCCGTTTTGTTGTGTGTGGTCAGGGCCAATGCAAATTGCTGACCAACAGGACAACAAACAAAAAAGATCGCAGCCTTCGGCAACTCCTACATGGGAATGCGCAAGCTGTAGGAGCTGCCGAAGGCTGCGATCTTTTCAGCGCCCGGACCAACGCAGTGCAAGTCCGCGAGTTCACGCCATTGCTTGGTGCGCTAAGGTGTAACGAAACGTTAGCGCCGCTCCGCAGTCAGTAGCTCATTCGCTCTCTTCGGCAAAAGGCCCGCCATGCTCACCCTACTCAAGCAAGAAAGCTTTCTCCTGCTGGCAGTTATCGCCGCGTGCGTTGCCTATCCGTTGGAACACTGGATGCTGCACAGCGGCCAGATCGTCGCGCTGACTGCCGGTCTGGTGCTGATCGCCTTCATCGTCGCCGCCTCGATGCGCGTCGCCCATCACGCCGAATTGCTCGCGGAAAAAGTCGGCGACCCTTACGGCACGATGATCCTCACGCTTGCGGCCGTGCTGGTCGAAGTGGTTATTCTGGCAATCATGATGAGCAACGAAGCGTCGCCCACGTTGGTGCGCGACACGATCTATTCGGCAGTGATGCTCGATATCAACGGCATCCTCGGCCTCGCTGCGCTGATGGGCGGGATCAAGCACGGCGAACAGTCGTACAACGACGATTCCGCGCGCAGCTACAGCGTGATGATCCTCACCGCCATGGGCGTGTCGATGGTGGTGCCGGAGTTTATTCCCGAGGCTAACTGGAAGATTTATTCGGCGTTCACCATCGGCGCGATGGTCGTGCTTTACGCGTTGTTTCTGCGCATGCAGGTCGGCCCGCACAGTTACTTTTTCAGCTACAGCTACCCCGACAAACGCCGCAAGAAAGAACCGCAGGACGCTCAGGCAAAAGCACCGAGCATCGGTCTGTCGATCGGCATTCTGGTGTTTGGCATTGTGGTGATCGGCGCATTGGCCGAGGTAATGTCGAAGACCCTCGATCTGGGCCTGGAAGGCACGGGTGCACCGCCGGTGATCACGGCGATTCTGGTGGCGGCGATTTCCGCGGCGCCGGAGATTTTGACCGCGTTGCGTGCAGCGTTGGCCAACCGCATGCAGTCGGTGGTGAACATTGCGATGGGCGCGTCACTGTCGACGGTGATTTTGACGGTGCCGGTGATGGAGGCGATGGCCCTGTACACCGGCCAGCCGTTTCAGATGGCGATGACGCCGGTGCAGACGGTGATGATCTTCATCACGCTGATCGTTAGTGCGATCAACTTGAATGACGGTGAGACCAATGCCATCGAAGGCATGACGCACTTCGTGCTGTTCGCGACCTTCATCATGCTGTCCCTGCTCGGTCTCTGATGATTGATCGTTCCCACGCTCCGCGTGGGAACGATCAGATGGGGAGGGGGATCAGGTACCTGCGATCAGCTGCCGAGCCGCCTGGCTGTGATCGGCAATCAGGCCTTTCAGATCAAGCCCTTCAACCTGCCCATCGACCACACGCCACTTGCCACCAATCATCACCCGATCCGCACGATCCGCGCCGCACAACAGCAACGCGGAAATCGGATCATGGCTGCCCGAGAAGCGCAGCTCATCAAGCTTGAACAACGCCAGATCCGCCTGCTTGCCCACGGCAATCTCACCGATATCGGTACGGCCCAACAAGCTCGCCGAACCCTTGGTCGCCCAGCCCAGTACGAGTTCCGGGGTGATCTTCTCGGCGCCGTAACGCAGACGCTGGATGTAAAGCGCCTGACGCGCTTCGAGAATCATGTTCGACGCATCGTTGGACGCCGACCCATCCACGCCCAGACCAAACAACGCACCCGCGTCAGTCAGATCGATACTCGGGCAGATGCCGGAAGCCAGACGCATGTTCGAGCTCGGGCAATGGCAAATACCGGTGCCCGCCTCGCCGAGTCGAGTGATTTCGTCCGGGTTGAAGTGGATGCCGTGGGCCAGCCAAGTGCGCGGGCCGAGCCAGCCGACGCTGTCGAGATAATCGACGGTGCGCAGGCCGAAACGCTGCAGGCAGAAATCCTCTTCGTCGAGGGTTTCCGCCAAGTGCGTGTGCAGACGCACGTCGAGCTTGTTCGCCAGTTCGGCGCTGGCTGACATGATTTCCGGGGTCACCGAGAACGGCGAGCACGGCGCCAGGGCGATCTGGATCTGCGCGCCATCGCCACGTTCGTGGTACTCGTGAATCAGGCGCTGACTGTCGTCGAGAATCACTTGGCCTTCCTGCACGGTCTGCTGCGGCGGCAAACCGCCGTCCTTCTCGCCGAGGCTCATCGAGCCGCGTGTGAGCATGGCGCGCATGCCCAGCTCCCGCACGCTTTCGACTTGCACATCGATGGCGTTTTCCAGACCGTCCGGGAACAGGTAGTGGTGGTCGGCAGCGGTGGTGCAGCCCGACAGCAGCAGTTCGGCCAAAGCGACTTTGCTGGCGAGGGCGAGTTTTTCCGGCGTCAGGCGCGCCCACACCGGGTACAGGGTTTTCAGCCATGGGAACAACGGCTGATTGACCACCGGCGCCCAAGCGCGGGTGAGGGTTTGATAGAAGTGATGGTGGGTGTTGATCAGGCCCGGCAGGATCACATGCTCGCGGGCATCGAACACTGCATTGCACGGCGCCGACGGCTGTTGGCCAGCGGCGAGGACTTCGACGATGACACCGTCTTGCACGACAAGACCGCCACGGGCATCGAGCTCGTTAGAAGTGAAAGTGGCGAGGGGATTTTTTAACCAGGTACGGGTCGCGGGCATGTTGCCGGCTCCTCTGAAAATGGGGTTCAGGGTTGCCAGCTCAGTGATGCCCTGTCTGCTGATCCAGGGTCGCCGCGAGGGACGAGGTGCGCAGTTTCAAACAAATTGCCACACCGGGCAAGCCCAACCCGACAGGACAACATCACCAAAATACATAACCCCTGTAGGAGCTGCCGAAGGCTGCGATCTTTTGATCTTAAAAAAAATCAAAAGATCGCAGCCTTCGGCAGCTCCTACAGGGGATCATCAATTACCAGGGAATCGTTTCGCCCTTGTAATTGATGAAGTGATGTCCGCCCTTGCCGGTGTACGCATTCACCTGATCAATCAATCCACGGGTGCTGGTTTCCACATCAAGGTCAGCCCCTTCGCCGCCCATATCGGTCTTCACCCAACCCGGATGCAGCGACAACACGGTCATTTTCTGCTCGCCCAATTGGGTGACAAAACTGTTGGTCATCGAGTTCAGCGCAGCCTTGCTGGCCTTGTACAACGCCAGTTCCGGCGCGTCCGGCACCGTCACACTGCCCAGCCCGGAACTCATGAACGCCAGCACACCGCTGCCGTCACGAATCTGCCCGACAAACCGTTGCGCCAGATTGATCGGCGCCACCGCGTTGGTGAAAAACAGCTGACCGACTTCAGCCAGAGTCGCGCCGCCCGGGGTCTGATCGGCCGGGCCTTTGACCCCGGCGTTGACGAACAGCAGGTCGAAGGTTTCGCCTTTGAGCTGCTGACTCAGAGCGATCACCGCTTGCTGATCGTCCATGTCGAGCTTCTCGATCCGCACTTTGCCCAGCGCTTGCAGCGCCTCGGCGTTTTGCGGATTGCGCACGGTGGCGGTGACTTGCCAGCCGTCGGCCAGCAGGGTTTTCACCAGACCGAGGCCAAGGCCCCGGGAGGCGCCGATGATCAGTGCGTTTTTTGCAGACATGATGGGCTTCCTTGATGAATGAGGATCATGGATTCAATGGACAGGCCTGACCGAGGCGAAGTTGCAACTCCTGACGCAGCGCGTCGAGTTCGCGCATGCGGGTTTCGATCAGTTGCAGTTTGTCGCGCAGCAACTGCGCCACGGCGTTGTCAGGATTGGGGGCATTCCACAACGCGGCGACGCTGTTGCCGATCTCGCCGAGGGTAAATCCCAGGCGTTGCGCCGTTTTGATATAGAGCACCAGTTGCACCATCTCCGGCGGATAGTCGCGATAACCGTTGGCGCTGCGCTGCGCCGCAATCAACCCGCGCTGCTCGTAGAAGCGCAGGGTGTCACGGCTGACGGCACTGGCCTGGGCTAACTCACCGATGCGCATGCTGGTTCTCAAAAGGGCTATTGACCCTGGAGCATACTCCAGGCTTTACCGTGGTTGCTCCTCAAATTTCTGGAGCATGGATGATGTGGACTTCAACGCAATATCGCAACGTGGTGCGCGGCAGTGCCTGGTATGACCTGGTCGTCACGGCGGCGTTTGCCACGCCGTGGAGTTTTGCCGCTGTGCACGGATTGTTGAGCGCGCTGAATTTGCCCGGCGAGCTGCCGGTGTTTCAGCCTGTGCATATGTTGATGGCGAATCTGCTGGGCTCGGGTGGTGTGCGTGTGGGCGGTGCTGCGGATTCGTGATCCGCAGGCGCTTTATGGACGCTATGACGCGGTGGCGCGGTTTCTGTTTGCGGCTTGGCAGGCGTATGCCTTGCTCCACGGCGCCAGTTCGATTTTGCTGGTTTTCCTGGTCTTCGAACTGGCGTGGGGCATCGCTCAAGTGTTGCCTGTGAGGGCCTCATCGCTGGCAAGCCAGCTCCCACAGTGTTCGAGTAGTGCGCAAAATTTGTGATCAGCACTAAACCTGTGGGAGCTGGCTTGCCAGCGATGGGGCCAGTGAGATCACCGCATCAATGCCCTGACTGCCAAGGCTGCCCAAGCGAAACCGGCGCATACAACCGCGTACGCAGTGCATCGCGTGACAACAGCACCAACACCACAATCGTCGCCACATACGGCAGCATCGCCAGCAAACTCGACGGAATCGCCAGCCCCAATCCCTGCGCCACCAAATGCAGGATGCTGGCGAGGCCAAACAGATACGCCCCGAGCAACAACCGCCACACCCGCCAACTGGCAAACACCACCAGCGCCAACGCGATCCAGCCACGCCCGGCGGTCATGTTCTCCGCCCACATCGGCGTATACGCCAGCGACAAATAAGCCCCGGCCAACCCAGCCATCGCTCCGCCAAACAGCACCGCCAACGTGCGCACGGTCAACACCGGCAGCCCCATCGCACTGGCCGCATCCGGATTTTCGCCGACCGCTTGAATGATCAACCCGACACGACTTTTGACGATCACCCACGCCACCAGCGCAAACAGCGCGAACGACAGATACACCAGCAAGTCCTGAGCAAACAGCATCCGCCCGATCAGCGGAATCTCACTCAGATAAGGAATCGCCAGCGGCTCAAAACCGGCCAACGGTTTACCCACCCAAGCCGCGCCGACAAAGGTCGACAGCCCGACACCAAAAATCGTCAGGGCCAACCCGGTCGCCACCTGATTGGCGTTGAACACCAGCGCCACCAAGGCAAACAGCGACGACAACAGCATCCCGGCCAACATCGCCAGCAACACACCGAGCCACAGGTTGCCGCTGTTCAGCGCGACGATAAAACCGATCACCGCACCAAACAGCATCATCCCTTCCTGCCCAAGATTGAGCACGCCGCTCTTCTCGCAGATCAGTTCCCCCAGCGCCACCAGCAACAGCGGTGTGCCGCAACGCACCATGGCGTAGAAAATATTGCTCAACAGATCGATATCCATCACAGCGCTCCGGCAGTTACGGCGGTGGTCGAAGTGCGCTTCACCCAGCGCAGATTCAGGCGTGGCCGATAGAGGATCAGCACGTCACTGGCGAGCAGGAAAAACAGCATCATTCCCTGGAATAACTGGGTGATCGCTTGCGGCAGATTCAGGCTCATCTGCGCACTCTCGCCACCGATGTACAGCAGTGCCATCAACAGGCTGGAAAACAGAATCCCGATCGGATTCAGGCGCCCAAGAAAAGCCACGGTGATTGCCGCATAGCCGTAACCCGGGGACACCTGCGGCACCAACTGGCCAATCGGCCCGGTGACTTCGCAGACACCCGCAAGCCCGGCCAAGCCGCCACTGATCAACAGCGCCAGCCAGATCAACCGCTTCTCGCGAAAGCCGACAAACCCTGCGGCACGCTTGTCCAACCCAAGCACTTTGATCTGGAAACCGACAAAGCTTTTCTGTAACAACACCCACACCGCGACCAGTGCGAGCAAGGCGAAATACACCCCGGCATGCACGCGGCTATCCTCCATCAACAACGGCAAACGGCTGGCGTCGCCGAACATCGCCGACTCGGGAAAGTTGAAGCCGGCCGGATCCTTCAGCGGCCCGTGCACGCAGAACAGCAGCAAGTTCAGCGCGATGTAATTGAGCATGATGCTGGTGAGGATTTCGTTGGCATTGAAGCGCGTGCGCAACCACGCGGTCAGCCCGGCCCACGCCGCACCAGCGACGGTGCCGGTGAGCAGAATAAATACCAGCGCCCAACGACTTTGCATGCCGATGATGTTCACCGCCAAGGCACTGCCGGCGAGCGCGCCGAGGAGCAATTGGCCTTCGGCGCCGATGTTCCAGATTCGCGCCTGGTACGCTACCGCCAGACCGAGCGCGCAAAGCAGAATCGGCAGCGCTTTGACCAGCAATTCGGAGACGCCATACAAATCGCTGACCGGTGCGATCAGCAGCGTGTGCAAGGTTTGCAGCGGGTCGTGGCCGAGCGCGATAAACAGCAGCGAGCCGCAGCCGAGCGTCAGCGCCGCCGCCAGTAATGGCGAGCACCACAGCATCAGGCGCGATTGCTGGCCACGGGGTTCGAGGGAAAGCAGCATGTTTGAAACTCCGTTAAACCGTGGCGGCTGAAGGGGCGTGGTCGAACTGACCGGCCATCCAGCCGCCGACGTCGCTGAGTTGGGTATCGGTGGTGTTGTGCAACGCCGACAAACGTCCACCGCACAACGCGCCGAGGCGGTCGCTGATCTGGAACAGTTCGTCGAGGTCTTCGGAAATCACCAGAATCGCCGCGCCGGCATCGCGCAAAGCGATCAATGCGCGGTGGATGGTCGCGGCGGCGCCGACGTCGACGCCCCAGGTCGGGTGCGCAGCGATCAGCAGTTTCGGTTGCTGGAGGATTTCCCGGCCGAGGATGAATTTCTGCAGGTTGCCGCCGGACAGGCTGCGCGCAGCGGTATGCGTGTCCGGGGTTTTTACGCCGAAGCGCTGAATGATCTGTCGGGCGAGGGCTTCGACTTTGCCGCGTTCGATCAAACCGTGGCTGACCAAGCCTTGTTGGAACGCGGTAAGCAGAGCGTTATCGGCCAGACTCAATTCCGGTACTGCGCCGTGGCCGAGACGCTCGGCAGGCACGAATGCCAAACCCAGTTTGCGCCGTGAATCCGGGCGTAAATCGGCGACGTTTTGCTCGGCAAATCGAATGGTCGCAGTTTCGGCGCGGGGCAGGGTTTGCTCGCCACTGAGCAGGGCGAGCAACTCATCCTGACCATTACCGGCGACCCCGGCGATGCCGACGATTTCACCGCTGCGCACTTCCAGGTCGATATCTTTCAGCGAGCAGCCAAACGGATCCGGGTTGTGCCAACTCAATCCGCTCACCCGCAAAAACGCCGCGCCGCCGCTGACCTTCGGATAATCGCCAATCAACGCCGCCGCTTCGCCCACCATCATCTGCGCCAACTGCTGATCCGAACATTCGGCAGGCACGCAATGTCCGGCGACACGCCCGCCGCGCAGAACCGTTGCGCTATGACACAACGCGCGCACTTCACCAAGCTTGTGGCTGATAAACAGAATGCTGCAGCCTTCGGCAGCGAGGCGGCGCAGGGTGATGAACAACTCGTCGGCCTCCTGCGGTGTGAGTACCGAAGTCGGCTCATCGAGGATCAGCAGACGAATGTCCTGCATCAGGCAGCGAATAATCTCCACTCGTTGCCGCTCGCCGATCGACAGGCTGTGGACAAGTCTTTCCGGTTCCAGCGCCATACCGTAGCGACGCGACACTTCGCGAATTTTCGGCTCCAGTTGTTTCGGTGTGCCGGCCGCAGCGCCCATTGCCAGGGCAATGTTCTGTGCCACGCTGAGGGTTTCGAACAGCGAGAAATGCTGGAACACCATGCCGATGCCCAACTGCCGCGCCTGTGCCGGGTTGCGGATATTCACCGGCTGACCTTGCCAGAGCATCTCGCCGGCATCGGCCTGGGTGACGCCGTAGATAATTTTCATCAAGGTACTTTTGCCCGCGCCGTTTTCACCGAGCAGGGCATGGATTTCCCCCGGCGCGATGCTCAGGTCGATGGCGTCATTGGCCAGACAACCGGGGTAGCGTTTGCTGATATGGCGCAATTGCAGGCGCGAAGTAAGAGGGGCGATTGGCATGGCAGGCTCGACTTGCTTGGAGTTGTGCCTGTGGATAAAGCAATTTCCTGGCCATTGAGTCAGGAACGCGAGCGGGCCGCGTGTGCGAGTGCCTGAAGCAGAGCATTGCCTGCAAAATTGGCTGGGCTCACGGCACCAATTCAGAGCAAAGCCGTTGATCGGGCTCCAGTTTTGCCCGTCGGCAACTGATCAAAAAACGAGCAAACCCCTGTGGACTAGGCAGGACCTGCGACTGCGCCAGCCATGAACGGGTTATCCACAGGTTGCTCCACAGTTATTGTGCGCAAGCTGCGAACCTGGGCATAAGCACTGCGGTGCTTTCTTCTAATGGTGATAAACCACGCTAACTGACTGTTTCTGTTTGAAATTTTCGTTTCGTCGAGTGAATTGAACGAAAAGTGAACAAACCGCGCAAAGCCACGTGACAGAAGGGTTACAGCGGAATGTACTCAGGTTATCCACAGTCGGGTGCACAGCAGATGTGGGCAAGTCCGGGGAATAACGGAAAAGGGTCATGCCCTAAAAGATCGCAGCCTTCGGCAGCTCCTACAGGAGAGCGCATTTCAAATGTAGGAGCTGCGCAACGCTCGGGCCGCGATCGGACGATCTTTTGATCTTTTGATCTTTTATCGTTGAAGCAAAATCCGCCCACGACTCAAATCGGCTAGCTGCGTTTGCAAGACCTCGATCTGCGCTTCCCCCACAGCCAACTTCAACTCAACGCCGTTCGCCGTGAAGTTTTCTTCGACAACCAGTCCACCCAAGTCCGCAACCCGCAACTTCACCAACGCCAACTCGGCAAACCCGCAGGCGCAACTCAGCGGCACGCGGCTGATCAACTCGATCTTCGCCGCGGTTTGCAGGCACTTGTTCGCGCCACCGCCATAGGCCCGGGCCAAACCGCCAGTGCCGAGTTGAATACCGCCGTACCAACGGATCACCAGTACCGCGACCTGATCGCAATCCTGCGCTTCGATCGCCGCCAGAATCGGTCGCCCGGCCGTGCCGCCCGGTTCGCCGTCGTCATTGCTGCGGTATTGATCGCCGAGTTTCCACGCCCAGCAATTGTGCGAGGCGTTGAAATCGCTGTGTTGCTCGAAGAACGCCTGCGCCTCGGCAGGGCTGCCGATCGGCGTGGCAAAGGTGATAAAGCGGCTTTTGCGAATCTCTTCGCGGTACTCGCAAAAACCGCTGAGGGTGAAAGGCATAAACGTCTTATAGAGGAGGAGTGAGGCCGCAGCCTTTGAGAATGATGCGGATCAGGTTGTTGCCGGCGTCTTCCATGTCCTGCTTGGTCAACTTGCTGCGACCGCTGACGCGGCAGATCTGCGTGGCGAAGTCAGCGTAATGCTGGGTGCTGCCCCACAACAGGAAGATCAAATGCACCGGATCGACCGGGTCCATTTTGCCGGCATCGATCCACGCTTGAAATACCGCCGCGCGGCCGGTGAACCAGGCGCGGTAGTCCTGATTGAAATATTCGCTCAGGCATTCGCCGCCGCTGATCACTTCCATCGCAAAGATTCGCGAGGCCTGTGGCTGACGACGGGAGAATTCCATCTTGGCGCGAATATAGCGAGTCAGCGCTTCGGCCGGATCGTCCTCGGCGGTAAGGGTGTTGAAGGTGCTGTCCCACAGCTCGATGATGTTGCTCAGCACCGCCACGTACAAACCGAGTTTGTTGGTGAAGTAGTAATGCAGGTTGGCCTTGGGCAACCCGGCATTCTGGGCGATGGTGTTCATGCTGGTGCCTTTGTAACCGTGACGGGCGAACTCGTCTTCGGCGGCTTTGAGGATGGTCTCTTCGTTTTTCTGACGAATGCGGCTGGCGGGTTTGCCGCCATGGGCTGGGACTTCAAAGGTCATAGGCACTTCCGGGTTTGTCTGTGGGTGCAACCAGTTGCGTTGATAGCGCACCCACAGGCATCCGACAAGTGTTTGAGCGAGAAAACCGTTACGCCTGTTCGATCTTGTTCAGCGGCGGGTGCGCTTCAGCAGCCTCGATTTTCGACTCCGGCAGCAGCAGGCAAAGGATTATTGCGGTCAGGCCGCCGCTGGTGATCGCCGAATCAAACAGGTTCTGCACCAGTTTCGGTAACAAGTGCAGCAGGTTCGGTTGTGCGGCGATACCCAGGCCGACGCCGAAGGATGTGGCGATGATCAACATGCTGCGCCGATCCAGCGGCGACTGCGCGAGGATGCGCACGCCGGCAGCGGCCACCGCACCGAACATCACCAGGGTCGCGCCGCCGAGCACCGGTTTCGGGATCTGTTGCAGCACCGCGCCGATCATCGGGAACAGGCCGAGGCAAAACAGGATCGCGCCGATGTACAGGCCGACGTAGCGGCTAGCGACGCCGGTCAACTGAATCACGCCGTTGTTCTGCGCAAACGTGGTATTGGGAAAGGCGCTGAAGGTCGCGGCGATCATGCAGCTCACGCCGTCACCGAGTACGCCCCCGCGCAGGCGGCTTATATAGGAAGGGCCGCTGATTGGCTGACGGGCGAGCATGCAGTTGGCGGTGAGGTCACCGACGGTTTCGATGGTGCTGATCAGATAAATCAGCGCGACCGGCAGGAAAGCCGTCCAGTCGAAGCTGAAGCCAAACTTGAACGGTGTAGGAAAACTCACCAGTGGCAAGTCAGGTAAAGGCTGCGGCACCAGTTTCCCACTGAACCACGCGGCCAGACTGCCGAGCAGCAAACCGATGATGATTGCCGACAAGCGCACCCATGGCGTGTTCGAGCGGTTGAGCAGAATGATCGTCAGCAACACAAACACGCCCAGCGCCAGATTGCCCGGCGCACCGAAATCCGGCGCATTGAAGCCGCCACCCAGATCGGTGATGCCGACCTTGATCAGGCTGATACCGATCAGGGTGATGACGATCCCGGTCACCAGCGGTGTGACGACTCTGCGCAACTGGCCGATGAAGCGGCTGAGGACGATCTGCACGATTGCGCCGAAAAAGCACACACCGAAGATCATCGCCAGAATGTCTTCCGGGCTGCCGCCACGTTGCTTGACCAGAAACCCCGCCGACAGCACCGCACCAAGAAAAGCAAAACTGGTGCCTTGCAGACAGATCATTCCCGCCCCGATGCCGAACGGCCGCCGCGCCTGAATAAAGGTGCCGACGCCCGAAACCATCAAGGCCATGCTGATCAGGTACGGCAAATGCGCGGTCAGCCCGAGGGCCGAGCCGATCACCAATGGCGGGGTGATGATGCCGACGAAACTGGCGAGCACGTGTTGCAGCGCCGCGAGTGTCGCGGCAAGCGGTTTGGGGCGGTCGTCGAGGCCGTAGATCAGGTCGCTGGACGGTGCGGAATCTGGCTGCATGGCTTAGGGCTTCTTGTTGAAGGATCGGGGTTGATCCTGCTTTGCAAAAAGCTGTCCACTTGCTCAGGTTATTGGTCGAATTTGTCGCCAAGGCCCAACGCTGGCGGGCCTCGGAGGATTTTCAACGCGTTGCTGCCAGGCTCTCCAAAAAGCTTTCCAGCACCAAATGAGGGCGCCGCCCCTTGCGCGTGACCGATGCGAGGCTCAGGTCGTAGAAACGTGTTTGCGATTTCAGCGCACGCAAACGACCTTGCTGCACCCAGAGGCTGGCGTAGTGATCCGGCAGGTAACCGATGTAGCGTCCGGTCAAAATCAGGAATGCCATGCCTTCGCGGTCGGAAGCGCTGGCCGTGCAATTAAGCGCCTGGTAATGCGCCTGAATCTCCGCCGGCAAACGAAAGGTCGGCGCGATCGCGTCCTGACTGTTAAGGCGTTCGTCATCGAGCTGTTTGTCATCGACATAAAACAACGGATGACCCACCGCGCAGTAAAGCAGCGAACGTTCGCTGTACAGCGGCTGATATTCCAGGCCCGACAACGCACTGGCCTGCGGCACCACGCCGACATGCAGGCGCCCATCGAGCACGCCTTGTTCGACCTCATTCGGCGCAATCATGCGGATCTGGATCTGCACATCCGGCCCGCGCTCCTTCAATTGCGCGAGGGCGTGGGTGATGCGCATGTGGGGCAGGGTGACCAGGTTGTCGGTCAGGCCGATGATCAACTCGCCACGCAAATGCTGGTGCAGGCCGTTGACCTCAGTGCGGAAGCTTTCCAGCGCACTTAACAGTTGCAGCGCCGACTGATACACCTCGCGACCTTCTTCGGTCAGCGAAAACCCGGCGCGCCCACGCTGGCACAGACGTAAGCCGAGGCGCTGCTCCAGATCGCTCATCTGCTGACTGATCGCCGAGCGACCGATGCCGAGCACCGTCTCCGCTGCCGAGAACCCGCCGCATTCCACCACGCTGCGAAAAATCCGCAGCAAGCGGATATCAAAGTCACTGACCTGGGCCAGCGGATCGGGGCGGCGGCTGCTCATCTTATTGTTCTCATTGTTTAGCAAAGTTCTAACTGAAGGTTAGAAGAGTTGGATTTCACCGACTTTATCCGCGTGGCAATTTAGCTGCAACAACGCTTTTTATCTCCCTGACGCTTATGCCCTGCGAGGTTTTGCCCGATGAACATGCCTGAAAACGCGCCGTCGCCATTGGCCAGCCAACTGAAGCTGGACGCGCACTGGATGCCGTACACCGCCAACCGCAATTTCCAGCGCGATCCGCGTTTGATCGTTGGCGCCGAAGGCAGCTGGTTGATCGACGACAAGGGCCGCCGGGTATACGACTCGCTGTCCGGTCTGTGGACCTGCGGCGCCGGCCACACCCGCAAGGAAATTCAGGAAGCGGTCTCCAAGCAGTTGGGCACCCTCGATTACTCGCCGGGCTTCCAGTACGGCCACCCATTGTCGTTCCAGCTGGCTGAGAAAATCACCGAGCTGACCCCGGGCAATCTGAACCATGTGTTCTTCACCGACTCCGGTTCCGAGTGCGCTGACACCGCGGTGAAAATGGTCCGTGCCTACTGGCGCCTGAAGGGGCAGTCGACCAAAACCAAAATGATTGGCCGTGCCCGTGGCTACCACGGCGTGAACATCGCCGGCACCAGCCTCGGCGGCGTCAACGGTAACCGCAAGCTGTTCGGTCAGGCGATGATGGACGTCGATCATCTGCCGCACACGCTGCTGGCCAGCAACGCCTTCTCCCGTGGCATGCCGGAGCAGGGCGGTATCGCCTTGGCCGATGAACTGCTGAAGCTGATCGAACTGCACGACGCTTCGAACATCGCCGCCGTATTCGTAGAGCCTATGGCCGGTTCCGCCGGCGTGCTGGTGCCACCGCAGGGTTACCTGAAACGTCTGCGCGAGATCTGCGACCAGCACAGCATTCTGTTGGTGTTCGACGAAGTGATCACCGGTTTCGGCCGTACCGGCAACATGTTCGGCGCTGACACCTTTGGCGTGACCCCGGACCTGATGTGCATCGCCAAGCAAGTCACCAACGGCGCGATCCCGATGGGCGCGGTGATTGCCAGCTCCGAGATCTACCAGACCTTCATGAATCAGCCGACCCCTGAGTACGCGGTGGAATTCCCGCACGGCTACACCTACTCGGCGCACCCGGTGGCTTGCGCCGCTGGCCTGGCAGCGCTCGATCTGCTGCAAAAGGAAAATCTGGTGCAGAGCGTCGCTGAAGTAGCACCGCATTTCGAAAACGCGCTGCATGGCCTGAAAGGTTCGAAGAACGTTATCGACATCCGTAACTTCGGTCTGGCCGGCGCGATCCAGATTGCCGGTCGTGACGGCGACGCCATCGTGCGTCCGTTCGAAGCGGGCATGGCCCTGTGGAAAGCCGGGTTCTACGTGCGCTTCGGCGGCGACACCCTGCAGTTCGGCCCAACCTTCAATAGCAAGCCGCAAGACCTCGATCGTCTGTTCGATGCGGTCGGCGAAGTGCTGAACAAGCTCGACTGATTTTTCCCTCTATATATAAGTACAAACAGCCGGCGCCCCTCGTGGGCGTCTGCGGACAAGAATTCAGGAGTTTTTCGATGAGCGTTATCCCGCATTTGATCAATGGCGAACTGGTGACCGAGAACGGTCGCGCAGTTGATGTGTTCAACCCGTCTACCGGTCAGGCTATCCACAAGCTGCCACTGGCCAGCCAGGCAACCATCCAGAAAGCCATCGATGCCGCCAAGGCAGCGTTCCCGGCCTGGCGCAACACGCCACCGGCCAAACGTGCGCAGGTAATGTTCCGCTTCAAGCAACTGCTGGAGCAGAACGAAGCGCGCATCTCGCAATTGATCAGCGAAGAACACGGCAAAACCCTGGAAGACGCCGCCGGTGAACTGAAGCGTGGTATCGAGAACGTCGAGTTCGCTTGCGCAGCTCCAGAAATCCTCAAGGGCGAGTACAGCCGCAACGTCGGCCCGAACATCGACGCATGGTCGGACTTCCAGCCGCTGGGCATCGTTGCCGGGATCACCCCGTTCAACTTCCCGGCCATGGTGCCGCTGTGGATGTACCCGTTGGCGATCGTCTGCGGCAACTGCTTTATCCTCAAGCCGTCCGAGCGCGATCCAAGCTCGACACTGCTGATCGCACAGTTGCTGCTGGAAGCCGGTTTGCCGAAAGGCGTGATGAGCGTGGTTCACGGTGACAAGACTGCAGTAGACGCGCTGATCGAAGCGCCGGAAGTCAAAGCGCTGAGCTTTGTCGGTTCGACGCCGATCGCTGAATACATCTATGCCGAAGGCACCAAGCGCGGTAAACGCGTTCAGGCACTGGGCGGCGCGAAGAACCACGCAGTGTTGATGCCGGATGCCGATCTGGACAACGCGGTCAGCGCACTGATGGGCGCGGCCTACGGTTCCTGCGGCGAGCGCTGCATGGCGATTTCGGTCGCTGTGTGTGTGGGCGACCAGGTGGCGGATGCTCTGGTGGCGAAACTGGTTCCACAGATCCAAGCGCTGAAAATCGGTGCCGGCACTTCCTGCGGTCTGGACATGGGCCCACTGGTGACCGGTCAGGCGCGCGACAAAGTCAGCGGTTACGTAGATGACGGCGTGGCAGCGGGCGCGACTCTGGTGGTCGACGGTCGTGGTTTCAGCGTGGCCGGTCATGAAGAAGGCTTCTTCCTCGGTGGCTGCCTGTTCGACAACGTCACCCCAGAGATGCGCATCTATAAAGAAGAGATCTTCGGCCCGGTACTGTGCATCGTTCGTGTGAACAGTCTGGAAGAGGCAATGCAACTGATCAACGATCACGAATACGGCAACGGCACCTGCATCTTCACTCGTGACGGTGAAGCGGCGCGCCTGTTCTGCGACGAGATCGAGGTCGGCATGGTTGGCGTTAACGTACCGCTGCCGGTGCCGGTGGCTTATCACAGCTTTGGCGGCTGGAAGCGTTCGCTGTTCGGCGACCTGCATGCCTATGGTCCGGACGGTGTGCGCTTCTACACCCGTCGCAAGGCGATCACCCAGCGCTGGCCGCAACGGGCGAGCCATGAGGCTTCGCAGTTCGCCTTTCCTAGCTTGTAAGTAGGGCAGTGCAGCGAAGGCCGACCCCTTGGGGTCGGCCTTCGCGTTTTCGGGGATTTTTGACTGATGTGACAGAATTATGAAAATAGGTGTTGACGGCAGATTTCAGATGTCTATAATTCGCCCCACTTCCGGCGCAGTCGAAACGGAAAACTCCTTGAGATTCAATGAGTTATATAGGTTTCGGCAGTGAGTTGCTTCAGTTCATCGAAGCC
>NZ_CATKQE010000017.1:0-15216 GCF_949767845.1 Pseudomonas sp. IT-232MI5
GCCTGCGCCGCCGATCAATAGATCATTACCGTCCCCGCCATTCAAGACATCATTGCCAGCCAAACCGCTTATCTGATCATCGCCCGCAGTGCCGAGCAGATTATCTGCACCAGTGGTCCCGTTAATTATCGCCATTACATCATCCTTGTGTTTTTGTGTTGGAAACTACGTTGAAACTAGGTAGAAGCTTCCTGATTTCCATATGGCCATACAGTGTCCTGGCTCAATGAAGCAGGTTGTGCAAAGTTTTGACGCGAAGGTCCTCTACTGGACGGGGTTGCAACTTCCGAACCATAAATTCCGACAAACGGTTCAATGGTGAATGTAAATTTAGCAACGCGCATAAAAAAACCGACGCTCTGGCGTCGGTTTTCAGTGCAGCTCTCAGATCACATCAGGTCATCTGAATGATGGTCTGCATGATGGTGCTCTGAGTGGAAATGGTCTTGGCGTTCGCCTGATAGTTGCTCTGGCCTTTGATCAGGTCCACCAGCTCGTTGGTCAGGTTAACGTTCGACTCTTCCAGCGAGTTGGAAGCAATCGAACCCAAAGTACCGGTTTCCGGAGCGTCGTAGCCCGGGATACCCGAAGCGAACGTCTCTTTCCAGCTGGTGCCACCGATAGCCTGCAGGCCTTGTTCGTTGGTGAAGCTGGCGAGCGCAACCTGGCCGATGGCCTTGCTCTGGTTGTTGCTGAAGTTGGCAAACAAAGTACCGGTGCCGTCGATGGTCAGGTTGGTGATCTGGCCAGTGGCGTAACCGTCCTGAGTCGGAATCGAACGCGCGGTGTCAGCGTTGTACTGAGTGGTCTTGGACATGGAGATGGTCACGCCAGCCGTGTTGGCTGCTGCGCCGTTAGGTACAAAGTTACCGTTGACCACGTTGCCCGGCTTCCAATTGGCCAGCTTCAAGTCGCTGCTGATGATCGGATTGGCCGGATCCGCCGGGTTAGGTGTGCTGACCTGGGTCAGATTGCCCGAACTGTCAAACGTCAGTGTCGAAGCAGTTGGAGGCGTCGTGAGTGGATTGCTACCGGTTGCATCCGGATTACGCCCGTCCACCAGGGTGTAAACCTTCCAAGTGTTTTGGCCGGTTTTCACCATGTACTGATCCATGACGTGCGAGTTGCCCTGCGAGTCGTAGATCGGAGTGCTGAAGCTCTTCGTGTACGTCTCAAGCTTGCTTGGGTCGAACTTGACGGCGTTGGTGCCGGTATCAACGATCACCGGCGCAGTCGAGTTCAAGTTGATGCTCGACGTCACCAGGGAAGTCGATTTCGGCGCCAGGTTCGAAGTATCAATCTTCAGGTCGGTCAACACGCCGTTGATGATCTTGCCGTTGGCGTCCACACCGTAACCCTGCAGGCGCGAGGTGTAGTCGGTGTTGGTGATGTAACCGGCGTTGTCGACCTTGAACGTACCGGCACGGGTGTAGGACACCGAGCCGTTGTTGCTCATGGTGAAGAAGCCCGAACCGTTGATGCCCATGTCCAGCACGTTACCGGTGTTGTTGATGTCACCCTGGGTGAACTGCTGGGACACGTTGGCCAGGCGCACGCCGTTGCCGATCACTTTGCTGCCGCTACCCAGGCGAGTGGCCGAGTAGACGTCTTCGAATTCTGCACGGGACGATTTGAAACCGGCGGTCGCGACGTTGGCGATGTTGTTGCCGGTCACGTCCAGTTGTTTGTTGGCTGCATAGAGACCGCTAAGGCCGATATTGAAAGACATATTCCACTCCTTTGTGCCGGTTAGTCGGCTCTATATACCAATGGTTTGTACTTTGGACAGGGCAACGGTGCCCTTGCCGGACAGGTTGAGCATCAGTTCGCCGCCGGTCTGGCTGATCGTCACGCTGGTGACGGTGGCCGGCAGGTACGTCGCCATATCGGTCGAGGTGCCATTGATCGATGCGTTGGCCTTGACGGTATAGGTACCGGTCTTGACCAGATTGCCGTCCTTGTCCTTGCCGTCCCAGGTGAAGCTCGCGGCGCCTGCGGCGCGACTGCCCAGATCGATGGTGCGAACCACCGCGCCGCTGCTGTCGGTGATGCTCACGGTGCCGCCGGCAATCGACGACGGAACGGTGACCGAACCGGTCATGCCTTTGCTCGGATCGTCGAGCTGAACCGAGTTGGTCTGCACGATCACATTGCGACCCACCAGCGACGAAGCCTGCAAGGCTTGCGAGGAGTTGTAGTTGCCGGCCAGCGAACTGACCGTGCTGTTCAGCGTGGTGATGCCTTCCAGGCTGCTGAACTGCGCCAACTGCGCAACGAAGGCGCTGTTGTCCTGCGGATCAAGCGGGTTCTGGTTTTTCAGCTGGGTGACCAGCAATTGCAGGAACGCGTCCTTGCCCAGGGCCTGGCCGCCGGTGGCGCTGTTAGTGGCCGAAGCAATGCCACCGGTGGTCGAACTGGTCTTTTTCGACGAGTTCGCCAGGATGTCATTCATGCTCAAGCTGCTGGTGGTATCGGAAACACTCATGGCCGTCGCCCCTTATTACTGACCGAGGGTCAGTACCTTCTGCATCATGGTTTTGGCGGTGTTCATCATTTCGGCGTTGGTCTGGAAGGACCGGCTCGCGGAAATCATGTCAGCCATTTCTTCCACCACGTTGACGTTCGGGTAGTAGACGTAGCCTTTGGCGTCGGCTGCCGGATGATTCGGCTCGTAGCGCGCTTCGAGGTTGCTCTGGTCTTCGACCACGCCGAGCACCTGTACGCCTTGACCGGCCGCGTCCTGGCTCTGGAACAGCGAGTTGCTGCCGCTGTTCTGGCCGCCCTGGAACATGGTGGCGAACACCGGGTGACGGGCGCGATAGGTCTGATCGATGCTCGAGGAGACGGTTTCGGCGTTGGCGATGTTCGAGGCCACGGTGTTCAGACGCGTGGTCTGTGCGCTCATGCCGCTGCCGGCAATGTTGAAAACGCTGGACAGGGACATGGATTACTCTCCGCGCAGGGCTGACACCAGCCCTTTGAATTTGCTGTTGAGCAGGGTGAAGCTGGCCTGGAAGCCGACGGCGTTTTCCGCGTAGTTCGACTGTTCCAGTTGGGCGTCCACGGTGTTCTGGTCGATCGACGGTTGCATCGGCGTGCGATACATCAGCGATTCGTCGCCGTTGCCCAGGCCTTCAGCTTCGATGTGACGGCTGTTGGTCATGTTCAGGGCGATGGTGCCGTTCGCATTTTTCTGGGTCTGTGCTTCAAGCACTTTGGAGAAGTCCAGATCCCGCGCCTTGTAGTTCGGGGTATCGGCGTTGGCGATGTTGTTGGCCAGCACTTCGGCACGCTGGGCGCGGAAGCCCAATGCCTTTTCGTGAATGCCGAGCGCTTTATCGAAGCTGATGCTCATGTCGGGAACCTTCAGGTGACCGGTTTTTCGTAACTGAGCTTTAGCAAGGGCCGTGCCAAACCACAAAACCCACATAAACCGGGGCTTTGCCGGGAGTCGGCAAAGCGGCAATGCCAGAAAAGCGGCAACCGGTTTCCGCCGGATGCCGCTTTTCTGCCGCTTCTTCCTGTTAACACCTCCCCCTGTAGGAGCTGCCGAAGGCTCGGGCCGCGATCGGACGATCTTTTGATCTTGTTCTTAAAAAACAAAATCAAAAGATCGCAGCCTTCGGCAGCTCCTACGTGAAGCATGCGGCAAAAAAAAGGAGCCCTTGAGGGCTCCCTTTTTTCCGCATGCTTCACTTCGCCTGGTAAATGATCCCCGGGCTGCACTGCACCATCTGGTAATGGTCCGGCAAACCGTTCAGCGCTTCGGAAGCGCCAAGGAACAGATAACCACCCGGCTTCAACGTGCTGTGAATGCGCAACAGAATGTCTTTCTTCACTTCGGCAGAGAAGTAGATCAACACGTTGCGGCAGAACACGATGTCGAACTTGCCCAGCGCGGCATAGCTGTCGAGCAGGTTGAACGAGCGGAACTCCACGCGGTTCTTGATCGGCGCCTTGATTACCCAGCGCCCCGGCCCTTTCGGGTCGAAGTAACGCTGCAGACGTTCCGGCGACAAACCGCGACCGATGGCCAGGCTGTCGTACTCGCCAGTCTTGCAGTTGGTCAGCATGAGGCCGGACAGGTCGGTCGCAACAATCTGCACGCCCATCTTCAACTGGCCAAGGTTGGACCGCTCGAACTCGTCGATCGACATCGACAGCGAGTACGGTTCCTGACCCGACGAGCACGCTGCCGACCAGATCCGCAGACGCTGGTTGGGGCTGGCCTTGATTGCTTCAGGCAGCACCTTGTTCTTCAAGACTTCAAACGGATAGGTGTCACGAAACCACAGGGTTTCGTTGGTCGTCATGGCATCGACCACTTGCTCGCGCAAACCGCTGCGCGGCTGGGTCTGGATGCGCTGAACCAGCTCACCCAAGGATTTGATGCCTTGCTGCTCCATCAGTTTGTTGAGACGGCTCGAGACCAGGTACTGCTTGTTTTCACCGAGCAGAATGCCACAGGCTTTTTCCAGGAAGACCCGGAACTGTTCGAAATCCAAATTACCCGTAGACAATGATGCCGCCTCTTAAATCGTGTTGACCGCCAGGGACAAAACGCCCCTAGCTGATATCTGCTGCTTTGATCCGGTCGACTACCCGGGATGCGAGGTCATCAGGGCGGAATTTGGCCAAAAAGTCATCGGCACCGACTTTCTTGACCATCGCCTGATTGAATACCCCCGACAACGAAGTATGCAGGATGATATGAAGCTTTTGCATGCGTGCGTCGCCGCGGATTTCCGCCGTCAGGGTGTACCCGTCCATCTCCGGCATCTCGATGTCGGAAATCATCATCAGGAACTCTTCTTCCGGCTTCTTGCCCTCATCGACCAGCTTGCGCAGGTAATCCAGCGCCTGTTTGCCGTCGTTCAGCGCCACCACTTCGACACCGATGGTCTGCAGACAACGCGTGACCTGCTTGCGCGCCACCGACGAGTCATCGACCGTCAAGACACGCAACGACAGTGCTTTGGTCTGGGTCTCGACATCGACCACGCCCACCGAAATCGCTTCCGGTGTCGGCGCAACTTCCGCCAGCACTTTCTCGACGTCGATGATTTCGACTAACTGATTGTCCACCCGAGTCACAGCGGTCAAGTAATGATCGCGACCCGTGCCCTTGGGTGGTGGATGAATCTCTTCCCAGTTCATGTTGACGATGCGCTCCACCGAGCGGACCAGGAAACCCTGGGTCTTGGTGTTGTACTCCGTGATGATCACGAACGGGTTGTTCTTGTCTTTCAACGCTCCGGAACCGGTGGCCATTGCCAGATCAAGGATCGGAATGGTCGCCCCCCGGATATTTGCCACCCCGCACACGACAGGACTGGACTTGGGCATCAACGTCAGCGACGGGCACTGCAACACTTCCCGCACCTTGAACACGTTGATTCCATAGAGCTGCTGACCGTCGAGACGGAACAACAACAGCTCCAGGCGATTCTGCCCTACCAGTTGCGTGCGCTGGTTCACCGAATCCATTACACCAGCCATGCCCCAGACTCCTACACCAACGCCAAGTGTTGTTGCGACGCACATTCATTGCTAAACGGCACGGCGCTTGCTTTTTAACTCGTATGAACGCTCAAACGACATTTTTCCGACGCCTGACATCACCTCTTCGCAGAGGGCTTTGTGTCGCGTGCGCCATTTGCTGCTCTTTTGCTGGCAGCCCTGCCATTGCTGATGCGGTTACCTTGCCTGACATGCTTATCGGCGTCACTCAGGGCTTTCTTGAATTCACCGTAGAAGACTATCTGGCTACCAGTCAAACGGAAGGCCGCTATGAAATCGAAGTAAACCAGCTCGATCCGCGTATGCGCATGCCTATGTGCGACAAGGAATTGACAGCGACTCTGGAGAGCCCGGCACGTCCTTTGGGCCGGGTTACCGTGAAGGTCCGCTGTGAGGGCGCCTCGCCCTGGACCGTGTTCGTGCCCGCTCAAGTCCGCCTGTTTCGCGAGATTGTGACAACTACCCGACCGCTGAAACGCGCAGGGATTATCGAGCCACAGGACGTGACCCTGCGAGAGCGCGACGTGAGCACGATCAACCAAGGCTTTCTGACCTCGGTAGACGAAGCGATCGGGCAGAAATTGACCCGACCAACGGTAGCCGATCAGGTCATTACCCTGGTTCATCTGGAACAGGCCGAAGTCATTCGCAAGGGCGATCAGGTGGTCATCACTGCGCGCAGCGGCACGCTCGCCGTGCGCATGCCCGGTGAAGCGCTGGCCAATGGCGGTTTGAAAGAACAGATCCGGGTGAAAAACCTCAACTCGCAACGGGTCATCAAGGCGCAAGTCACCGCGCCGGGCCAAGTGGAAGTGGCGATGTAGAAAACTGGCGCTAGCCCCGGCTGTTCCCTAAACTGTGCCGCAGCAGGACACGCGCCGGCGCATGCAAGGCTCATTGTAAATGTGCCTAAAGTTTTCCAGGGGATGGCCGAAAACATGGCAAGCGTCCAAATTCCCAGAGGTTTTTATCATGGTCATCGATTTCAGCCGTTTGAACAGCTCCTCGTCACTTACGGGCAGTACACGTACCAGCAACGCCAAGGAAACCGCCGAAACCGGCACCTCCGCGCCGCTGAATACCCCGGCCGAACAGGCCAGTACCGCAAAAAGCGGGGAATCGGTACACCTCAGCAATGAGGCTCAACAGTTGCAGAAGGTCACTGACAAGCTGCGCGATCAACCTGCTGTCGACAAAGCCCGTGTGGCCGAGTTGAAAGCCGCGATTGCCGATGGCAGCTATAAAGTCGACAGCAACCGTGTAGCCAGCAAACTGCTCAACTTCGAAGCCCAGCGCTAGGCCTTTGCCGGCGCGAGGCTTTTGGACGCTTAACACCCAAGGCCAGCCATGCACGACACTAATTTATTGCAACTGATCAACGACGACTTTGCTCCAGCTCAACAATTGCTGGAGTTGCTGCAAACCGAATCTCTCGCGTTGCACGGTCGCGACATGCCCCTGCTGGAAGAAATTCTGGCGCACAAACAGGCATTGATCATTCTGCTTGAACAGCATGGCCGCAAACGCAGCGAAATCCTCGCCAGCCTCAACCTGCCGACTGATCGTACAGGCCTTGTGCAACTGGCCAGCCAGTCGAGCATTGGCGAGCAGCTGTTGACGCAAGGCGATGCATTGACCGATCTGATCGCTCAATGCCAGGCCGCCAACGTCAAGAACGGCCAGTCCATTCAGATCCAGCAGGCCGCCACGGCCAATCAGCTGAAGATCCTCACCGGCGGTGAAGCGCCAGCGCTTTATAACGCCAGTGGCACCTTTGCCAAACCCGCTATACCGCGTCCGCTCAGCCAGGCATGAGCCGTTGATGCGCCAGCTCTATCAACCCGCGGAACATGCTGGCAAAATGCTGGCTAGTCGTCATATTTTGTCTGGAGATTGATTAACCGTGTCCAACGCCCTCAGCGCGGATGATGCTCCGCAGCCCCCTAAGGTGCTCACCACGCCACTGGAAATCTCCAGCAACCTGCGCCAGCTGCAAGAAAGCCACGATCCGCTGATCATTACCTTTCATGAGCGCAGCCAGCGCTTCCAGAGCTATCTGATCAAAGTCGACCGCGACAGCGCTTCGATCGCGCTGGACGAGATGATCCCGCGTGACGGCGAACGTTTCCTGCTGGCCGGCGAGCCGTTCAAGGTCGAAGGCTTTCATGACGGTGTGCGCATTGCCTGGGAATGCACCGGCACGTTGAATATCGAGGAATCCGACGGTGACCGCTTCTACACCGGCGAGCTACCGACCGAAGTGGTTTATCACCAGCGCCGCAATGCTTTCCGCGCCGCACTGAAGCTGACTGATCTGGTCAGCGTTGAATTGGGCGGAGAAAAGCTCAAGGCGCCGATCAACGGCAAACTGCTGGATATCTCCGCGACCGGCTGCAAGCTGCGTTTCGAAGGCGATATCACTGATCGCCTGCAACTGGGCCAGGTCTATGACCGCCTGATTGCCCCGCCGCTGTTCGGCAACCAGCCGACCTCCGTTGAACTGCGTTATCTGCACTTCGAAGAAAAACTCAACATCACCTTCGCCGGCCTGCGTTTCCACAACATCAGTGGTCAGGCCGCGCGCAATGTTGAGCGTTTTGTGTATCAGCTGCAACGTGAGGCACGCCGTTTCGACAAAGACGATCTCTGATTCGTCCGGCCAATAAAAAGGGCAGCCCAGGGCTGCCCTTTTTTATGCGCCATGCGTTTTGTTCAGTTCAAGGTCTGCCGCCACTGAGATCCGGAGCAGGCTTGTCACTGCCACTATCAGGCTCCGCTTCTGCTGCAAGCTCTGGCTGCGCATCGGCTTCAGGCTCAGGCTCAGGCTCAGGCGTTGTCGGCGCCTGCAAAGGGTCCTGCACCATCTGCTCCTGCACCACCTGCTCGTCTACTCGAGGGTCGAGGGCCGCTACCAGTGGCGAGCTGGACATACTGTCGGGCATGGCCACGTGATGCAGTGGCGCGTCGTCGACCTGATGCAGATTGGTCACGGCTTTCGGCCGGATCCGCCACACCAGCACCAGCGCGAAGAAGCTGAAGAACGCATAAAGGCTCTGACTGCCGAACAGTTTCATCAGCACGCCCGCCAGTAACGGTCCGATGCTCGCACCAACACCGTAAGTCACCAACAGCATCGCCGTCAGCGACACCCGCCGATCACCTTCCACATGGTCATTGGAGAACGCCACCGCCAGCGGATACAGGCAGAACTGCACCAGTGAGCACAGGAAGCCAACCCCGAACAGCACCTCCAGCGGCACCTGCGGCAGTACCGCCAACGGCAGCGCCGCCACCGCCAGGAACCCGGCAAAGCAGCGAATCAGCAGCGCCCGGTCATAACGGTCGGACAACCAGCCCAACGGCCACTGCACCAACAAACCGGCAAAGATGCAGCTACCCATGAACAGACCGACCTGCTCGGTCGACAGCCCTTGCTGCGAGGCATACAGCGGCGCCAGACCATAGAACGAACCAATGATCAAACCGGCACCGAGCACCGTACTCAGCGACTGCGGCACGCGCTTGATAAAGAAGCGCGGTTCCATCGGTGCCGGATGCAGGGGCGCCGGGTGAATCCGCCGAGTCAACGTCACCGGTACCAGACACAGCGCAAAGCACAGCGCGACCAGCATCAGCAGTTCCAGGCCCAAGCCCGGATGCATGACCAGAATCAGTTGACCGAGCACCAGGCCCAGGTACGAAGCGATCATGTAACCGCTGAACACCAGACCTCGCTGATTGGCATCCGCCTGCTCGTTGAGCCAGCTCTCGATCACCATGTACTGGCACATCATGCCCAGACCGACGATGGTCCGCAGCACCAGCCACGCCGGCAGCCAATCGACCAGCCCATGGCCCAGCACCGCCGCCCCGACAATCCCGGCACACGCAGAATAAGCGCGGATATGCCCGACCCGGGCAATCAGTCGGTGACCGATCTTGCCGCCCAGCACCAGACCGAAATAGTTGGCCGCCATCAGCGCACCGACCCACAGCCCATCGACATTGTCAGCGGCCAGACGCAAGGCCAGATAAGTGGATAGAAGGCCCGAGCCGATCAACATCATCAGCGAGGCGAAATACAACGCTCGAAAGGATTTCCAGATTTGGCGCATCGGCGTTCCGAGCGGCTCCTTGCAGTAAAGACCGGACTATCAAAACGATAGCCCGGTGGCGACAGTTCGTCAGGCCTGGGCTGCTAGAACACGCCGTTCCCAGGGAGTGATTTCATCAAAGAAGCTGGTCAACTCCATGGTCTTCGAAGCGATGTAGCCTTCGATGAACTCCTGTCCGAACAGTTCCCTCGCCAATTGGCTACGTTTCAGACGTTCGAGTGCGGCATGCAAAGTACACGGCAGCGAGAGATTGTCCGGCACCTCGAACTCGCCCTGTATGGCCTCGGTCGGTTCCAGCTCATGCTCGATCCCATGCAGCCCGGCGGCCAGACTGGCGGCGATCGCCAGGTACGGATTGGCATCGGCGCCCGGCAAGCGGTTTTCGACCCGACGAGCGACCGCCGCACTCGCCGGAATCCGCAGGCCAGCCGCACGGTTGTCGTGGGACCAGCACGCGTTGTTCGGCGATGCATAGGGATGGCAAAGGCGCTGATAGGAATTCACATTGGGTGCAAACAGTGCGGTGAAATCGGCCATGCCCGCCTGTTGACCGCCGATGAAGTGGCGGAACATCGCGGTCGGTTCACCGTGCGCATCACTGAAGACATTCTTGCCGCTGGCGATCTCGACGATGCTCTGATGAATGTGCATCGAACTGCCCGGCGTGTGGGCCAGCGGTTTGGCCATGCAGACCACGGTCAGGCCATGCTTGAGCGCAACTTCCTTGAGCAGGTGCTTGAACAGGAAGGTCTGGTCGGCGAGTAACAGCGGATCGCCGTGCAGCAGATTGATCTCGAACTGGCTGACGCCCATCTCGTGCATGAAGGTATCGCGCGGCAGACCGAGGGCGGCCATGCATTTATAGACTTCGTTGAAGAATGGCGCAGACCGTTATTGGAGCTGATGCTGAACGCGGACTGGCCATCCTCGCGGCGACCGTCGAGACCGACGGGAGGCCGAAATGGTTGGGTCGGATCGGTGTTCGGCGCGAAGACAAAGAATTCCAGCTCGGTCGCCACCACCGGCGCCAGGCCGCGCTCGGCGTAACGGGCAATGACTTTTTTCAACTGGCCACGGGACGACAGATTGGAGCTTTCGCCGGTCAGTTCATCGGCGTCGCAAATAGCCAGGGCTCGCGGGTCGTCGCTCCATGGCAAACGATGGATCTGGGTCGGCTCGGCGACCAGCGCCAAGTCTCCGTCATCGCTGCCATAAAAACGCGCTGCCGGGTAACCGCCCATGATGCATTGCAGCAGCACTCCCCGCGCCAGCTGCAAACGCCGCCCTTCGAGGAAACCCTCGGCGGTCATCACTTTACCCCGTGGTACGCCGTTCAAATCCGGCGTGACACATTCAATCTCATCAATGCCGGTCAATCGCTGCGCGAGTGAACGCTGGCCATCGGTTGTCATGACGCAATCCTTGTTATTGTGCGAGCCGCGAACGGCGACCCGTACAAAATAGGCTTCGGCTGTTCGGAATATCAAGCAGCGTCAAACAAAAAAACAGACAACGCGAATGCTCCCTTCGGCAGCACCTGCAAGGGGATTTGCGTTCAGGGTAGGTAGAGGCTGAAGACGCCGCCGCCCAATGGCCCGCCATTGCGGATTTCGGTGCGACCTTCGACACCGTTGCGCTGATGCAGCGCCGCGATGCGATTGGCGAAATACAACCCGAGGCCGGTGCTGCCGCTGCTGTGGTTGATGCCTTGCACATAATCGGCCTGACGCTCGAGCATTTCGACCGGGTAACCGTCGCCGTCGTCGTTGATGCTCAGCACCAGTTGCCCGGCCTCGTCGCTGACGGTAATCAGCAGGGATTCGCGGGCATAACGAATCGCATTGTTGATGCAGTTACCCAGCACCGAGGCAACCAGTTCGCGGTCGAAGAAACCCAACGGGCTTAGCGGGTCGACTTCATAGGTGGCGATAATGCCGCGACTGGCAAACACCTCTTGATGCGCCGCCAGTTGTGCCTCGATGAAGTCGTCCAGTTCGTGATACGCCGGTTGCAGCGGCATCTGGTTGACGCCGAGCTTATACAGCCCGAGCAACTGCACCAGCATGCCATTGAGGTGGGCGAACTCGAAGTCGATCACACCCTGCTCCGAGCCTTGGCGCTGCGCCTCAGGCAAGCGCGCCAGCCATTGGCTATGGGCCTGCATGAGCATGGCCAGCGAGTTCTTCATGTCGTGGACGGTGGAGGCGATCACCGTGGAAAAATCCAGAGCCTGCTCGTCTTGGTTCATTCGCCAAACGCCTTGCTTTTCAGCTTCTGATAACGCGCAAAACGCGCGTCGGTGTCGGGCATCAGGCCGACCATTTTCAGGCAGGCCCGACATTCTTCCAGCTCCGCCGACGGCACACTGGTGTCGGTGCCGTGGAGCAGCGACTGGGCCATGTTCAGGGCGATACTGATGTTCTTCGGTTGCATCTTCAGCGCCTTGCGGAAGACCTCGCGGGCCTCCACCAGATTACCGGTCTTGTACACTCGCACGCCCTGACGATTGAGGTCGGCAGCAGCGTTACTGGAGTTGAGAATAGTCGGGTCATCGGTCAGCTTGGCGATGTCTTTCATTACCGCCGGGTCGTCACCGTAGATCTCCGCACAGCTTTTGAGCATCGAGGTGCCCGCCTCCGCCTGACCGAGCATCTGCAATTGCTTGGCGACCAGCAGCGCCGCTTCCGGACTCATGAACTGCTCCATGCCGTCGAGACGCATCAGCGCTTGCTCGGTGAGTTTGTCGGCGGTTTCGGCATCGTTGAGGAGCAGGCTGGTGGCTTTCATCAGACGTGCACGAATCTGCAGGCCCGGATCGGTCGGGTTTTCTTTGGCCACGGCGCTGAGGGTGGTGTTGATCTCAAGACGCGTGCGCGTGTCGAGACCGCGCTCGCTGCCCTTGCTGATCAACGCGTGAGCGAGACCTAGGTTACTTTCCGGGTCCTTGAACCGCGATTGCGCACCTTGCGACACTGCCTGACGATAAGCACGCGAAGCGGTGTCGAAATCCTCGTTGGCCATCGCCAGTTTGCCCAGCAATGCCTGTCGGCGCACCGCCAATGGCGAAAGACGAATGGCCTCTTCGAGCACCTGTTGCGCGCCTTTGGTATCGCCCTCCGATACCAGCACATCGGCCATACCGTCATACAGAGACGGCATCATCGGGAACACCTTCAGCGCTTTCTCATAAACGCCTTTAGCCTGTGCGACCTGACCTCGCTTGAACAGCAACTTGCCCAATCCGGCAAATGCCCACGGCAATGGGCGGTCAGCAATGATGCTGTCGTAGAGGCGCTCCAGCGCTTCGTTCTGGTTCAGGTCGCGCAGCGCATCAGCGCGGTAGCGCAGGCACAGTGGCGAATAACGGATGTCCTGCTTACACAAGGCGATACAAGCGTTTAGCACCTCGACCGGTTTGCCACGGTCGAGGGCCTGCAGAATCGGTTTGAGCAACGTCTTGCGCTGCTCCAGACGCTCCAGGCGCTGGGCGAGGCCGGAACGGTTGAACGGTTTGGTCAGGTACGCATCCGGCTCGTGCTCCAGGGCACTGAGTACCATCGCCTGGCTGGTTTCGGCGGTGACCATGACGAACACTGCTTCATGGCTGATGAGCTTTTCCAGCATCAGATCTTCGAGTACCTGCTGACCGTTTTTCTTACCGTCGCCAAGATGGAAATCCTGCAGAATGAAATCGTAAGACTTCTGCGCGCACATCTTCAGCGCCTGCTCACCGGTGTCGGCGGTATCGACGTCCTTGACCCCGAGCTCACGCAACATCGAACGAACGGAACTGCGGAAATCCGAGAAATCATCGACGATCAGAAAACTCTTTTGGTGATACGACAGCATCGAAGATTTCCAGGCAATTGAAGTGAGGGCAATTTCAGGCGCGCAGATGATAACTGGCGGCCAAATGCTATCAAGTGATTTCGCGCGACTTTGAAGTCACCGAATGGGTTATCGGCCAGAAGTGCTTTTCTCTGAAGCCAGTGCTTCAAGATTCCTCACCCAGCCTTTACCCTGCGCACTAGGACACCCTCCCACTACAAGGCTTAGATCGTGTACATCAAAGGACGCTACATCGCTTCCGCCTGCGCTCTGCTGTTTGTTCAGCAGGCAATGGCGGCTGGAATGGATTGCACAAAAGCGGCGAATGCCGTCGAAAACACTGTTTGCGCGAACAATCAGTTGTATGAACTGGATGCGCAGATGGGTGTGGTTTATCGGGATTTATTCAGAGCCTCTGCTCCCGCACAAGCTGAACTCAAGCGCACTCAAAGGCTGTGGTTAAAAGCCCGCAATGAATGCGCCGAAGACGTTTCGTGCCTGAGCCAGCACTATCAAGAACGCCTGCAAGCGTTACGCGCGCAGTGGCAGGCAGCGGTTGCCTATCAACCGGATGACCTCGATGAACAGGCGCTGGACGATCTGCAAAAACGCATTCAAGCCGCCAGTAAAGATGATCCCGAATTTGCGCTGGACCGGGCACTCGCCGCGCTCGCCGTCAAAACGACTGCCGTCGGTTTTCACGGCGATGCCAATGAAGATGACTCTTCGATAACGTACTTTCCGACAGCGCAGCCCAAAGGCGTTACTGCCAATGAATGGCGAGCGTTGACCGCTTCGCGGATCACTGACGCTGCCGAAACCGGCCTGACCTCTTACACCTTGCAGGATCTGGATGGCGACGGGCAGCGTGATCTAATTGTGAATACCTACGCCGGGGGCACCGGTCTGTTCACCTATGTGGAAACCTGGCGTCGCGACGGAGAACGGTTCGTCAAACGTTCTGTTGAGCCTGAAAGTTCGCTGTTCTACACCAATGATCGCGGCGCCAATCAGTCAGTGGACTGGATAAGCCTGCGTGGCAAAACTTACGCGGCTTATCGAAACAGCGAGTACGGCGCTGATCGGATCTACTTGCTCAACCCGCTGAAAATCAACGTCCAGGTGCCTACGATGACGATCCGTTATCGCTACGACCTCGAAGTGCCCGTTCTTCAACACAAAGATGACGGCAACAGCACGTTTGAACTCGAACCCGATCTGCACCGAGCGCTCAATCTGGCAGTGGCGAAAGTAAATGAAACCGCCGCTATCCCTTCAAAAGAACCGCTCTGCCCTATTCCGGCTACCGGCGCCGGTGAAAACGATTACTACAGCTTTGGCCCGGCGCATTACAGCATTGAAAAAGTCGCCGACCTGCCGGTCTTCATTGGCAATGATTGTTACATCGGTGCTTTGATCGACTGGTTCGGCAGTTACAGCGAAAAGAATGGTTTGTTCGCGCAACTGGCATTGCGTAAACCGGAAAGCGATGACGGCAGCCGCACATACGAAGTCTACGGTCGCCGACACATAACCGAAGTCAGTACCTCAATGGGTAAAATTGAGCTGAACGAAGGTTAACCGCGCACCCCGTCTAATGTTCACAATCAATGATGTAGTCGCGGCTCGCCGTGGCAATTCGTCGGCTGACGGTAATGCAAAAGCCCCGTCGCAATTTCCATTGCGACGGGGCTTTGAATTTGAACTTCATAGTCTGCCCGAACTTTTATCCCGGATAAACTTTTCTACAGGC